>NZ_JALGCN010000017.1:0-156994 GCF_038085055.1 Bradyrhizobium sp. ISRA442
AGACAGCAAAGAGGACAACCCCGTCAACCTCGACCCCCGCATGGCCAAGCTCGCCGGCGGCGTCCACCGCCTCGACGGACAGCTCATGGTCGTCCTCGACGTCGATCGCGTCCTCGAACTCGAAACCAAAGTGCAGATGGCTGCGTGAACCCCCAACACACATCGAAGACGGAGAACCAAAATGAAGACATGTTTGGTCGTCGATGATTCCAGCGTCGTGCGCAAGATCGCGCGCCGGATCCTGGAAGGTCTGCAATTCGAAGTCACCGAGGCCGAGGACGGCGCGAAGGCGCTCGAGATCTGCAAGCAGAAGCTGCCCGATGCGGTGCTGCTCGACTGGAACATGCCGGTGATGGATGGCTTCGAGTTCATGGGCCACATGCGCCGCCTGCCCGGCGGCGACCAGCCCAAGGTGGTGTTCTGCACCACCGAGAACAACGTGGCCCACATCGCCCAGGCGCTCAGCGGCGGCGCCAATGAGTACATCATGAAGCCGTTCGACAAAGACATCATCGCCGACAAGTTCGCCGAAGTCGGCTTGATCCCGGTCGGACAAGCCTTTGCCTGAATATCTCCGGACCGAGTGTTCCCAGTAAAGCTTGCGAGAGGCTATCCGTGACCCCGACCGAGTATGAGTATCTGCGTAAGTTCCTGAGGGATCATTCCGGTCTCGACCTGTCCGCAGACAAGCAATATCTGATCGAAAGCCGCCTGCTGCCGCTCGCCCGCAAGGCCGGGCTCTCGGGCATCACCGAGCTCGTGCAGAAGCTGCAGGGCCTGGGATCGAGGGCGCTCGCGACCAGCGTGGTCGAAGCCATGACCACCAACGAGACCTTCTTCTTCCGCGACAAGGTGCCGTTCGACCATTTCCGCGACACCATCATGCCGGAAGTCCTCAAGGCGCGCGCCGGCCGCCGCAGCCTGCGCATCTGGTGCGCCGCCGGCTCGACCGGGCAGGAGCCCTATTCGCTGGCAATGTGCCTGAAGGAGATGGGCGCCGTGCTCACCGGCTGGCGCGTCGAGATCATTGCGACCGACCTGTCGCAGGAGGTGCTGGAGAAGGCCAAGGCCGGCATCTACAGCCAGTTCGAAGTGCAGCGCGGCCTGCCGATCCAGATGCTGGTCAAACATTTCAAGCAGATCGGCGAGACCTGGCAGATCAATCCCGAGCTGCGTGCGATGATCCAGCACCGGCAGCTCAACCTGCTGCACGATTTCGCGCAGCTCGGCACGTTCGACGTCATCTTCTGCCGCAACGTGCTGATCTATTTCGATCAGGACACCAAGATCAACATCTTCAACCGCCTCGCCCGCCAGATCGAAGCCGACGGCTTCCTGGTGCTGGGGGCCGCGGAAACCGTGGTCGGACTGACCGATGCCTTCAGGCCCATTGCGGAGCGCCGCGGTCTCTACAAGCCCAATGACGGCCGTGTGGCGGCCGGCAGGCCGGCGCTCGCCGGCGCAGCACCGCGCATGGCGGCGATAGCAGGATTGTAAGCATGGCCGAGGATGGAAAAGGTGCGGAGCGCGTCACGTTCAGTCGCGGCTATGATGTCTGCATCATGGCCATCGACGGCACTTGGCGCCGCGACTGCAAGCTCAACGCGATTTCCGACACCGACGCCATCCTCACGGTGGAAGGCTCGATCCAGGGGTTGAACCTGAAGGAGTTCTTCCTGCTGCTGTCGTCCACGGGGCTCGCCTATCGTCGCTGCGAGCTGGTGCGTGTTAACGGCGCCGAAATGGACATCCAGTTCCTGCGCGGCAAGAACAGGAAGAAGCGCGGCGCGGGCGGCGGCCACGATGCCGCGGCTTGATCCCGCGCGCGTCTCGTGTCTCCTTCCGGATCGTTGCTTCACATTTGCTAAAACATCCGAGTGAATTCTCTGCAGCGGCTTTACGCGGCCTAAGCGCGAGCCGTGTATCAGTTGCCGGTCTCAATCGCAGGGTACGGAAATGCCAAGAAGCTCTCTCTCCCCCATCCCGTCGAATCTGCCCGATGTCGCCGAGCGGCGCGCGCTTCAGCTCCTGGTCGTCGACGACGATGCCACGCAGCGCAGCCTGATCACGGTCGCCGCTAAGCAGGCCGGCCATGAGGTCACGGTGGCGCCGTCGGTCGCGGAAGCGATCCAGAAACTCCGGTCCGCGCGCTTCGACTGCGTGACGCTCGATCTCGTGCTGGAGGATGGCGACGGCATCGATGTGCTGCGCGAGATGGCGGAGGCGAAGTTCTCAGGCTCGGTGATCGTCGTCAGCGGAATGGACGGCAAGCGTCGCAGCGCCGCCCGCAGCTTTGCCCGCTCCGTCGGAATCGAGCTGCAGAGCCTGCCGAAGCCGCTGGATCTGGCCGCGCTGCGCATCAGCCTCGCCAATCTCGGCAAGACCGCGATGGGGCTGCCGGCGATCCACACCTGGGGCGGCGTGGCCACTGACGCGATCGTGTCGCGCCACCGCGCCTGATACGCGGAACTTACTCTGCGGTCAGATGCGGCAGGTCCGTCGCGCTGACCGCGATCTCCGCCGGGCCGCCGGATTCCGACAGGCATTGCAGCGCTTCGCTGAGCTCCGCCCGGCAAGCATTGAGGGCCGCGCTCGCCGTGGCATAGCGCGGAGTGATGTCGTCCAGCACGAAAACGTCAGTGGAACCCGCCGCGTCGCGATTGTCGTCGTGAGACATCGCTGCGTCGATCAGGCGCATGCTGATCTCGATCCGCGCGATCAGAGAGCGAAGGTCCGCAGCGATCAACTGATAGCTGTCGGATGCGAGCATCGTGACGAGAGGCGTGCTAGCAGAATTTAGCATGGATATTCTCCATCCTCTGCAAATAGGCCCCTTGCCGCTACTTGTGCGTTAAGTCCATGTCCCGTACAAATACGGGTGAGCGGCGAATCCGCGCCGGACGCCATAAAACGGTGGCGCGGACGCGAGTCCTTTAATGCCAAATGGACGTGGCACATGGCCGAACAAACCTCTCGTGGCGAGATCTTCGTGGTCGACGACGACCCTGCCGTTCGCGACACCCTTTCGATGGTGCTGAAGGCGGCGGGCTATGAGGTGATCTGTTTTGCAGATGGCGCAGCATTGCTTTCCGTCGCGCGAAGCCGAACACCGGCTGCGATCCTGCTCGACGTGCACATTCCCGGAAAGTCCGGCCTCGATATCCTCAGGGAGCTGCATGGCGAGGATTATCCGGCGCCGATCTTCATGATCTCCGGTCAGGGCGACATCGCGATGGCCGTGAGCGCGATCAAGAACGGCGCGCTCGATTTCATCGAGAAGCCGTTTCGCGGCAGCGAGATCGTGAGCCGGCTGGAAGAGGCGATCGGCGCCTATGCACGGCGGCAGGCGCAGAACGCGTCGCCGAAATTCGGCTCGTTGCATTTCCCCGGACGCGAGCCGCTGACCCGCCGTGAACGCGAAGTGCTCGAGCAATTCGCCTCCGGTGCCTCCAACAAGGAAGCGGGCCGTACGCTCGGGATCAGCCCGCGGACCATCGAGGACCACCGCGCCAACATCATGAAGAAGCTCGGTGCCCGCAATGCCGCCGATCTGATCCGTATCGTGATGACCGCGGCCCAGCGCGCATCGTAGGTTCAATCGACGTCACCGCAGTATCCATGTTCGTCATTCCGGGGCGCGACGAAGTCGCGAACCCGGAATCCATTCATCCACGTACTCTGCGGCCGATGGATTCCGCGCTTCCTCGCTCCGCTCGGACCCCGAATGACGCATTGGACTGTCGGAGGCACAAATTAGAATTATCCCTCCAGCGCCTTGCGCAGGATTCGTGCGAGATCCGATTTGCGATAGGGCTTTGCCAGCAGCAGCACGCCTGAATCCAGCCGCCCGTGATGGATGATCGCGTTCTCGGTATAGCCCGACGTGTAGACCACCTTGAGGCCGGGCCGCGTCTTCTGCAATTCGTCGGCGAGCTGCCGCCCGTTCATCCTGCCCGGCATGATCACGTCGGTGAAGAGCAGGTCGAACGGCTTGCCGGCCGCGACGATCGCGAGCGCCTCCGCAGCGTTGGCCGCCTGCAGGGTGACGTAGCCGAGCGAATGGAGCTGCGTCAGCACGTAGTCGCGCACCAGCCGGTCGTCCTCGACCACGAGGATGGTCTCGCGCCCGCCCTCGATGGTCGCCGGCGTCACACCTTCGCCGACCGCCGTGGCGGTCTTGCCGGGCGGCAAGTACATCTTGATCGTGGTGCCGTGGCCCTCCTCGCTGTAAATCTTGATGTGGCCCGCGGACTGCTTGACGAAGCCGTAGACCATGGAGAGCCCGAGGCCGGTGCCCTTGCCGAGTCCCTTCGAGGTGAAGAAGGGATCGAAGACCCTCGCCAGCATGTTGGCGGGGATGCCGGTGCCGGTATCGCTGACCGCTATCAGCACGTAGTGGCCGGGCCGGACGTCGTTGACGCTGGCATAGACCTCATCGAGATAGGCGCCGCCCGTCTCGAGGATCAGCTTGCCGCCGCTTGGCATGGCGTCGCGGGCGTTGAGCGCGAGGTTGAGCAGCGCGGTGGTGAGCTGGTTGGGATCGACGATGGCCACGCAGCTCTCGTCCTCGAACACGGACTCGATCTGGATCTGCTCGCCCAGCGTCGGCCGCAACAGCTTCGTGGTGTCGATGACCAGCGCATTGACGTCGATCTCGCGCGGCTGCAACGGTTGTTTGCGCGCGAAGGCGAGCAGATGCTGGGTCAGCTCGGCGCCGCGGGCGGCGGCCTCGTCGATCATCCTGGTGATGGCCGCGAGCTGCGGCTCCTTCTCCACCGCCCCCGCCAGGATCTCGATCGTTCCGGTGATGACGGTGAGGATGTTGTTGAAGTCGTGCGCCACGCCGCCGGTGAGCTGGCCGACCGCCTCCATCTTCTCCGCATGGCGGATGCGCTCCTCGGCCGCGATCTTGTCGGTGAGGTCGCGGTAGAAGATGTTAAAGAGCAGACCCTCGCGGCGCTTCAGCGCCGTGACGCTCAGCTCGGCCTTGAACTCCCTGCCGTCGCGGCGCCGGCACACGAGCTCCCGGCGGCGGTTGAGCGTCTTGCCGTCGCCGGATTCCAGGAAGCGCTTCAGCCCGGCCCGGATCCTGTCGCGATCGCCCTCGGCGACGATCAGGTCGATCGTGCTCTTGCCGATCACCTCGTCGCGGCGCCAGCCGAAGAGCTGCTCGGCCTGCGAGTTCCAGTTCAGGATGTTGCTGGCCTCGTCGGTCTGGACGAAGGCGTCGAGCGCGGTCTCGACGATGTTGCGGGCGAGGCGTTCACTTTCGCGCAGGGATTCCTGCGCGAGCCGCGCCTCGGTCATGTCGCGCCCGACGAAGAAGAAGCGCCTCGCCTGTTCGGACCAGTTGCCGAGCCACGATAGCCAGACCTCGTGCCCGTCCTTGTGGAGGCAGCGGGTGTCGCCGAGTCTGGGGTGTTCGCCGCGCCGGAGTGCGCGCATCTCCTCGCGGGCTTGCTCCAGATGGTCGGGATGAATGAAGTCGACGCCGGTGCGACCGATCATCTCCTCGGGCCGATAGCCAAGGATGGCCTCGCTGCTCGGGCTGATCTGCGCCACCTCACCTTGCGAATTCATGATCATGATCAGGTCCTGCGAGGCATCGAAGATCTGCCGCCGTTCCTCGAGCTGCTGCTGGAGCGCCCGCTCGGTCCGCCGTGCCTCGGTGAGGCTGCGCGCGGAGCCGGAGGCTCCGATGATCTCGCCATCGGGCCCCCTGATCGGCGAAAGGCCGAGCGAGATCTCGACCGGCGTGCCGTCCTTGCGCAGGCGCACCGTCTCGAAGCGTTCGATCGGCTCGCCTCGCGCGATCCGCCGTAAAATGTCCTTGCCCTGCTCGCGGCGCTCGGGCGGCACGATGATCGAGGTGGATTTGCCGATCGCCTCGTCCGCCGAGTAGCCATAGAGGTGCTCGGCGGCAGGATTCCAGCCGGTGATGATGGCATCAAGCGATTGCATCACGATCGCATCGTCGGATGATTCGACAGCGGCGCTGAACAAGCGCTCGCGCGCTGCATGATGGCTCCGCGCGGCCTCGGTGCGGCGATGCTCTTGAACCTCGCGTTCGAGAGCGGCTGTTTTCGCCCGCGTCTCTTCCACCATCTGGGCAAAGGCCCGTGCCAGCACGCCCGTCTCGCCGCTGGCGTCGACGGGAATGTCCGCCGGCCGTCCGCTGCCGATCGCCTCCACCGCCGCGGTCAGGCGCCCGATCGGGCGAGTCAATGAACGCGCCAGGAACACGGCGAGCAAGGCCGCGGCGAGGACGGCAAGCACGCCGACCAGTGAGGACGTTTTTTGAATGGCCGCCGGCACGCGATCGAACACGGACGGAGGAACTGTCTGGATGATTGCGATCCATTCCTTGCCCGCAAGCAGCGTCGGCGCGATCGCGGCGCCGCTCGGCCGGCCTGACCCGTCGGTCATGAGCTGGGTGGATCCTTCCAGCGTGCCGGCCAGGGTTGCAAAATATGGAAAGTCATTGCGCCAGTCGGTGGGGTGGCCGCGCAATGAGCCGAATTCTCGTGCGCGATCGGGATGGACGAGATAGTCGCCGCGCAGATTCACGACGTAAATCTCTTCCCCCGAGCCCGCAGTCGCGCGGACTCGGTCGAGTGCCGGACGCATGTCGATATTGGCGATGATGATACCGAACGGCTTGCCGTCCGCCGTGAATAATGGCGTCGCGACCCGCAGATTCGGAATGTGAGAGGTCGTGGTGCCCCCCTGGCGGGTGGCGAGATCGATCGGCGAAACATAGATTTCGCCCGGCGCCAGTCGAATCGTTTCCTGAAAGTAGGTTCGCTCGCTCTTGCGCTGCAGTTCGTTGCTGGGGACGATTCGTGCCGCCCCGTTCGGGCCGGAGTGATCGACGCGGACCAGCTCGCGCTGATCGTCGTCGAGACCGATGATTCGAAACTGCCCATAGCTGGGTTTGGCCTCGATCTCGGCCGCGAGCCGCGCCGCGATGCGCTCGCGCCAGGTTTGCTCCGAAACGCCGTCAAGCGGGTCAATGCCTCCGCCGATGTGAGCGCGGATCAGGCCGTTGATGGCTGCGGCGGAGCGATAGCCGAGGAGATCGCCGCGAGCTCCCGCAACGTAGGATTCAAGATTGGTCGCCAACAGGCGCGACTGGACCTCGACGCGCTCCAGAACCCGTGGAATGACGGCTTGCGTAAGGTTGTGATAGCCGAGCCAGCCGACTGCGGCCACGGTCACTGCCACCAGCAGGATCATCGCGATGGCGAGCCGCGTTGCGAGCGTCATGGGGTCATTCGCACCGCTTGCCGAATGGCCGCGCCCGTTCTGACCTGGAACAGAACGAAGATCTTTGTCATCGGCAGCCGGTGCTGACATCGGAAGCCTCCAGCCGGACCGCCGTCAGGCAGCCTGTCCTTTCCAAGATGAGCCGGGTCGCGATCTGCACGGCCGGATCGTCATCCACGATCAGGAGGTTGGCCAAATTCCAGTCCTCCGAGCCCGATAGGAGGTCCAACTCGATGGTTGGAGTCGACGCATCAAGTGCGAAATTGTTGCGCGGATTCTGCCCGGCCCGCAAGCGCTTCGGCGGCCTTCCGCCCCGCGCGGCCCGATATTGCGTCGCAGCCTTGGTGTATACCTGCCTGCGTGCATACGGGCAGCCCGCTGCCGGCCGGCGCCCTAATCGCTGAGATATTCGGGATGGCGGGCGCGGATCTTGTCCAACTCGCTCAGCGTTCCCGACAGATGGGTGCGCAGATGCTGCTGTGCGGCGTCTGCATCGCCGGCCTCGATGGCCCGTGTGATCAGCTTGTGATGGCGCAGGATGTTCTGGGCCTTGCCGGGCGAGGGCAGATGCAGCCGACGCAGCCGATCGATATGTCCGCTGCGGCTGCGCACCAGGGTCCAGAGCTCCTGCTTGCCGGCGGCGGCATAGAGCTGGGCGTGGAAATCGTTGTCGGCGGCCATGAAGCTTTCGAAGTCGCCAGCCTTGGCGAATTGCTGCTGGAGCGCGATCGCGTGATCGAGGCGGATGATGAGGGATGAGTCGCGACTTGCCGCGAGCAGCCGCACGATCTCGAGCTCGAGGGCCTGACGCAGGAAATGTGCCTGCTGGGCGCGGCCGACATCGACGCGGCTGACGACGGTCGCGTGTTGCGGGAACACGTCGACCAGCCCTTCCTCCTCGAGGCGCATCAAGGCATCGCGAACCGGCGTCGAGCTGACGCCGAACTGTGCGGCCAGCTCAGCACGCGAGAGGGGTGAGCCCGGCGGCAGCTCAAGGGCGAGGATCGCATTGCGCAGCCGCTCGAACACCTGCGGCGCGGCCTGGCGGGCGCGGTCGAGCCGGGGACCGGGGCGGGAAGCCGCGCGGGGCGCGGTAGGGGACACTTCCATGACTGCTGTTCCGGCGCGCTTGCCTTTGATGCACTAATACATTAGTGCATCAGCGGGGTCAACGTACCTCACCGCTCTCCGGAGGAAACGATCAACAATGATGACGCAATTGAAGTCCGGCCTTGCCGCCGTCGCCCTGATCGCCGCGACTGTACTGTCGGCGACCACGGCAGAGGCGCAGCAGAAATCCGAGATCTCGCTGTCGCGACAGCCCGGCATCTTCTACATGCCGAGCCACATCATGGAGAAGCAGAAGCTCATCGAGGAGCACGCAGCCAGCCTCGGTGTGCCCGGTGTCACCACCAAATGGGTCACCTTCTCTGGCGGCGGCGCCCAGACCGATGCGCTGCTCGCGGGCGGCGTCGACATCCTCAACACCGGCACCGGCAATCTGCTCTTGCTGTGGGATCGCACGCGCGGCGGCGTCAAGGGTATCGTCGCGACCTCGGCGCAGCCGATGACACTGATCAGCCGCGATCCCAATATCAAGTCGATCAAGGATTTTGGCCCCGCTGACAAGATCGCGGTGCCGACCGTCAAGGTCTCCACGCAGGCCATCGTGCTGCAGATCGCCGCCGCAGAAATGTTCGGCGCCGACCAGTGGTCGAAGCTCGATGCCAACACCGTGCAGCTCGGTCATCCCGATGCCTATGCGGCGCTGTCCAATCCCAAGCACGAGGTGCGCAACCACTTCTCGATTCCGCCGTTCACCTTCCTCGAGCTGAAGAATGTGCCGGGAGCGCATGTCGTGCTGAACTCGCCGGACGTGATGGGCGGCCCGCTCAGCCAGGCGCAGTTTTTCACCTCGACGAAATTCGCCGACGCCAATCCCAAGATCATCCAGGCGGTGCGTGATGCGACCAAGGAAGCGCAGGACCTGATCCGCAGCGACACGAAGCAGGCCGTCGAGATCTACAAGGAGATCACCGGCGACAAGACCTCGGTCGAGGAGCTGCTCGACCTCCTGAAGCAGCCCGGCATGATGGAGTGGAACCTCGAGCCGCAGGGCACGATGAAGTTCGCCGCGCATTTGTATCGGACCGGCACGCTGAAGACGCAGCCCAAGGCATGGACGGACTACTACCTCCCCGTCGCGCACGACCTGAAGGGCAACTGATGGCGTTGCTCGATGTCAGCGGGGTGACGCTGCGCTACAAGACCGCGAGCGCTGTCGTCACCGCCACCGAAAAGGTCTCCTTCACCGTCGACAAGTCCGACCGCTTCGTGCTGCTCGGGCCCTCCGGTTGCGGCAAGTCGACGCTGCTGAAGGCGGCCGGCGGCTATATGGTGCCGAGTGAAGGCCGGATGACGATCAACGATCGGCAGATCCACGGTCCCGGCGCCGACCGCATGATGATCTTCCAGGAATTCGACCAGCTCCTGCCCTGGAAGACCGTGCTCGCCAACGTGATGTTTCCCCTGCTCACCGCGCGGCGGCTGTCGCGCAAGGAGGCCGAGCAGCGAGCGCGGGCCTATATCGAGAAGGTCGGCCTCACCCGCGTGGTCGATGCCTATCCGCACACGCTCTCCGGCGGCATGAAGCAGCGCGTCGCGATCGCGCGCGGCATGGCGATGGAGCCCGACATTCTCCTGATGGACGAGCCGTTCGCGGCGCTCGACGCGCTGACGCGCCGCACCTGCCAGGACGAGCTGCTCCAGCTCTGGGGCGAGACCAAATTCACCGTGCTGTTCGTCACCCATTCGATCGCGGAGGCGATTCGGATCGGCAACCGTATTCTCTTGCTGTCGCCGCATCCGGGCCGCGTCAAGGCCGAGGTGGTCGATGTCGACCGGGTCTCGAATGACGATGGCGGCGCCGGACGGCTGGAGAAGGAGATTCATGATCTCCTGTTCTCGTCCGACGCGACGGCGCATTGAGGGAGCCTGTCATGGGCGAAGCGAGAATTTTGTTGCGAGCCGCGCCGACGGCTGCTGTCGCCAGCGCGGGCGAAGTCGAGCGCAAGTTGAGCGTCGTTGAGTTGTTGTGGAACGACGGTTTCGTCCGCAAGACCGTCATCATCCTGTTCCTGGCGGCGGCCTGGGAAGCTTATGGCGTCTATCTCGACAATCCGCTGCTGTTCCCGACGCTGCATGAGACGTTTGTCACCTTGTTCGAGCGCGTCAAGGACGGCACCATTCCCCTGCGCGCCTGGACCTCGCTGAAGGTGCTGTTCATGGGCTATTCCGCGGGCATCGCGCTTGCGGCGATCTTCACCGTGCTCGCGATCTCCACCCGTATCGGGACCGATTTCCTCGAAACCATCACGGCGATGTTCAACCCGCTGCCCGCGATCGCGCTATTGCCGTTGGCCCTGATCTGGTTCGGGCTCGGCAATGCCAGCCTTGTCTTCGTTCTGATCCATTCGGTGCTGTGGCCGGTCGCGCTCAATACCCACTCCGGCTTCAAGAGCGTGTCCAACACGCTGCGCATGGTCGGACGCAATTACGGTCTCCGCGGCCTGCCCTATGTCGCCAAGATCCTGATCCCGGCCGCCTTCGGCTCGATCCTCACCGGCCTGAAGATCGGCTGGGCGTTCGCCTGGCGCACCCTGATCGCGGCCGAGCTGGTGTTCGGCGTCTCGTCAGGGCAGGGCGGGCTCGGCTGGTTCATCTTCGAAAACCGCAACCTGCTCGACATACCTGCGGTCTTCGCAGGACTGTTGACCGTGATTATCATCGGGCTCTTTGTCGAGAACCTGATCTTCCGCGCGATCGAGCGGAATACCGTGCAGAAATGGGGCACCCAATCATGACCAATAAGAAAACGCCCGACCAACTCCGCAGCGCACGCTGGTTCGCACCTGACGACTTACGCTCCTTCGGCCACCGCTCCCGCGCCATGCAGATGGGCTACGCACCGGAGGAGTGGAAGGACCGTCCGATCATCGCGATCCTCAACACCTGGTCCGACGCGCAGCCCTGCCATATGCACTTCAAGTCGCGCGTCGACGACGTCAAGCGCGGCATCCTGATGGCCGGCGGGCTGCCGCTGGAGCTGCCGGCGCTGTCGCTGTCGGAATCGCTGCTCAAGCCGACCACCATGCTCTACCGCAACCTGCTGGCGATGGACGCGGAGGAGCTGTTGCGCAGTCACCCCGTCGACGGCGTGGTGCTGATGGGCGGCTGCGACAAGACCACGCCGGCGCTGCTGTTAGGCGCCACTTCGATGAACATTCCGGCGATCTACCTGCCGGCGGGCCCGATGCTGCGCGGCAACTGGAAGGGCAAGACGCTGGGCTCGGGCTCAGACGGCTGGAAGTACTGGGACGAGCGGCGGGCCGGAAAAATCTCCGACAAGGACTGGGTCGATATCGAAGCCGGCATCGCCCGCAGCTACGGCACCTGCATGACCATGGGCACGGCCTCGACCATGACGGCGATTGCGGAGGCGATCGGCATGACGCTGCCCGGCGCCTCCTCGATTCCCGCAGCCGATGCCAACCATATCCGCATGGCCAGCGAATGCGGCCGCCGCATCGTCGAGATGGTGTGGGAGGATCTGACGCCGAAGACGATCCAGACCCGCAAGGCGTTCGAGAATGCGATCGCGGTGGCGATGGCGATGGGCTGCTCGACCAATGCGATCATCCATTTGATCGCGCAGGCCCGCCGTGCCGGCCAGGACATCGGGCTCGACGATTTCGAGAAGGCGAGCCGCGAGGTGCCCGTGATCGCCAATGTCCGGCCCAGCGGCAATGCCTATCTGATGGAGGACTTCTTCTATGCCGGCGGCCTGCCGGCGCTGATGAGCCGGATCAAGCCGCATCTGCATCTCGACAGCATCACCGTCACGGGAAAGACGCTTGGCGAGAACATCGACGGCGCCGAGGTGCACAATGAGGATGTCATCCGCAGCGTCGACAATCCCATCTACAAGGAGGGCGCGCTCGCCGTGCTCAAGGGCAATCTCGCGCCCGACGGCTGCGTGATCAAGCCGAGCGCCTGCGCGCCGCGCTTCCTCAAGCACACGGGACCGGCGCTGGTGTTCGACGACTATCCGTCGATGAAGAAGGCGGTCGACGATCCCAACCTCGACGTCACCGAAGACCACATCCTCATCCTGCGCAATGCGGGGCCGCAGGGCGGCCCGGGCATGCCGGAATGGGGCATGCTGCCGATCCCGACGAAGCTGGTGAAGCAGGGCGTGCGCGACATGGTGCGCATTTCGGACGCGCGCATGAGCGGCACCAGCTACGGCGCCTGCATCTTGCATGTCGCGCCCGAATCTTATGTCGGTGGGCCGCTGGCGTTGGTGCAGAACGGCGACCGCATCACGCTCGATGTTGCTGCCCGCACCATCAATCTCGATGTTCCCGAGGCCGAGCTTGCCAAGCGCCGCGCCGCCTGGAAGCAGCCCGAGCGCCGCTTCGAGCGCGGCTATGGCTGGATGTTCTCAAAGCACATCATGCAGGCCAACGACGGCTGCGACTTCGACTTCCTGGAAACCGGATTCGGCGCGCCGATCGGCGAGCCGTCGATTTATTAAACACTCTGTCATTCCGGGGCGCCGCGAAAGCGGCGAGCCCGGAATCCATAACCACGATCGTGAGTATGGATTCTCAGGTGCGCAATTTCGCACCATAGCTCGCGCCAAGTGGAGCGCCCCGGAACGACGAAGAAGAGAGAGTACACTATGACAAAACTCAGCGACGCCACCCGCGACAAGCTCAAGACCGTCTCGACCGCCACCGTCGCCACCGCGCTGTTCAAGCGCGGCCTGCGCATCCAGATGATCCAGGATGTGCACCCCTTGAGTCCGGACCAGCCGACCATGGTCGGCGAAGCCTTCACGCTGCGCTACATGCCGGCGCGCGAGGACCTCAACACCATCGACGTGTTCCGCGACCGATCCCATCCGCAGCGCAAGGCGGTCGAGGATTGCCCGCCCGGCGCGGTGCTGGTGATGGACAGCCGCAAGGACGCGCGCGCGGCCTCCGCCGGCGCAATCCTGGTGACGCGGTTGATGAAGCGCGGCGTCGCTGGCGTCGTCACCGATGGCGGTTTTCGCGATTCCGCCGAGATTGCAAAGCTCGGTTTCCCCGCCTTCCATCACCGCCCCTCAGCGCCGACCAATCTGACGCTGCACCAGGCGATCGAGATCAACGTCCCGATCGGCTGCGGCGATGCCCCGGTGTTTCCCGGCGACGTCATTCTCGGCGATGCCGACGGCGTCATCGTCATCCCCGCCCATCTCGCCGACGAGATCGCCAACGAGACGTTTGAGATGACCGCGTTCGAGGATTTCGTCGCCGAGGAAGTCGGCAATGGCCGCGGTATCTTCGGCCTCTATCCGGCCACCGACCCGCAGACGATGACTGATTTCGCGGCGTGGCGGAAGAAGAACGGCCGCTAGGGTTGTCCGCGCCGGCATCATTCCGCATCGACAAGCGGGCCGGCCAGCCAAGTGCCGGTCCAAGCCAACCAGGGAGGAACTCAAATGAATCTAACACGACGCGATCTCTTGGCCGGTGCTGGGGCGGCAGCGGCTTCCACACTGCTTGCCCGCGCCGCCGGCGCGCAGTCTTTCCCGTTCACGCCGAACCAGCGCTATCCGGATCCCGCCGTCCAGATCCTCGATCCAAGCTTCGCAAAATATCGGCTGTATTCGAGCACGCTGGAGCAGGTCGCGACCGGCATGCGCTGGGCCGAAGGGCCGGCCTATTTCCCGGAGGGCGGCTATCTCCTGTTCTCCGACATCCCCAACAACCGGATCATGAAGTTCGACGAGAAGACCGGACAGACCAGCGTGTTCCGCAGCAACGCCAACTACGCCAATGGCAATGCGCGTGACCGCCAGGGGCGTCTCGTCACCTGCGAGCACTCCGTCACCCGCCGCATCACCCGCACCGAGAAGGACGGCAAGATCACGGTGCTGGCCGACAAGTTCGAGGGCAAGCGACTGAATGCGCCGAACGATATCGTTGTGAAGTCCGACGACAGCATCTGGTTCACCGATCCCACCTTCGGCATCAATGGCGAGTGGGAAGGCAAGAAGGAAAAGCCGGAGCAGGCCACCACCAACGTCTACCGCATCGCCAAGGACGGCAAGCTCAGCGCGGTGCTCACCGATCTCGTCAATCCGAACGGTCTCGCCTTCTCGCCGGACGAGAAGAAGCTCTATATCGTCGAATGGAAGGGTACGCCCAACCGCAGCATCTGGAGCTACAGCGTCGGCGACGATGGTAGCCTCAGCGGCAAGACCAAGCTGATCGACGCCGCCGACCAGGGCTCGCTCGACGGCTTCCGTGTCGATCGCGACGGCAATCTGTGGTGCGGCTGGGGCTCGAACGGCGCGCTGCAAGCCGAACCGAGCGATGTCGGCGGTCGCAGGGTGTTTCAGCTCAAGGGCAAGCCCGAAGATCTCGACGGCGTGATGGTGTTCAACCCCGAAGGCAAGCCGCTCGCCTTCATCAAGCTGCCCGAGCGTTGCGCCAACCTCTGCTTCGGCGGTCCGAAGAACAACCGCCTCTATATGGCAAGCTGCCATTCCGTCTATGCGCTCTATGTGGAAGCGCATGGGGCGGTGTGAGCTTTGCTATTGCGCGGTAGCTGGCGCCTCAATCACGATGTCGTCCCGGGGCGCGCAAAGCGCGAGCCCGGGACCCACGACCACAGGATTGGGTTGGCGAAGACTGGAGTTAGCAGCTCGCGCCGCAACCACTCCCTGGGGCTATGGGTCCCCGCCTTCGCGGGGACGACGAGATGAGTGCGTGGGAACGTCGGAGCCTCACATCACCGCCTCATCCGCCATCCCCGCCGCCCACAGCGCAAACGCATAGACGATCGCGACTTCGTCGAGGCGATCGAAACGGCCGGAGGCGCCGCCGTGGCCGGCGCCCATGTTGGTGCGCAGCAGGACCGGGCCGCCGCCGCTCATGGTGGCGCGCAGCCGGGCGATCCATTTGGCGGGCTCCCAGTAGGTGACGCGCGGATCCGTCAGCCCGCCCATCGCCAGGATTGCCGGATAGTCTTTGGCCGAGACGTTGTCGTAAGGCGAGTAGGACAGGATGGTGCGAAAATCCTTTTCGCTCTCGATCGGGTTGCCCCATTCCGGCCATTCCGGCGGCGTCAGCGGAAGTGAGTCGTCGAGCATGGTGTTGAGCACGTCGACGAACGGTACTTCCGCGACGATACCGGCGAACAGCTCGCCGGCGCGGTTGGCGACCGCGCCCATCAGCATGCCGCCGGCCGAGCCGCCGTGGCCGACGATGCGCTTGGCGCTGGTGTATTTCGCATCGATCAGCGCGCGTGCGCTCGCAGCGAAATCGTCGAACGAGTTGGTCTTCTTTCCGCGCTTGCCGTCGAGATACCAGCCCCAGCCCTTGTCTGCGCCGCCGCGGATGTGAGCGATGGCGTAAACGAAGCCGCGATCGACAAGCGACAGGCGGTTGGCGCTGAAGGAGGCCGGCATCGCCATGCCGTAGGAGCCGTAGCCATAGAGCAAGAGCGGCGCCGCACCGTCGAGCTTCAGTCCGCGCCGATGCAGGATCGAGACTGGCACCTCGGCGCCGTCATGTGCCTTCGCCATGATGCGGGTGGTGACGTAGTCGGCGGCGTTGTGGCCGGACGGGATTTCCTGACGCTTGCGCAAGACGCGCGTGCGCTTGGCCATGTCGTAGTCATACACCTCCGACGGCGTCGTCATCGACGAATAGGAGAAACGCAAATTCGTCGTCTCGAATTCGTAGGAGCCCGTCGTGTCGAGCGAATACGCCGCCTCGTCGAAGGCGATCGCGTGCTCTTCGCTTGTCGCGAGGTCGCGGATGATGATCGCCGGCAGCGCGTTGGCGCGCTCCAGGCGCACCAGATGACCGGCATAGAGATCGATGTCGATGATGTAGATGCCGGGACGATAGGGAATCAAATCGCGCCAGTTCGCCCGCTCGGGCGAGGCCAGCGGCGCGGTGACGATCTTGAAGTCGATGGCATCATCCGCGTTGGTAAGGATGAAGAGCTCTTCGCCGCGGTCGGCGAGCGAATATTGCACCCCTTCTTGGCGCGCCGCGACCAGGCGTGGCGGCGCCTCGGGATTTGCGAGATCGATCAGCCGCTGCTCCGAGGTCTCGTGATCGCCGCCGGCAATCACACAGAAGCGGCCGCTGGTGCTCTCATGCAGATGGGTGAACCAGCCGGAATCCTGTTCCTCATAGACGAGGGTGTCGTCGGCCTGCTTGGTGCCGAGTCGGTGCCGCCACACCTGCATCGGGCGGTGATTGTCGTCGAGCTTCACATAGAAGAAGCTGTTGGCATCCTTGCTCCAGACGATGCCGCCGTCGGTCTCTTCGACAACGTCGTCAAAATCTCTACCTGTCGCCCAGTCGCGCACGCGGATCGAAAAATATTCGGAGCCCTTGGTATCGGCGCTCCAGGCCTGCAGCTTGTGATCCGGCGAATGCCGGCTGCCGCCGAACTTGAAGTATTTGTGGTCCTTGGCGAGGGCGTCACCGTCGAGCACGATATGGCTGTCGCCGCCGTCGCGCGGCATGCGGCCGAACAATTCATGCTGCCCGCCCTCGCGGAATTTGCGGAAATAGGCGAAGGAGCCGTCCGGCGAGGGGACGCTGGAATCGTCCTCTTTGATCCGGGAGCGCATCTCGCGCACCAGTGTCTTCTGCAGCGGTGCGGTGTGGCCGAGCAGGCTCTCGGTATAGCCGTTCTCATCAACGAGATATTTGCGGATGTCGCCATCCAGCACCGCAGGGTCGCGCAGCACCTCCTGCCAGTTCGCGTCCTTCAGCCAGGCGTAGTCGTCGGCGACGGTAATGCCATGCCGGGTGAAGGAGTGCGGTCGGCGCGGGGCTGTGGGTGCGGTCTGGGGCTTACTGGCGGTTCTGCTGGTGGTCTTGGGCAAATCGATCCTCGTTGCGAGTCCTTGGCGGATCTCGCACCTATATCAGATCGGAGAAGGGGGATTTAAAGAACCCAGCACTCCAATGTCGTCCCGGACAGCGCGTAGCGCTGTCCGGTAGCGGAGCGTAGATCCGGGACCCATAACCACAGGGCATAGTTTGGCGAAGACTCGGGGTTACCAGTTCGCGCCACAACCACTCCCTGTGGTTATGGGTCCCGGCCTTCGCCGGGACGACGGCGGAGTTTGTGGTTGCGCTTGCGCCTCCGTCTCCTCTTACGCCTCCACCTGCGCGCCGAGATACGCGACCGCCGCTTCGAGCCCGCCCCTGCCGTGCGGGATCTTCAGCGCGTTGAGGGCGATCTCGATCACGCCGAGCGTGCCGAGCAGCATCGGGGCATTGACATGGCCCATATGGGCGATGCGGAAGGCCTGGCCGGAGAGGTCGCCGATGCCGGTGCCGAGCACCACGCCGCATTTGTCCTTGCAATAGCGCTGCAGCAGCACCGGATCATGGCCGCCACCCATGGTCACCGTGGTCACGGTGTTGGACCGCTCGCTGGCTTCGGTGACGTTGAAGCCGAGCACCTGGCCTTCCGACCATGAGGCGACCGCACGGCGCGCGGCTTCGCCGAGCAGGCTGTGCCTGCGGAAGGCGTGCTCGAGCCCTTCCTCGTGGAGCAGGTCGATCGCCTGGCGCAGCGCGAACAACAGATGCACCGGCGCGGTGCCGGCATATTTGCGGTAGTGCTCGGTGCCCTCGCGCTCGCTCCAGCTCCAATAGGGCGTGCTCATATTGGCCTTCTTGTGCGCCTCCAGCGCGCGGTCGTTGGCGGCGACGAAGCCGAGGCCGGGCGGCGTCATCAAGCCCTTCTGCGAGCCGGACATCGCGACGTCGATGCCCCATTTGTCCATCTCGAACGGCATGCAGCCGAGCGAGGCGACGGTGTCGACCATGTACAGCGCCGGGTGACCGCTCGCCT
Source organism: Bradyrhizobium sp. ISRA442 (assembly GCF_038085055.1). Lineage (NCBI taxonomy): Bacteria > Pseudomonadati > Pseudomonadota > Alphaproteobacteria > Hyphomicrobiales > Nitrobacteraceae > Bradyrhizobium > Bradyrhizobium sp. ISRA442. The sequence goes on from NZ_JALGCN010000017.1 coordinate 18,208, forward strand.
TGATTGCCTTGCCGATCGCCTCGATGTCGTTTTGCACGCCGGAAGCCGTATCGACCTGGACGACGACGACCGCCTTGATCGTGTGCTCCTTGTCGCGCCGCAGGCGCTCCTCGACCTCGTGCGGTCGGACCGCGCGGCGCCAATCGCCCTTGAGCACCTCGACCTCGGCGCCCATCAGCGCAGCGGCATTGCCCCAGCCGACCGCGAAGCGGCCGCTTTCCAGCACCAGCACCTTGTCGCCGCGCGACAGCACGTTGCTGAGCGCCGCTTCCCAGGCGCCATGGCCGTTGGAGATGTAGATGTAGGACTTGCCCTTGGTTGCAAACAGCTTCGAGATGTCGCTGATCAGGCTCTCGGTCAGGTCCGTCATCTGCTTGGAGTAGATGTCGATCGCCGGACGGTGCATCGCCCGCAGCACCTCGTCGGGCATGGAAGTGGGCCCGGGGATGGCCAGAAATTCCCGGCCCGCGCGAACGGTCATTGTCGTTTGTCCTTGTTGCTTGAGAACAGGCTGATGGGTTGCTTACCCACGCTTTTACGCGCCGAAGGGAGTGAGGAAAAGCACGTAAAACGCAGGTCTGAAGTGGGTTATCTCCGCGTCTCGCGGCAGCCGGCGGCTTCCGCCTCCTCGACCGAGCAGAACCAGCGGGTGCCCTTGCTGATCTTCATCTTGATCTGCGTGTACCAGCGGCTGGTCGGGGTATGATAGATGCATTCGCCGGCGGTGTTGACGTTGCCCTTGATGGTGCAGTCGGGCGAGGGGGCCACGGGGCCGGATGCCGAGGCGAGCAGGATCGCGTGCGCGCCCTCGGGCGGCTTGGTGGCGCCCAAGATGATGGTCTTCTTGTTGCGCACGCGCCAGTCCCAGGGCGCGATGAAGGCGCCCTGCCACATGCCGGCCTTGACCTCGCGCGCCGCCGCCTCGTCGGCATCATAGTCATGGGACATGCGGGGGTAGGCCAGCGCCCAGCCGCCGCGCACCAGCCATTTCTGAATGTCCTCGCCGCCGACCTCGCAGCGTGCCACCGTGCGGCCGCGCCGGTCGATCGATCTGGCATGGCAGACCCAGCTCTTGCCGTCGGTGAATTTGGCGAGCTCGTCGCGCGCCGCGACCCCACAGGTCCAGCGTTCGCCCTTGGTGTTGAGGCAGAGCTGGTCGACCGAGGGCGCATCGATGCCGCCGAGCCGGATCCGCGTGTTTCCGATCACGACAAAATCGCCGGCGCGGACTTTTGCGGTTCCGGTGATGTCGGCGGCCTGCGCCAGCGACGGGATGACGATCAGGGACAACGCAACCAGGAATTTTCGCAACATGCCGGCCCGCAAATTAAGGAAAATCTCGATAAGCCGCGCGATTGTGATCGGCTTTTGACTGCCCGGCCAGCGCCTGCCTGACAGATAGGCTTTCAACTTCCTGTCATCCCGGGGGCGAATAGCGAGTAGGGAATGGCGAATAGAGCATGGGCCGCCCCATTCGCTACTCGCCATTCACCATTCGCCGCCGTGCCACCGCCAGCCCCATCAGTACGAACGCCGAGGTCACCTCGGGGCCGCCGACCAGAATCCGCGTCGGCGTCTTCATCTTGTTCCATTCATAGGCGCGGAATGGACCGCGGCGGCCGCCTTCACCGATCTGGGCGATGATGACGTTCAGCGCCGGCGCAAAGGCGCGCGGGTCGGCGCCGAGATGGCCGAGCGCGATCAGCGCCAGCGCTGCGTCGAACACGTTCATCTCGGCAGCCATCAGCTCGCCCTGGACGTAGGAGAGCACGCGGGCGCGGATGAAATCGAAATCGCCGCCGGGATCGATCGCGGCCTGCGCCGCCAGCGGCAGCGACAGGAAGGCCGCATAGCAGCGGCCGAAATAGGCGCTGTAGAGCTCGGGCAGATAGTAAATGTGCGAGCGCGGATTGGCGAAGGCGCCGCTGGCAGCCAGCCGCTTCTGAAATCCGAGGATGCGATGCACGGTGGCAAGCCGCGCTGGTGTCTCCAGGATTTTCCAGCGCGCAAGGTTGCGAAAACTCACCTCGAGAATATCGAGATTGAGCGTCGGATCGAGATCGTTGCCGTAGGGCCGCTCGCCCGCGAGATTGTCGATCCAGGTCGCGACGCCGCCCTCATAGTCGATATTGTCGTTGAGCGGGACAGTGACGCGCTGCTCGTTGACGCCCGCGCGCACCTGGTAGCCGGCATAGAAATCCAAAAGCGGCTGGTCGAGGATCGGATCCGAACAGCCCGCTTGCGTCGCCGCGGAGATCGAGCAGGCCGTGGTGTCGCAGTCCGGCACGTAGATGCCGAAGCCGAGATCCTGCTTGATTTGCGCGAAGAAGCGGGAAAAGCGCGGATGCGGCGCCGGCGCCAGCGCGGTGATGACGTCGAAGCGCGCGCCGTCGGTGCCGCGCACCTCCTCGCGGCTGATGTTGATGCAGAAATCGACCATGTCGGCGATCGCGCGTTGCGCGCTCGCCTTGTCCTCCGGCGAGGCCAGGCCTGTCTCGACATAGCTCAGTAGCGCTTCGATGAAGAACGCGTCGTAATAGGCCGAGCGGTGGCGGATCTGCACCGGCTCCCACATCGGCTCGGCAATCCCGGTCCAGGGCGGATTGATGACCGCGCGCGCCTGCGAGCGCGCGATGAAGACGCGGGCGAGATTGAACAGCAGCGACGAATTCTTGTAGCCGCGGGAATTCAGGCCGGTCACTGCCATGATCAGTTCGCGCCCGCGGAAGTCGGGATCGCCGATCAAGTTGAAGGCGGCATAGGTCGGCAGGAATCCGTTCTGGCGGAACGAGCGCAACAGATGCTGCGCGCAGTCGCGGATCGCGCCGTCGATCTGTGATTGCTGTGGCATGGTGCCGGCGAACGGCACCGGCGGCGGCTTGGGGTGATCGAGCGCGATGCTGTCGAGGAGATCGGCGACGGGCTGGCCGACCGCCGCCCAATCGGGTTCGGCGTCGTCGCGGGCGCGGACCAGCGCTTCGCGGAGCCGGGTGAGGCGGGCCTGGTCGCATAGCTCGGGCAGCCCGGCACGGCGGAGCAGGATCCGCAGTGCGGGATTGCCGAGCGCGGTCTTGTAGAATTTTGCCAGATGCGGATCGCCGCTGGCCGGATCCGCCAGCACGGGATCGCAGACGTCATAAAGCGAGGGGCCGTCCTTCGGCGCCGTCAGCGCCCGGCAGGCGGCGCCGGCGAAATAATGAAAGCTCATGAAATTCCTGGTCGCGGGGCCTTGCCGGGGCTTTCGGCGCGCACGGTCCCAGTCGCGCGCCACCCCCCTGCAAGTCTTTGAAAAAGCTACCCGGATTCGCGGGAAAAACAAATGTGACGGAGGTCACGTAAAAACTTGGCAAGGCAATCGCATGACCGAGCCCCGGGAGGGGGCCGCAGGGTGAAAAAATCCGCCAAGCCGCCTTTGAGAATTAACTAATATCTTCAGTAGCTTAGATCAAATTTTGGGCAATCTATTGCCGGGGAGGCGATATCCGGTTAAGGGTTTGTTTGGTGCGGCGCCGCAAATTGCGCGCAATTCGGGGACACATCCCCGGCCAATCCCTCAAACCTAAAGACGCCATCGCGCTACTCAACCAGTGTGCGCGCGCTTGGACGGTCTTTGGCACTGACAGGAATGAACCGAGATGAATGTAAGGCAGCTCGACATTTCCCGACGGACGATTGCGGTTGTCGCGGCCCTCATCGGCACCGTGTCGCTCGCGATCGGCGCCCACGCTGCCCTCAACATGCGTTCCCTCGACGCCGCCAAGGCCGCAGTCTCGACCGAGCAGGTCACGGGCTCGCTCGGCCAGACCTCGCGCCTGGCCCTCATCATCGGCAATGGTCACTATCCCGACGCCAATGCGCCGCTGACGCAGTCGATCAACGACGCGCGCGCGCTGTCGTCGGCGCTGCGCAAGAACGGCTTTGACGTCGACATGGTGGAGGACGCCAGCAAGGACGACATGGTCCGCGCGGTCAATCGCCTGAAATCCAGGATCACGCGCGACAGCGTCGTCATGCTGTTCTTCGGCGGCTATGGCGTGCAGGCCGGCCGCGAGAGCTACATGCTGCCGGTCGATGCCGTGATCTGGAAGGAGAGCGACGTTCGCCGCAATGGTGTCTCCATCGACGGCGTGCTCGAGATGATGAAGGAGCAGGGCGCCAAGGCCAAGCTCGTCGTCGTCGACGCCTCCCGCCGCAACCCCTATGAGCGCCGCTTCCGCTCCTACTCGCATGGTCTTGCGCCGATCAGCGCGCCCGACAATGCGCTGATCCTCTCCTCCGCCTCGCCCGGCAAGGTCGCCGACGACGGCAAGGGCGAGCACAGCGTGCTGGTCAGCGAGCTCCTCAACAATCTCAACACGAAGGCCGGCGCCGAAGCAGTCTTCAACAAGACCCGCGTCGCCATCTCCCGCGCGTCCGAAGGCGACCAGGTTCCGACCGTCTCCTCCTCGCTGCTCGAAGATATCCAGCTCAACGAAGCAGGCGGCTAGTTTCTCTCTCAGCAGATTGCAGGGTGGGCAAAGGCGCCGTGCCCACAATCGCTCCTGCATCTAGGCCGTCATTGCTTCGCTGCGCTCGCAATGACGAATGTGGCCGCCTATTCCGTTTCTTTTCCTACTTCGCTGCTTCCGCGCTCGCCATCACGGGCCGCACGGGATCGCCTTCGCGCAAGAGCGCGCCGGCGCGGGCGACGACGATGTCGCCTTCGTTGAGGCCATCGCGGACCTCGATATTGCCGCCCGACATCAATCCGATCTCGACGCGCTTGGTCTCGACGCGGTTGCGCCGGATCACCTGCACCACGGTGCCGGCGGAGGAGTACTGCACGGCGGTCAGCGGCACCGCGATGTTGCAGCTCTGCCCGGTCTTGATCAGCGCCCGCCCGCTGGCGTTGAGCAGGAGCCGGCGCGGTGACGAGATCCCGATATACACCATGCCCTGCTGGATGTTCGGCTCGACGGTCGGCCCGATGCGGCGCACCTTGCCGTCGATATCGCCGGCGCCGGCGATGCGCACCGTGGCCGGCTGATTGACCGCGAGCTTCCTGACATCGCTGGTCGGCACCAGGGCGACGAGATCGTATTCGCTGCGCGCCACGATCGTGAACAGCGCCTCGCCTTTGGCCGAGGCGAGCGCGCCGATCTGCGCCGTCGATGTCGCGATCACCCCGGCGACCGGCGCGGTGACCTGAATCGTGCCGCCTTCAGGCGGCGCGAGACGCGCCATCACCTGGCCGGCCGTGATGGTGTCGCCGGCTTCCGCCAACACCTCCGTCACCTTCAACCCGGGACGTTCGGGCCGCACCGAGGTCTCCTCGCGCGCGACGATCGTGCCGGTGGCCTCGACGATGTCGGAGAAGCACGACTTGGCCACCTTCAGCACCGTGACGGCCGGCCCCTTGGGCGCATCGTCATCGGCGGCAGGCGCCGCCTGCGTGGACAGCGCCAACAGTCCGGCAAGGGCAACGAGTTGTCTGGAAAAGGAACGCGCAGGCAATGGACGCATAGATCATTCCGGTTGGGCGTTTGAGGCCCCATCGATAGCAGAAGCGCGCACGTCCGGCCATGGGCCGGCCCCCGACAATGCCGCGGCGACACAGGCAGCGCGGTGCCGCCCGTTGGATTAGTCGCCGGAATGAAGACGAGGTTCGCTGCTTCTTACCCTCCCCTGGAGGGTAACACCCGTTCCTCACGGCAGGCTCAAAAACTCCACCCAGTTCGGCTTCTTGCCGGTGGGATAGGACTTCAGCTTGCTCAGCGCGCCGCTGCTCTGGTCGATGGCATAGACCGTCATGCTGTCGGACAGTTCGCCGACGGCGGCGAGATAGTGGCCCGTGGGATCGATGTTGAAGCCCCGGGGCTGTTTCTCGGTCGGCACGCTGCCGATCGTGGTCAGCTTGCCGCTGGCCGGGTCGACCCTGTAGGCCGCGAGCGTATTTGTGGTGCGCTCGGAGGCGTAGAGGAAGCGGCCGTCGGGAGTGATGTGGATGTCGGCGGCCCAAGGTTTTTTATCAGATGCTTTGCCGGTAAAACCTTCGGGCAGTGCGGTGGTGCGCTGGATCTCGGTCCATGCGCCGCTCTTCGTCTCGTAAGCGAACGCCGCGACGTCGCCGTTCAGCTCGTGGACGAGATAGACGAACTTGCCGCTCGGATGAAACACGAAGTGCCGCGGTCCCGATTTTTCCGGCACCTTGATCGCCGGCGGATCGCTCGGCGCGAGCACGCCGGTCGTGGCGTCGAACGCGAAGCTCAGCACCTGGTCGGATCCGAGATTGGTCGCGAACACGAACCGGTTGTCGGGCGAGGGCAGGAAAGCATGCGCGTTCGGCCCGGTCGGGATCACCTGCTTGGACTCGCCGGCGACGCCGTTCGCAAGCAGCGGATTCAGCGCGACCTTGTTGCCTCCATAGGAGGCGCTGAACAGGAACTTGCCGCTCCGGTCGATTGCGATGTTGGCCATGCTGTCGGCGAGCGGTCCGTTACCGATGTGGCTGAGTTGGCCGGTCTTCGGATCGATCGCGAAGCTCACCGCCTGGAAAGGCTGCGAGCGCACGCCGGCGATCAGCACGCGATGGTCGGGCGTGATCGCGAGCGGCGTCGAGGACCCGGGCTTTTCGACGCCTTTGAAGGCGGCCGTTTGCACCGGCGTCATCTCGCCATTCTCGGCCACTTTGAACACGCTGATGTCATTGCTGTCGGCGTTGCCGACATAGGCGAAGGTTTCTGCCATGCTGGCGCCGGCTCCGGAAACGAGGATGAGGAAAGCGACGAGGATCGCGATTGCAGCGCGTGGCGGTGCGGATGCGATGCGGCGGGCAGGTCTGAATGTCGGTCTGAACATGGGCTCCTCCTGATCGAGCGTGCCGGATGCGGCGCTATCGTTTTGCGGCGAGGATAGCGGGCGCGACGCGGCCGCACCAAATTCCAATTGGAATTGATCGATGCTGAAATCGTATCGGTTGCAGTCGCAGACCGGTGGGCGCGTGATCGCTACCGCACCGCCGCTGCAAGACTATGCGAGGGCAAATGCGGGCCTGCGGTATGTTCGGGGGGCCCGAGCACGGCCCACACGGCGACCGCGACCAGCACCGAGGTCAGGATGGTCCAGGTGACGAGTTGCTTGCGCATCAGGTCAAAATCCGTCCGCCGAAGATGTGATGTGCGACAGGCGCGCGAACGATCGTGCACTGCAAACGGCGACGCTCCTATGAAATCGTTCACAAACCAAGGTGCCCAGGCAAATTGCGTACCAATGCCGCGCGACGAGGGTGTCGTGGCAAAGCGCCACAGCGGTCAAACCGGTCGCGCTGCGCCGCCGACCAACGAAAAGTAGCGCCGCGCTGCGCCTGCACGTCGTCGTGCCGAGCGTCGCGCGGGGAACGGCGGCAGCGCTCTGCCGTTACCCGATCCTGCGGGCCGAGGACATCGAAACGGAGGCTGGGAGATGTTTTGGATCTATTGGGACACCGCCTGGTCGCTGATCATCAGCGGCATCATGTTCGCCACCATCGTCAGCCATCCCGACGCCGAATTCGCCGAAGTGCGTGCGGCGAGACGGCAGATGTGAACACCGTGTGCCGAGGCTCAAGAAATTTGGCAGGTATTTCAAGCCTGCGTTGAAAGATCTGCGTCGCCGCCCAAACTCCGTCATTGCGAGCGCAGCGAAGCACTCCACCTCCTGGATTGCTTCGCTGCGCTCGCAATGACGACGCGGGCGATCTACGTCATGCTGCCCGGCATGAAGCAGCGGATCAGCGCGCGGCCGTTCACGTAGTAGGGCCAGACGATGGTTCGGCCGACACGGTTCGGCTCGGTGATCACGGTGTCGTCGGGCACCTGGATCCACTCACCTTGCAGCCGGACCCGGTAATGTCCGTCTTGCGTGTCCCAATCGACGTCGTCGAGCGCGGTCCCGTCAGCGTCGGCGCAGCACGGGCCGCCGCCTTTGCTGTGCAGGCTCTCGAACCAGCCCTTGAGGGGAGAATTCGCGTAACGGCCGTCGTCGCGGGCCTCCGCGGTCGCGCCGATCAAGGCTGCAACCGCAATGAGAGGGATCATCCGAAAGGTCGTGATCGCCATGTCACCTCGCTCGCTATGCGCACACGCACAACTCCGCAGACGAAAGCCGTCTGCGATGCGCGTGATGCGCTCTGGCTGACGCCCGCCGGCCGATGTTCCGGCCGTCTCAGCGGAGCGATAACCGCAAGGCCCGGCGTTTGATCCTATTTTCGCAAAGCGATAAGCGGAGCACCGCCCTGACTGCGGCGGAGGAACCGGTCTCAGGCAGCCGCCGCCTGCTCCGAAAGCAATTGCTTCAGCTTTGAGGCCGGCACTGCCGGGCTGAACAGCCAGCACCGTCGCTCGCGCAATGTTGGCAAATGACTCCGTTGCGGACTTCGAGCCGAAGTACCACGTGCCCCGCCTGGCGTGGGGATCGCTGGCATGCCAATGTAGTGTCGTGCCGAACCTGCAGGAGTTCAACATGCGAACGAATATAGTGGGAGCACTTTGCGCCGTCGCGGTAATCGCGAGCGCAAACGCTGCTGTAAAGGAACAGCCGGTCACGTATACGGACGGCGAGACCACGATGAAAGGCTTCGTCGTCTACGATGACGCGATCCAAGCGAAACGGCCTGGGATCGTGATGGTGCATGAATGGTGGGGCATCACCGATCACATTCATAACGAGGCGCGAAAATTCGCGCAGCAGGGTTACGCTGCATTCATTGCGGATATGTACGGCGACGGCAAGACCGCCGACAACCCAAAGGACGCCGGCGCGCTCTCGGGATCAGTGACGAAGAACCCGAAGGTGATGGAGCAGCGCTTCAACGCCGCGTGGCAGCAACTCGCCAAGCAGCCCTCAGTCAATCCCCAACGGATCGGCGCCGTTGGTTACTGCTTCGGCGGCGCGGTGGTGCTGAACATGGCGCGCGCCGGCGCTGATCTCGCCGCCATCGCGGGCTTTCACGCATCACTTGGTCTCAACACCCCCGCACCGGCGCCGGGAGCCGTCAAAGCGAAAATCCTTATTCTGAACGGCGCGGACGATCCGTTCGCGAAGCGTGAGCAGTATGATGCGCTCAAGAAAGATTTCGACGCAGCGAAGGCCGATTATCGGATCATCGAGTATCCCGGTGCTGTGCACGCGTTCACGAACCCCGAAGCCACCGAACTCGGCAAGAAGTTCAACTTGCCGCTCAGATACGACGCCAAAGCTGATCAGGAAGCGAAGGCCGAAGCAGCCAAGTTCTTTGCCGCAAGCCTTCAAAAATAAGCAAGAAAGGTCCCACATCGTGACTCTTTCTCTCTGTGGCTGGTTTAGCCGCGGGATAAACAGGGCTGCAATGTCGCGCTAGCACTTTGTGGCGGACGAGATGGCGGAACGTGAGTCCGCTCTTGACCCAAAAGCTGACCCTGCATTGAGGTCGAGCCAATGTCGGCTTGTGACCCCAACTGAGACATTGCTGCTGATCGCGGCCGTCGCCACTCGGTCCTGGCTCTGAGTTGTCAAATATGGTTTGGTAGCCAACCGCACATTGCATGGAGCTGGCTATGACAGTTCATCGTGCTTTGTTGATGCTCTTCATCGCAGTTGCGTGTTGGTTCTTGGTGGCGATGCTTGGGGGACAGCTCGCCGCTCAGCACAGTCCGGAGGGCGTCCGCTGCAAACCTATTGCCGAGCGTACGGGCGAGCTTGGCTGCTGGATCATCATAGACAAACCGCTCGGACAGCTGGGAAAGTCCGAGATGTTTTGGCACCTCTATTCTTATCCGACGCGTTCAGACGCAGAACGCGCGAAAGGAGCAGGTGGAGAAGTGATCGAGTCCTTCGGCAAAGTCTGGTTGCTCAGCATCGAAGAAAAGGGCTGGCGAGCTGCCGGCGGTGATCGCATTGCCGAAATCGGCCCACTTCCGATAAATGCGAGGGAGGCGTACTCGGCGCAGTACATGGAGGCTATCTTTACGCCCGGTATGACCGCTCCTGCCCATATCCATTCGGGACCGGAGGCCTGGTACACGTTGAGCGGCGAAACGTGTTTGGAGACTCCGCTTGGGAAGCAGATCGGGCGCGCAGGGGGCGACTATGTGATCGTACCAGGCGGACCGCCAATGCACCTTACCGCGACGGGCACCGAGACGCGTCGCGCATTGGTATTGATTCTCCATCAAACGTCCATGCCGCCCACCACCCTTGTGCACGATTGGACGCCGACGGGACTTTGCAAGCAGTAAAGCCCTTTCGGAGTGTCCTGCGTGCGTGCAAGAGGGCTTATCAGTTGCGGTGATCGTCATTCGCGAAGAAAAGTGACTTCCGGTGTTGGCGGCCCTTAGCCGAACTGGGGCTGAGGCATCTGCAAAGTCGGCTATGAGAGGCAGAGCGGACGTGGGGCCGGAGACGCTTCGACGGCCGCTGACCCGGAGCAGGCCTTTTCACGCAGCCCGCCGACCGCCGGCTTTTGACCCCAGCCGGCCTTAGACTATTTTTTCGGAGTCGCGAACCGTTTCTCATTTTCCAAGCCTCTAAGTCTCTAGGGTCGTCAGAACGACGCTACAAAGGCGCGAGGTTGCTATGCTGTACAAGAAGAACGTGGCTGGATGGGAAAGTTGGGTCCGGCTCTTGGCTGGGGCAATTATGATTGCTTGTGGGCTACTAGGTCTTAAAGGTATGCCCGTTGGATACCTGATCGCCGGTGTCGGGGTCCTGACCGCGCTTACAGGCGTTTTCGGATACTGCCCGGCGTGCGCAGTAGCAGGTCGAAAGCTGCGCGCCGAACCATGAGCACACCTTTTTCATCGCCGAGCATGATGGAAGCGGCAATAGGCGGGGACGCTGACGCCATCCTGACGCTGCTCAAAATGTCGCAGCCCGACATACGCCGGTACGCGCGAAGAACCTGCCGCACGACAAGCGATGTGGAAGACGCGGTTCAGGAAACGTTATGGATCGTGTACAGTCGCATTGGTCGTCTCCAACGTGCCGGAGCCTTTTCCCTCTGGCTCTTTCGGATAGTTCATCGAACCTGCTTAAGATTGGCAAAGCAGCATTTAGGCCTTCCTGATGACGTCTCTTCCTTGGAAAATGACCTGCAGCTTTCGAAGAGGCCAGAATCAGAACTTCGCATCGATATAGCTGCCGCGATCCAGTCGCTGCCGAGCCACTACCGGCAGGTGCTCATTTTTCGGGATGTGGACGAAATGACGATTAGCGAAATAGCGCAATCGCTGGAGCTAACCCGAGAAACTGTGAAGGCTCGACTGCATCGCGGTCGAGCGCTCGTGCGTGAATATATGATGCGCTGAGGAGTAAGAATGTTCGCCAGCAGTTCACTCACCGAGCACCTTATCCGAGGTCTTGTTGGTATTGGAGCTCTCTCGACGGCAGTGTGGGTCGGGACAGACGCAGGTTGGCCTGCAGTACTAGGTTCCGTCACTCTGGGGCTAGTATCATTGATATCTTTTCGAGGATGCCCGGTCTGCTGGTCTATAGGCTTGTTTTCGATGGCACGCCGGTCGTTGACCTCGCTGTAATCGGGTTCACTTCTGCTTTTGGCCCGACGCGGCTGTTCAGCACTGCAAGGACTAACGTCCGCTGTCCGGGGGCACAGCGGACCTATCGCGGACGGTGCCCCACTGCTGGGTGTGACCCAGAGGAGACATTTGCGGTCCGAGTGCCAGCTCTGCGTGCGGGCCCTTGCGACTCACCCGCTGGCCGTCGCCATGTTCCACTAGGCCTGCATCGGGCCTTGATCCGGCGCATTTTGCTGCGTCGTGGCGCGAATGCTGTTCGGCGGTGCCCACCAGGGCCACTGGGTGATGTCCGGCCTCCGCAACGGTCTGCCCTGCTTCAAGACCCGCCGCTAGCGCCCGCTACCCTAGGCGCCTAAACTGTCCTCTATCCATCCGGAGCTAAGCATGGCCACGGAGCGCCTAGAGCGACGGCTCACAGCCATCCTCGCCGCCGATGTCGCGGGCTACTCCAGGCTGACCAGCATGGACGAGGAGGGCACGCACCTTCAGCTGAAGGAACATCTGCGTGTCCTCGTCGATCCCAAGATCAGCGAATACCGTGGACACGTTGTCAAGAACACCGGCGACGGAATGTTGGCTGAGTTCAGCAGCGTCGTCGACGCCGTCCGTTGCGCCATCGACGTTCAGCGCGGCATGGCGCAACGCAATGCCAGCCTACCTCAGGAAAGGAGAATCGAGTTCCGCATTGGTATCAATGTTGGGGATGTCATCATCGATGGCGGTGACATTTTCGGTGATGGAGTGAACGTAGCGGTCCGTCTGGAAGGGATAGCGGAGCCGGGCGGCATCTGCGTTTCGGCCCGTGTTCAGGAGTACGTGCGGGGCCAATTCGAGATTCCCTTCGAGGACGTAGGCGAGCAGCGGCTCAAGAACATTGCTAGGCCAGTGCGTGCGTATGCGGTCAGGATTGGTACGCGGGCGTCGCTTGCCCCAAAGAGCGGCATGCCCGCCGTACCGAGCGCGCCACGTCTTTCTATGGTCGTATTGCCGTTTGCCAATCTCAGCAGCGATCCAGGGCAAGATTATTTCGTAGATGGCATCACCGAGGACCTTACCACAGAGCTATCGCGGCTAGCCGGCTCCTTCGTGATCGCACACAGCACCGCCTTTGCCTTCAAGGGCAAGTCGGTGGACGTAAAGCGCGTCGCGCGCGAACTCGGTGTTCGCTACGTGGTTGAAGGCAACGTCCGAAGGGCGGGTCAGCGCGTACGGGTTGGTATCCAGCTGATCAACGCCGAAACCGGTGCTCATCTGTGGGCTGATCGGTTCGATCGGGAAATCTCGGAGCTGTTCGAGCTACAGGATGCAATCACCATCGAGCTCGCGCACGCGCTCGACGTGCAGCTTATCGAAGCCGAGAGCCGTCGCAGCGAGCGTTCGACAGACCCAGATGCAGGCGACCTGGTAATGCGCGCTCGCGCGCGCCTCTACCATGGCGTGTCTCGCGCGAGCCTTGTCGCGGCTATTCAGTATTACAGAGAGGCGTTGCAACTTGCCCCCGACGACGTTTCGGCTTTGGCAGAGTTGGCGGATGTTCTCGCAAGCAACATCGCGAGCTTGTGGAGTGAAGCGCCCCACGAAGAGTTTCGTGAGGCTAAGGCCTTAGCTGTGCGGGCTCTGGAACTTGATCCGTCTGACGCGTACTGCCACCATGTCGTGGGCGTCGTGCTTTCTCTAAGTGGGCGTTTCCAGGAAGCCATAGACGAATTCGAAGCAGCGATCCGGCTCAATCCGAATTTGCACTTTGCGCACTCTGGCCTTGGTTTTGCGAAGACTCTCTCGGGTCTCGGTGAGGAGGCGCTGCAGCATTTCGCTCACTTCATCCGTCTCAGTCCGCGCGACCCGTTTTTGTTCAGAGGATACTACGGCATTGGCTTGGTTCAGTTTCTACTCGGTGACGATGTCCGAGCGATTGAAATGCTGCACAAGGCAACTGGCTTGAGCCCTCACTACTCGCTGGCTCACCTCTGTCTCGCGGCCGCTCACGGCATCCAGGGGCGCGTCGATGAGGCGAGCGCCGCACTTGCCAACTATCTGCGGACCAGCCCGTCCGCCAGGACGATCTCCGCAATACAATTGCTTCGACCATCGAAGAATCCGTCTTACCTTGCCCAGTGCGAAAGACTGTACGAAGGGCTGCGTAAGGCGGGGATGCCGGAGAGGTGAGCGCGTCCCTTGGGGAACAGCTGTTGAATCGTGCGGAAGCGTGCAAAATAATCACACAGGGTTTGCACGACGCAGGAGACGCCCGCTTATGGCCCGAAGCGGCCGGTGGGAGAGGGGCAGAGCATGTCCGCTCTGCCCGCCTAGTTCGGACGTCGACTTGCTCTGCTATTGCAAGCGCGTCGTCCACTTCAATGCCGAGGTAGCGCACGGTGCTCTCGATCTTGGTGTGCCCCAACAGAAGCTGAACGGCCCGCAGGTTGCCGGTACGGCTGTAGATCAAAGTAGCCTTGGTTCGTCGCAGCGAGTGCGTACCGAACATATGCGGGTCTAGTCCTATTCCCGCGAGCCAACCAGATAGTAGCCGGGCGTATTGCCGCGTGGTCAGCCCTCGATCCAGGTCCCCGGACTCCGCGGCGGCGGAAATGACCCATTGCCGACTTGGCTTGTGCGCCCATCAAGCCGGTCGCTGGCCCGAGCCAATTTTGAATGCGATAGGTAGGTTCAGCCCGTCGGCTGATCTGTAGACGCTGGCGCAACGTTCGAACGCGGTTCGGATCAGGTCTTGAGTCGCCTGATCTTGCTGCCTAATGACAGCGCCGGTCAGAACGAGACTGCCTAACCCGCCTCGCCAAAGGGTCTCCGTATCGGGAACGAAGTAGGTTGCAGTGTGTTCTGTGACCTTCACCTCCGTGAGGCCAGCTCCGTTTAGCAACCGGAGGAATTCGCCCGAGTTGGAATAGCGAAACACATCGTGGCCCTGTGGCACGTCCAGTGGGGCCGATACGCCAATCTCGGCAATGGCGTCACGGAAGATGCCTTGAATACGTTGGCGCGATGGTTCATCCCACCACGAAAATGCAATACGTCCGCCGGGCGATAAAGTTCGAACGCACTCTGCGACAGCAAGTTCTGGCCGGGGAAAATGTCCAAGACCGAAAGCGCAGACGACTGCGTCGAACGTATGATCAGGAAATGGGAGATGTTCTACGTCAGCCTCACGATATTCGATCGTGGGGTACAGCCGCTGCGCCAGTTCTATCATGCGCGGCGACAAATCAACGCCGACCGAGCGCGCGCCGCGATTTGCGGCTTCGGCTGTAAGGACACCCGGCCCGCTCGCGACATCCAGCAGACGCATGCCGGAGTGCAACCGCACGTCGTCGAAAAGAGGGGCGGTAGCTAGAGCGGTCACCGCCGCAAAAAATTCGTGATAGCTCTTTGCCAAAACATCATGACCTTGGCGTTCGAAGGCCCGCAGTCGTTCCGCCTCGCTGCTCGACAGTTCTGCTGGAGACACAATCATTCCCCCCTAGACGCAAGACCGCTCAACAATAACAGCTCTCGGGGAACGGCAACATCCTAGATGTCCGGATGTGGCCCTTCTCCGAAGCATCGGCTCGCCCCGTCAAGGTCCAGATACTGGAGTACAGCGGACTCGATTTGCTCACGTTGAGTTCTTCGCATTCTGACCCATTTCGGACCTTGGCTGCTTTCGGGCTGCGACTCACGCGTCAGCTCGGGAGATCATTCTTCCGGCAGTCCTACCGGTCGGAGAATGTCGCAATAACGCGTTCGGTCGGCCGCGTAAATTAATGGGGACGCTCGCTCCACCCATGCTACTGAGTATTCGGGCTGGAGGTCCCGCGCCTTCGCCACGGCTTCTCGCGCCTCCTCCAGATGCCCCAGCATCGCGGCCGAGAGCGCCAGCCCGCGCCAAGAGCCCGTGACTTCGGGGTTCTGGCGCACCGCGCGGCGTCCCCAATCGAGGCCTGCCGCGTAGTCCCCGGCCATGAAGTGTGCGAAAGCTCGGATGCTGGCGAAGGCCGCAAAGTTCGGATCGTGTGGGCTGAGGCGCATCGCCCTTTCAAGGGAGCCGACAGCCTCAGCTCCCTTTGCACCGTAAGCCAGCACCAGCCCAAGAAAGGCGTGGCCCAACGCGAAGTTCGGATTCAAGTCGAGTGCCGCGCGCAGCTCCTCGACGGCTTCCTCGTGCTCGCGCCGGAGCATATGAGAGAACCCAAATGCGAGGCGTGCCCAAGGGTCGTTGCGGTCGATCGCCACTGCAGCGCGGGCCCGCTCAGTAGCCGGTGCCAGTACAGCAGCGAGCCCGCCCCCAAAAGCCTGCGCGTTCCAGAGGCTGAGCCATGCGTGAAGACCAAGCGCGCGTGCATAGGATGGGTCGAGCCGCAGCGCCGCCGATAAAAAATCGAGCGCCGTTTCATTGTCGCTCCGAGTCCATCGCCACATGAACGGCAGCGCGCGAATGACGCAGTCCCAAGCATCGAAGTGGCTTGGCGGCGTCTGTTGTAGGCGCGCGCTCTCGGCAGCGTAGAGCTGCGGCTCAACCGCAGTGACGATGCTTGCGGTGACCTCGTCCTGGAGAGCAAAGAGGTCTGGCAGTGCTCGTTCGTAGCGCTCTACCCAAATTTCGCGTCCGGTCCCCGCGTCGGCGAGCTGGACCCCGATCCGCACGCGTTCGCCGGCCCTTCGGACGCTGCCCTCAAGGACGTAGCGCACGCCAAGCTCGCGACCAATCTGCGTCACGCCGACTGTCCTGCCCTTGTAGGTGAACGCCGAACCCCGAGCAATGACGAAGAAGCCGCGCAGCCGCGCCAGTGCGGTTGTGATCTCCTCGGCAATTCCATCTGCAAAATACTCTTGGCTCGGATCCCCGCTCAGGTTTTGGAATGGCAGAACAGCAATTGATGGCTTGTCGGGGAGCGCCAGCGTAGGCAGTGGCTTGGCTTCCACGCCTTCCAACCGAACGCGGTACACACGCACCGGCCAAGCGATATTCTTTAGTCGATGCTCGCCTGTATCCTCGAATGCAAGGTCCAATTTGCTCCGCGCATCCTCCTGCACTCGAGCCGACACACAGATGCCGCCCGGGAGCGCGAGCGTCTCCAGCCGTGCGGCGATGTTCACGCCATCGCCATAGATGTCATTTTCTTCAATAATAACGTCGCCCACGTTGATGCCGACGCGAAACTCAATCCGCTTATCTTGAGGCACTTCGGAATTGCGCGCGGCCATACCGCGCTGAACTTCGACAGCACAACGCAACGCATCCACGACACTGCTGAACTGCGCCAGCATGCCATCGCCGGTGTTTTTAACAACCCGTCCGCGGTGTTCGACGATTTTGGGCTCGACGAGCGTGCGAAGATGGTCCTTCAACTGGACGTGTGTGGCCTCCTCGTCGACGCCCATGAGCCGGCTGTAGCCGGCGACATCAGCTGCGAGAATGGCGGAGAGCCGTCGCTCCAAGCGCTCGCCAGCCAAAGCACACCTCCGGGTACGCGTAGGCAGTTTACTCCTCCGGTTGCGGTCGCCAAGGGGGACTGACGGATTTGGACGCCCGCCGCATGCCAGTACCGCGAGGGCGGCCCTTTCCGCGACGGATTAATGACCATCCGCGGCAGCACCGCTATATGTCCGCTTCTGGGCCCAGACCAGACGAGCTGAAGGGACAGGCCGAAGTCTGCTTCCTAACACAGGATGCGGACACAGCTTATCGAGGCTTCGGGACGAGTACGCGCGCTAAGCCGCCGCAGCCTGCGCCGACAGTAACTGCTTCAATTTCGCTGCAGGCACCGCCGGGCTGAACAGCCAGCCCTGCATCTGGCTGCACCCGAGCTGTCGCAGCACTTCGCGCTGCGCCTCGGTCTCGACGCCTTCGGCCGTCGTCGCCATGTGCCGGGCCGCGGCCATGTGCACCACCGCCTGGACGATCGGGGAGGA
This sequence comes from Bradyrhizobium sp. ISRA442, assembly GCF_038085055.1. Lineage (NCBI taxonomy): Bacteria > Pseudomonadati > Pseudomonadota > Alphaproteobacteria > Hyphomicrobiales > Nitrobacteraceae > Bradyrhizobium > Bradyrhizobium sp. ISRA442. The sequence goes on from NZ_JALGCN010000017.1 coordinate 35,643, forward strand.
ATCCTCAGGCTCGCCGATGTCGCTGATGAAGCTGCGGTCGATCTTGATCTTGTCGAAGGGGAAGCGGTGCAGGTAGCTCAGTGACGAATAGCCGGTGCCGAAATCGTCGAGGGCAATGCGCACGCCGAGCTCGCGGAGCTGCTGCAGGATCGTCAGCGCCTCCTCGTCGTCGCGGATGAGAACGGTTTCGGTGATCTCGAGCTCGAGCCGTCCCGGCGCGAGGCCCGACTCCCCGATCGCGGCTGCGACCTTCAGTGCGAGCGTCTTGGATCGGAACTGCACCGGCGAGACGTTGACCGCGACGTGGATCTGGCCGGGCCAGGCGGCGGCTTCGGTGCAGGCCTGCTTCAGCACCCATTCGCCGATCTCGCCGATCAAGCCGGTGTCCTCGGCGACTGGAATGAACTCCGCCGGAGAGACCATGCCGCGCTCCGGATGGCGCCAGCGCAGCAGCGCTTCGCAGCCCGTCACCACATCGGCGGCGAGATCGACCAGCGGCTGGTAGTGCACCTCGAACTCGCCGCGCGCGAGCGCCTGCCTCAAGTCGAGCTCGAGCTGCCGCCGCTGCCTCGCCTTGGCATCGTATTCCGGCACGAAGAAGCGGAACGTGCGGCGGCCTTCGGTTTTCGCCGCATACATCGCGAGGTCGGCGCGCTTGAGCAGGTCGTCGAGATTGTCGCCGTGGTCGGGCGCGATCGCGATCCCGATGCTGGCGTCGGTCGGAATCTCCTGGCCTTTGCAGTCCACGGGCGTGCGCAGCGACTTCAGGATCTGCTCCGCCAGCGCGGTCAGCTCGGCCTGATCGTTGGTGCCGGCCTTGATAATGGCGAATTCGTCGCCCCCCAGCCGTGCGACGAGGTCGTTGCCGCTGACGCAGGCGCGCAGGCGGTTCGCGACCTGACGCAACAGCTCGTCGCCGACCTCGTGGCCGAGCGAGTCGTTGACGCCCTTGAATTCGTCGACGTCGATGTAGAGGATCGCGAACGGCTTGCCCGCGGCAAGCTCCGCCACGCGGCGCTCCAGATGCCCGCGCATCAGCACGCGGTTCGGCAGGTCGGTCAGCGCGTCGTAATGCGCCATATGCGCGATGCGCTCGTCGGCGCGGATGCGCTCGGTGACGTCGTCATGGGTCGCGAGCCAGCCGCCGGCGGCGCCGGGCTGATTCTTGATCTCGATCAGGCGGCCGTCGGCGGTTTCCACGATGGCGCTCTGGGTGCGCTCGACGTGATTCAAAATGCCGTCGCAATAGGAATCGACGTCGCCGTGGAACGAGCCGGTGTCGTAGCGATGCTGGATCACGTCGCGGAAATAAGCGCCCGGCTTCACGACGTCGGCCGACAGCCGGTACATCTCGATGTAACGCCGGTTGCAGACGATGAGCCGCTCGTCCTGATCGAACATCAGCAGGCCCTGCGTCATGGTGTTCATCGCGGTATCGAGCCGCTGCTTCTCCACCGATAGGCTGTTCGTCATCTGGCGGAAGATCAGGTACAGCGTGAGCACGAGAAGCCCGACGGACAGCACCGCGACGGTGACGAAGAATTTGGTCTGCGTGCGCCAGGTGGCGAGCGTGGCGTCCAGCGACTTGGTCGCGACCACGACCAGCGGCTCGCCGGTCAATAGACGCGAAGCGACGATGCGGTCCTTGCCGTCGATCGGGCTTGCGAGCTGCGTCGTGACGAAGGTGCGCTCGAATACGGCCATCTGCTCGGGCGGACCCTTGCGGTAGTTCTGCCCGATCATTGCATCGACATGCGGAATGCGCGCGAAGAGCTGGCCGTTCTGGTGGTGCATCGCGATCGAGGATTCCTCGCCGAGCCCGGTCGACGCGAAGAACGATTCGAGCTGCTCCGGCGTGATCGCACGCGAGACCAGGCCGAGGAATTCGTCGTGCGGGCCGGACACGCGCCGCGCGAATACGATCGCCGGCCCGTTGCCGAACCGTCCCGGCACCACCTCGACCTCCTCCTGCGAAGCGGGGTCATTCTTGAGTCGATTGAAATAGCCGCGATCGGCGATCGAGATCTCGGCGACCGGCCAGCGCTTCGACGAGTTGATCAGCACGCCGCTCGAATCGAACACGTTGGCGCCGGCGACGTCGGTCCAGCCGCTGGCCTTGCTGCGCAGCACCTCGTGTACGGCGAGCGTGCCCATCTCGCTGCGGAACACGTCCGCGGAATCGATGCCATGGCTTTCGAGTTCGGCGATGATGCTCTTCTGGAGCACCGCGAAATCCTCGAACTCGCGGTCGAAATGCCGGGCGAGCAGCCGCACCGCACTCTCGAGGTTGTCGCGGCCGCTTTCGATCGCGTTCTGGCGGAAGCGGTCGACGGTGAGCGCGGTCCCGATCGCGGTCGCCGCCATCAGCACGAAGCCACCGACGATCAGCCATGTCAGCGGCGCCCCGCGCCAACGGCGGAACACCGCGCGCATGCGCGCGGTCCATCGGATTGATGTGCCCATGCAGCCCTCCCCTGGGATGCAAGATGCAGCAAAACCGACAAGACCCCGTTACCAGTGACGGTTAGGAAAATATGAATCGGAGCGGAATCAGAGGGTTGGTTTCGCTGTCCGGCGGAACGCCAGTCCGTAGAGTGGGTTACGCTTCGCCACCCCACCCTCGCGTCCTACTTTGCATGGGGTTGTTTTCGAGATTTTTTGGTGAGAGCGGGGTCGGCGCGGGGAGAGGCATTGCGAATCGCTGCTGAAGCGGAAGCCGGCCGGATAGTCCTGCTCCGGCTTCAACTCCGTCATCTGCTCGCCGCCCAGACCTGCCACTTGATGTCGTCGTCCGGCGTCCCCTTCTTGTACTCCTCGAGCTTGGTCGCTCCGTCGGGCGAGGTGAAGGCGAGCTCGGCGTCGTCGGTGAGGGTAAAGCCCGGCGGCGGGCCGGACGCGGAGAGCGCCGGCGGAACGGTGAGGCTCACGGCAAAAGCAAAGGCGATCGCTCGTCGGCGCGCAGGATGGCAAAGTGCGTTCACGGAAAAAATTCCTCAAATGAATGTGGCGGTGAGCTCGCTGGTTTCACATCGCCGGCACGCTCCCGGTTCACGCGCTACCCGGCGGTATCGAGGCGAAAAATCTTGCTGGCGCGCTCAAATCGGCGCAGGTTTATGCCTGTGGCTGATTTGCGACCAAGGCTGGGTTGTGTCGATGATAACGGCGTCAAAAGCGTTCATTGCGTTCTGCGTTCTGGCGGTGCTCGGAACCGCGCTCGTGATCGGTCCGGCCGAGCTGCGTCGCCTGTTGCCGGGCACCAGCGCCGCCAAGCCGGAAGCGAGGGCCGAGGTCGAGGTGGTCCTGCCCAAAGCCGAAGCGAAGCCGGAAACCAAGCCCGAGGCTAAACCCGAGCCGAAGCTTGCCGACGCCGCGCCATCCGCGCCCGCGCCCGCCGCGTCCAAGCCCCCCGGCGCCCTGGCTGAGACCCAGACCCAGGCAACGGCCGCGCTCACCGATCTCGCACCGGTCAAGGCACCGCCGGCCGCGGCCGAGGCCGGCCCTCGCTTCGACGTCGCGCGCATCGACGATCACGGCGAGGCGGCAGTGATCGCAGGCCAGGCCGCGCCGGGCGCAAAGGTCGAGCTGCTGCGCGATGGCCAGCCGCTCGACACCGTGGTTGCCGATGCTTCCGGCCAGTTCGTCATGACCCCGCCGCAGCTTCCCGCCGGTTCCTATGAGCTGACCCTGCGCGCCAAAGCGCCCGACGGCACCGTCACACAATCGGGCCGCAGCGTGCCGGTGACGATCGCCGAAGCCGCGCCGCCGCCGGCGCGCCTGGCATCCGCGCGTCCCGACGCAGCACCTGCCGGCAGGCCTGAGACCAAGCCGGATCAGAAGCAGGACATCGTTGCCGCCTTGCCCTCCGTCGCGCCGCGACTTGGCTCGACGCCGGATCGGCCGGTGGTCCACCAGAGAATGATGGGCGCGGTAAAGCCCAGGGTCATGGCCAGGGCCACGGCCGCGGACATCGTGGCCGGCGCGCCCTCGGAGCCCGGCACAAGCCGGGTGATCTCCCGTGGCGACAGCCTGTGGGCCATCAGTCGACTCGCTTACGGCGACGGCTCCCGCTACGCGCTGATCTTCAACGCCAACCGCGCCAAGATCCACAACCCCAATTTGATCTATCCCGGCCAGACTTTTGTCTTGCCGCAAAAGATGAAGTGACGTCAGCGCGTCTTGCGGCCGCGTTCTGCCGCGGAGCTGCGACGCATCTCCTCTCCCTCGCGCGTGCCATGATGCCACCGCCTTGGTTTGACAAAGCGACCGGACGCTCAACGTGCGCGTTGCGACGCTTTGACTCCCGCGCAGCCGGAACCTTTGGTTCCCCAGCGCGTCATTACGGGGCGATGCAGTGCGTGCTTGGCGCGGGAGGAGGGCCAAGTGGTCATGTCGAGATCACGCATGGGACTGGCGATGGCCGGCGCGACCCTGGTGATTCTGGCAGTGCTGCTGCCGAACACGGCGGAGGCACAGTTTGGTCTGCGCGGCGGACCGCTGGGCGTCGCTCGCTTCGCCGTCGGCCACGTGCTCGGCTTGTCGCGCCTGCGCCATGCCCGCATGGCGGTTCGGAGCGGCCGCGACCGTACCGCGGCGCTGAGGTCGCATGACCCGCGCGGCGCTGAGCCTGGCCAACCCGCCAACCCCTACGCCTTGCGGGCTGCGCTCACCGCGCAAGCGGCGCTGTCGGGCTGGCATGGCGGCCGCCGTCCGCAAGGCTGGTGGCGCCATCCCGACGGCAGCTACGGCTGGGCCGGCCCGGTGTTCTGGCCGTTCGCGCATGACGATATCACCACTGCGATCATCTTCGGCGACCAGACCAGCCTCTCGCTTTATGGCTATGGCGACATCTACGCCGCGATCTTCGCGCCTTATGCATCGGCCGAGCTCGTCGCATACACCGAGCCCCAGGGACGTCGTGCGCGCAAAGTCCCGACGGCGCAAAATATCTGCGATGCCAGCGACACCGGCGGTCTTCCGCTCGACCGCATCGTTGCCGCCGTGCAGCCGAACGAAGCGCAGCGCGCGGCGCTCGACGCGCTCGCGACCGCCTGGACCGCGGCGCGCGATACCATCCGCGCCGCCTGCCCGGTGCAGGCGCCCGCGAATGCGGCCGAGCGCCTCGGCCTGATGCAGACCCGCCTCGAGGCGATGATCAAGGCGACGGACGGCGCCGCGCCGGCGCTTGAAAAATTCTACGGTCTGCTCGGCGACGAGCAGAAGGCAAGGTTCAACGTGCTCGGCAAGGACAGCCGTGCTGCGGGCCGCGGCAAGGACATGCCGGCGGCTTGCCAGGCCGGCGCTGAGCCGCAATATGACGAGCAGGCGCAGCGCCAGTACGAGCAGCTCGTGAAGCAGCAATGGCCCGCGGAGGACATCGCCTCCACCTTGCGTCTCGATGACAACGGTCGCGCCCGGCTCGACGTACTCCAGGACACCGCGCTGCGGACCATGCAGACGTTGAGCGCATGCCCGCCGCCGGCCGCGCTCACGCCTCAAGCCCGCCTTATGGCGGTGAAGGCGCGCCTCGAAGCTATGCTGCAGGCGGTCAAAGGCGTGAGCGACGCGCTCGACGATTTCGAGGCGGATCTCAGCGACGAGCAGAAGGCGCAGTTCGAGGCGATGGGGCCGAAGCGCGGGGCGTAAGCGTTTTCGCTGTGCCGACTCTCGCTGCCTCTTGCGCGCTCAACTGTCATCGCCCGCGACCCGGCTACGCCAAGGCTTCCCCGGGGCTGCGGTCCAGGGGCGCCGAAGCTTTAGCGTAGGCGTCAAGCGGGCGATCCAGTGTTCCAGAGGCAGTGGTTATTCATCGAGAGGCCGCGGCGTACTGGATGCCCCGGTCAAGCCGGGGCATGACAGCGGAGGTATCTGGCGCGCGCCTGTGATCACATCCTCCGCCGCGCCGCGGACGCGTCCACCACGTTCTTGACTTCCTCGCGCCAGGACAAAATCTCCATCGCGAGCACGGGGTGGTTAAAACCCTTGAGCTGGAGATCCTCGAGCGCGCGCGCTTCGACCCAAGGTTCGACCATGCCGTAGACGCGGCGGCTCACTACGATCTGGCCGGCCTTGGCTTCGTCGCAGAGGCGCGAGGCGAGGTTGGTGACGCTGCCGATCGCGGCGTATTCCAGGCGCTGCTCGAAGCCGATCTGGCCGAGCGTGGCGTAGCCCATCGCGATGCCCAGGCCGAAGCCGAGCGAGTGGCCGCGGTTCTTCCACTTCTCGGTCAGGGCGCCGATCGCATCGCGCATCTCGACGGCCATCTTCACTGCGCGCTTGGTGTGGTCGGCGAATTGAATCGGAGCGTTGAACAGGATCATCACGCCGTCACCGGCAAAGCGATCGAGGGTGCCCTCGTAACGGAAGATCAGCTCGCCGAGCGCGGCGTGATACTCGCGCAGCACGTTCATCGCTTCTTCCGGCTCGGTTGCCTCGGTGAAGGAGGTGAAGCCGCGCAGATCGCAGAACACCACGGTCACCTCGCGGCGATGGCTGTCGAGCAACGCGTCGTGACCGTCTGAGGAGGCGATGAGCTGGGCGACCTGCGGGGCGAGGAAGCGTTCGAGGCGCTTGATGCGGCCGATCTCGCCGAGCTGCTTCTCGACGCGTTCCTCGAGCGAGCGGTTCCAGTTGCGAAGCTGCTCGGTCTGCTCCTGAAGCTTCGCCGCCTGCTGCTGCACGGTTTCGTGCGCAGCCGCAAGCTCGCGGCCCTTGTGATCGACTTCGGTGAACAGGCGCGCATTGCGCATCGCCAGCACGGCCTGGTTGGCAAAGGTCCGCATCAGGCCGGTAAGGCTGCCGGCGAACTCGCCGCGCGCGCGGCGCAGCACCACCAGCGAGCCGAGGATGCCCTGCTGGTCGATCAGCGGCGCCACCAGCACGGAATGGAAGCCGGCATTGATCGCGACGTCGCGCAGCGGCTGCTCGGCGGCGTGGTCGAGATCGGCCAGCGCGATCGGCTCGCCGCTTGCCGCGGCATCGCTCAGGATGTTCGCGCCTTCGTCGATGGTGACATGCGCGCCCTCGGCGGACTTGTCGATGCCGTCGGCCTCGATGAGGTCAAACTGCCGCTTGCTGGCATCATAGCCGTAGATCAGCACCGCATCGGCATGGGTAATCTCGAGTGCGCGCGCTGCGATGGTCGGCAGCACGGCATTGAGATCGAGCGAAGAGGCGACCGCGCGGCCGACCTCTTCCAGCACCTTAAGCTCGTTGATCGACCGCGCGAGGTCGCGCGTGCGCTCGTCGACCTTGGTCTCCAAGCCCGAATAGGTCTCCTGGAGCTGGCCGGCCATGCGGTTGAACTGGCCGGCAAGCTCCTCCAGCTCGTCGGAGGTGTGCACGTCGATGCGGTGGCTGAAATCGCCCTCGCCGAGCCGGTGCGCGCCGGCTCGCAGCGCGGCAATCGGGATGATCATGCGGCGCGCGAGCAGCGTGCCGGCGAGGATCGCGACCATCAGGCCCATGCCGATCAGGAGCGCGACGCGCACGAGCTGGTCGCGAATTGGCGTCAGCGCCTGCGCAGTCGGCTGCTCGAACAGCACGCTCCAGCCGAGCTTCGGTACGGCGCTTGCGGCGGTCAGCACGGCATGGCCGTTGAAGTCGGTGCCGGACGTATCGGGCTCGCGGCCGGGCGCGATCGCAGCCGCCACATGCGGCAGCTTCGACAGATCCTTGCCGACCTCGGGTCCCCTGGACGACGTCGCCAGCACGCGGCCGCGCGGATCGACCACATAGGCAAAGGCGGCCTTGCCGACCTGCGCGTCGGTGACGAAATCGGAGAGGAAGCCGAGATCGATCTCGGCGACCGTGACGCCGGCGTTGAAACCGGAATGCGCCACAGAGATCGACATGAACGGTGTCCGGCCATCGAAATGGGCCGGTGAATAACTTACGCCACGGGCAACCGTGTCGATGAAGCGCATGTCGCGTGAGAGATCGACATTGCCGCCGGTCGTGGTCGACTGGCGCGAGACGCGCAGCACCTCGCGGCCCTCGCCATTGAGCTGGAAGAGCTGGCTGACGACCGAGACTTGGTGCAGGAGCTGGGCGTAGTCGGCTCTGCGCTTGTCGATGGTGTCCTGGCTCGCGCGGGTGACCCAGCTAATCTGGCGCTCGAGCTCGGAGATCGACTGTTCGATCCGCCGCGACGCCGCTTGCGCCTTGTCCTCCAGCCCGTCGGTCAGCGACGTCTTGGTGGCGCGGTAGGAGATCCAGGTCTCCATCGCGCCGTTGACGGCGAGCACGAACACGACGAGGCCGACGAGGGAGACGACGTATTTCGCGAACAGGCCCTCGCGGAGAAACCCGACCTTGTCTTTCGCCCCTGCCATCCGGATCCTCACGCGCCGCGACCGACGCCGGCGCTATGGGCCGTAGAGGCCCTTTCGGCCTTCTACCACAGTTTGGGCCATGGGGGCCGGTGAGCACGCGTCGTGGTTACCCGCGGTGGACACCATGATCGCCGTCAGGGCGGTGGATTGTTGCAGCAAGTGAGGCGCGCTCTCTCGGGGGAAGCCGCGGAAGGGGCAGCATTGAAGGATGGCTGAAGGTCTCCGCGCCGGCCCCGCCAGTCACCGATTAAAGAGTTGCCGCAGCACGTCGTTCATTGGCTGACTGTCCTGCTGCGCGGCCGGCGGGTCCTCGTGGGCCGGCGGTGTGGGCGATGCCTGCGGCGCCGGCGTATTCGGGCTTGCCGGCAGGCCGCGGCTGGTCCGGCCGGTGCCGGTCCCGCTGGAGAGCCCCTGCTGGATCAGATTGCCGATCGCCTCGCCGAGCGGTCCTCCCAGCAGATTGTTCTGCCCCGGCTGTTGCGCCGGGGGATTGGGGTTGCCGGCCGAGTTGCCGCCGTTGGGCGCGGCGCCGCCGAGACCGAGGCTATCCAGGATGTTGCCGAGCCCGGCGCCGTCAGGGCCGAACAGGCCTTTGCCCATCTCACGCAGCTTAGCATAGGCGGCGTCGGGATTGTCGAGCACGCCGGCCATGTCCGGATAGATCCGCGGCTGCGACCACGAGCCCTGGATCATCACGGGGATGCCGAAGCCGACCGGCTCGGAGGTGCGGCCCTGGCCTTCGGTCGTCATCACCAGCTTCGGCTCGACGCGAAAGCCCATCATCTTGGTGTCGAGTGCGATGGTGCCGGCGCCGGTCACGCGCACCAGCGGTCCGATCAGGTTGAGATCGGTCGTCACCGCCTGGCCCTTGTCGACGCGGAACGAGGCGGAGAGCTGCGACAGGTCCGTGCTCAATTCCTGGCTGTCCTGCCAGCCGGACAGCGTGCCCGTCGTCAGCGAGCGGATCATCTGCGCGACGTTGATGCCGCGGATGGCGCCGTCCTGGAAGTTGGCGAACGCCGTGCCCTGCATGTTCGCCATCAGCGCGCGCTGGCTGGTGCCGGCGCTGCGCAGGGCGAGCTTGGCCTGCAGCTTGCCGTCGAGCCGATCGAAATCGGCAAGTCCCTTCAGCAGCGGCAGGGCGCGCACGCCGACGAGGTCGGAATGCATGGCAAAGCTCGGTGCGCCGCTGGTCGCATCCAGGATCACCTCACCCGAGATATGGCCGTCATAAGCGCCGAGATTGGCGGTGCCGGCTTTCAGCACGCCGCCCGCAAGCTTTGCGTCGAGCGCGAGCGGCGCGAGGCGCGCCTCGCCGATATTGGCCTCATTGGCCGAAATCCTGATCTGCGCATCGACATAGTTGAGCCCGGAGACGTCGATCGGCGCATCGCTCCAGGGCTGGCCGGCTGCGCCCTCGGGCGATTTCGACAGCGGTATGGAAAGCCGCTGGAAGTCGAGATCGACCTTCACCAAAGGCTTGCTCGCAATGTCGACCGAGGCCCAGCCGTTGAAGGCGCCGTCCCCGAGCGCGCCGCTCAGCCCGTTGATCATCACGATCGGCCCATTGAGCCGCATGTCGGCGTGGCCCTTCAGTTGCGAGGTCAGCACTTCGGGCATGTCGATGGCGAAATCCACCGGGATGGTCTGCCGCTCGATCGGCGCCGCCGGCGCGGTCGCCTTGATGTCGAACTTGATCGGGCGATTGCCGGCGCGCGCGGTGCCGGTGAAATCGACCTTGCGGTCGCGGCCGGCGATGGCATCGGCGTTGATGGCGCTGATGCGTCCCTCGACCCGGTCGCGGACACGCGAGAACGCAACTTCGCCATCGGTGATCTTGATGCGGTCGATGGCCGCGCCATCCATGTCCACCGCAACGGCGGCCGGCGTCGACGGCGGATTGGTATTCGGCAGGCGCTCGCGCAGCAGCGGCTGGTAGAGCACCGGATGGGTGATGATGAGCTCACTGATCTTCGGCCGGCCCGACCACACGCTGGACAGCGTCATGTCGGCTTGCACGCTGTCGACCGTCAGGCGCGTGATGCCGCTGCGGTCCTTCGGATCCTGAAGCGTGAGGTCGTTCAGCGTCACGTTCAGCGTGGGCCACAGGCTGACCTTGGTCGTGCCGTCGATCGACAGGCGATAACCTGTCGCGCTCTCGACGCGCGATGCAATCGTCGATGTCAGGAAGCCCGGGGGGATCCCGACCACGAGGAGAAGCGCGATCACGATGATGACGGCGGCAACCGCCGCCCCGGCGAATTTCACTGCTCTCATGTCGACTTTCCAACGATGGACAAGCGGCACCGAACCCGGTCGGTCGCCCGTCTGCGCGGGAGTTTATCCCGGGACGGGAAGCCGCTCCAAGCGGCCAAAAATAGTCAGGAGGTGCTGCAAAGTTATGTGACTTATGACACACTTATCCGGTGCGGCTTTGACGCGATTCTGATGTTGATGGTTCCAAGGGGTTTGCCAACGGATTGCCAAAGGAATTGATAGGCGAATTGATAAGGGAATTTTGAGATGAGCAAGCAGGCCGAATTTGCGGTCATTCTGAAGATGAACCCGATGTTCGCGGATCTCGGGGCCGACGAACTCCAGAGACTGTCCAACCTCTGCCACACTCAGCTCCTGGCGAACGGCGAGGTCCTGTTCCAGAAGGGCGATCCTGGCGATGCGCTGTTCGGCGTGCGCCGCGGGCAGATCCGCATCGAGACCGGCGCCGCCGACGGCAGCCGGCTTACGCTGAATTTCATGGGCCCCGGCGATCTGTTCGGCGAGGTCGCGGTGCTGGACGGCCAGAATCGCACGGCGGACGCGACGGCCGGCGAAGCCAGTGAGCTGTTCGTGCTGCGGCGCGAGGATTTTCTCGCCTTCCTCGAGCGCGAGCCGAAGGTCGCGATCAAGCTCATCGCGTTGCTCTGCCAGCGCATCCGCTGGCAGAGCGAGCGCATGGAGGAATCCATGCTGCAGCCGCTGCCGGTGCGGCTCGCGCGGCGGCTCTGCGCGCTCGCCGCCGATTTCGGCTCCGAGGTGCACATCTCGCAGGAGCAGCTCGGCATCTTCGTCGGCGCCGCACGCGAAAGCGTCAACCGCCAGCTTCAGGCCTGGCGCAAGGACGCGATCCTCGATCTCCAGCGTGGCCGCATTCTCCTGAAGAACATGACGAGGCTGACGTCGATCGCGCGGAATGAGTAGCCAGAGCGAGCCTGGTCCTCCATCTACTCCGCCGGATGCGCGACCTTCTTCGACGCGTGCGCTGCTTCCGCCGGCGCGGCGCCGGGGGGCGAAGCCGCGTGTTGATCCGCGGTCTCGGCATCCTCGCTGTGCACGATCAGCCGCTTGCCGAAGCGCCAGAACAGGACGCCGATGTCGTCCATCACCATGAACATCGCCGGCACGAACACCAGCGACAGGATGGTGGAGAACAAGAGGCCGCCGATCACCGCGAGCGCCATCGGCGAGCGGAATTCGCCGCCGGCGCCGACCGCGAGCGCGCTCGGCGTCATGCCGGCGACCATCGCGATCGTGGTCATCACGATCGGGCGGGCGCGCTTCATGCCGGCGTCGATCATCGCGTCTTCGCGCGTCTTGCCGGCGTGGATCGCCTCGATCGCGAACTCTACCAGCATGATCGCGTTCTTGGTCACGATGCCCATCAGCATCAGGATGCCGATCCAGACCGGCGTGGTGAGCTGCTTGCCGGTGACGAGCAGCGCGGCGATCGCGCCGCCGATCGACAGCGGCAGCGAGAACAGGATGGTTATCGGTTGCAGGAAGGTGCCGAACAGCAGCACCAGCACCGCATAGACCATCATCAGGCCCGCGGTGATCGCGGTGGCAAAGCCGTCGGACAGTTCGTTCAGGCTCTCGGCGTCGCCGGACGGTGAGACCTTCACGCCCTTCGGCAGGCTCTTCATCACCGGCAGCTCGTAGATCTTCTTGGTGGCATCGCCCAGCGCCGCAGAGCCGACGAGATCGGCGGCGACGGTCGCCTGGCGTTCACGGTCGTAGCGGTTGATGCTGGTCGGGCCTTGGTCGAGCTTGACGTCGGCGATGACCGAGAGCGGCACGCCGCCCTTTTCGCCGTGCTCGCCGAGCGGCACGCGGAGCTGTTCGAGCGTCTTGAGATTGCCGCGCGCGGCGTCCTCGAGCTGCACGCGGATCGGCACCAGGCGGTCGCCGACGTCGAACTTGGCGAGCGCGGGGCCGACGTCGCCGATGGTCGCGACGCGGATCGTCTGCGACAGGCTTTCGGTCGAGACGCCGAGGCGCGCGGCGAGGTCGGCGCGCGGCTCGATGCGCAGCTCCGGCCGCTCCAGCGCGGTCTCCGAGATCACGTTGGAGATGGTCGGAATCCGCTTCATCTGCGTCGCGAGCTCGCTTGCGACGTTGTTGACGATGTTGGCGTCGACGCCGGTCACGACCAGCGAGATTGCGCGCAGGCCGTTCTCGTCCAGGAACCAGAAGCGGATGTCGGGGATGTTCTCGAGCTCCTGGCTGATCGAGAATTCGAGCTCGCGCTGGGTGATGTCGCGTTCGGTCTTGGGCGTATAGTTGATGATCAGGGCGGCGCGGCGCACCTCCTGCGTCCCCGGCGGGACACGGCCGCCGTCGACGAAGATGCTCTTCACCTCCGGACGCTTGCGCAGGCGCGCGACGATGTCTTCGGTGACCTTCTCGGTGTAGGCGAGCTGGGTGCCGGGCGGCAATTCGATCGCGAGCAGCGAGCGCGCACTGTCCTGCGCGGGCAGGAAGCCCTGCGGCAGCAGCGTGATGCTCCAGATCGATGCGGCGAAGATGGCAAAGCCGATCACCACGGTGATGAAATAGTGCTTCACCGACCAGGCCACGATCTTGTGGTAGGTGCGCAGCACGCGGCCCGGCGGCGGCTCCGCGTGATTGTGGTGCTTGAGGAAGTAGGCCGCCAGCATCGGCGTGACGAAGCGCGCCGCCAGCAGCGAGAAGAACACCTGCACCGAGACGGTGATGCCGAATTGCTTGAAGAACTGGCCGGCGATGCCCGACATGAAGCTCGCCGGCGCGAAGATCGCGATGATGGTGAGCGAGATCGCGATCACCGCGAGGCCGATTTCATCAGCGGCTTCGAGTGCTGCACGATAAGGCGATTTGCCCATGTTCATGTGCCGCACGATGTTCTCGATCTCGACGATGGCATCGTCGACCAGAATACCCGTCGACAGCGTGATGGCGAGGAAGCTGACGAGGTTAAGCGAGAAACCGAGGATGTCCATCGCCCAGAACGCCGGGAAGATCGACAGCGGCAGCGAGATCGCGGCGATGATGGTGGCGCGCAGGTCGCGCAGGAACAACAGCACGATGATGACGGCGAGGATCGCGCCTTCGAACAGGGTCGAGATCGCCGCCTCGTAATTGCCCTTGGTGTATTCGACCGAGGTGTCGATCAGCTTGAGGTCGACGTCCGGATAGGCGGCCTTGAGCACGTCGATGCGCTTCTGCACGGCGGCGGCGACCACGACGTCGCTGGCGCCCTTGGAGCGCTTGATGCCGAGTGCCACGACCGGCTCGCCGTTGAAGCGGGCGAAGGTGCGGCGGTCGGCGATGGTGTCGGTGACGGTACCGAGATCGTCGAGCCGGACCTCGCCGCCGCCGAACAGCGGGATCATGGTGCCGGTGAGATCGCCCAGCGTCTTGGCGCCGGCAAGCGTGCGGATCGCCTGGTCATTCTTGCCGATCTCGGCCCGGCCGCCGGCGACGTCGACATTGGTGCCGCGCAAGCTCTGGCTGACATTGACGGCAGTCAGCCCCATCGCCTGCAGGCGGTCGGGATCGAGCGAGACCAGGATCTCGCGCTCGACACCGCCGATGCGCTCGACCTGGGCGACGCCGCGCACGCCCTGCAGCGCGCGCTTGACCACGTCGTCGACGAAATAGGAAAGCTGCTCCGGCGTCTTGCCGGGCGAGATCGCGGCGTAGGTGACGATCGGCAGGCCGATCACGTCGACGCGCTGGATCAGCGGCTCGGTGACGTTCTGCGGCAGGTTGGAGCGCACGCGCGTGACGGCGTCCTTGACGTCGTTGAGCGCGCGGTCGGTGTTGGTCTCGAGCGCGAACTGGATCGTGGTGACCGACAGGCCGTCGGTGATCGACGAGGTGATGTGCCGCACACCCTCGACGCCGGAGACCGCGTCTTCAACCGTCTTGGTGACCTGGGACTCAAGCTCGGCGGGCGCCGCGCCAAACTGCGATACCGCGACCGAGATCACGGGAATATCGGCCGAGGGCAGCCGCGTCACCGCAAGCTTGGTGAAGGAGACCCAGCCGAGGATCAGGAGGATGATCGAAAAGACGACCGACGGCAGCGGATTGCGGATCGACCATGCCGAAATATTGAGAGCCATCAGCGTACTCGCGATCGATCGATTTCATCGGCGAAGACAGTCTTGATCTGGTCGCCGTCATGCAGCGAAGAGCCGGCGTCGGCCACGACGATTTCGCCGACGTCGAGCCCTTCCAGGATTTCCGTCGAGCTGTCGGACGTCAGTCCGACCCGCACCTTGCGCGTCTCGACCGTATTGCCTTTGACCACCTGGACGGTGAGATGGTCAATGGCGGTCTTGGGAACCGCAACGCCGCAGCTTCGCTTGGCGTCGATCGAGGCGCGGGCGAACATGCCGACCTTCAGCGACGGATTGTTGGTGACGCTGATGCGGACGCGCCCGAGCTGGGTGGCGCGGTCGATTTCGGGCGACACCAGCCGGACCCGTCCGATCAGATCGGGCGCGTCGTCGCGGCTGATCCGCACGGTGGCGCCGGGGCTGAGCTTGGGCATGTGCACGGCCGGAACCTGCGCGTCGAGCTCGATCTCGCCGTTGACGGCGATGCGGAACATCGGACCCGCCTGCGGCGAGGCCGGCGCACCGACGATGGTGCGGACTTCGGTGACGAGACCCGGCGCCGGCGCCTTCAACGAGATCGGGCCTTGCTGACCTGGCCGTGCCGGCTGGCCCGGAATCTGCGGCGGCGCCGTCAGGCGCGCCAGCTCCTGGTTGTCGGTGACAACGGCGCCTTCCGTGACGAAGACATCGGTGACCCTGGATCCCTCCTGGTCGGCCACGACCACGGCTTCGCGTCGCGGCACGAAGAAGCCGGTCACCCGCACCAGATCGGAGAAGCAGGCGTTGGTCGCCTTCGTCACGACGACGAGCGCCTGGTTCGGCGTTTCCTTCACTTCGGGACGATGCCGATGCTCGAACAAGTAATAGCCGACGCCGAGCGCAATGATGAGCGCCACGGTTGCGGCAGGCTTGAGATATTCGGTGGCCTTCATCGCCGGATCATCCTGGCCTGGCTCACGGCCGTCCGCACGAGGCCTGCTGAGAGCGTTTCCCTGAAACAAAGCGGCGTCCCGCAAGGCTGCGGGACGCGCTCCGAAGGCGAGACTTTACACCACATCACGACGGATCACTTCGAGAATTGCGTCGTGGTCACTTCGATGCGGTGGTCTTGTTTTCCATGTTGACGACCTGCACGCGGCGGTTCACCTCCGCCATCGGCTGGCTCGGATCCTTCAGCTTGCTCTTGCCGTAGCCGACGGTGACGAGGTCGGCCGCGGGGATGCTGTACTTTTCCATGAGATAGCGCTTGATCGAATCCGCGCGGCGCTCCGACAGGTCCTGATTGTAGGCTTCGCCGCCGGCGGCGTCGGTGTGGCCGGCGACCACGAAGGTCGAGCCCTTCAGGTCCGGGCTGGTCAGCGCACGGCCGAGCGCCTGGACCGAGGACAGCGACTTGGCGCTGATATTGGCCGAGTTGTAGTCGAAGGTGATCTCGAGATCGATGTTCGGCTTGTCCTTGGCCACCGAGGCGATCTCCTCGCGCTCGGTGACCGAGAGCGAACGCGTAGCGCGTCCGCGGACGGACTGGAGCAGCTTGGTCTCCGCTGCGCTCGGCGCGGGATCGGCCTGCGGGCCGATCGAAAGGCCGCGGGTGAGGGGCTTCTTCGGCGGCGGCGCCAGGGCGCGAACGATCTCATCCTCGCTGACATTCTTGCTGTTGCCGTCATCGCCCGCGCGCACGGGTGATGGCGCCAGCGACAGGGCGGTGCCAATCGCGAAGATGGAAAGGATCGCGGTAAGTCCCTTTGCAGCCAATCTCATTGCCTGTCCCTCCTGCGCAGCCAGCGCGCGCGGTTCTAAAAAATTTGTGCAATAAGCCCCCAGAAGGCCGCTTGCGGCATCGTCAAATTAGTCGCCGGCGGGGCCGCAGGGTTCGAGGCGCGCCCCGCCTCAGCTCAAAAAAATATCAACGCACTCCGTAACTTGCGAATTCCTGAACGATGTTCGGGTCCATCGCCTTGGCATTGGCGATGTCCAGTGTACCCTCCTGCGCCGAGCCGTTGCGCTGCTTGGCGAGGCCCCGTCCATAGAGCGAGGAGGTCAGGCGCGGGTTGATCTTCAGCGCCGCGTCGAAATCGGCGATGGCATTCTTCACCGCGCCGGATTTCAGGTTGACGAGGCCCCGGCTGTCCAGCGCATCGACGAAATTCGGCCGCAGCCGCAGCGCCTCGTTGCAATCTTTCAGCGCGCCCTGGAGATCGCCGACTACGGTGCGGGTCCAGCAGCGGTTGTTCAGCGCCTCGACGTCCTTCGGATTGATCCGCAGCGTGCCGTCAAAATCCTTGATGGCGAGGTCGTAGGCGCCCTTGCTGGCATAGACTTGGCCGCGCCGGTACAGCGCGTTCACGTCATCGGGGTTGGCGGCGATCTTCGCTGTGAGGCCCTTGATCGTGGGATCGTCAGCCAGCAGGGCCTGACTCGGGCCGCTGTCGGTGCTGGTGCTCGGCGTGGCGACGGGATCGGCCGGCTTCACCGGCGGTGGCGGCGGCGGCAAGGCGGCCTCGACCTGCGGCTTCGCAGATGGGGCCGGGGCCGGCGCGACAGTCGCTTCCGCCGGCGGCTTTGGCGGAGGAGGCGGTGACGGCGGGGCGGGCGGCGCAGGCGGCGGATTGTTGGCGACCACGGCGGGTGGTGGAGCGGGAGGCGGCGGCGTTGTCGCCGCCGTCGGGCGCGATCCGCCGGCGCCTGGAATGAACGAGAAGTCCTCGGCCAATGAGGACGAGATCCAGGGCACCTGCTCGCCGCGCGAGGCGCGCGTGACGCCCATCTTGGTGCGGTTCAGCGTCTCCTCCGCCATCAGGTCGGGGACGCGGATTTCCTTGAGCAACTCCTGGACGAACAGGCTGTGGTCGCCGCCGGCGTCCGAGACCACCGAGGCCAGCGCCGCCGAATACATGACCAGCGTGCCGTTCGGCGCGATGACCGGCGTTAGCCCTGCCGAGAAGCTGCGGAACCGGCGCTCGAACGGATTGCGCCTGGAGGCATCGATCAGCGCGATCTTGACGCCGGCGCCACGGGTGTTGAGTTCGCCGAGGATGGTTTCGATGCTGAAGCCGTCGCGGCGCACGTCCGACTCGGTCCAGATCTGCGCATCGATCGGGATCATGTAGCTCTGGCGCGCCGACTGGATGCCGAAACCGCTGAAGAAGACCAGCGCCACCGCACCCGGCTTGATCTTGCCGTAGAGCTTGTCGAAGGCGCGGCGCATGGCATCGCCGGTCAGGTTCTCGCCGATCTCGACGGAAAA
Organism: Bradyrhizobium sp. ISRA442; assembly: GCF_038085055.1. NCBI lineage: Bacteria > Pseudomonadati > Pseudomonadota > Alphaproteobacteria > Hyphomicrobiales > Nitrobacteraceae > Bradyrhizobium > Bradyrhizobium sp. ISRA442. The sequence goes on from NZ_JALGCN010000017.1 coordinate 53,600, forward strand.
GCCGTCCCGTTTGAGTTCGTCGGCAACATCGCGTGCGTCGTTGATCGGTTCCTTCAGCGGGCTGTCCGCGTCCGGATATTTGGCGTTGCCGATGACCAGCGCAAAACGGTCACCGGCCGCCAGCGATGGCGCGGTCGGAAGCAGCGAGACGAGCAACGGCAGAAGAAAAAGGAAGCGAATTTTCATAATCAGCGCGGTCCAGCCAAAAGGGCGCCGTTCCCAGCTTGCGCCGCGGCGACCTTAACTTACGCTATTTGCATTATCAAACCGGGGGGAGGGGGCGTCAACCGCTTGGAGATTCGGCATTATCGCGACAATTGACCGCGATGCCGCTGCAAGTTGCGAAGGGAATAGATCGGCCGTCACGGCTTCGCTCGACGAAAGTTCGATTCAGGGCCCAAGCCTCTTGGGGGGCGATCCATGTTAGGCCGGCCATGGCGACGAAAGTGTGATTGGTCTCACATGATGGCGCGCGATGCGCCATAGTCCGGCAGCGTTTGACGTTTGCGACGGAGAATGGCTTGGTGCGCGGGATCGTCCCGAAAGGCTCCTTCAGAAAAAAGCAAAACCATGGGAAACGTCTACGAAATCTACGCCCTCCGCTATGCGACGATGTCGCCGCGCACCCCGCACATGAATTTCCTCGCGCCGGATCCGCACGATAGCGCGGCGCAGGACCTCGATTACTTCGTCTGGCTGATCCGCGGCGGCGGCCGCGATATTTTGGTCGATACCGGCTTCAATGCCGAGGAAGCGAGCTTGCGGGCGCGAAAACTGACACTCAATCCGGTCGATGCGCTTGAGCGTTTTGGCGTCTCCGCGTCAAGCATTCGCGACATCATCGTGACGCATCTGCATTACGACCACGCCGGCAATCTTGACCGCTTCCCGAATGCGCGCTTCCACCTCCAGGAGCGCGAGATGGCTTACGCGACGGGACGCTGCATGTGCAACGGACTATTGCGACATCCGTTCTCGGTCGAGCACGTCACGCTGATGGTGCGCCATGTCTATGGCGAGCGCGTCACCTTCTATTCTGGCGATGGCGAGATCGCGCCCGGCGTCACCGTGCACCGCGTCGGCGGCCATTCCGATGGCCTGCAGGTGGTGAAGGTCGAGACCGCGCGCGGACCGGTGGTGCTGGCGTCCGATGCTACGCATTACTACGCCAATCTCCAGCGCAGGAGCCCGTTCCCGATCGTCTACAATGTCGGTGACATGGCACAGGGCTGGGAGACGATCGAGCGTCTCGCCGGCCATCCCGACCGCTACATCCCCGGCCACGATCCGATCGTGACGGAGATTTATCCGCGCGCCAGCGACAAGGTCGACGTCTGGGCACTGCATCTGCCGCCGTCGACGTCGTTTGCGAAGTGACGGGCTAGCCGTCATTCCGGGCGCGCTGAAAGCGCGAACCCGGAATGACGGAGGAGGCTAATACGCCTCCTTGGCGTCCGCTTCTTCGCTGGTCTGGATCAGATCGAGGCTCTGCTCGAGCTTGCCGAGCAGCACTGATAATTGCTTGCGCTCTTGCCCCGAGAGGCAGGAGAGTATCTCGTCTTCCCGCCGCAAGAGTTGCGGGAACAGCTCCTCGTAGAGCGCGCGGCCCTTCTTCGTGAGCTGCAGGCGGAATTCGCGGCGATCGGCTGCGTTCTCGACCCGCTCGATCAGCTCGTCATGCAGGAGCGTGGTCACCGCGCGGCTGATGGTCGATTTGTGCGTGCGGGTGCATTGCGAGATGTACTGCGCGCTGCAGGCATCGTTGCGGAAGCCGAGCGTCGCCAGCACCCGCCAGGCCGGAATGTCGAGACCGTGGCGCTCCTGATATTCGACTGCGAGCGCGGCGCTCACTTCGGCAGCTAACCGGTTCAGGCGGAACGGCACGAACTTGAACAGGTCGAGCCGCGCCTTTGCCTTCGGCAATGTGTCGTCCGCTTCGCGTGTCTTCAGCGCGGTGTCTGTCGTCCTCGCCAAAATGCGCTCCGAATTCCAGTTGACGGCCGGCCGGCTCCGGTCCAAAATAGTTGCACGTGAGACTATCTAGCAGATCGGTCCTCTCCTGACCAGAGCCGAGGTTAGCGCATGGCGCAGGCAAAGACCCAGTTCGGCTACCGCCGCCATCCCGATCAGGACCGCCCCGGCCCGAACCCGGCCGAGCATGCGGTGGTCGTGGTCGGCGCCGGCCCGGTCGGACTGTCGCTGGCGATCGACCTCGCCCAGCGCGGCCAGCCTGTCGTCCTCCTGGATGATGCCGACCGCATCGGCGAGGGCTCGCGCGCGATCTGCTTCTCCAAGCGCTCGCTGGAATATTGGGACCGGCTCGGCGTCGGCGACCGCATGGTCGACAAGGGCGTGGTGTGGAGCGTCGGCCGCATCTTCCACGGCGAGTCCCAGCTCTACCAGTTCAACCTGCTGCCTGAGGACGGCCACAAGCGGCCGGCCTTCATCAACCTCCAGCAATATTACGCCGAGGCCTACCTGGTCGATCGCATCAATGATCTGCCGGGGATCGACCTGCGCTGGCGCAACAAGGTGACGGCGCTGGAGCAGCGCAACGACTCTGTGGTGCTGACCATCGAGACGCCCGAGGGCGCCTATCGCCTGCAGGCCCAATACGTCATCGCCTGCGATGGGGCGCGCTCCTCGATGCGACAGATGGTCGGTGCGGAATTCGCCGGCCAGGTGTTCGAGGATCAGTTCCTGATCGCCGACGTCAAGATGACCGCCGAATTCCCGACCGAGCGCTGGTTCTGGTTCGATCCGCCGTTCCATGCCGGGCGCTCGGCGCTGTTGCACCGCCAGCCCGACGACGTCTGGCGCATCGATCTCCAGCTCAGCCGCGATGCCGATCCTGTGTTCGAGAAGAAGCCGGAGAACGTGCGGCCGCGCATCGCGCGCATGCTCGGCCACGACAAGTTCGCGTTCGAATGGATCTCGCTCTACAAATTCCAGTGCCGCCGCATGGACCGCTTTCTCCATGGCCGCGTGGTCTTCGCCGGCGATTCGGCGCATCAGGTCTCGCCCTTTGGCGCACGCGGCGCCAACTCAGGTCTCGAGGACGCCGAAAATCTCTCCTGGAAGCTCGATCGCGTGCTGCGCGGGCGCTCGCCCGCGAGCCTGCTGGAGAGCTACCACGTCGAGCGCAGTCTCGCCGCCGACGAGAACATTCGCGAATCCACGCGCTCCACCGATTTCATGGCGCCGAATACGCCTCAAGAAGCGCGGCTGCGCCAGGCAGTGCTGTCGCTCGCCAAGGAGACCGAGTTCGGCAAGCGCATGGTCAATGGTGGCCGGCTGTCGGTGCCCTGCAGCTATGACTCGCCGCTGTCCTCGCCCGATGCCGATGCGTGGCGTGGCGGCCCGAAGCCCGGCTGTTCCATGCTGGATGCGCCGGTCGAAGTGCGCGCGGGCGAACAGACCTATCTCACGGAGGTGTTCCGCAAGGGAGGAACGGACTTCGCCCTGCTGTCGTTCAGCAATGGCGCAGCAATCGGGGCGCCCGGCGGCGTCAAGGACATCCGGATTGGCGGCGAGGGCGGTCTGGCCGATTCCGCCGGTCTCGCCGCGAAGCGCTACGACGCCGAACCTGGTACGGCCTATCTGCTCCGGCCCGACGGCTATGTCGCCGCGCGCTTCCGCCATCCGACAGGAGCCGCGATCGCGGCGGCGCTGTCGCGCGCCGAAGGTTTGAACTGAGGTCTCGCATGCCGCTTTCCACCAGCTCGAATTTCGCGCGGCCCGATGACGCCTTCCGCGCCATCGTCGAGGCACATCGCGGGCTCTCGGACGGACAGAGCGCGGATTTCGATGCGGCGTTGGTGCTGATCCTCGCCAACCATATCGGCGACATCGATGTACTGCGCGAGGCGATCGTGCTCGCCAAGCGGCGCATGATCGACGGCCAGCAGCAACAACAGCAACAACAATGACCCTGTGAATCAAGGATAAACTGATGGCGAAGAACTTCGCATCCACCGGCGACCTCTCCGAGAAGAAGATCACCTTCTCCGAGATCGGCACCGATCTCTATGCTTTCACCGCCGAGGGCGACCCAAACACGGCCGTCATCGTCGGCGACGACGGCTGCCTGGTGTTCGACGCGCAGGCGACGCCTGCGATGGCGAACAAGGTGATCGAGCGCGTCCGCGCCGTCACCGACAAGCCGATCAAGTATGTCGTGCTGTCGCACTATCACGCCGTGCGCGTGCTGGGCGCCTCTGCCTACAAGGCGCAAGGCATCGTCGCCTCGCAGGAGACCTATCGGCTGATCGAGGAGCGCGGCAAGCAGGATTGGGACTCCGAATACGGCCGCTTCCCGCGCCTGTTCCAGGACGCCGCGAGCATTCCCGGCCTGACCTGGCCGACGCTGACCTTCGAAGGCGAGATGTCGATTTATCTCGGCAAGCGCGAGGTGCGGCTGATGCAGCTCGGCGCGGGCCATACCTCGGGCGACATCGTCGCCTGGGTGCCGGATGCAGAAGTCATGTTCTCCGGCGATCTCATCGAATATCACTCGGCCTGCTATTGCGGCGATGCGCATTTGCGCGAATGGCCGCTGACGCTGAACGAAATCCGCAACTTCAATCCGAAGGCGATTGCGCCGGGCCGTGGCGATGCACTCAAGGGCACCACCACCGCGCGCGAGGCCATCGCGATGACGCGCGACTTCGTCTCGACGCTCTATGGCGCAGCCGAAATCTCCGTCGCCAAGGGCCGCACGCTGAAGGAGACGATGGCGGCGACCCGCGAGGTGATGGACCCGAAATTCTCGAGCTTTGCCATCTACGAGCACTGCCTGCCGTTCAACGTGTCGCGCGCCTTCGACGAGGCGTCGGGGATCGACGACCCCGTGATCTGGACCGACAAGCGCGACCAGGAGATGTGGGCCGCCCTGCAAGGAGGAGGATAGTCATGAACATCAACACCTCGCCGGATCAGATCGTTCGCAGCACGGGCCAGGTCACGCCGGGCTACATGTCCGGCTTCGGCAACAGCTTTGAGACCGAGGCGCTGCCAGGCGCGCTGCCGATGGGCCGCAACTCGCCGCAGCGTTGCGCCTACGGGCTCTATGCCGAGCAGCTTTCGGGCTCGCCGTTCACAGCGCCGCGCGGCACCAATGAGCGCTCCTGGCTCTATCGCATCCGTCCCTCGGTGAAGCATTCGGGCCGCTTCGAGAAGGTCGATGCCGGCCTGTGGCGCTCGGCGCCGTGCCATGAATACGATCTGCCGATCGCGCAGCTTCGCTGGGATCCGGCGCCGATCCCGAAGGAAGAGATCACCTTCCTTCAGGGCGTGCAGACCATGACGACGGCCGGCGACGTCAACACGCAAGGAGGCATGGCCGCGCACGTCTATCTCATCACCAAGTCGATGGTGGACCAGCACTTCTACAATGCCGATGGCGAGATGCTGTTCGTGCTACAGCAGGGCAATTTGCGCTTCGTCACCGAGTTCGGCCGCATCGACGCCGAGCCCGGCGAGATCGTGGTGATCCCGCGCGGCGTAAAATTCCGCGTGGAGATTTTGAATGGGCCGGCGCGCGGCTATCTCTGCGAAAACTATGGCGGCGCCTTCACGCTGCCGGAGCGCGGCCCGATCGGCGCCAATTGCCTTGCCAATGCGCGCGACTTCCTGACGCCGGTCGCAAGCTACGAGGACAAGGACACGCCGACCGAGCTCTTCGTGAAATGGGGCGGCTCGCTGTTCAAGACCACGCTGCCGCATTCGCCGATCGACGTCGTCGCCTGGCACGGCAATTACGCGCCGTACAAATACGATTTGCGCACCTTCTCGCCGGTCGGCGCGATCGCGTTCGATCATCCTGATCCGTCGATCTTCACGGTGCTGACCTCGCCGTCGGAGACGGCGGGCACTGCGAATATCGACTTCGTCATCTTCCCCGAGCGCTGGTTGGTCGCCGACAACACCTTCCGTCCGCCCTGGTACCACATGAACATCATGAGTGAGTTCATGGGCCTGATCTACGGCGTCTACGACGCCAAGCCGCAAGGTTTTGTCCCCGGCGGCATAAGCTTGCACAATTGCATGCTGCCGCACGGTCCCGATCGTGAGGCCTTCGACCACGCCAGCAACAGCGAATTGAAGCCGGTGAAGCTGACGGGCACCATGGCCTTCATGTTCGAGACCCGCTACCCGCAGCGCGTTACCGCGCACGCCGCGCAATCGTCGACGTTGCAGGACGATTACGCGGAGTGCTGGAAGGGACTTGAGAAGCGGTTCGATCCGAGCCGACGGTAGTGTTCCACCCTCTCCCCTTGTGGGAGAGGGTGGCTCGCCGCGTAGCGGCGAGACGGGTGAGGGGTCTGTCTCCGCGAGTGAACCTCTCTCATTCGGGCACGCGGATAGAGCCCCTCATCCGGCGCCGTAGCCGATGCAAAGCATCGGCGTTCTAAGGACGGCGGCCGAAGGCCGCCTACGCCACCTTCTCCCACAAGGGGAGAAGGAAGAAAGGACCAAGCCAAAAGTGACAACGCACCCCAACGATCCCAGCCTCCGCTCCTTCATCGACGTCGATCCCGCCTCCGACTTCCCGATCCAGAACCTGCCCTATGGCGTGTTCTCGACCGCGGCCTCTCCGTCGCCGCGCGTTGGTGTAGCGATCGGCAACTACGTGCTCGACCTCTGGGCGCTCGAGCAGGATTGCCGGCTCGATGTCGGCCCGCTCGGCGTGTTCTCCGCGCCCTCGCTCAATCCGTTCATGGCGCTCGGGCCAAAGGTCTGGGCCAAGACGCGGGCGCGGATCAGCGAGCTGCTGCGTCATGATCACCCCGAGCTGCGCGACAACGAGGACCTGCGCAAACAAGCGCTGGTGCCGATGCGCGATGTGCGGCTGCATTTGCCGTTCACCGTCTCCGGCTACACCGACTTCTATTCGTCGAAAGAGCACGCCACCAATGTCGGTGTGATGTTCCGCGGCAAGGACAACGCGCTGCAGCCGAACTGGCTCTACATGCCGATTGGCTACAACGGCCGCGCCTCCACCGTCGTGGTGTCCGGTACGCAAGTGAAGCGCCCGCGCGGGCAGTTGAAGCCGCCGACCGCCGAGGTGCCGAGCTTTGCGCCCTGCAAGCGGCTCGATTTCGAGCTGGAGATGGGCGTCGTGGTCGGCCAGCCCTCGCCGATCGGCGGCATGCTGACCGAGAGCCAGGCCGAGGAAATGATCTTCGGCTTCGTGCTGCTCAACGACTGGAGCGCGCGCGACATCCAGCACTGGGAATACGTGCCGCTCGGGCCGTTCCTGGCCAAGGCATTCGCGACCTCGATCAGCCCGTGGGTGGTGACGCGCGAGGCGCTGGAGCCATTCCGGCTCAACGGACCCGAGCAGAGCCCGGCGCCGCTGGATTATCTTAGGCAAGCTCGGCCGCAGAACTATGACCTCGAGCTCGACGTCTTCTTGCGCGCCGCCGGCGCGAACGCGCCCGCCAGCATCAGCCGCACCAATTTCAAATACATGTACTGGTCCTCGGTGCAGCAATTGATGCACCACGCCTCCAGCGGCTGCGCCATGAATGTCGGCGATCTCTTGGGGGCCGGCACGATCTCCGGTCCGGAGAAGAACCAGCGCGGCAGCCTTTTGGAGATTGGCTGGAACGGCACCGAACCGGTGGAATTGCCCGGCGGCGTCAAGCGCTCGTTCCTGGAAGACGGCGACAGCCTCGTCATGCGTGGCTGGTGCCAGGGTAACGGCTATCGCGTCGGGTTCGGCGAGGTCGAAGGGACGATCTTGCCGGCGGAGTGAGCTCAGTCGTTGCCACATCCTCCGTCATTGCGAGCGCAGCGAAGCAATCCAGAGTCTTTCCGCGGAGGGATTCTGGATTGCTTCGTCGCAAGAGCTCCTCGCAATGACGATATGGCGAAAGCCTACCGCTTCTCCGGCGGCACGTCGCGTATCCTGGCGCAGTGCGCCGCGACGTCATCCGGGCTGTACTTCAAATGCACCCGCTTGTCCGACGGCGCGTGCTTGGCCACGCACACGCCGGGCCGCCATTCCCGTGTCGGGCGGATCGGGCGCGGGGCAAAGCCGCCGCCGCAGTTCGGGCAGACATTGGACAGCTTTGTCTCGACGCAGTCCGCGCAGAACGTGCATTCATAGGAGCAGATCCGGGCGTCCGTCGCACTCGGCGGCAGGTCGCGGTCGCAATATTCGCAGTTCGGTCGAAGTTGCAGCGCCATCTCGTAACCTCGCTCTGAGGGGGCGCATCATTGCAGATCGCGGGCGCAGCGCGAATGTCGCATTTCCCTCGATTTCAGCCTGTGACCTGTTTCAGCGGCAGCCGCGTGCTCTCCTTGAGCCGGTCCAGGACGATGGAGGAGCGCACATGCGCCACGCTCTGGTGCGGCATCAGCACGTCGTTGACGAGATTGGAGAGTCCCTTGAGGTCGCGCAGCACCGCCTTGAGCACGTAGTCGGCGTCGCCGGTCAGCGAATAGGCCTCCTGGATCTCGTCGATGCGGCCAACGAGTGCGCGAAAGCGCTTGGAATTGTCGGGTGAGTGGGTGGCTAACGTCACCTGGATGAAGGCGATCACGCCGAAGCCGAGCGCCTCGCTGGAGAGGTCGGCGTGATAACCGGCGATCACCTTCTCCTCCTCCAGTCGCATCCGCCGCCGCGAGCATTGCGAGGCCGAAAGCCCCGCGAGCTCGGCGAGCTCCTGGTTGGTGAGACGGCCGTCATCCTGGAGCGCGCCCAGGATCCTGAGGTCGAATGCGTCAACAGAAATCATGCGATCTTTGCCAAATTCATGCACAAACCGTGCATGCTTTACCCAAATCCCATCCCGTTTGCACGCTCATTGTGTGCCAGATGAAGGATAGTTCTCGCCAGCAGCAATTTGGGAGAACCACCATGGGTCCGTTTCCGCACGATGCACCGCCGGCCACGATCAGCGCCGACAATCCGATGGGCACCGACGGGTTCGAGTTCGTCGAATATGCGCACCCCAATCCGCAAGAGCTGCACACCCTATTCAAGTTGATGGGCTTTGCCGTCGTCGCTCGTCACAAGGCCAAGAAGATCACGGTCTATCGTCAGGGCGACATCAACTATCTCGTCAACGAAGAGCCCGGCACCCACGGTTTCGACTTCGTCGCTGCGCACGGCCCCTGTGCACCGTCGATGGCGTTCCGCGTCGTCGATGCGCAAAAGGCCTATGACCGGGCGATTGCGCTCGGCGCGGAGCCGGCCGACGCCACGTCTGCGCAGAAGACGCTCGATGTGCCCGCGATCAAGGGGATCGGCGGCAGCCTGCTCTATTTCGTCGATTCCTATGGCGCCAAGGGCTCGGCCTATGATGCCGAGTTCGAATGGCTGGGCGCGCGCGATCCACGACCCCATGGTGCCGGTCTGTTCTATCTCGACCATCTCACCCATAACGTCCATCGCGGGCGCATGGACGTCTGGGCGGGCTTCTATGAAAAGCTCTTCAACTTCCGCCAGATCCGCTTCTTCGACATCGAGGGGCGCGCCTCCGGCCTGTTCTCGCGTGCGCTGACCAGCCCCGACGGCAAGATCCGGATTCCGATCAACGAGGACGCCGGCGATTCCGGACAGATCGAGGAATATCTGAAGACCTATCGCGGCGAGGGCATTCAGCACATTGCCTGCGGCTGCCGCGACATCCACGCCACCATCGAAGGCCTGCGCGAAGCCGGCCTGCCGTTCATGCCGTCGCCGCCCGACACCTATTTCGAGCGGATCGACAGCCGCCTGCCCAAGCACGGTGAGGACGTCGCACGGCTTAAGACCAACGGCATCCTGATCGACGGCGAGGGCGTGGTCGACGGCGGCCAGACCAAGGTGCTGCTGCAGATCTTCTCGGCCAACGCGATCGGCCCGATTTTCTTCGAATTCATCCAGCGCAAGGGCGATGATGGTTTTGGCGAGGGCAATTTCAAGGCCCTGTTCGAATCGATCGAGGAGGATCAGATACGGCGCGGGGTGTTGAAGGTGGACAACGCGGCGTAAGCTGCGCGCCTCGCACTTGGGCACACGGTTGGGTCAAAGCAGATGTCGTCCTGGCGAAAAGCCAGGACGACGTCGGAGGGTGAGGCGATAGCGGAGATCTACCGCCGCTAACGCCCCGTCTTCCACGCCTTCGTCACCGCACCGATCTCCGCGGCCTCGGGCTCGCGGATCGCGGACGGCGTGCGTGAGAAGCGCGGCGCGGGGGCGGGCTGTTTCACGCCGTGGCGCTCGACGAAGACGTTGCGCGCGACCATGTGCGGATGCTGGGTCGCTTCCGACATGGTCAGCACCGGCGCAAAGCAGATGTCGGTGCCTTCCATGATCTTGCACCAGTCCTCGCGCGTCTTGCTCTTGAAGACCGCCTTCAGCTTCTCCTTCAGCGCCGGCCACGCCTTGCGGTCCATCTGCGCGTCGAAATCGGCGTCGGTCAGGCCGGCATGCTGGCGCAAGAGCGCATAGAACTGCGGTTCGATCGAACCGATCGAGATGAAATGGCCGCAGGCGCATTCGTAGACGCCGTAGAAATGCGCGCCGCCGTCGAGGAAATTCTGGTTGCGGCCCTCGGCCCAGCGGCCCATCGCGGTCATGTCGAAGAAGAACGACATCAGCGACGCCCCGCCGTCGCACATCGCGGTATCGACCACCTGGCCCTTGCCGGACTTCTGCGCTTCCAGCAGCGCGGCGAGCACGCCGACGACGAGATAGAGCGCACCGCCGCCGAAATCGCCGACCAGGTTGAGCGGCGGCACCGGAGCCTCTTTGGTGCCGATCGCGGCGAGCGCGCCGGTGATCGAGATGTAGTTGATGTCATGACCGGCGGCGCAGGCAAGCGGGCCGTCCTGGCCCCACCCGGTCATGCGGCCGTAGACGAGCTTTGGATTGCGCGCGTGCACGATTTCGGGGCCGAGCCCGAGCCGCTCCATCACGCCGGGACGAAAGCCCTCGACCAGTGCGTCGGCGTTGGCGAGCAGATCGAGCACCTCTGCGATCGCCGCCTTGTCCTTGAGGTCGAGCTCGATCACCTTGCGGCCGCGGCCTGCCACCGACTTCATGCTCTTCTTCGCGCCGACACGGTCGACCGTGACGACGTCTGCACCCATGTCGGCCAGCATCATGCACGCGAACGGACCGGGGCCGATGCCGGCGAATTCGACGATGCGGAAGCCCGAAAGCGGGCCGGAGGCGCGGACGGAGGGAGCGGGAGCTGGTTTGTCGAGCACGTTCTTGTTTCCTCGGATCACAAGGGATGCGCGAGTTGCGGCAACCGCTTGAGACGTTCCTCTGTGGACGAGTTAATTGGCTGATTAACTTTTCCCGCCTTACACCGGACGAGGCAAGCGCTTTTCATGCATGGGCGCATAATAAAAGCGGCGCGCATTGCTGCACGCCGCGAAGGATTTGTGTTCAGTAGCTATCAGCCGGCAGCCGCCACCGCGCGCTGCGCCATCACCTTGATCAGGTTGGCGCGGTAATCCGACGAGCCGTGAATGTCAGAGAGCAGTCCGCTCGCCGAAATGCTGACGCTGTCGATCGCGGATGGCGACCAGTTCGCTTTCAGCGCGGCTTCGATGGCGGGAACCCGCATCACCCCGCTCTGCGAGGCACCGGTGGCAGCGACGCGGATCTCGCCCGATTTCGTTTGTACGACGAACACGGCGGTCAGCGCGAAGCGCGAGGCCGGATGCGGCATCTTGGCGTAGCCCGCCTTCTGCGGAACGGGGAACGACACGGCGGTGACGATCTCGCCGTCCTCGAGGGCGGTCGTGAACAGGCCCTTGAAGAAATCATCTGCCGCGATCGACCGCTTGTTGGTCTTGATCGTCGCGCCGAGCGCCAATGTCGCGGCCGGATAATCCGCGGCGGGATCGTTGTTGGCGAGCGAGCCGCCGATCGTGCCGCGATAGCGCACGGCGGGATCGCCGATCAGCGAGGCGAGATAGGCGAGCGCGGGGATCGCCTTCTTCGCGGCGTCGCTGGTCGCCACGTCATAGTGCGGCGTGGCCGCCTTGATGGTCAGCGTGTCGCCGGAAGCCTCGACGCCGATCAGCTCCTTGATCTTGCCAAGGTCGATCACATCGGAGGGCCCGGCGAGCCGCTGCTTCATCACCGGCAGCAGGGTCTGGCCGCCGGCGAGAAACTTCGAATCGCTGCCCTTGGCGAACAGGCTGGCCGCTTCGTCGACCGAGGAGGCGCGATGATAAGTGGTCTGGTACATCTTCGTTGCTCCTCTTAAGCCGCGTGGATCGTGCGCCACACCCGGTCAGGGGTTGCGGGCATTTCCAGATTGTTCTTGCCGATCGCATCCGTGATCGCGTTGATCACGGCCGCAGAGGCGCCGATCGCGCCGGCCTCACCGCAGCCCTTGATACCGAGCGGGTTGCCCGGGCAGAGCGTCGTGGTGTGGGAGAGCTTGAACGAGGGCAGGTCGTCGGCGCGCGGCATGGAGTAATCCATGAACGAGGCCGTCACCGGCTGGCCGCTGGCATCGTAGATCGCATGCTCGAGCAGCGCTTGCCCGATGCCTTGTGCGAGACCCCCATGGACCTGGCCTTCGACGATCATCGGGTTGATCAGCCGGCCGAAGTCGTCGGCCGCGACGAAGTTGACGAAGGAAGTCTTGCCGGTACCGGGATCGACTTCGAGCTCGCAGATATAGGCGCCGGCCGGGAAGGTGAAGTTGGTCGGGTCGTAGAAGGCGGTCTCCTTCAGGCCCGGCTCCATCCCGTCAGGCAGGTTGTGCGCGGTGTAGGCCGCGAGCGCGACCATCGGGAAGGCGATCGCCTTGTCGGTGCCGGTCACCTTGAACTCGCCGTTCTCGATGACGATGTCGGCTTCGGACGCTTCGAGCGCATGCGCGGCGATCTTCCTGGCCTTGGACTCGACCTTCTCCATCGCCTTCAGGATCGCGGTGAGACCGACGGCTGCGGAGCGCGAGCCGTAGGTGCCCATGCCGAACTGCACCTTGTCGGTGTCGCCATGGACGATCGAGACCTGGCTGATGGGAACGCCGAGGCGATCGGCGACGAGCTGGCAGAAAGTGGTCTCGTGGCCCTGGCCGTGGCTGTGCGAGCCGGTGAGGATCTCGATGGTGCCGACCGGATTGACACGCACCTCGGCCGATTCCCATAAGCCCACGCCGGCGCCCAGGCTGCCGACCGCCTTCGACGGCGCGATGCCGCAGGCCTCGATGTAGCAGGACACGCCGATGCCGCGCAGTTTGCCTTGCGCCTTCGCCTGCGCCTTGCGGGCCGGGAAGCCGGCGTAGTCGATCGCCTTCATCGCGGCGTCGAGCGAGGCGTTAAAGTCGCCGGTGTCATAGGCCATGATCACCGGCGTCTGGTGTGGGAATTGGGTGATGAAGTTCGTCCTGCGCAACGCGGCCGGATCGACGTTGAGCTGCCGCGCCGCCGTCTCCATCATCCGCTCGAGCAGATAGCTCGCCTCGGGCCGGCCCGCGCCGCGATAGGCGTCGACCGGCGTGGTGTTGGTGTAGACACCGATCACCTCGGCATGAATCGCCGGGATGTTGTACTGGCCCGACAACAACGTCGCATAGAGATAGGTCGGCACTGACGATGAGAACAGCGACATATAGGCGCCGAAATTGGCGTAGGTCTTCACCTTCAACCCGGTGATCTTGTTGTTGGCGTCGAACGCCATCTCGGCATGGGTGACATGGTCGCGGCCGTGCGCGTCGGTGAGGAAGGCCTCGGTGCGGTCGCCGGTCCATTTCACCGGACGGCCAACCTTCTTCGACGCCCACAGCGCCACCATTTCCTCCGGATAGATGAAGATCTTCGAGCCGAAGCCGCCGCCGACGTCGGGTGCGATCACGCGCAGCTTGTGCTCGGGGGCGATGTTGTAGAACGCCGACAGCACAAGGCGGGCGACGTGGGGATTCTGCGACGTCGTATAGAGCGTGAAATGCTCCTCTGCCGCATCATAATCGGCGATCGCCGCGCGCGGCTCCATCGCATTGGGCGCGAGGCGGTTGTTGGTGAGGTCGAGCTTCACCACATTGGCGGCCTTCGCGAAGGCGGTGTCCACCGCGCCCTCGTCGCCGAGCACCCAGTCATAGACCTGGTTGCCGGGGGCTTCGGGATGAAGCTGCGGCGCGCCGGCCTTGATCGCGGCGGTCACGTCGGCGACCGCCGGCAGCTCTTCATAGTCCACGACCACGGCCTCGGCGGCGTCGCGCGCGAGATTCTTGCTCTCGGCGATCACCACTGCCACGGCCTGACCGACGAAGCGCACCGTCTCCGGTGCCATCGCCGGCCATGCGCCCATCTTCATCGGGCTGCCATCCTTGGAGGTGATGGCCCAGCCGCAGATGAGGTTGCCGACCTTGTCGTCGACGATCTGCTTGCCGGTGAGCACTGCGACCACGCCCGGCATCTTCAGCGCGGCGGAGGAATCGATCCCCTTCACCTTGGCGTGCGCATGTGGGCTGCGGATGAAATGGGCAAAGGTCATGCCCGTCAGTTTGATGTCGTCGACGTACCGGCCCTTGCCGGTGATGAAACGCTTGTCTTCCTTGCGCACGACGCTTGCGCCGATGCCTTCAACACCCATGTCCTGTCCTCCCGACCGGAAATTGTTGTCCGCCCTTTTCATCGAAAGTGGCGGTGGTTTTTTCGTTTCGAGGCGGGCCGCCCTACTCGGCGGCCTGCGCAACCTTCATGCGGCCGGCCGCGTCCAGCACGGCTTTGACGATGTTGTGGTAGCCGGTGCAGCGGCAGATGTTGCCTTCAAGCTCGTGGCGGACGGTGGCTTCGTCGAGCTGGCCACCATAGCGCTGCACGATGTCGATTGCCGACATGATCATGCCCGGCGTGCAGTAGCCGCACTGCAGGCCGTGATTGTCGCGGAACGCGGCCTGCATCGGATGCAGCTCGTCGCCCTTGGCGATGCCCTCGATCGTGGTGACGTGGGCGCCGTCGGCTTGGCCCGCCAGCATGGTGCAGGATTTCACCGCCCGGCCGTCCACGTGCACGACGCAGGCACCGCACTGGCTGGTGTCGCAGCCGACATGGGTTCCGGTGAGATTGAGGTGATCGCGCAGGAGATGGACCAGCAGCGTGCGGTCCTCGACGTCGACAGCAACAGCCTTGCCGTTCACCGTCAGTTTGACTGTAGACACGTGAAGTCCTCCCGGAATGATTTTGATTGTTTCTAATTAGAGACAGCGACCCGGAACTTTGCAACTAGGATTTTGGTCGCCCGCGTCATGGAAAGGTCACCGATCAAGAAGACGGCGCAATGATTTGCGCTGCCCGTGCCGGCACTCCTAACGAGTGGGTCGGCGAGCTTGGGATGCCAGCGGTCACCGCATCCGTCGTCCGTTGGCCGACAAAGCCGAACGCCGCTCTAGTGTGCCAAATTTACCGCCCTTTATCGATTCTGCCCTAGTTTTACGCATCCGGTCAGGGGGCGGGGCGCCCCCGGATCGCGGCTGAATAGAAAATGGGGGTTGGAATGTCCGGGCGTATCGCGTCGCCGTCTAAGCGCACAATATTTCCGACCCTCAGGTTCCGCGCCAAAATCATCCTCGGCTTCGCCGCGGTACTGGTGATTTCCGCCGGCAGCATGGCCTTCTCTTATTTCGGCTTCGAGCGGGTGTCGTCCGGGGTCGGCTCCTACCGCACCAGCGTCACGGAGGCCGATCTCGCCCGCAATATCGATCGCGAGCTGCTCGCCTATCGTTCGGCGGTCCGCTATTTCGTCGTCACCGGCAAGGAAGACGACGCCAAGGCGGCGCTGGAGGCTGAAGCGAGCCTGAAGGGCGCCATCGACCGGGCGCTCAAGGGCGCCAAGAACGCGGCCCGGCAGGAGAGCCTCAACAAGCTCGCCAAGGAGTTCTCGAATTTCTCCGCAACTTTCGCCAAGGTCCTCCAGGCCAAGCGCGACAGCGCGCTCCTGGTGCAGAACCAGCTCACGCGCAACGCCAACCTCCTGAAGTACAAGCTCGACGACATCGGCAACAACGCCTCCGACGCCGAAGCGCAATCGATCGAGTTCGGGACCAAGCAGGTCAACGCCCAGTTCCAGACCGCCAGCGCGGCTGCGACCAACTTCGTGCTGACGTCCGACCAGGCGATCGCCACCAGCGCGCTGGCGCGGCTGAAATTCGTCGAGAATTCGCTGGGCGCGGTCTATTCCATGGACGACAAGATCGTCGCCGGCCTGAAGGACGCCAAGGCGTTGCTCGGCGCCTATCGCGAAGCGCTGGACAAGCTGATCGCGAACGCCAAGATGGTCGATGAGCTCGTCACCGAGATGAGCGGCTCCGCGGGTGCGATCCTGCAGGGCGCCACCGCCATGAAGGCGGACCTTGTCGCCGAGCAGCAGCGCCTGGATTCGGAGTCGGAAGCCACCATTGGGCAGACCGAGCATTTGATCCTGATGCTGGCCATTGGCGGCACCCTGCTCGGTGCGGTTCTCGCCTTCCTGCTCGGCACCGGCATTTCGCGTCCGATGATCGCGATGTGCAAGGCGATGCGGGAATTGGCGTCCGGCAATTTCGACGTCGTGCTGCCCGGCCTCGGCCGCAAGGACGAGATCGGCGAGATGGCCGGCGCGGTCGAGGAGTTCAAGATGCAGGCCGTGGCCAAGGCCGAGCGCGATGCCGCGGCCGGCGAAGCCCAGAACAGGGAGCAGGCGGCCGCCCGCCGGTCCGAGCTGATCCGCTTCGCCGATGATTTCGAGAGCGCAGTCGGCGCCATCGTCTCCAACGTCTCGGCCTCCGCCGTGCAGCTCGAATCGGCCGCCTCGACGCTGACCCGCACCGCCGAGACCACGCAGGCCTTGTCGAGCCAGGTCGCCGGTGTCTCCGAGCAGGCCTCGAGCAACATGCAGTCGGTCGCGACCGCGACCGAAGAGCTATCGGCCTCGGTCGAGGAGATCGGCCGCCAGGTCCGTGACTCCAGCCGCATCGCGGAAGCCGCGGTGGTGCAGGCCAAGGAGACCGACGGCCGCATCGGCAAGCTGTCGCATGCCGCACAGCAGATCGGCGAGGTGGTCAAGCTGATCACCGCAATCGCCGAGCAGACCAATCTTCTGGCGCTCAACGCCACCATCGAGGCGGCGCGCGCCGGCGAGGCCGGCCGCGGCTTTGCCGTGGTTGCGAGCGAAGTGAAGTCGCTGGCAAGCCAGACCGCGAAGGCCACCGACGAGATCTCCTCGCACATCGCAGGGATGCAGGGCGCGACCGCCGAATCGGTTGCCGCCATCAAGGAGATCGGCGCGACCATCGGCCAGATCTCGACGATCGCGACCTCCATCGCCAGCGCGGTGGAGCAGCAGGGCGCCGCGACGCAGGAGATTGCCCGCAGCGTCCAGAACGTGGCGCAAGGCACCCAGGCCGCCGCCACCGACATCGGCCAGGTCAACCGCGGCGCCGCCGAGACCGGCTCGGCTTCGGAAGAGGTGCTGAACTCGGCCAAGTCTCTCTCCACCGAGAGCACCCGCCTGCGCGCCGAGCTCGACCGCTTCATGGGGAATATCAGGGCGGCTTAGCGCTCGGACCGCGCGAAGTACTCCGCCATCGTCCTGGCGAAAGCCAGGACCGCCGCGCGAGCGCTTGCGCTCGTCGCGATTACCCCAGGAAGTAGTTGCGGCGCGAGCAGGTAACCCCGAGTCTTCGCCAAACTGCTCCCTATGGTTATGGGTCCTGGATCAGCGCTACGCTTGTCCAGGACGACTTGAGGATCCTGATCGGTCGCCGCGTCACCTAACCGCAAGTTGCGGTGCCGCAAATTTACCGCGGCTTATCCTTTGCTCCGTAACGTGCTGTCGAGTCGGCAAGCGGGCTGCTTGCCGGCTGCGCCTGGTTTTCCGCGAATGGAATGGGGTGGGGGAATGTCGGTCAAGTCAAAGTCGAGCACATCGAAGCTGCCAACGCTGCGCTTTCGCGCAAAGATCATCCTCGGGTTCGTGGCGGTGCTCGCCATCCTCGCCGTCAGCATGGCCTTCGCCTATTTCGGCTTCGAGCGGATCGCCGGCGCCGTGACCTCCTACCGTACCAGTGTATCGGAAGCCAACCTCGCACAGACCGTCGATCGCGAGCTGATCGCCTATCAGGGGCTGGCGCGGGCCTATACGCTGACCGGCGCAGCCGATGACGAGACCGCGGCAAAGGCGGCCGAAGACAATCTGAAGGCAGCGATCGCAAGGTCGATGGCGGCGACGACGACCGCCGCACGCCGCGAGCAGGTCGGCAAAGTCGAGGCCGAGTTCCAGCGCTTCACCAAGGTATTCGGCGAGATCATCACGCTGACGCGCGAGAACGGCAAGATCGCGGCGGATGAGCTCAACAGCGTCGGCAACAAGATCCGCTTCAAGTTCGACGATCTCGCCGATACCGCGGCGCTGGCGGGCCTGGGCTCGGTTCAGACCACGGCCAAGGACGTCACCTCGCAATATCTCGCCGTTTCCACCTCAGTCAGCGCCTTCGTCGCCAAGCCGGAGCCGAAGACGTCCGACGGCGTGACCGCGCGCATCAAGTTCCTGGAGACCCTGCTGGTCTCGATCTATGCCAACGATCAGAAGATCACCGACCGGGTCACCGAGATCGGCAACCTCCTGAAGCAATACCGCACCTCGTTCGCCAAGCTGTCGGAGAACGTGAAGGTCATCGTCAAGCTCAACGGCGAAATGACCAAGACCGCGGCATCCATCCTCAAGGCGTCGGGCGAATTGCGGGCGGACGTGACGGCGGACCAGCAGCGCATCGAAGCAAGCGCCAATGCGACCATCGGCGAGACCGAGCGGTTGATGTTGATGATGGCGCTGGGCGGATTGGCCATCGGCATCGTGCTGGCCTTGATGCTCGGCAACGGCATCTCGCGTCCGATGATCGCGATGTGCAAGGCGATGCGGGAATTGGCGTCCGGCAATTTCGACGTCGTGCTGCCGGGCCTCGGCCGCAAGGACGAGATCGGCGAGATGGCCGGCGCGGTCGAGGAGTTCAAGATGCAGGCCGTGGCCAAGGCCGAGCGCGATGCCGCGGCCGGCGAAGCCCAGAACAGGGAGCAGGCGGCCGCCCGCCGGTCCGAGCTGATCCGCTTCGCCGATGATTTCGAGAGCGCAGTCGGCGCCATCGTCTCCAACGTCTCGGCCTCCGCCGTGCAGCTCGAATCGGCCGCCTCGACGCTGACCCGCACCGCCGAGACCACGCAGGCCTTGTCGAGCCAGGTCGCCGGTGTCTCCGAGCAGGCCTCGAGCAACATGCAGTCGGTCGCGACCGCGACCGAAGAGCTATCGGCCTCGGTCGAGGAGATCGGCCGCCAGGTCCGCGACTCCAGCCGCATCGCGGAAGCCGCGGTGGTGCAGGCCAAGGAGACCGACGGCCGCATCGGCAAGCTGTCGCATGCCGCACAGCAGATCGGCGAGGTGGTCAAGCTGATCACCGCAATCGCCGAGCAGACCAATCTTCTGGCGCTCAACGCCACCATCGAGGCGGCGCGCGCCGGCGAGGCCGGCCGCGGCTTTGCCGTGGTTGCGAGCGAAGTGAAGTCGCTGGCAAGCCAGACCGCGAAGGCCACCGACGAGATCTCCTCGCACATCGCAGGGATGCAGGGCGCGACCGCCGAGTCGGTTGCCGCCATCAAGGAGATCGGCGCGACCATCGGTCAGATCTCGACGATCGCGACCTCCATCGCCAGCGCGGTGGAGCAGCAGGGCGCCGCGACGCAGGAGATTGCCCGCAGTGTCCAGAACGTGGCGCAAGGCACCCAGGCCGCCGCCACCGATATCGGCCAGGTCAACCGCGGCGCCGCCGAGACCGGCTCGGCTTCGGAGGAGGTGCTGAACTCGGCCAAGTCTCTCTCCACCGAGAGCACCCGCCTGCGCGCCGAACTCGACCGCTTCATGGGGAATATCCGGGCGGCGTAAGCGCTCGAACCGCGCCACTTGCTCCAATGTCGTGCCGGCCTGCGCCGGGACGACGGCGGAGTTAGATGCGCCGTCCGAGCCTCACTCCCTCCCGAACGCGCGCTTCAACTCCATCTTGGCGCGCTCCAGTCGCGTGCGCTGCGTCTTTGGCAGGGTCTTGCCGGCGCGGTTGATATAGAAGGTCAGCATCGACACCGCCGAGCGATAGGCGCCGGACTTGCGGCGCGAGCTGTGTTCGGCGGAACGCTTCAGTGACGCCGCGATCTTCTTCGGACTCGAGAGCTTGAACACGCCGCGCTTGAGATCGAGCGCGTCGCTTTCCTTCGTCACGCGCTGCGACCAGCGTTTTGGCGCGGCGCGCCTAGCCGTTTTGCGCGCGGTTGTGCCGCGCCTTGCGCTGCTCGTTTTCTTTCGGCGCACCGTCTTGCGCGCACCGCTTTTTCGCGAATGTGTCGTCTTTCTGACCTGAGCCATGCGTCAACTCCTTGCGGCTCCATCGGAAACGGACGGCCTTAGGCAGCGTTCCATGGGAACCTGCCCTTGCTGAAGACGTTGTCGCCGGTGGCAGGCGGAATGCCGCACCCCCATGATCGGACCGACCCCGTCCACAATCTCGTGCCGCGGGGCGGACCGCATCGGTCAGACGCAACAACACAATGGAATTGCAGCAGAGCCCAGCGCTGAATCTTGGTCCTGCGGCCTCGGTAGCAACCGCGTCCGATCGCATCGTCGAGACCAGCATACCTTCACGGCTCGACGCGCTGCCGTGGAGTGGTTTTCACACGCGCGTCGTGCTGGCGCTCGGCATCACCTGGATCCTCGACGGCCTCGAGGTGACGCTGGCAGGCGCGCTCTCCGGCGCGTTAAAGCAGAGCCCGACGCTGCTTTTCTCCAACCTCGATCTCGGCATCGCCAATTCCGCCTATCTCGCCGGCGCCGTTCTCGGCGCGCTCGGCTTCGGCTGGCTCACCGACCGCATCGGCCGCAAGAAACTGTTTTTCATCACGCTCGCGGTTTATCTCTCGGCAACCGCCGCAACCGCGGCCTCCTGGGACATCGCAAGCTACGCGCTGTTCCGCTTCCTCACCGGCGCCGGTATCGGTGGCGAATACACTGCGATCAACTCGACGATCCAGGAGCTGGTGCCGGCGCGCTATCGCGGCTGGACCGATCTCGTCATCAACGGCAGCTTCTGGATCGGCGCGGCGATGGGCGCGGTGGCGGCCATCGTGCTGCTCGATCCCGCTTTCATCGGTCCCGATCTCGGCTGGCGCTTCGCTTATCTGATCGGCGCGACCATCGGCCTTGTCGTGCTGTTGATGCGAATGTGGATCCCGGAGAGCCCGCGCTGGCTGATGATCCACGGCCGTCCCGACCAGGCCCATGCGATCGTCGACGAGATCGAAGGCTCGGTGGTCGGACATCGGCAGGATGACCGCGAAGATTTCGTCAAGGTTCGCCTGCGGATGCGCGACCACACGCCGATCGGTGAGGTCGTACACACGCTGTTTTCGGCGTATCGCCAGCGCGCGCTGGTCGGCCTCGTGCTGATGAGCGCGCAGGCCTTCTTCTACAACGCGATCTTCTTCACCTTCGCGCTGGTGTTGACCGACTTCTACGGCATCAGTGCCGATCATGTCGGCTGGTACATCCTGCCTTTCGCCGCGGGCAATTTCCTCGGCCCACTCCTACTTGGCCGCCTCTTCGATACGCTCGGCCGTCGCACCATGATCATGTTCACCTATGGCGTGTCCGGCCTGCTGCTCGCGCTGTCGGGTTATCTGTTCTCGATCGGCGCGCTCAGTGCGCAGGGCCAGACCATCGCCTGGATGGTGATCTTCTTCTTTGCCTCGCCGGCAGCGAGCGCGGCCTATCTCACCGTCAGCGAGACGTTTCCTCTCGAAGTCCGCGCGCTGGCGATTGCGGTGTTCTACGCGGTCGGCACCGGCATCGGCGGCGTGATCGGGCCGGCGCTGTTCGGCGCGTTGATCGACACCGGCTCGCGCACCAGCGTGTTCGCCGGCTATCTCTTGGGGGCGGTGCTGATGATCGCGGCCGCGATCGTGGCGTGGCGCTATGCCGTCTCCGCGGAGCGCAAATCGCTCGAACATATCGCGCGGCCGCTCGCCTTTATGGAGTAGACTATGAAATCAGACCTTGCGGAAATACCGTTGAGCGACGAACCAACCATACGCGATGACCGGGAAGTGCCGGAAACGGTGCCGGTGCCCCACGCGCTCGTGCCGCATCTCGGCGAGACCGCGATCCTGCTCGACATCGACGGCACGCTGCTCGACCTGATGCCGACGCCGCGCGAGGTCTGGGTACCGCCGGGCCTGTCCGATACGCTCAATCGCCTGGTGGAGCGCACGTCGGGCGCCTTGGCGCTGGTCAGCGGTCGCTCGCTCAACGACATCGACCTGATCTTCGCGCCCGATATCTATCGCGCTGTCGCCGGTCACGGCGCGGAAATGCGCCTGTCCGTGGACAGTGAAGCGGACGACGTGCACGCGCCGCCGCTGGACAAGGAATTGAAGCGCCGGCTGGCTGCGATCGCCAAGCTCAGCCCGGGCATTCTGCTCGAGGACAAGGGCTATTCGCTGGCACTGCACTACCGCCTCGCGCCGCATGCGGAGAAGGCGATCTATGAAGCGGTGTCGCTGATCCGCGCCGACCTGCCCAATGCGCCGATCGAGGTGCTGCCCGGCAAGTTCGTCTGCGAAATCAAGCATTCCGGCTTCACCAAGGCGAGCGGCGTGCGCGAGCTGATGAAGCACGAGCCTTTCAAGGGCCGCCGTCCGATCTTCATCGGGGACGACGTTACCGACGAAACCGTGTTCGCCATCATGCCCGACATGGACGGGCTCGCTTTCTCGGTGGGCCGCCGCGCCATCGGCGTGAGTGGTCACTTCGATGCACCGAGCGACGTGCGTGAGTTCCTCGCGCGTTTGCTCGATGATGCACGAGCCTGATCCGGCCCCGAAGCGCCGCGTCGCGGCGACAAACGCGGAACGCATTTGTGCGGAGATCGTGCTCAAACAACACCTGAGGCGACGTCGACGGTTCGTCGGGCGCTTTAGGTGAAAGCAAGGCAGCGCCACCGCAGAGCCACAATACCTCTCGCGGAGCGCTATGGCGCACGAAATTCATGCTGCGCAACACGACCGCAAAAACTGTCTTTGCAGGCAAATTTCCAGGTTCCGCCGGTAAAAACGGTTCCGTCGCCCGCGCCCGATTTTGGTTTCAATTCGTTGAAACGATGTTCCGGAACCATATTGATGAACATCAGTTAAACGAGGCGGAATGAACAGGAGGGGACGACCTGTGAATCTTGTCGTCGTTTCGAACCGCGTCGCGCGCGGCAAACCTAATGAACCCATGACGGGCGGTCTTGCGGCTGCCTTGCTTCCGGTGGTGGAGCATTCAGGCGCGATCTGGGTGGGTTCCTCGGGTCGCGTGCGCGACGGCCATCAGAAGGAACCGTTCGCCGAGATCGAGGCACTCGGCACGGGTGCCCTGGCGACGCTGGATCTGCCGGCGGCGCATTACGGCGGCTATTACGAAGGTTTCGCCAATTCGGCGCTGTGGCCGGCGCTGCACTCGCGCAGCGACCTGATCCGCGTCTCTCAAGGCGACTATCTCAGCTATCGCGAAGTCAACGCGTTCATGGCGCGCGCACTGCTGCGCTTCCGGAAAACGCGGACCGCGTTCTGGGTGCAGGACTATCATTTCCTCGCGCTCGGCGCGGAACTGCGCGAGCTCGGCGTCGACGATCCGATCGGCTTCTTCCTGCATACCCCGTGGCCGGTGGCCGCGGTAATGCAGGGCGTGCCGAATCATCGTGAGCTGATTACGGCAATGCTGGCCTATGATCTCCTCGGCTTCCAGACCGAGGTGGATCGCCAGAATTTCCTCGGCTATGTCGCCGGCGAGCTGGGCCTCACCGTCGAGGATGGAATCGCGCTCTCGCAGCATGGACGCACGCGCTGCGAGGTGTTCCCGATCGGCATCGATGCGGAGAAGTTCGCGCAGTATGCCGCAAAATCGGTCTCGCATCCTGACGTATCGCGATTGCGCCGCAGCCTCAACGGCGAGCGGCTCGCCATCGGCGTCGACCGGCTCGACTATTCCAAGGGCCTCGTCAACCGCATCAGCGCGTTTGACCGGCTCTGGAGCGAGCAGCCGCAACTCTTGCGCAGCATCTCGTTGCTGCAGATCGCCAATCCCTCGCGCGGCGGCATCGAAGCCTATGGCAATCTCCAGAACGAGGTCGCGCGCCTCGTCACCGACGTCAACGGCCGTCACGGCGAGGTCGACTGGACCCCGATCCGCTACTTGAACAAAGGCTTCAGTCAGGCCGTGCTCGCTGGCCTCTATCGCACCGCGCAGGTCGGTGTGGTGACACCGCTGCATGACGGCATGAACCTGGTTGCCAAGGAGTATGTTGCCGCCCAGAACCCGGCGGATCCCGGCGTGCTGGTGCTGTCGAAATTCGCCGGCGCCGCCAACGAGCTCGACACGGCGCTGCTGGTCAATCCGCATGACATCGACGGCATGGCGCGCGCGATCGCGATCGCGGCCGCGATGCCGCTCACCGAGCGCAAGATGCGCTGGGACGCGATGATGAAGAAGCTGCGCGGCCACACCATCCAGCAATGGTCCGCCGACTTCGTCGCCGAGCTCGAGAAGAGCCGCACCCAGAAAGCGGCCGTCGCGCCGCTCGCCGCCCAACCGCCGCAAGCGCTGCGCTGGCTGAAGTCGGCGATTTCGGGCGTGAGGTTGATCTAGCTCCCAGAACGGCGTGCTCTTACCCTCTCGTCTTGCGGGAGAGGGGGCCTCGCGAAGCGAGGCGGGTCTCCGGGCGTGAATCTCGCGCATCGCATGTGCTGAACTACCCCCTCATCCGATGCGCTGCGCGCGCCAACTTCTCCCACAAGGGAGAAGGGAAGAGAGTGTCTCAATAACAATACGACACGCCATCCAGGATTGCGCAGTTGTGCTTGTTCGGCGCGTTGGGATCGTCCAGCGGCACCGCGCCCTTGCCCTGGCCGACGAACACGCCGGGCCCGACATGCACTGAAGACTTGTTGCCGATGATGACGCTCTGATGCGGCGTCGAGCTCGAGCGCGTGCCGTCCGGCCAGATGATGGCATCGCCCGCAAGCACCCCGCGCCGGCCGTCGTCGCAGCTCACATCGACCCCCTGCCGTGTGCAGATCTGCGCCAGGGCAGGCGCGGCGAAGGTGACGGCAAAGGCTGAGAGCAGGCCCAGCGTGGCGATGGTTTTGCAGATGGTCATGGCGTCCCGAGGTGTGGTTGGCGGTCTGTCCGTGAATCGTCGTGCCAAACCCACCGCTGGTTCATGCGACGGACGACATAAAGTCGCCTCGCGGCGGCTGATATTCTTTTGAAATTACAATGGCTTACGGAAAATTCACCCGATTTTCCTGCAGTCCCTTGCAAAATCATCGCTGCCCCTTCAAGAGAGGGCGCTCCGGAGAGATGGCCGAGTGGCTTAAGGCGCACGCTTGGAAAGCGTGTGTGCGGGAAACCGTACCGTGGGTTCGAATCCCACTCTCTCCGCCAGCGCGTCATCGAATCCTCCGGCCGAATCGCTGGAGAATCATCATTGAGGTGTTTTCACACAGTCTGGACCCAAACGGGACATTGGAAGTGCCGGGGCTCCGCATTCTGGATGGGACAGAATCTTTGCCATCTCGACAGAAATGTTGCGCGGGATCGGCGCTCTCAGCGATTGGGGCGTATCCGGCCCTTTTCGTTGCCGTGAAAACTCCGAGAGACTAATTGCCTCCGCCCACCTGCCTCATTGGTCTTGGTAGGATGTGTGATTGGGAGGATTGTATGCATATAATCGGCCAGCGTTTCGCAAAAGGCGACGGCGTAAGAAGGAAGCCGGCGGCGCCTGTCCCATTGAATTGCAACTCTTTCTCGAATTGGCTTGCGGCCATGCGTTACGCGGACAATTCGCAAAGCGTATCGGTCCGTTCGCTGAAGGGAGGGGATAATCGCCACACCCTGCCCAACCTCCGCCATAGCGAGCAGCGTGTGCGGTGCACGACTCTCGAGCACAATATTGGGCTCGACGTCTGCGAGGCGGCACGCTGCGTCGAACAGCCTTCGGATGGAATAGCCGGGATCCAGTAGCAGCAACGGATAAGAGGCAAGGCGGGTGATGTCTATGAAACCTGCATGGCCTAGCTCTAGGGATGTCGCGCAAGCCGCCAAGGCCTCAGCTGGTGGCAGGACGCGGCTCTCGAAGCGGGGACCCCCTTGTTCAAGTCTGATGCCCACATGAACTTCCCCGCGTTCAAGCATCGCTGTCTGTTCAGCACCGAGTGCTTCAATCAGCTCTACATTTACGTTGGGAAAGCGCTCAGCGTATTGAGGAAGGAATCTCGCCAGCACACTCTCGATCGTGTGCGGTGGCGCGGCGATTTTCAGCACTCCCCTGTCTCCGCGCCGAAGGACCTCCGCGTGTTCGCGGATAGCTTCGAGATCGGTCATTACGCGGCGGCAATCCGCGAGAAGCTGCTTACCTTCTGCAGTTAATACGAGGCCCCGCCCGACACGGTCAAACAGCCTGAGCCCCAACTCCCGCTGAAGATCACCGATTTGTCGCGAAAGCGCGGGCTGTCCAATTCGCAGGCGCACTGCGGCTTTCGATACAGTGCCCAGTTCAGCGACTGCAACAAAGGTTGTTAGGCGCCTCAGATCCATGGTCCAAATTTATGCCTCGCCGGCATGGAATACGAGCACAATTATGCATTGGACGTGGATCCACTCTGGCGGCATGTTTGCCAACAAGCTTGGAATATCGCCTCCGGCATTTCCGGCGAGCGATGCGACCACGAAGATCCGAGCATAAAAGCGGGCTTCTGCTGCACGCCTCTATGAGCGCCTGAGTAGGGAGGATCAGCATGGAGAACAGTAAGAATAGCAGGAATTTCACCACCGAGGGGCGCAAGCCGATTCGACCCTATCTATCCCGTCGGACGGTCCTCGGTCTCGCCGGGGCATTCGGGGTCGCAACGCCGATCGCGATGGTCGGTGGGGCTCGTGCATTGACGGCAGTGAAGAGCGCATCTCTTCCTGATGAACTTCCTCTTTGCCGCACGGCTATGCCAGGGGAAAGGTTATCGGGACCGCAGCGAGCGCTCACACTTGCATGGAATGCGACGTCGATTTGCACGGCGGCGGCCCCTGTCGCAAAGGAACGGGGCATCTTCGCAAAACATAATCTCGACGTTGATTTCATCAATTTCGGTGGTTCGACCGAACAACTCCTCGAAGCGATCGCGACGGGCAAAGCGGATGCGGGCATTGGGATGGCTCTACGTTGGCTCAAGCCGCTAGAGCAGGGATTCGATGTTCGTATCACAGCCGGCGTGCACGGCGGCTGCATTCGGCTGCTCGGGTCCAAGGCTGCCAACATCACGAGCCTGGAATCGCTGCGCGGCAAGACTATTGCCATCAGTGACCAGGCAAGCCCGGCGAAGAACTTCTGCTCCATTGCGTTCGCCAAGATGGGGATTGATCCGGTCAGGGACGTCGACTGGCGCCAATATCCGGCCGATCTGCTTGCGCTTGCCGTTGAGAAGGGCGAGGCTCAGGCACTCACTGACAATGACCCGCGCACCTATCTTTGGCTCAAGGGTGGCAAGCTCAACGAGGTCATGACCAATCTCTCTGGGGAATTTGCCGATCGCATCTGCTGCGTGCTCGCTATCCGAGGAAGTCTGATCCGTAGCGAACCGGCCGCGGCAGGTGCATTGACACGATCAGTACTCGAGGCTGGCGACATGGTCGCTGACCGTCCCGCCGACGCCGCCGCGGCGTACTCGGCCTATGGGGGCAACGGCTCGCTGGACGATCTCGGCGCCATGCTCGCGAGCCACACTCATCACAATCATCCGATCGGGACGGAACTCAAGCGGCAGATCGTATTGTACGCGAGCGAGCTTAAAGAGGTGAACGTGTTCAAGCGAAGCATGGATCCGACGAAGTTCGCAGAACGGGTCTACGTCGACGTCCTAAGCTGAGCGGGCAACAGCCGTGGCGATCAATTCCACCATGGATCAAGTGAGCCGCCCCACAAGGATGGCTCTCGCCCAGCGCCAGAGTTCGATGCGGCGGGCATGGATCCTTGGAATGGCAGCGGCGGCATGGCTCGGAGTCGCCATGCTCACGGGCGTCTGGTCCGACCAGCCGGGAACGGATTGGAGTTACACGGGTGACCTTGCCGCTGCATTTGGTGCGCTCGGCGCTGTGCTCGCATTCGCCACCCTTGCCGGCCCTTGGCTTGGCTGCTTGCCGCGCATGCAGCGCCTCGCACCGTGGATGCTTGCTCTCGCACTGCTTCTCTGTGCTTGGGAGACGGTTACGGCGAAGCTTGGCCTCCTTCCGATGCCATTCTTCCCGCCACCTCAAGCTCTGTTGGAAGTCATAGTTGATGATCGCGTCCGCCTCGTCGAAGGTGTTCTCGCCTCGTTGCGCCTGTTGGCAGGGGGCTATTTTCTTGGCGCCGTGCTCGGTTTCGTCGTCGGCGTGGCCATTGGCTGGTCGAGCGCCGTCGGCTATTGGATCCACCCGGTCTTGCGGCTCGTCGGCCCGCTGCCTGCGACGGCCTGGCTACCGCTTGCGTTCTTTGTCTTCCCATCAAGCCACAGTGCGAGCACGTTTCTGATTGCGCTGGCGACTGGATTTCCGGTTACCGTCCTAACCTGGTCGGGGGTCGCAGGCGTGAGCAAGGCCCATTACGATACCGCACGCACGCTCGGCGCAAACCAAAGCTTCCTCATTCTCAAGGTGACCATTCCGGCGGCGATGCCACACGTATTCGTCGGCCTGTTCATGGGCCTCGGAAACTCATTCGCCGTCCTCGTTATTGCTGAGATGCTGGGCGTCAAGGCAGGTCTTGGTTGGTACCTTCAATGGGCGCAGGGGTGGGCTGCTTATGCCAACATGTACGCCGCACTGCTGATCATGGCGCTCATCTTCTCCAGCTTGATCACCCTGCTTTTCCGCCTGCGTGATCGGCTTCTGGCATGGCAGAAGGGGTTGGTGCGATGGTAGCCCACATGGCAGAGTCGGAACCTGCGCTTCAGGCCGGTATCCCATCGCAGCGGGGAGCCGCGCTCTCGATTCACGAGGTAAGCCATTGTTTCGAGTTGGAGGGACGTCCGCTGCCGGTACTCGAAAGTATCAGCTTGCGTCTCGAGCCTGGAGAGTTCGTCGCAATCCTGGGTCCGAGTGGCTGCGGCAAGTCGACTTTGTTGCGACTGGTTGCAGGGCTCGACTTCCCCACGATCGGCACACTATCCATGGACGGCCAGGCGATTGACGGGCCTGATGCATCCCGCATCATCGTTTTTCAGGACCCAACGCTCTATCCATGGCGCACAGTTTGGAGCAACGTTGCCCTTGGGCTGGAAGCGCGCGGGCTGCTTCGAAGCCATCGCGAACGCGTCGATGACGCGTTGCGACTGGTCGGCCTTGCTTGTTTTCCCACGGCTTATCCACGCCAGCTTTCCGGCGGAATGGCGCAGCGCGCGGCTCTGGCGCGGGCACTGGTCAACGACCCAAAGCTTCTCATTCTCGATGAGCCGCTGGGCCAACTCGATTCCTTGACGCGCATCACCATGCAGGAAGAGCTCGTGCGACTCTGGCAGCGGGCGGGCTTCACTGCGCTTCTGGTCACCCACGACGTGGAAGAGGCCATATTCCTTGCTACTCGGGTCATCGTGCTGAGTGACCGTCCCGCACGTATCAGGGCCGAAGTCGTGAATGCGCGGCCTTATCCGCGTCATCGCGGCGATCCGCATCTGGCAGAGCTTCGGCGTGAAATCATCGGCCATCTGGGGCTTGCCGAGACCTGGTGAGGGCTAAGGGAGCGTCGCTTTGACCGATCTACTCACGCGCATTGAAGATCAGCCGCCCGAGGTGCTGGATGTCATCGCCAGATCGATGAGCATCCGCGCAGCCGAGCCGGCCATGCAATCGATATGCGCACGCTATATGAGGGCAATCGGTGTCCCGGACGCCCACGTGCTCGAGGTCGGCTGCGGCAACGGTGCTGTCACGCAGCTCATCATGCAACACCTGCGCCCAACACGGCTCTTGGGTATCGATCCATCCTCGTTATTCATCAAGATGGCGAACGAAACATTCAACGGTGAGCCACGCGCGTCGTTCGAGCGCGGCGATGCCGCATCTACCGGGCAGCCGGACGCCAGTTTCGATATTGTCATTGCACATACCGTCTATTCCCATTTACTCGACCCCAAAGGTGCATTAGCCGAAGCCTGGCGGGTACTTAAGCCGGGTGGTCAGCTCGTTGTTTTTGACGGCGACTTCGCGACGCTTGGCGTCGCACTGTTCGATGGCGACCCGTTGCAATCGGCAGTGGCCGCGGTGCTGCGCAATATGGTACACGCACCTTACATTATGCGGCGGCTCCCTGTTCTCGCGGCCGCGGCGGGTTTCTGCGTGCAATCGCTGGATCCCCACGGTTACGTGCAGACGACGCACCCCGACTACCTGCTCACTTTGCTCTCGCGTGGAACCAGCGCGGCCGGCCGGGCTGGCGAGATTGGGCAAGCACTGGTGGATGGCTACGACCGGGAAGCGCAGCGGCGCGTTGCCACCGGCACCTTTTACGGATCCATGCTCTTCCTAAGCCTCACCGCGCGCAAGATTGACGATGCGCCATGACCGCTTGTGGCGGCACTTAGCCGACATCTCGAAGCCCCCGCCGTTGCGACGGCAATTGCCTTTCGCTAGTCGCTTGATGGCACTGTTGTCGACGACGGGCCATTTGGTAGGACAGGTTTTTGTCGAAGGCGAATCCCATTTTCCGGCGGTAGCTCAAACGGTGGGTTCGGGTCGAAGAAGGTCGAAAATACTTGATCTTTCAATGAGGATTGACTGACACTCTCTCCGCCAGGGGCGCGATTTCGTGCGTCAAACAACGGGAAATTGGTTTCTCTCGTCCTCGGCGTTCACGATTGCAATTGATGAACACGGTCATCCGGCCCAACCAGTGTTGCTCGGGACTGGATCTGAAGACCTTCAACTTCGCGCTCAAGCTTTGCGACACGATCTTCCAGCCTGAAATTGTAGTCGCCGCGCGGATCGTCCATGCTGAGGGCCTCGGCCCATTCATTCATGCTCTGCCAAAAGCGCTTGAACATCGTTGCGCACTCCTGCGTTTGATCATTGCGGTCATTCTGTCGTCAGTATCACGCGAGCCAGTTCCGACGGATTCTCGACGGCTGAAAAGTGACCGGTATTTTTCAGCGTCACGATTTGCGCGCCAGGGATCTGCGACCGTGTGCGTTCGCGCTCACTGGGCCGAGACCAATCGCTGTCGCCATAAATGAGCGTCACGGGGGCCGCGATCTGCCGATAGTAGTCGCGGGCTTTGCTCCAGGATCGCCAACCTGCCAGCACCTTGCGGGCGGCCCGCTTGTATCCCGAACGGTGGGCGACTTCGTCGAACTCGGCGAGCAGATCGGCCGGCAGTTTGCGGGGGTCGTGATATCCGCCGCCCATGATCTTGCCGAGGATGATCTTGTTTTCGAGCGACGCATTTACCGCGCCGAGAAGCGGGATCTGCAAACTTCCGATGATGAAATTCGCGAGCCAGTTGCCGCGCCTGATGCCGTCGCCGTAGCGGGTCTCGTAATCGTAGGGGTTGATCGCGTAGACCCGCTTCACCCGCTGCGGAAGCGATGCCGCCACCGTGAGCGCCAATGCGCCGCCGATCGACTCGCCGACAATTGTCACCGCCGAGAGATCCAGTTCCTCGATGAAGCGAATGACGGCCCGTCTGAAATAGGGTTCGTCGAAGCTCGCGCTCGGATCGATCGGTGAGTGTCCGTGGCCCGGCAGGTCAATGGCGTACACCGTGTGCGATCCGGCGAGGAGCGGCGCGAGACTGCGGAAATATTCGAGCTGCGTCCGGATGGTATGGATCAGCAGCAGCGGAGGCCCGCTGCCGATCTTTTGAAACCGGACACTCAGCGTGTCCGATATCTTGAGCAGATTTGGTTTGTCGCCAGTCACGCTGAGCATTCGATCTCTCCGTGCTTTGAGGGCGCTTTCAAGCGGGAGCGGCGTTGCGAACCTGTTCGGCCGCCGCATCCAGGATCGCCTGAGCCAGAGCGGGATCGTTGACGACGCGCGATAGCGTCACCGCGCCGACCATCGTCGAAAGAATGGCCATGGCCTTGCTGCTGGACGCCTCGCCGCCGGCGGGATCGAGGAAGCGGCCGAGCACGTCGAGATGCGCCTTGATTCCCCCCTCGAATGCCGCTTTCACATCCGGGCCCTGTCTCGCGGCATCCGCGCCGAGCGCCACGATCGGGCAGCCATCCATCTTTTCTTCGCGATGGTCGCCACTGAGGTAGAACCCGATCACCGCGCCAAGCGGATCATCAGGCTTCTGCTCGGCCGCGTCCGACCACCGGCGGGAAGCACTCTCCAAGGCACGCTTGGACGCCTCTACCGCCAAATCCTCTTTTGACTCGAACTGCTTGTAGAAGGCGCCCTGGGTTAGCCCGGCGCCCTCCATCAGATCCTTGAGGCCGATGCCATCAAAGCCGCGCTCCCTGAAGAGGCGACTTGCCACATTGATCACGGTTTGCCGGTTCTCCGCGGCTTGAATGCGACTCACGCGCATCGTGGACCTCCATTTTGGATTTCGGTCGAAATCTATATCTCAAATAGAGTGCGAACGCAATCTATCAAGCGGCGCAGGACTGAATCTGGCGCCCCTCGGCCAAAGGGCCGGCTTTATGGAGATCACATTCCCGTCAGCACTCCAATTTAGATTGTGATCGACCTCTAAATTAGCTATAGAGGTCGAACGAAATCTAAGTGGTCTGGGAGATGGCAATGAGAAAGAGCAGACTTTTGGTCGTGGCAGGCGTCCTGATCGCGGCGTCGGGAGCCGCTGTCTTCGCCACTCTTGCTATTCCCGCCCAAGAAGCTTCCGCCGCACGCGATCCGAGGCAGGAACCGCCGATGGTCAGCCTGGTGACGGCCGCGCGGGTGAGCGGATCCGAACGCGGTTTCACGGGCACCATAGGCGCGAGGGTGGAAAGCAACCTTGGCTTTCGCGTCGCCGGTAAGATCGTCGAACGACTTGTGAATGTCGGTGAGCAGGTCAAAGCCGGGCAGCCGCTGATGCGGATCGACGAAACCGATCTGCGTCTTGCGCTTACGGCGAAGCGCAACGCCGTCGCCGCAGCGCGCGCAACCGTCGTTCAGACGGATGCGGATGAGCGGCGATACGCCAACCTCGTCAATGATGGATGGACCTCCCGGCAGCGCTACGAGCAGGCGAAGGCCGCATCGGATACAGCCAAAGCGCAGCTCGCCGCCGCCGAAGCCGAAGCGGGGGTCGCCGAGAACCAGGCAACTTACTCCGTCCTGGTGGCGGATGCGGACGGCACCGTCATGCAAACGCTTGGCGAGCCCGGACAAGTCGTCTCCGCCGGCCAGATGGTCGTTCGGCTTGCGCAGTCCGGCCCTCGCGAAGCCGTGGTTGCGCTTCCCGAAACGATGCGACCGGCGATCGGCTCGCTCGCCGAGGCCAGCCTGTATGCGAGGCCAGCCTGTATGGAAGCGATGGACGCCGCTTTACGGCGCATCTTCGCCAGTTGTCGGATTCCGCCGATGCCCAGACCCGCACCTACGAGGCCCGCTATGTGCTCGACGGCGAGGCTGCCGCGGCACCGCTCGGCGCAACGGTCACGATTCGGCTTGCAAGCCAGGAGACGCAACCGGAAGTCCAGGTGCCGCTGGGAGCCGTGCTCGATGACGGCAGAAAGACCGGCGTTTGGGTTTTCGACAGCGCCACCTCGACCGTGCACTTCCGGCCGATCAAGCTGGTGCGCGTGACCAGCGAAACCGCCGTGATCTCCGGGCTGAGCTCGGGTGATTCCGTTGCTTCGCTCGGCGCTCATCTCCTGCAGGAAGGCGCACGCGTCAGGACCGCCTCTCAAGATAGGAGCAACTGATGAGCTTCAATCTTTCCGCGATCGCCGTTCGCGAACGGGCCGTCACGCTATTCTTCATCCTCCTGCTGGCGGCTGCAGGCGCCTACGCTTTCTTCATGCTCGGACGCGCCGAGGACCCCTCCTTCACCATCAAGACCCTGACGGTCACGACGGTATGGCCGGGCGCGACGGCGCGCGAGATGCAGGACCAGGTCGCCGAACCGTTGGAGAAGCGGCTTCAGGAACTGACCTGGTACGACCGGGTGGAGACGACCACACGGCCAGGCTATGCGTACATGACGGTTACGCTGAAGGACAGCACACCGCCATCGAGCGTGCAGGAGGAGTTCTACCAGGCCCGCAAGAAGCTCGGCGATGAAGCCCGCAAGTTGCCGTCCGGCGTGCTTGGACCCTTCGTCAACGACGAATATTCGGACGTGAGCTTCGCCCTTTACGCCCTCAAGGCGAAGGGCATGCCGTTGCGTGAGCTCGCCAGGAAGGCCGAGGTGATCCGCCAAGATCTCCTGCATGTGCCCGGCGTCAAGAAGATCAACATCCTCGGCGAACGTCCCGAGCAGATCTTCGTCGATTTTTCCTATACCAAACTGGCAACCCTCGGCGTATCGGCACAGGATATTATTGCCGCTTTGCAGCGGCAGAATACGGTCACACCCGCCGGTTCGATCGACACCAGGGGCCCGCAGGTCTTCATCCGGATCGACGGCGCTTATGACAGTGTCCAAACCATCGCTGACACGCCGATCGTTGCTGCCGGCCGGATGCTGAAGCTCTCCGACATCGCCGATGTCCGCGTGGTTACGAGGATCCTCCCACCTACCTCATCCGACACCAGGGTGAGCCCGCCATCCTGCTCGGGGTCGTTATGCAGGAGGGCTGGAATGGTCTCGCACTCGGCAAGGCGCTGGAAGAGAAGTCCGCAGCTATCGCACAGACGCTGCCACTCGGCATGACGCTCGACAAGGTGACCGATCAGGCCGTCAATATCACCTCGGCAGTTGACGAATTCATGCTGAAGTTTGCGATGGCGCTCGGCGTGGTGTTGCTGGTGAGCCTACTCAGCCTCGGCTGGCGCGTCGGTATCGTCGTGGCCGCAGCGGTTCCTCTGACGCTTGCCGTCGTGTTCCTGATCATGCTGGAAACCGGCCGGTTCTTCGACCGCATCACGCTCGGCGCCCTCATCCTGGCGCTTGGTCTTCTCGTCGATGACGCCATCATCGCCATCGAGGTGATGGTGGTGAAAATGGAAGAGGGCATGGACCGCATGCTGGCGGCGGCCTATGCGTGGAGCCACACTGCGGCGCCGATGCTGTCCGGAACACTCGTGACGATCGCCGGCTTCCTGCCGGTGGGGTTCGCGCGCTCGACGGCCGGCGAATACGCCGGCAACATCTTCTGGGTCGTAGGGTTCGCCCTCATCGTCTCCTGGATCGTCGCGGTGGTCTTCACGCCGTACCTCGGCGTCAGGATGCTGCCCGCGATCAAGGCAGTCCAAGGCGGTCACCACGCGATCTACGACACACCCAACTATCGGCGCTTGCGCGGGCTCATCACTTTCGCGGTGCGCCACAAGTTCGTGACCTGCGCCATCGTCGCCGTCGCTTTCGCGCTTTCCGGTGTCGGCATGGGTGCCGTCAAACAGCAGTTCTTCCCGACCTCCGATCGTCCCGAAGTGCTGGTCGAGGTTCGCCTGCCGGAAGGCACCAGCATTGAGACGACGACAGCCACAGTCGAGAAGCTCGAACGCTGGCTGCACGACCAGCCCGAGGCCAAGATCGTCACCAGCTATATCGGTCAGGGCGCTCCCCGTTTCTTCTTCGCGATGGCGCCGGAGCTGCCCGATCCGGCCTTCGCCAAGATCGTCGTGCTGACACCGGACGCGGAAGCGCGCGAGGCTTTGAAGCACCGGCTCCGACAGGCGGTGTCGGAGGGGCTTGCACCTGAGGCCAATGTGCGAGTTACTCAGCTTGTGTTCGGACCCTATACGCCGTTCCCGGTCGAGTTTCGGGTCATGGGGCCTGATCCCGCGCAATTGTACGCCATCTCTGAAAAAGCCCTCGACGTTATGCGTGGCGTGCACGATGTGCGCCAAGCGAATCGCGATTGGGGCAATCGTACGCCTGTGCTCCGCTTTATCCCGGATCAGGATCGACTGAACCTCATCGGCCTCTCGCCTGCGGAAATGAGCCAGCAGCTCCAGCTTCTCCTCACCGGCATCGCCGTCACGCAGGTCCGCGAGGACATCCGCAACGTTCCGATCATGATGCGCAGTGGAGGCGGCGAGCGGTTGGACCCGACGCGTCTGGCGGACTTCTCGCTCATCAGCCGGACCGGCCGACAGATTCCGCTCGACCAGATCGGCCATTCGGAAATCCGTCTGGAAGAGCCGATCCTGAAACGCCGCGATCGCACGCCGGTCATCACGATTCGCTCGGACATCAACGAGGCGACCCAGCCTCCAGAGGTCTCCAAGCAGATCAAGACGGCCCTCCAGCCGCTGATCGCATCTCTACCGGCGGGCTATCGCATCGAGATGGGTGGCTCGATCGAGGAGGCCACCAAGGCCAATGACGCCTTGGCGACTGTCTTTCCCGCGATGATCGCCGCCACCCTGATCGTCATCATGCTTCAGGTGCGATCCTTCTCGATGATGGCCCTCGTCGTGCTGACCGCACCGCTTGGTCTCGTCGGCGTCGTGCCGGTGCTGCTCGCCTTCAACCAGCCCTTCGGTTTCAACGCCATTCTGGGTCTGATCGGACTGGCCGGCATCCTGATGCGCAATACGCTGATCCTGACCGAACAGATCAAGGAAAACCTCGCTGCCGGACTTGACGACTATCACGCCGTGATCGAGGCCACGGTGCAACGCACGCGGCCCGTGATCCTGACCGCACTTGCCGCCGTGCTGGCCTTCATTCCCCTCACGCACTCCGTGTTCTGGGGATCGATGGCCTACACGCTGATTGGCGGCACGGCGGTCGGCACGGTGCTGATTCTGCTGTTCCTGCCTGCGCTCTATGCTGCGTGGTTCCGGATCAAGCCGACGGCAGATCAGGTCCACCAGAATTCGACAGAGCAACCGGAATTACGGCCAGCATTGGCTGCCGAGTAGAGCTCGCTGAATTCGATGAACCGTCCGGTCCGAACGGAAAAGGTTTCCGACGAGGCGCGCGCGAGAATCCTGGAAGCGGCGGAGGAACAGTTTCGCCGCGTCGGTCACCACAGAACTTCGGTGGCCGACATCGCCGCAGGACTCGGCATGAGCCCGGCGAATATCTATCGGTTCTTTCCCTCCAGGGATGCAATCAACGAGGCCATCTGCGGGCGTGTTGTGAACGAGGTTGCTGACATCGCGTATGCGATCGTACGCACGAACGCGCCGGCCAAGGCGAAACTCGACCAAGTCCTGACCGCTGTTCACCACCGCGCCAAGATGATGCTGGTCGAGGCAAGGCCCATGCACGAGTTGATCGTCGCCGCCACGCAGCAGAACTGGCCGATCATCAAGGCGCATAGCGAACGGATGGTGACGATCTTAGAGGCGATCTTTACGGGAGGGCATCGAAGCCGGCGAGTTCAAGGTCGAAGATGCCGCGGAAGCCGCGCGAGCGGTCAAGTGCGCGTTCATCCCGTTCTTCCATCCGATTCTGATCGAGTACTGCGTTCAACACGGCGAAGACAACGAAGCAGGCCTGCGCAGCCATATTCGCTTCATCCTCAGAGCTCTCGGCAAGTCAGGCTAAAGCATGTCCGAGGTCAACAAGATCCTCAGGGCAGGAAGAACGGCATGAATGGCATTCCGCCGCCCCCCTTGTTGTCCGCGCTGGCCTCGGCCTTGGGCTTTGCGGGTCTTGCCGGAGCCTCCTCCCTATCCCTACTCCTGCGCTCGAGCCTGGCAGATGGGGCCTGACGTGCCTTGCGCCTCTCGCATTCGTCGTTGTCATTGACGAAGTAGCCGGCGGCACACGTGATCTTGACGCAGCGATCGCCGTCACGTTTGAGGCCGGATCCGCAAATCAACGGACAAACTCGCGCGGCTTTGAGCTTGATCGCGTCAAGCGCATCGGCGCTCGCGGCCTTGGCATCGAACTTGGTGCCGGCGTTCTGGTTGAACAGCTCAAGCGAGCGCCGGGACGCAGCGTCCCATTCCCCGTTGGCCGATCCTGTGAAGCAGCCAACCCGGCGCAACTCGGTCTGTAGCGATTTTGCAAGCTCGGGCGGCGCCGCTGGCGGCGCGGGCGCTTGCGGACTGGGCAGCGCGGCCACCTTGGCATCCGCATTTGTGTTCGGCTCTCCCGGCCGGTTTGACGCGGAGGGAGCAACCGGTGCGGTGTTCTTTGCGACAGCGGCGGCAATCTCGGCCGCGACACGCCTCTGTTCGGCCTGAGCCGCCTGTTGTTGCGCGGCCTCCTTGGCTGCCTCGGCGGCGGCCCGAGCTTCCTGCGCTGCTTTCAGCTCCGAGGCCGCCTTGGCGAGCTGCGTCTGCTGAGCGCCCTGGTTGACGAGCCGTGCCTGCTCTTGCTCGGCCTGACGCGCTTTTTCGTCTGCCGCCGCACGCTTCTCCTCCGCGTCAATCTTGGCGAGCTGAAGCTTTGCCAGATTTGCGTAGTAGCTGTCCGGATACTGGGCGATGAAGAAGTTCAATGCATCCTTGTTGCCGACCTGCAGCGCAAGCTCGTAGTCGTGCCGCATTTCCGACCGCGGCGTCGCCGCTGAGGCGGCTTCCTTGGCAGTTTCCTTGGCAGCTTCCTTGGCTGGTTCCTTGGCCGGCACCAGCGGCACATCGTCACCGCCAAGCGTGCCGTAAACGTACGGCTCCTGCCGATTGCCGGTTGCTTTCATGACGTCGTCGCGGACGAAACCGAATACCCTGCGCAAATCCAGGCCGGGTGTTCCGATATATTTGACCAGTGCGGCAGCGTAGGGACTGTTCTTGCTGTTGCCGTCCGACGCCGTCGAGCCGGCCTTGGCGGCGAAGGCCACCAGCGTATTCGCTGTCGCCGGCTCAATGCGGGCGAGGCCCCGGCTGATTGCCCGTGAGCCAACCGTTCGCTTCATCTTCTCGGAGAAAGGATTGTTGCGGCAAGCGTCGAGGATCACAAGCCGCAATTGCCTTGCCGGTTCAACGGCCAGCAGGACCCGATCGAGCGAAAACGCCTCGTCGTAGACATCTGTATCGCGCTCTAGCGTGGCATCGATCGGGATCAGGTAGTTCGTGCCCTCGATCTCGATGCCATGACCCGCGTAATAGACGACGGCTACATCCGCGTCGCGCGCCTGGTCGGCAAAATCGCGCAGCGCACGTCGCATCTCGGCCGCCTGAATGTCCAGACGGGTTTGCACAACGTCAAAACCCGCGTTCTTCAGTGTCGCCTCGACAATGACGGCGTCGTTGATCGGGTTTGAAAGCGGCGCCGCGTTCTTATACGCGGAATTGCCTATGACGAGGGCGACACGATTTGCAGCCCATGCCGGCTGACAGAGCAGCAGCATGGCGAGGAAAAAGGAAATTCGGCGCAGTTTCACAAAGCCGTGTGCAGCCATGGCAGTGCTACTGTTGAAATAGTGCCTCTAAATATACGTGCCGCCACGACAGAAACGGTTCAATGACAGCTTGATGATCCGCAGGATCCGGGGGAAATGGAACCGGGTCGGCAGGATGCGTGACCCCCGGGGATGGCGGGCCGATTGACCTCCTCGGAGGCATGGCGTCTAGTGACACCGATTTTGAGCGGCGAGGTCAGTGCTGTGACTGACGTGAAGCTCGGCCAGGTGAACTCCGCAACAGCCGGGAATGGGATCGCCAGTTGCGGCGTCAATCCCTGGCTGGACTGGACCGCGAGAGCAGCAATATTCATCACCTACGGCGGGTCCGCGCTTCTCGGTGCCGCAGGCATTCCTCACCTGCTTCCGCTGGACAGCGTCGCCAAGCTGCTGATGGTCGCGGCCGGCATTGCAAACGTCCTTTTTCTCGGCCTGGTTACAGTGACGGCCATGATCCGGCTGGTCCCGATCATGAAGTCGAAGGGCATTGAGACGCGCATCTCAGCCTTGCTGGGTACTTTCCTGAGTATCGCGCTCGCTTTTCTTCCGAAGGCAGAGCTCGGCCCAATCTGGTCGATCCTGTCCACAGCGTTGATCATGGTGGCGACGTCGCTGTCTATTGTGGTGCTTCGCTGGTTGGGCAAGTCCTTCAGCATTCTGCCGGAGGCAAGGCGCCTGGTGACGGAGGGACCTTACCGAATCGTCAGGCATCCCCTCTACCTCTGTGAGCTAACTGCTCTGGCCGGCGTGACACTCCAAGTGCTTTCACCGCTTGCTGTGCTCATCGCCGTTGCTGTCGTGACGATTCAATGCCGGCGAATGATCAACGAAGAGCGGATTCTTCGGTTGGCTTTTCCTGAATATGACGCCTACGCCGCAAGGACGCCTTTTCTGATCCCGGTCAGATTGATCCCTACAGGGATTGAGCGATTGGCTCGTCAGGCCGGGCGGAAGCGGTTGACCAAGGCCGTCGATCCGCAAGCCTGACGCCGCGCTTCAGCCTCATCCAAGCAATTTCCACCGCCCGTCTCCCGCGCGCTTCAGTGTGGGATCATCCACGCGCACATGCTCGGCCAAAAAATCGATGAACGCGCGCACGCGCGCGGGCAGCGGCGCGGTATGGCCGACATAGACGGCGTGGATGTCTTCGCGGTCGCCGGGGTTGTAGTTCTGCAGCACCGGCACGAGCCGGCCGGCTTCGATGTCCGGGCCGATGTGGAACAGGGCGAGGCGGGCAAGGCCGACGCCGCCGAGCGTGAGGCGGCGGGCGGCTTCGCCGTCGCTGGCGCGCGCGGCCGGCGGCGGCACGGCTTCCTCGGTGCGGTCGCCGCGCTTGAACGGCCAGCCGCGGATCGAGCGCGGAAAGGTCCAGCCGATGCCGCGATGTTCGGCGAGATCCGCCGGTGTCTTCGGCGTGCCGAAGCGCGCGAGATAGTTCGGCGCGCCGACGACGACCATGCGGCTGGTGCCGAGCTTGCGCGCGACCAGGCGCGAGGCCCGTAACGGTCCGACGCGGATGGCGACGTCGGCGCGCTCCTGCATCAGATCGATCAGCGTGTCGGTCAGCACGAGGTCCAACGTGACGTCCGGATGCTGTTCGAGGAAGCGCGGGATCAGCGGCATCACATGCAGCATGCCGAACGGAATATTGCTGTTGACCGTGAGCCGGCCGCGCGGCGCCGCGCCCGAGGCTGCCTCGCGCTCGGCCTCCTCCATCTCGCCGAGGATGTTTACGGCGCGCTGATAGAAGGCCTGGCCTTCTTCCGTCAGCGTGAGCTTCCGCGTGGTGCGGTTGATCAGCCGCGTGCCGAGCCGCGCCTCCAGCCTTGAGATCAGCTTGCTGACGCCGGACGGCGTCAGGCGCAGTTTTCGCGCGGCCTGGGTGAATCCGCCCAAGTCGACGACGCGAACGAAAACCTCCATCTCGGCGGAGCGGTTGGTGTCGAAGCGGGCCATGTTGAATTCACGTCATAAATGATTGGATTGCGGACATCCTAATGTTTTTGCTGCGCTGCGGCTATCTGCGTGTGTCGTCCCTCTCATTGGAAGTCACGCATGCCTCCCGCCGTCCTCGCGCTCACCGCCGGTGCCTTCGGCATCGGCACCACCGAGTTCATCATCATGGGCCTGTTGCTCCAGGTCGCCGCCGACATGCACGTCTCCGTGCCGGTCGCGGGCTTGCTCATCTCCGGCTATGCGCTCGGCGTGTTCGTCGGCGCGCCGGTCCTGACGCTGGCAACGCGGCGGATGCCGCGGAAAACCGTGCTGCTGGCGCTGATGGCGATCTTCACGCTCGGCAATGCGGCCTGCGCGCTGGCGCCGAACTATGCGCTGCTGATGGCCGCGCGGGTGCTGACCTCGCTCGCCCACGGCACCTTTTTCGGCGTCGGCTCGGTGGTGGCAACCAGCCTCGTTGCCGAGGACAAGCGCGCCTCCGCGATATCAACCATGTTCATCGGCCTGACGGTCGCAACCCTGCTCGGCGTGCCCTTCGGCGCCTGGTTCGGCCTGATGCTCGGCTGGCGCGCGGCGTTCTGGGCGGTGACCGCGATCGGCGTGATCGCGTTTGCGGTGGTCGCCGCGCTCGTGCCGGGCCATGTCGGCAGCGGCGACAAGCCCATCTCGCTCGCAGAGGAAGTGGCGGTGCTCGGCCGGCCGCAGGTGCTGCTCGGCCTTGCCATGACCGTGTTCGGCTTCGCCGGCCTGTTCGTCGTCTTCACCTACATCCAGCCGATCCTGACGCGCTTCACCGGCTTTCCGGAAGCCGCCGTATCGCCGATCCTCCTGGTGTTCGGCGTCGGGCTTGCCATTGGCAATGTCGCGGGAGGCAGGCTCGCCGACCGTGGGCTGGCGCGTGCCCTGATCGGCACGCTCGCCGCGCTCGCGATCGTGCTCGTGGGTCTCGCTGCGGTGCTGTCGATCAAGAGTCTTGCGATCGTGTTGATCCTGCTGCTCGGCATCGCCGCCTTCGCAACCGTGGCTCCGCTGCAGCTTCGCGTTCTCGAAGCCGCGGGCCCGAGTGGCCGCACGCTCGCCTCGAGCCTCAACATCGCCGCGTTCAATCTCGGCAACGCGCTCGGCGCCTGGGCCGGCGGCGCCACCATCGATCGCGGGCTCGGTCTCTCCGCGCTGCCGATGGTGGCCGCGGCAATCACGGCAGTGGGCCTCCTGCTCGCGCTGTGGAGCCTTCGGCTCGACCGCGCGCCGGACGCGGTCGTGGCGTGCCCTGCCGAGTAGAGCGAGGGCGCACGACGATCCCAGACAATTCGGCGCATTGGCGGGCCCCCGCCAAAGCGCCATGCAGAAACGCACCTGTACACGCCCTATCGCCCTCCGTAACCTCCGCTGCGCAATTTCAGGAGAAAGCGACGTGGCGAAGAAGACGGCGACCAGGAAGAAAACGGCTTCGAGGAAATCGGCGGCGAAGACCTCGCGCAAGAAGGCGACTGTCGGCAAAGCGGCTCCTGCAAGGCCGGCCAAGAAAGCCGCACCACGCAAACCGGCCGCGCCGCCCCGCCCGAAGGGGCCGGTCTGGCAATGGTCGGCGGTCGACACTGCGGCCGCGATCCGCACTGGGGCAATCTCCGCGGTCGAGACGGTCGAAGCCCATCTCGAGCGGATGCACGCAGTCAATCCCAGGCTCAACGCGGTGGTCGTCGATCTCTCGGAAGAGGCGCTCGCGGCGGCGCATGCGGCCGACAAGCAACGCGCCAAGGGCGGCGAGCTCGGCCTCCTGCACGGTGTGCCGATCACCATCAAGGAGAATGTTGACTATGAAGGCCGACCCAATTTCAACGGCGTGCCGGCCAACAAGGACCTCATCGCGCCATCGGATTCGCCGGTCGTCCGCAATCTGAAGAAAGCCGGCGCGATCGTCATCGGGCTGACCAACACGCCGGAATTTTCCTTCCGCGGCTTCACCGACAGTCCCCTGCACGGGCTGACGCTGAACCCCTGGGATCCGAACATCACCTGCGGCGGCTCCTCGGGCGGGGCGGGTTCGGCGGTCGCCGCCGGCATCGGCACCATCGCGCACGGCAACGACATCGGCGGCTCGCTGCGCTGGCCGGCGCATTGCAACGGCATCGCCACCATCAAGCCGACGCAGGGGCGCATCCCGGCCTTCAACCAGAGCGCAACGGCCGAGCGACCGATGCTGGCGCATCTGATGTCGGCGCAGGGCCCGCTCGCCCGCCACGTCGCCGACGTTCGTCTGGCGCTCGAAGTGATGAGCCAGCGTGATCCGCGCGATCCCTGGTGGGTGCCGGCGCCGCTGGTCGGGCCGAAGCCGAAGGGGCCGGTCAAGGTTGCGCTCGCCAAGATCCCCGAAGACATGGACGTCGATCCGCAGGTCGCGGCGGCGCTGCGCCAGGCCGCCGATCATCTTGATCGCTCCGGCTATCGCGTCAGCGAGGTCGAGGTACCCGACATCAACGGCGTCTGGCAGACCTGGTGCGACATCATCACCAACGAGACGGTGGTGATGCAGGAGGCCGCGATGCTCAAGGTCACTTCGGAGGACTTCCACAAGGCATGGGGCGGCATGAAGACCGAGGCCAGCGTGCTCGACCTGCCGGCCTGGATGCGCGCCACCGCCGCGCGCAACGGCCATATCCGCGCCTGGCAACTATTCTTCGAGGACTATCCGGTGGTGCTGGCGCCGACCACGGTGAAGCCGACGCCGGGGCCGCGCGAGGATACGGTCAGCGCCGAGCGCGTACGCGAGATCTTCTGGGGCGAGATCCGCTTTATCTCCGCGATCAACGTGCTGGGTCTGCCCGGCGCCGTGGTGCCGGTGGCGTTGCATGACGGCAAGCCGATCGGCGTGCAGCTCATCGCCGGACGCTACCGTGAGGACCTCGCGCTCGATGC
This sequence comes from Bradyrhizobium sp. ISRA442, assembly GCF_038085055.1. Classification (NCBI taxonomy): domain Bacteria; kingdom Pseudomonadati; phylum Pseudomonadota; class Alphaproteobacteria; order Hyphomicrobiales; family Nitrobacteraceae; genus Bradyrhizobium; species Bradyrhizobium sp. ISRA442. The sequence goes on from NZ_JALGCN010000017.1 coordinate 97,931, forward strand.
CGCCGCCGCGATCGAGAAGCGCGCCGGAGTCCTCACCCGTCGGCTCTGGGAACAGATGGCCTGAGCTGACACAGGGGCTTCGTGGGTCGCGCGAAGCCCCTCTTGTATCCTCGGACCAAAGAGCATCACACTCTTGCCTCGAGCACTGCTCTCGCCGCCGCAACATACTCCCGCCAATGCACGTCAGCGTAACGTTCGGCCTGTTGCAGGCAGGTGAGATCGGGCGCATGTGCCGCTGCGATCATCCGCGCAAAGCGCTCTTCGGCCACCGTCGCGCCGTCGTCGGCGACCGTCGATGCAAAGGCCGGTGCTGCGCGAGGTGCCACGGCGAGCCCGGCCATTCCGGCCAGCAAGATGCGGCGTGACGTCTTCATGGCTGTCGTCCTCCGTTGTCCGGCCTGCACTCGGGCGGGCGGATGTGTCGCTGCGAGCACGGCAGGGTAGCCGTGCACGTTCGTACAGTCCATCGGTTGCGGATGCCGCTTGACCATCGTGACGATCACGTTCCATCTAGCAGCGGTTCCGTCATCACAGCGCTTCCCGCGTCGGATTGTCACGTGTTCATCCGCAGTCAAACGTTCCGCCCGGCTTTGGGGGCTCCCGCGGCGGGGCTGCTCTGTCTAATGATGTCGGCCGGCGCCGCCTTTGCCGCCGACACCGAAGATGACGCCGCCACCGAGCCGGCCGTTCCTAACATTTATCTCGATCTGCGCACGACCTATGCGACGATCCCGGCGGGAGCGCTCGGGCTCGGCTTCGGCAACACGTCGCTGTCGGCGGCGCTCGAGGCGTTGGCGGCGCGCGGCCGCACTGCGCTGCCGAACGGCCTGCCGGCCGCGAAATCGATTGCCGTCGATCTGCCGCTGACCGTCGACGTCAGCGATAGCGTGTCGCTCTACGGCGGCGTGTCCGGCTCAACGATCGATTTCGGCGGCGGCTGGTCATCATTCGACGTCACGAGCTGGAACATCGGCATGTACGCCGAGCTCTATCAGCAGAACGGCGGGCAGATCCCGACGATCAAGCTGCAATCCACCCTGACGCAGTCGGTGCCGAACGAGCCGGGCATGACGACATCGTTCAATAACATCCTGGAACTCGACTACGCGCTGGATGAGGACGAGACGAGGGGCTGGCTTGCCGGCGTGCAATACACCTACATCGACATCGCCAGCCAGTTCGCCAGCATAAGGCCGTACACGATCCTTTATGCCGGCGGCTATTATCAATGGCCGAGCAACTGGAAGTTCACGGGACGCCTCGGCGTGCAGTCATTCGGTGGCGCGCGGCTTCTCAATCAGACGCTGGCGCAGTCCTTCACCCAACCGATCCTGCGGCTCGACCTCGACCGCATGGATGACAACGACAACCGCCTGTTCGGCATCACCGCGCAGATTGCGTGGCTGCCGAAGCCGTCTTACCAGGTGACGCTGCGCACGCCGCTCTATGCCGTGCGCAACTGACTGCAGGCATGGCGGCTGGCTGCCTCCCGCGCCTGCAAACAAGGCAGCGGAGTGATCGCGCGAGCAGTTCTACTCCGGTACCGGGACGTCGAACGTGTTCAGCGTCACAGAGACCATGCAGTAGATGCCGACGAGATAGGACAGTTCGGCCGCGCCGTGCTCGCCGAACTCCTTCACCGCCGCGCGCCAGGTTAATTCCGGCAGCACGCCGCCGCTCACCAGCGCGGAGGCCATGTCGTAGGCGACCGCCTCCTGCTTGGTGAGGTCAACCGGCCGCTGCCCGGCGACGATGGTGCCCAGCTTCTCATCGGAGAGGCCGCGCTGCTCGGCAACAAGCACATGGGCATAAAGCTCGTAGCCGGAGCGGAAATGCGAACCGGTAACGAGGATCGCGACCTCGCGCACCGGAGCCGGCAACAGCGGGTTCGCCGCGACCGCCTTGACCAGCTCCCACACCGGCTTGCCGAAACGCGGCTCACGGATCCAGGGATTCCAGGGCCCGAGCAGCGCGCCATCCTCGCGCATGTTCACAAAGCCCTTGAAGTGGTCCTTGATGCCCGCTCGCATGTCGTCATAGAGCGGCTTCTGTTCGCTACTCAGCTCTTTCGGATCGAGAATGGGCAGGCGCACGGCGGGATCTCCTCGTTGAGAAGGAGCGAGGCTCGCCCGCGGGCGCGGTGAAGGCAAGTGAAGTTGCCGTGACATCGAGCTCCGGAGCGGTGACCGTCCGAGGGCGTCGGCTATGATGCCTCGGGGCTTCGTGCGCTCTGCGGATTGGCGACGTCATCGACGGCGAGCGTCAGCGGATCGCCTGTTGCCAGGAACGACGACAAGGCGGCCTCAACGGGCGCGGGGTCGAGACCGCGCGCGTTCAACCAGGCGGGTTCGTAATAGGTCTGGCGATAACGTTCGCCGGAATCGCAGATCAGCGTCACCAGCGATCCCGTCACATTCGTCTTTCGCATCTCCGATGCGAGCCGGCACAGCGCCAGGAAATTGGTGCCTGTGGATCCGCCGACAGCCCGCCGCAGCCGCCGCGACAGCACGTTCATCGCCGCGATCGTCGCCGCATCCGGGATCTTCATCATGCGGTCGACCACGCCCGGGACGAACGACGGCTCGCAACGCGGGCGGCCAACGCCTTCAATCAGGGAGGGGCGCTCGCAAACTTGCGTGCGGTCCTGCGTGCGGAAGCAATCGAAGAAGGCGGAATGCTCGACGTCGACGACGCAGAGCCGCGTCGGATACTGGCGATAGCGTAAGTATCGCCCAATCGTCGCGGAGGTGCCGCCGGTGCCCGCGCCCATCACGATCCAGTCCGGAATCGGTCGCGGCTCGCCCTTCAATTGCGTGAAAATGGATTCGGCGATGTTGTTGTTGCCGCGCCAATCGGTGGCGCGCTCGGCAAACGTGAACTGGTCCATGTAGTGGCCGTTCAGGCGCGCGGCGAGCGCGGCGGCTTCCGCATAGAGCGTGCGGCCATCATCGATCAGATGGCAGTTGCCGCCATAGTGCTCGATTGCGGCGATCTTCTCCGCCGAGGTCGTGCGCGGCATCACGGCGTAGAAGGGCACGCCGATCATCTGCGCGAAATAGGCCTCCGACACCGCGGTCGATCCCGATGAGGCTTCGATGACCGGCGTGCCCTCGCGGATATGCCCGTTGCACAGTGCATAGAGAAACAGCGAGCGGGCCAGACGATGCTTCAGGCTGCCGGTCGGGTGCGTGGATTCGTCCTTCAGATAGATGTCTATCCCGGCGAGCGCCGGCACGATCAGCCGGATCAGATGGGTGTCGGCGGTGCGGCACTGGTCCGCCTCGATCGCGGCAACCGCCTCATCCACCCAGCCTCGACGGTAGGCCGGTGCGATCGGATTTTGCTGGCGGAAGGGGAGTGGTTGCATCGGCATTGGCAGAATCTGTCATGATGCCTATCGCGCATCAATAGCTTCCGCTCAAAACTCCAGCGGCGCGTTGTCGACCACCTCCTTCATCACGAAGAAGGTGCGGGTCTGGCGGACGCCTGGCAGTGCGATGAGCTGCTCGCCGTGGATGCGGTTGAAATCCTCCATGTCGCCGACACGGATCTTAAGGAAGTAATCGAAATCGCCGGCGACGAGGTGACAGTCGAGCACGAATTTCAGCTTGGCGATCGCCTGCTCGAACGTCGCAAAACTCTCCGGCGTCGAGCGGTCGAGCACGACGCCGACCATGACCAGCGTGCCCTTGGCGACCTTCTTCGGCGCGACCATGGCGCGGACGGCGGCAATAAAACCGTCCTCGAACAGGCGCTGGGTGCGGCGGTGACAGGTCGCCGGGCTGATCGCGACAGTTTCGGCCAGCTCCGCGTTGCTCAGCCGGCCGTTATTCTGCAGCAATCGCAATATCTTGAGATCGATACGGTCGAGTCGGGCAGGCATGGAAGAAGCTTTCGTAAAATATCATTCTGACGAAAGAAATTAGAAGACTTGCCCACCAAGGCGCAAGGATTGCGTCAATCCTGCCTTGCTTTTGAGAGCACATTTGCGGGGCCAGATGCTAGTCGCTGCGGCCAGCTCAACGCCAATCGGGATGACTTTACGATGCTGGAAAAATTCGCGCGCTATCCGCTGACCTTCGGCCCGACACCCATAGAGAAGCTGGAGCGCTTGTCCAAGCATCTCGGCGGTCAGGTCGAGATCTATGCCAAGCGCGAGGACTGCAATTCCGGTCTTGCCTATGGCGGCAACAAGCTGCGCAAGCTCGAATACATCATCCCCGATGCGATCGCCTCCAACGCCGACACGCTGGTGTCGATCGGCGGCGTGCAGTCCAACCACACCCGCATGGTGGCCGCCGTGGCGGCCAAGGTCGGCATGAAGTGCCGCCTCGTGCAGGAAGCCTGGGTGCCGCACGAGGACGCGGTCTATGATCGCGTCGGCAACATCATGCTTTCGCGCATCATGGGCGCCGACGTGCGCCTGGTCGATGACGGCTTCGACATCGGCATCCGCAAGAGCTGGGAGCAGGCGATCGAGGAGGTGAAGGCGGCCGGCGGCAAGCCCTACGCGATTCCTGCCGGCGCCTCCGTGCACAAGTTCGGCGGGCTCGGCTATGTCGGCTTCGCCGAGGAGGTGCGCAAGCAGGAGCAGGAGCTCGGCTTCAAGTTCGACTACATCATCGTCTGCACCGTCACCGGCTCGACCCATGCCGGCATGCTGGTGGGCTTCGCCGCCGATGGTCGCGCGCGAAAAGTCATCGGCATCGATGCCTCCTTCACGCCGGCACAAACCAAGGCGCAGGTGCTCTCGATCGCGCAGAACACGGCGAAGCTCGTCGAGCTCGGCAAGGACCTCGTCGCGGATGACGTCGTGCTGATCGAGGATTACGCCTATCCCGCCTATGGCGTGCCGTCGGAGGAGACCAAGGAGGCGATCCGCCTCACCGCGCGGCTCGAAGGCATGATCACCGATCCCGTCTACGAGGGCAAATCGATGCAGGGCCTGATCGATCTTGCGAAGAAGGGCTATTTCGAGAAGGGCGCAAAGATACTCTATGCGCACCTCGGCGGCGCCCCCGCGCTCAACGGCTACGCTTATGCGTTCCGGAACGGGTGAGGCTTGGGTGATGCGGGTGCGACTGGCGCCGCGTCACCCTGTCGTCCCGGCCTAGTGCGCAACTGCGCACGGGGGCCGGGACCCATAACCCCAGGGAGTAGTTTGGCGAAGAACGTCGTCGCGCGTGCCCTAAGATAGATCACGCGGTATGGATCCCGGATCTGCGCTCCGCTACGGGGACAGCGCTACGCGCTGTCCGACGTGTGTGGAGGGAGTAGGGCGCGCCAACTACGGTCCGCGCCGCCGTCTATCGCGTGGGATTGGCGGGCTGCGCCGCTGCCCTACCGAGTCCTGACCAGCCGCAGCAGCTCCTCCCCGTAGTGCTCGAGCTTCTTGTCGCCGATGCCAGGGACGTTGCGCAATTCGTCGAGCGTGGTCGGCCAGGCCCGCACGATGCCGTCGATGGTGGCATCGTGCAGCACCACATAGGCGGGCACGCCGCGCTCGCGCGCGACGTCCGAGCGCCAGGCGCGCAAGCGTGCGCGCAATTCGGGATCGACATCGCCCTGGGGTGCGTTTGCCGCAGGGGCGAGATCGCCGCGGCGGGATTTGGCGCGGCTGGCGCGGACGCGAGTGCCGGGCGCCTCCTCGCGCAGCCACACCTCGGCCTCGCCGCGCAGGACGCTGCGTGAGGAGTCCGTCAGCTTCAGCGCGCCAAAAGCCTCGCTGTCGCTCTGCAAATGCCCCATCGCCACCAGTTGCCGCAGCACGGTGCGCCACTGCTTCTCGTTGAGCTCGCGCCCGACGCCGAACACCGAGAGCTTGTCGTGGCCGAACTGATTCACCTTCTCGGTCAGCCGTCCCACCAGCACGTCGATCAGATGCATCGCGCCGAAACGCTGGCCGGTGCGGTAGACGCAGGACAGCAGTTTTTGCGCCAGCACCTTGCCGTCGCGCATTTTCGGTGGTGTCAGGCAGTTGTCGCAATTGCCGCAGCTCTCGGTCATCACGACCTCGCCGAAATAGGCGAGCAGCCGCCGGCGCCGGCAATGCGGCGTTTCGGCAAGGCCAACCAACGCGTCAAGCTTGCCGATCGAGACCCGCTTGAAATCGTCGGACGCGCCTGATTCGTCGATCATGCGGCGCTGCTGCACGATGTCCGAGAGGCCATAGGCCATCCAAGCGGCGGACGGCTTGCCGTCGCGGCCGGCGCGCCCGGTCTCCTGGTAATAGGCCTCGATGCTCTTGGGCAGATCGAGATGGGCGACGAAGCGCACATCGGGCTTGTCGATGCCCATGCCGAAGGCGATGGTTGCGACGATCACGATGCCGTCCTCGTTGAGGAAGCGGTCCTGGTTGCGCGAGCGCACGCTGCTGTCGAGACCGGCGTGGTAGGGCAGCGCCGGAATGCCGGCGTCTTCCAGCGCCGCGGCAACCTCCTCGACCCGATTGCGGGACAGGCAATAGACCACGCCGGCATCGCCCATATGGCGCTCGCGAATGAACTCCTTGAGCTGCGACACCGAATTGCGCTTGTCGACGATCTCGTAGCGGATGTTCGGCCGGTCGAAGCTGGAGACGAATTGCGGGCTGCCCACAAGCTGGAGCCGCTCGACGATCTCCTTGCGCGTCAACTCGTCCGCGGTCGCGGTCAGCGCGATGCGCGGCACGTCGGGAAAGCGCACAGCGATGACAGAGAGGGCGACATATTCGGGCCGGAAGTCATGCCCCCATTGCGAGACGCAATGCGCTTCGTCGATCGCAAACAGCGCCACCTTCGCTTGCGCCAGCAGCGACAGGCAGCGCGGCGTGACGAGGCGTTCCGGCGCGACATAGAGCAGGTCGAGATCGCCCGCGATCAGGCGGCGCTCGACTTCGGACGCCTCCTGCGGCGTCAGCGACGAGTTCAGCGCGGCGGCGTTGACGCCCGCTTCGATCAGGCCCGCGACCTGGTCGCGCATCAGTGCGATCAAAGGCGACACCACGATGCCGCAGCCTTCGCGCAGCAGCGAGGGGAGCTGATAGCACAGCGACTTGCCGCCGCCGGTCGGCATCAGGACCAGGCAATTGCCGCCATCGGTGACATGCCGGATGATCTCGCCCTGTGCGCCGCGGAAGCCGGGCAGGCCGAACACCGAATGCAGCACCGACAGTGCATCGCGGCCGTCGCCGGATGCGGGCAATGGGGCGATGGAGGGCGCGGACATTGGCGAGCAGGAGCAGGGTGGTGACGATTCCGTCTCCGCCAGTGGCATGGCCGCGCTGTCGTGACAAGGTTTTTGAGGCGGCCGCGACAGCTCTTTGCTTGCGGCGTGGACGGAGCGTTCCGAGTCCCGTCCGCAAAGTGCGGTCGGGCCCAGCCGTTCCCTCGTCAGTCCTTCAGGTCATACCGGTAGGATTTCGATACGATCTGCCAGCCGTCGCTGAGTTTCATTGCGACCAGATAGTCGGTGAAATAGCGCGGCGGCAACTGGCACCTGACCTTGATGAAGGCGGTCTTGTCATCCGAACGATCGATGGTGACGATGAAATCCTCGCGCGGCTTGCCTTCGGCCTTGGCGGAAGCCCGCTTGCGCACGCGGTCGAGCCAGTCCGGCACGGTGAGCACCTGAAGCTCGCCCTTCTCGACCCAGCGCAGGTCGGCGGAGGGATGGAAGATGGCGCCGAGCTTCTCGGCATCGCCTTCGTAAAGCCCGTCAAAATAGGTCTGCACGACGGCCTCGACACTCGCACGGTTCTGGCTCATGGCTCATCCTCCCGAATGTTTGCTCCGCGAGAATTTAGTCACGCCCGCCGAATTGCGCTATGGGTGTTATCGCCGCTTGCGCGAGAGCATTGTCATGACCGGATCAGAAAAGTCGAACGCCTCCATCCTTGCCGGCGAATGCTTCTGCCGCGCAGTCCGCTTTGAGGTGGCGGACGAATTCTCCTACGCGCTGAACTGCCACTGTTCGAACTGCCGCCGCACCACCGGCTCAGCCTTCAAGCCGTTCGCCGGGATCGAGCAGGCCAAGCTCCGTATCGTCGCGGGCGCGGACCAGCGCCTCATCTTCGGGGACGAGACCACCCATGATGCGCACTGCGCCCGCTGCTGCTCGCTGCTTTATTCCCGGGTTCGCGAAGGAAAATGGGTCCATGTCGCCCTGGGAACCCTGGTCGACGCTCCCTCGATCCGGCCGAGCGCCCATATTTTCGTCGGCTCCAAGGCGCCCTGGTACGAGATCACGGACAATCTGCCGCAATATCGCGGGCACATCGCGGATGGCTGAGGCGAGGCCACAGTTCACGTCGCGCCTGAGGAAACAGCCTACGTCGCGATCGCGCTCGCTGCGATGTTGACCGTCAGCGCCAGCAGCGCCGTGTTGTAGATGAAGGAGACGATGCCGTGCGCGGTGGCGGTGCGGCGGATGGTCTTGTCGGTGATGCCGACGTCGGAGACCTGCGCGGTCATGCCGATCACGAAGGAGAAATAGACGAAGTCCCAATAGTCGGCGTGATCTTCCCTCTCGCCGCTCGGGAATTGCAGGCCGCCCGGCGGGTGACGGTAGTAATCATGAGCGTAATGCAGCGCGAAGGTCGTGTGCACGGCGGCCCAGCTCAGCGCGATGGTGGTGATTGCGATGGTCAGCTCCGACACGCCACGATGCGGCGTGCCGAGCTCGGAGACGATCGCGGCGATGCTTGCAAACGCGCCGATCGCCGTCACCAGCAGGATCACGAAACGGCCGTCGTCCTGCATCGCGGCGGCCCGGCGGATGTGCTGGTGGTCGTTGTTCAGCATCATGCCGTAGACCAGCACGAGATAGGCCGCGATCAGCGCGTCCCAGCCGAGCAATAGCCGCGTCACCAGCCGCAGCGAGCCCGGCAACAGCAGGGCGACGATGATGCCGACGCCAAGCGCGATAAAAGTCCGCGGCCGTGCATAAAGCAGTTGCATCGGCCGCGACATCTGGCGGAAGCGGACGAGGACGGGATCTTCCTTGTCAGTGGCCATGACGGCTACGGCCTTTTCGGTAGACTCTCGTTGTCGCCGCAGCGGCGGACTACCCGACATTCAAGCTGTGCTTGAATGTCGACCTCTCCCCGCAAGCGGGGCGAAGTAAAGATCGTTCCTCTCGGTCAGTTCTTCCGCTCGGCGACGAAGTGCGCAGCGGCGCGGAGCACGTCGGCGCGGTCGCCGAAGATCGAGACGGCGGTGTCGGCCCGCGCGAGCAGATCGCGCACGCGCTGCTTGGCGCCTTCGATGCCGAGCTGAGTGACGAAGGTGGTCTTGCCGAGCGCTGCGTCCTGGCCCGAAGGCTTGCCGAGCGCCGCCGCATCGCCCTCGACGTCGAGCAGGTCGTCGGCGATCTGGAAGGCTTCACCGAGTGCATGGCCGTAATCATCGAGCGCCTGGTATTCCTTCTCCGACGCCTGGCCCAGGATCGCGCCGGCGATGCAGCCGTAGCGGAGGAGAGCGCCGGTCTTCATCTGCTGCAGACGCGCGACATCGACCGGCTCGCGGTCGCCGAACCGGCCTTCGCCGGCGAGATCGAGCATCTGGCCGCCGACCATGCCGCCGATGCCGGCGCAGCGCGCCAGCGCACGCGTCAGCAGCAGCCGCACTGTGGCGTCGCGATGGACCTCGTCGCGGGTGATGATGTCGAAGGCGAGCGTCAACAGGCCGTCGCCGGCGAGGATCGCGGTGGCATCGTCGGTCTTCTTGTGCAGGGTGGGCCGGCCGCGGCGCAGATCCGAATTGTCCATCGCCGGCAGATCGTCATGGATCAGCGAATAGCAGTGGATGCATTCCAGCGCGGCGCCGGCGAGCAGGGCGGCCTCGCGCGGCACGCCGAACACCGCGGCGCTCTCGACCACCAGGAACGGCCGCAGGCGCTTGCCGCCGTTGAGGCTCGAATAGCGCATTGCGTCCATCAGCCGCTTGGGCCGGGCAATTTCATCAGGCAGGATGTCGTCCGACAGCAGGCGCCCGAGCAGGGCCTCGGTGTCATCAGCGGTCTTGTCCAGACGTTTGGCGAAATCGGACGGGGACGTGCCGGTCATCAAGAAGGGCTCCAGAACTAAAAATCGGCGGGACAATCCTTTATGCGCTCGCCTCAGTCAATCGTTTGGAAGGCCTTAAAAGTGCTGGAAAAGGCCAGAATTATCACAGGCTTAATGGCCGAGCCCGTGGCCGCGTTTGATTTTGCGCCGGAAAGGTTGCTTTGCGCGTTCTCAAGACCCTGATCGTGGTGCTTGCGATCGCGCTGCTCGCGCCCTACGCAGTTGCGCCGTTCTACCGCGCCGGCCATCCCGTTTCGACGCTGATGGCCTGGCGGTCCCTGCGCGGCGCACCGATGCACCGGGAATGGATAGATCTTTCGGCGATGTCGCCTTACCTGCCGCGATCGGTGGTGGCGGCCGAGGACGCCCACTTCTGCAGGCACCGCGGCATCGACTGGGGCGCGCTGCGCGAGGCAATTGATGACGCGCAGGAGGACGGTACGCCGTTCCGGGGCGCCTCCACCATCACCCAGCAGGTGGCCAAGAACCTGTTCCTCTGGCAGGGGCGGGATTTCGTGCGCAAGGCGCTGGAGTTTCCGCTCGCGCTGTGGATCGACTTCGTCCTGCCCAAGTCGCGGATCCTGGAAATCTACCTCAACATCGCCGAGTTCGGCCCGCGGGGCCAGTTTGGGGTCGAGGCGGGCAGCGCCTATGCCTTCGGCAAATCGGCCGCGAACCTGTCTTCTCGGGAGGCGGCCCTACTGGCCTCGATTCTGCCGAATCCGGTCAAACGCAGTGCCAAAAGCCCCGGTCCGGGCATGCGGCGGCTGGCCGCAATCTATATGGCGCGGGGGCAGGCGAGCTCGCTTGCAACCTGCTGGCGGGAAAATCGCGGATTTTGAGCTCTTTTCGGGCATATTTTCCGGTCCAAAACCCTAGCTTTGCCGCCAGCCTTCCTCTATAAGCGCGGCCTTGATCGGCATTCAGCTCGCCTCGTATTGCGGGTGCTGAGCCGTCCCCTCGCGGACGATGCCCGGAAAACACCAATCCCTAGAGGATATTGATAATGGCCGTTCCGAGAAGAAAAACCTCGCCGTCGCGCCGTGGCATGCGCCGCTCGGCGGATGCTCTCAAGAAGCCGACCTATGTCGAGGACAAGGATTCCGGCGAGCTCCGCCGCCCGCACCATCTCGACCTCAAGACCGGCATGTACAAGGGCCGCCAGGTCTTGAAGAAGAAAGAGTCCTAAAGGCTGGCGTTTTCGGTTGGGCGCGGCGACGTGGCCCCTGATTTCGGCCTATCCAAGAGCTATGATGCATTAGGTGGTGACGGCGGCGGAGCAAATGCTTCGCCGCCGCATTGTCCTGTCCGGACGTCTTGATCGAGAAGGCATTTTGCCGATGGTCGGTTTCCCGCTGCTTCTGATTCCGCTCGCGGTCTACAACATCATCGCCTTCCTGATGCCGACCGTGTCGTTCACGGACGTGTTGTTCAAGGTGCCGATGGTGACGGGCGAGGCCTGGCCGGTCACGCTCGCCGACCTCCTGCTCGCCCTCGGCGTGGTGCTGTTGCTGCTCGAGGTGGTCAAGGGGGCGCGGCCGGGGGCCAAGTTCCTGATGGATCACCTGCTGTCGCTGATCGTGTTCGGCGCGGCTGCGGCCGAATTCGTGATGTGGCCGAAATTCGGCAACTCCACCTATTTCCTCCTGGTGCTGCTCGCGATGGCCGATTTTCTCGGCGGCATCGCCCAGCGCACGCGCCGCCGCATCACCTATGTTCCTGCCGAGGCCGTGACGACGCCGCGCAAGGCCAAGCGCCAGGCCGAGCCGCCGGCGTCGGCGGACGAGATCTTCCAGCCGAAGCACGAGCCGGCGCCTGCGCCGGTGCCGCCCGCGCCTTCGGCGCAATCGGTCGCCGAGTCCGTGCTGAAGGATCATCCCGCACCGAAGCCTGCCACGCAGTCGCCGGAAATCCCCTCGCCGGATTTACAGCCGGGCAACGGCACGCCGCCTTCCGACACGCCGCCGCGCTGATTTTCCCTCAAGCCACCTGCCGCGTGCGGGCGCCGACGCTGGGCAATGGGCACTTGCTGCCATAGGCCGTCCGCGCATCCTCGGGCGAGGCGCGGCGCAGCCGGCTGGTCTGGGGCAGGTGCTCGGCATTGGCGATGAGCTGGGTGACGAAGCTCGAATCCGGCCGCGGCAGCGGCACCTTGCGTGCCCACTGCAATGTCTGTGTCAACGGCACCAGGGCCGTGCCTGTGCCGCCTTCTGCCTCATCCGATCGATCAGTACTCAACATCGCAAATCACCGTTGATCTGGCGGAACTGTCGCGTTTCGGGACGCTGACGCCGCTGCGTGTCATGTACTCGCAAGGCCTATGCCGGCCGGACCGGTTTGGTTCCGACCCCGCCTTCGAACGTGGTTTCCAAATTGTTTATGAACTTTGCCTAGGGTCGAGAGCGAATCTGGCTCTATCCTGTGCCGGCTCAGGACTCCCCGCTGTCCCGAAACGAGGCGAATTTGACCCCTGCATTGCCGCAAGCCTCCGCAATCCTGGCCGGCCTCGGCCAGGCCGTGTTCGTCTGGGACCTCGCCAGCGATGCCATTGTCTGGAGTGAGCATGTCGATGCGGTCTTTCCCGGCATCCCCACTGAGCGGCTTGCCATCGGCGCCGAATTCGCCAAGCTGATCGAGCCCGCGCAATCGCTGCGCGCCGCTGCGCTGGCCCAGACTTCGGCCGTGCATGGTGCCGACGGCACGCCCTACCGCGTCGAATACGGCGTGCGCATGAGCGCCTCCGATCCCGTGGTCTGGATCGAGGAGACCGGTCGCTGGTTCGCCGGCCCCGACGGTCGCCCGGTGCGGGCTCAGGGCATCGTTTGCATCAACAATGAGCGCCACGCCCGCGACGAGGAACTGGCGAGGCTGGCCCGTCTCGATCCGCTGACCGGCGAGCTCAACCGTACCCATCTGATCGCGGCCCTGGCCGAGGCGATCGAGGAGGCGACCCGTTTCCGCTCGACCTCGGCCTTCATGCTGCTCGGCATCGATCATCTCGCCCGCGTCAATGACGCCTTCGGCTTCGACGTTGCCGATGCCGTGATCCTCGACGTCGCCAAGCGCATCCGCGCGCGCCTGCGCGGCGGCGACGTGCTCGGCCGCTTCTCCGGCAACAAGTTCGGCCTGATCCTGAAGAACTGCACCATCGACGACATGAACGTCGCCGCCGAGCGCTTTCTCGCCGGGATCCGCGACGAGGTTGTGCCGACAAGGTCCGGGCCGGTCTCCGTCACCGCCTCGATCGGCGCCGTCAGCGTGCCGCGCTATGCCCGCAGCACCGATGAGGCAATCAACCGCGCCCATGAAACGCTAGACGCCGCCAAGCGCCGCCGCGCCGGCTCCTTCGCTGCGTGGCGTCCGAACGCCGAGCGCGACGCACAGCGCCGCGTCAATATCCGCGTCACCGACGAGATCGTGACTGCGTTGAACGAACGCCGCATCCTGCTCGCCTACGAGCCGGTGGTGGCCGCAGGCACGCGCGAGGACGCATTCCACGAATGCCTGGTGCGGATGGACCAGGGCGACGGCCAGGTGCTGCTCGCGCCCGACATCGTGCCGGTGGCCGAACGGCTCGGCCTCATTCGCCTGGTCGATCACCGCGTCCTCGAGCTCGTGGTCGCCGAGCTCGCCGCTTCGCCCGATGTCCGGCTCAGCCTCAACATTTCGCCGGACACCACCATGGATCCGGACTGGTGGGCGGGAATCGAGTCGCTGATGCATGCCCATCCCGGCGTTGCCGAGCGGCTGATCGTCGAGATCACCGAGACGGTGGCCATCCAGGACATCGACGACGTCCGCGCCTTCGTCGGGCGCCTGAAGCATTTCGGCAGCCGCATCGCGATCGACGATTTCGGCGCCGGCTACACCTCGTTCCGCAATTTGCGCAAGCTCGGCGTCGACATGGTCAAGATCGACGGCGCCTTCGTGCAGAACATCACCCATTCCGCCGACGACCGCGCCTTCGTGCAGACCCTGATCGACCTCGCCCGCCGCCTCGACATCAAGACGGTCGCCGAATGGGTGCAGGACGAGGAGGCAGCAAGCATGCTGCGTGACTGGGGCTGCGACTACATCCAGGGCCGCCTGATCGGGCTGGCGTCAGCCGAGCGACCATGGGGCGCTCCGCCGAACAATGCAGTACCTGCGGCGGGGTAGGGATCGTGGGGGTGGGTTACCTGACCCACCCTCCAAATCTCCTCACGCCCCTTCGTCCAATGCCACCAGCTCGCGCTTCTTGCGCAGCGACGGCAGCAGCGGCGCGATCAGCAGCACCAGCGCGAGCGCAAGGCACGCTGCCGAGATCGGCCGCTGCACGAAGGTCCAGAGATCGCCCTGCGAGAGGATCAGCGACTTGCGCAAGTTGTTCTCCATCATCGGTCCCAGCACGAAGGCCAGCACCAGCGGCGCCGGCTCGAAGCCGAGCTTGCGCATGAAGTAGCCGATGGCGCCGAAGGCAATCATCACATAGACGTCGAACACGTTGTTGCTGGAGCAGTAGACGCCGAGGATCGTGAACAGGATGATCAGCGGGAACAGGATGTTGTAGGGCAGCTTCAGAAGCTGTACCCACATGCCGATCATCGGCAGGTTGAGCACCAGCAGCATCAGATTGCCGATATACATGCTGGCAACGATGCCCCAGAACAGACCTGGGTTTTGCGTGATGAGCAGTGGTCCCGGCTGCAGGCCGTGAATGACGAACGCCCCGAGCAGCAGCGCCATCACCACGTTCGGCGGGATGCCCAACGTCATCAGCGGAATGAACGCCCCGCCCGCGGCCGCATTGTTGGCGGACTCCGGACCTGCGACGCCCTCGATCGCGCCATGGCCAAAGCGCTCCGGCGATTTCGACAGCCGCTTCTCCAGTGCATAGGACGCAAACGACGCCACTACTGCGCCGCCGCCCGGCAAAATGCCGAGCAGGAAGCCAAGGAGCGTGCCGCGCGCGACGGGGCCGGCGCTGGCCTGCCAGTCGGCCCTGTCAGGCAAAAGCTGAGTGATCTTCGTGTTGATGATGTCGCGCTTGATGGCCTGCTCGGTGTTGAGCAGCACCTCGGCGACGCCGAACAGGCCCATCACGACGGGCACGAGACCGATGCCGTCGATTAGTTCCATGCGGCCGAAGGTGAGGCGCGGCTGCGCCGTGATACTGTCGAGCCCGATCAGCCCGAGCACGACGCCGATGCAAGCCATCAACAGCGCCTTCGGCATCGAGCCTTGCGTCAGGAAGGTGAGCACGACGAGGCCGAGAACCATCAGGCTGAAATACTCGGCGGGCCCGAATGCGATCGCGATGCTGGCGAGCTTTGGCGCCACGAGCATCAGGGCGACGAGCGCAAATGTGCCGGCGATGAAGGAGCCGAAGGCGGAGATGCCCAGCGCAGGGCCCGCGCGCCCCTGCTTCGCCATCTGGTGGCCGTCGATGCAGGTCACGACGGAAGCCGCTTCGCCGGGGATGTTGACCAGGATCGAGGTCGTCGAGCCGCCATACATCGAGCCGTAGTAGATGCCGGCCATCATGATGATGCCGGACTCCGGCGTGCCTGATAGCGTCACCGGCAACAGCAGCGACATCGCCGAGATCGGCCCGATGCCGGGCAATACGCCGACCAGCGTGCCGATGAAGACGCCGATGAAGCAGTAGAGAAGGTTGATTCCCGTCAGCGCGACGCCGAATCCGTGCGCGACATTGGCGAGCGTATCCATGCGGTCAACCGATCCCGAGCAAGCCCGAGGGCAGTTGGATCAACAGCAGGCGCTTGAGCACCCACCACATGCCGACCGGAACCAGCACGGCGATCGGAACTGCCAGCGTCCAGCGCACGGGATCGATCACGCGCAAGAGCAGCAGCATCAGCGGGATCGACGACAGCAGGAAACCGAGCGGCTCCAGTGCGAAGGAGAACGCGGCGAGGCAGGCGATCAGCAGAAGCGGCTTGGTCCAGCGCACATTCTCCCAGCGGGAGGCCAGCGTCGGCCCGCCCTCGGTGACCGCCGAGACGATGATCGCGCCTGCGAACACGCACATCAGAATCCCCGTATAGAACAGCACGTAGCCGGAGCCTGGATCGTTGATGGTGCCGAGCTTGAGCTTCAAACCCGACCAGATCACGAAGCCTCCGAGCGCGAACCCGATCAGCCCGCCCCAGAGTTCGGAATTGCTGAGACGGAGTTTGACGTTGGTGTCATTATTCATGCGCAGCGCTTTCGGATCGCCTTCGTTCTGAGGTGGCGGAGCGCAGCGCAGCCCTCGAAGGGGCGGCGGTACCCCGATCCATCCTTCGAGGCGAGCCGCAAGTGCGGCTCGCGCCTCAGGATGACGCCTTCACTTGCAGTCGCCACGGTCTTACTTCCTCGCAAGCCCGAGCGTGTCGATGACCTTGCGCTCGGACTCCGTGACCTCGACGACGAACTTCTTGTAGTCCTCAGTGTTCTTGTAGTTCGGCACCATGTCGTACTTGGCGAGGGTCGCCACCACTGCCGGGTCCTCTACCGCTTTCTTAAAGGCGTCGTGCAGCTTGGCGACGATTTTCGGGTCCATGCCCTTGGGCCCGGCGATGCCAAACGGGGAATCGTAGACCATGGGATAGCCGAGCTCCTTCAGGGTCGGCACGTCGGGATAGTTCGGCGAGCGCGAACCGGTCCATACCATCAACAGCCGGAGCTTGCCGGCGTCGACCAGCGGTCGCCATCCCGTGGAATCGGCCTGCAGCATGGTGTGCTGGCCGAGCACCGCGGCGTTGGTCTCCGCGCCGCCTTTGAAGGGGACCTGTGTGAGCTTGATTCCGGACATTGCGGCGATCTGCTCCATGCCGATATGCAGCGAGGTGCCGGTGCCCGGTGTCGCGTAGGTCACCTTGCCCGGATTGGCCTTGGCGAACTCCACCACGTCCTTCCAGCTCTTGAACTGCGAGTCCGTACTGGTGGTGACGCCGAAGGTGTAGCCGGTGAGATGAACGATGTAGCTAAAATCCTTCGCCGGATCCCATGACACTTCCTGCATCAGGGGTAGGCGGAAGACGGTGATCGGAATCTGGGAGATGGTGTAGCCGTCCGGCTTCGCGGCCGCTGCCATGGTCGCTGGTCCGACCGTCCCGCCGCCACCGGCCTTGTTGTCGATCACGATCGGCTGTCCCAATACTTTCGAGGCGCTGTCGGCGATCGCGCGCATCGAGATATCGGTCGATCCGCCGGCCGGCCATGGCACAATCAGCGTGATCGGTTTGCTGGGATAGTCCTGTGCACCGGCTGTGGTCGCGAGCAACGCGCCCATGACAGCATGTATGGCGGCAAATGCGATCGTCTTCAGCCCGTATCGCGACATCGAAACTCCTCCCTCGCAGCGGCCTCATTCGGACCGCCGTTTCTCGTTCTTGTGACGCGATTGTCCCTGAAATCACGAGAGAAGAAAAGCGCATTGCTCGGCGCGCGCGTGCGGTTGAGGTGGCAATCCCGCCAGAAATGCCGCGTGCGACAATTGGTCGTTCGGACGCGTGCCGAGACACGGAATTTGGCATGGGGCGCGATCGGCAGACGACGCGTTTACGCGCCTGCGAGGCAGGCAGACTTCAGGAGCGCCACCCCACGCCTGCTTTCCTCCGGGGCGCGCGAACCGCTTACGCGGCGCGCCGAACTGAATTCGTTCGTGACTACGCCACGCAGATGTTCGGCACCGCGACCTTCTGAAACAGATGCGGGCTCGCGACGGCGGATGCGGGGTAGACCGAAATCTTCGCGCGGAATTCCGGATGGGTGAAGGCCGCGCGGAAATGCGCGTTGGATTCCCAGACCGCGTAGTTGAGATAGGTCGGATTGTCGCCGACGGCGCGGTGAAGCTGGGTCGAGATGAAGCCCGGTTGCTGCTTCATGAAGGCGGCATCGTCCTGCCAGCTCTTCAGGAAGCTTTGTTCGTCGGCCGCATCGAGCGTGAACAGGTTGACCAGCACCACGGGGCCGGCGTCGAGTGCGAGCTGGCGGTCGATCGGGAAGGCCGGGTCGAGCGGGCGCATCTGGGGCATGACATTACTCCGTTTAATTTGGTATCATCATGTCATTTCGACAATGTGTGACATAGGTATTTGACATGATGATGTCAATACGGAAATATCGTAACAAATGAGCAAGACCAAGCGGACCCCGGCGGGCGAAGCCCTGACCGGCTTCATCCTCGACCTGTTCCGGGCCAACGGCCTGCTTCTGACCGCCGGCGACCGGCTGGTGGCTGGGCTCGGTCTCACCAGCGCGCGCTGGCAGATTCTGGGGGCAATCGTCGATGCCGAGCGGCCCGAGCCGGTCGCCTGGCTGGCGCGCAATCTCGGCGCCAACCGCCAGAACGTGCAGCGCATCGTCAACGATCTCGAGCGTGACGGTCTCGTCGCGTTCGAGACCAATCCGCATCACCGCCGGGCGCAGCTCGTGGTCCTCACCGACAAGGGCAGGCAGGTCTTCGATGCCGCCAGCCGCTTGCAGGTCCCGTGGGTCAACGGGCTGGCGAACGGATTGTCGGTCAGGGATATCGAAATGGCCCATCGCGTCGTGACCGCACTGCGAGCCGGTCTGAAAGACGCCGGTGAAGCGAACGAATGAGCGAGTGAGGCACCAGGGACACGAGGCGTACATCGTACGAGCCCATTTCGGACTCAAATCCGCCGCCGACTCAATCGAATGTATCAAAATGCGGTTGGGGGCGTGTCCTGAGTTGGGGAATTTGCCATGAGTGATGAAGATTTGCTCCGTCATGACAGACAGAAGCCTATTTCCTCTGCCGAAGACATCGTGCCTGATGAGTCTTTCGAACTCCTGTCAAGGCAGCTTTGCGAAGGCGCTAGCTTTTCGGACGATGAATCCCCGTCGAACGACGTTTTCTTGCTTCTTGAGGAGAATGCGCGGCTTCGTGCGCTTGCCATCAGTCTTTCCGGCCTGGTCGGAGACCTCTCCGAGCGGGAGTGGAGCAATGCGCTCGCATCGGCAGATCGTGCCACGCTCAATCGCCTGAGGTCGTCTCGGGCGTGACGATAGAAAGAGCGGCGAGGTGAAGCGGGGCGTCACGCCACGCGGCGGATCGTGCTCAGCCTCTCGATCACGCCGCGGACCTCCATGGCGGAACACGGCTTGCCGAAGTAATAGCCCTGCACCGCGGTGCAGCCGCATTCACGTACGAAGTCGAGCTGCTCGACCGTCTCGACGCCTTCCGCCGTGGTCTCGACGCCGAGCACGGCCCCTAAGCTGGCGATGGTGCGCACGATCGCGACGCTCTCCGGGCTTTCGCCGAGCGTGCCGACGAAGGAGCGGTCGATCTTGATGCGATCGAACGGAAACTTGCGCAGGTAACTCAGCGATGAGTAGCCGACGCCGAAATCGTCGAGGCTGACGCGCACTCCGAGCGTGCGGAGCTGGTGCAGGATCTTGATCGTCGCCTCGCTGTCGTCGAGCAGCGCCGTCTCGGTGACTTCGAGCTCGAGCCGCTGCGGCGGCAGTCCGGCCTCCGCGAGCGCGTTCGTGACCATCGCCACCAGCCCGCGCGAGCGGAATTGCACCGGCGAGAGGTTGACTGCGACGGTGACGTCCGGCCAGGACGCGGCAGTGGCGCAGGCCGTGCGCAGCGCCCATTCACCGATCGGGACGATCAGGCCATTGTCTTCCGCGATGGGAATGAACTCGGCCGGCGAGACCAGGCCGCGCGTCGGATGATTCCAGCGTAAGAGCGCCTCGAAGCCGGTGAGCTCGGACGTGTCGAGACGAACTTGCGGCTGGAACACCAGATGGAACTGGCGTTCCTCCAGCGCGCCACGTAAGTCGTGCTCCAGCAGGTGCCGGCTGCGCGCCTCCTCCTCCATCTCGGGTTCGAAGAGCTGATAGGCGCCGCGTCCCCTCGCCTTGGCCTGGTACAGCGCGAGGTCGGCGCATTTCATCAGCTCGTCCGCGTCGAGCCCGTGGTCGGGTGCGATCGCGATGCCGATCGACACGCCGATGTGGATCGACTGGCTGTCCAGCGGGGGCGGAGAGCCGATGATCTCGACCAGGCGACGCGCAAGCTGCTCGGCGGCTTGCGGCTGGGGTGCGCGTTGCAGCACCGCGAACTCGTCGCCGCCGAGGCGCGCGACCGTGTCGTGCTCGCCGACATTCTCCTTCAGCCGCGCTGCCACCCAGCGCAAGAGCCGGTCGCCGGCGGCGTGCCCGAGCCGGTCGTTGACCGTCTTGAAGTTGTCGAGGTCGAAGCACAGTACGGCCATGGCGCCGCCGGCGACCGCGACCTGGTTCAGTCCCTCGCTCATCTTCTCGCGGAACAGCGTTCGGTTAGGCAGGTCGGTGAGCGAATCGTGCCGCGCCATGTGCGCGACGCGGGCCTGCGCCTTGTGGCGCTCGGTGACGTCCTCATAGGTGACGACCCAGCCGCCGTGCGCCATGCGCTTGTGATTGAGCTTGATGATGCGGCCGTCGCTTAGGTGGCGGTGCAGCGTGTGCTCGCCCTCGCGCAGCCGCTCGACGTAATCGGCATAGAGCTGCACGCCCGTGGTGTTCGGATGGTTGCCGAGCGAGCAGCTATGCTCCATGATCTCGCGCATCGAGACGCCGGGCTTCACGATGTCGGGCGACAGGCTGTACATCTCGATGTAGCGGCGGTTGCAGACGATGACGCGCAGGCTCGCGTCGAGCATGCACAGGCCCTGGCTCATGTTGTTCAGCGCCGCGTCGAACCGGCGATACTGTTCGCTCAGCTCCTCCACCGCGCGCTCGCGCTCGGTGATGTCCTCGTAGGTGGCGACGAATCCGCCCTCGGGCAGCGCGCAATAGCGCACCGAGATGACGGTGTTGTTCGACATGCGTCGGCGCATTGGCGCGGAGTCGCCGCTCGCGATCCGAACGCGAGCGGCCTCGAGGACCTGCTGCGGGCTGTATTCGGAGGAGAACGCGCCGTTCGCGATCGATCGCTCGATTAGTTCGGCGAGATGTGTGCCGGGCTTGGTCTCCTCCGGCGACAGCATGTAGATCTTCCGGTAGGTGGTGTTGCAGACGCGCAGGCGCATGTCGCTGTCATAGAAGGCGAGCCCGTGCGCCATGTTCTCCAGCGCCGCATCGAGGATCAAATTCTGCTGTCGCAGTGCTTCCTCATACCGCAGCCGCTCGGTGACGTCCTCATGCACCGTCACCCAGCCGCCGTCGGGCAGGAAGCGGGACACCGCCTGCACCATGCGTCCGTCATAGCGCATCACGAGCAGCGATTTTGCGTTCCTGCTGCGGATGTCGTCAAGCCGAGCGTCGTGGAAGTCGTTTGCGGACATGTCCGGCAGATTGCCGCGCGAGATCCAGTGTTCGATCACCGTGCCGTGCGCGACGCCCGGCTTCACGACGTCGGCGTCGAGGTTGTAGAGGCGAAGGAATCGCTCGTTGCAGACGACGACGCGGCTGTCGGCATCGTACATGATGAGGCCGTGCGACATGTTGGCGAGCGCATGCTGGCTGCGCTCGGTCTGAATTTGCAGTTCCGCCTCGAGCCTCGCGTGTCGGGTGACATCGTCGCAGATCGTCATCCAGCCGCCGCCGGGAAGTGGCTTCAGATCGAGCGCCATGACGAGGCCGCCGGCAAGCCGCTGCTCGACGCGGAACGGCTTACCGGCCGCGATCTGCGCGATGCGCGAGGCGTACAGCGTATCGAGCTCGCCCTCCGGAAAATTGCCGCGCGTCGCGCTGTGCGCGAGCACCTCGCGGTAGCTCGTCCCTTGCCGGACGACGTCCGGCGACAGGTCGAACAGTTCGCGATAGCGGCAGTTGAGCAGCACGATCCGGTTGTCGGCATCGTAGACGCAGACGCCTTGCTCCATGCGGTCGAGGGCAAGCTGGCTCAGTGCGAGCAGCGCCTCTGCGCCCTGCGCGCGGCGGACACCGAGCTCGTTGTTGCGGGTCGACGTCATGGGATCGGCGGCTTCTCGGCGGGCAATGCACTTAACGCGACGTAACTGGCACGCCAGGGTAGCGAACACCCGGGAAAATTCCCTTAAGCGCAGTAGTTTACGGAGGGTGACTGGGGACGCTGAGAATTGGCGGCCGCAGCCATTGGGCGCGCGAATGCGAAGCCGTACCTGCAATGCCACGCGCACCAGTCCATCACAGTCACCCTGAGGTATGAGCCTCGCGGCGCAAGATGAGGGGATGGAGGCACAACGTCCCCCAGCGTCGTGCTGGCTTTCGCCAGGACGACATTGTGGTGCTGTCGGGCTAGAGTACGGGGTCCATGCCCGTGGGCCGCAAAGATGAGGGAAAGACCTACTCGTCCTTCTTCGACATCCGCTCGAGGCGTTCCTGCATTTCCTTCATCTGCTGGCGCAGGTCGTCGATGTTGTTGTCCTTCGGCGGCTCGGCGTTCGCATCGGGCTCCGGCTCCGGATTTGCCGCAGGGCGCGCCGACGGTGCGAACGGCTTGAACATCGAAAAGGTCTGCTGAAACAGCTCCATGTTGCGGCGAACCTGTTCTTCCAACGGAGCAAAGGGAGTGCCGGAGAGCGTGTTGGCGAGTTGCTTGCGGAACTTCTCCTGCTCCTGGGTCAGCGTCGCGATCGACTGCTCGAGATATTTCGGCACCACCATCTGCATGCTGTCGCCATAAAAACGGATGAGCTGGCGCAGGAAGGTAGTCGGCAGCAGGTTCTGGCCGGCCTTGTTCTCCTGCTCGAAGATGATCTGGGCGAGCACGGAGCGGGTGATGTCGTCGCCGGTCTTGGCGTCATAGACCAGGAAATCCTCGCCATCCTTCACCATCGCGGCGAGATCTTCCAGCGTCACATAGGTACTCGTTCCGGTGTTATAGAGCCGGCGGTTCGCGTATTTCTTGATGGTGGTGGGTTGGTCTGATTTCGCCATGGGCTCTCACTTGCAAACGCTGAGAACGGGAACCCGACGGGCTATGCCGCAGGGCGGGAAGAGTACGCAACGCAACAAAATAAGCATTTTCAAAGGGCTCACGCTACCGTTTTGTGCGCCACGGTTAATTGCGAAGCAAAAAGCTGCTTGCGAAATCGCCAAGAACGCTGTTTTGAGTGCGCTGCAGTATGAATCTGCTTCCGGTCCGATTGACATGCCGCAACGACGTTAACAGGATGCCGATTGAGACTGGCGAGCCTTTTCCTATCGCCCGCCTGCCCCCATTTCAAAGAACCTCAAGCCCCAGGAGATGCCCATGTCAGACGATGTTGTCATCGTCAGCGCCGCCCGCACCCCGGTCGGAAGCTTCAACGGAGCGTTCGCGACCCTTCCCGCCCACGATCTCGGCGCCATCGCCATCAAGGCCGCGCTGGAGCGCGGCGGCATCGAGCCCGGCCGCGTCTCCGAAGTCATCATGGGTCAGATCCTGACCGCCGCTCAGGGCCAGAACCCGGCCCGCCAGGCAGCGATCTCCGCCGGCATTCCGGTGGAGAGCCCGGCCTGGGGCGTCAACCAGCTTTGCGGCTCGGGCCTGCGCTCGGTCGCGCTCGGTTACCAGGCGCTCGTCAACGGCGACTCCGAAGTCGTGGTCGCCGGCGGCCAGGAATCCATGAGCATGGCCCCGCACGCCCAGTACCTGCGCGGCGGCGTCAAGATGGGTGCGGTCGAATTCGTCGACACCATGATCAAGGACGGCCTGTGGGATGCGTTCAACGGCTACCACATGGGCAATACCGCAGAGAATGTCGCGCGCCAGTGGCAGATCACCCGCGCCCAGCAGGACGAGTTCGCGGTCGCCTCGCAGCAGAAGGCCGAGGCCGCACAGAAGGCCGGCAAGTTCAACGACGAGATCGTCCCCGTCACCATCAAGACCCGCAAGGGCGACGTCGTCGTCAGCGCCGACGAATATCCGCGTCACGGCGCGACGCTCGACGCGATGGCAAAGCTCAAGCCGGCCTTCGAGAAGGACGGCACGGTCACCGCGGGCTCGGCCTCCGGCATCAATGACGGCGCCGCCGCGGTGGTGCTGATGACGGCGAAGCAGGCTGCCAAGGAAGGCAAGAAGCCGCTCGCGCGCATCGTGTCCTGGGCGCAGGCCGGCGTCGATCCGAAGATCATGGGCTCGGGCCCGATCCCGGCCTCGCGCGCCGCGCTGAAGAAGGCCGGCTGGAGCGTCGGCGACCTCGACCTGATCGAGGCCAACGAGGCCTTCGCGGCGCAGGCCTGCGCCGTCAACAAGGATCTCGGCTGGGATACCTCCAAGGTCAACGTCAACGGCGGCGCGATTGCGATCGGCCATCCGATCGGCGCCTCCGGCGCGCGCGTGCTGGTGACGCTGTTGCACGAGATGCAGAAGCGCGATTCGAAGAAGGGTCTTGCGACGCTCTGCATCGGCGGTGGCATGGGCATCGCGATGTGCCTCGCGCGCGACTAACGAGGACCTTACGCGTAACTGACGCGCGTGCGCTGCAAACGTAGGCGCGTGCGTTGCACGCGACTAAAAAGGCGGCGGTTGCAAACCAAATATTCTTCGCAACGACGCGCGCCTCGATTAAAGACAAACGCCCGGCTCGACGCCGGGCGTTTTGTTCTTGATGTCCGTCAAACCTACCGCATAATCCGCAGTTAAAAACGATCACTCAGAAGCGTCCAAGAAGACATCCGAGACAAGTCCAAGGGAAGGAAATCGACATGGCACGTGTTGCACTGGTGACGGGCGGAACGCGCGGTATCGGAGCGGCGATCAGCAAGGCCCTTAAAGCGGCCGGCTACAACGTCGCGGCGAGCTATGCCGGTAATGATGCGGCCGCCGAGAAGTTCAAGGCCGAGACCGGTATCTCCGTCTACAAATGGGATGTCGCGTCGTTCGACGCGTGCGCGGCGGGCGTCAAGCAGGTCGAAGCCGATCTCGGTCCCGTCGACGTGCTCGTCAACAATGCCGGTATCACCCGCGACACAGCCTTCCACAAGATGACGCTCGAGCAGTGGAACGCCGTGATTAATACCAATCTTGGTTCGCTGTTCAACATGACGCGCCAGGTCATCGAAGGCATGCGTGCCCGCAAGTTCGGCCGCATCATCTCGATCTCGTCGATCAACGGTCAGAAGGGGCAGTTCGGCCAGGTCAACTATTCCGCGGCCAAGGCCGGCGACATCGGCTTCACCAAGGCGCTGGCGCTGGAGAATGCCAAGGGCGGCATCACCGTCAACGTCATCGCGCCGGGCTACATCAACACCGAGATGGTGCAGGCCGTGCCGAAGGACGTGCTGGAGAAGAACGTCATCCCGCAGATCCCTGTCAACCGCCTCGGCGAGCCCGAGGAGATCGCGCGCGCCGTGGTGTTCCTCGCCGCCGAAGAGGCCGGCTTCATCACCGGCTCGACGCTGACAATCAACGGCGGCCAGTATCACGCCTGATATAGCGCTGGGCGCAACAAGAGGGTAATGAAGGCGCCGTGCCCGGCCTCGTGCCGGGCATCCGCGTCCTCAGAGCCCTTTGATCGATGACATCCCGTACCGCTACGCTGATAGGATTGACCGCGATCCTGATGTGGTCGCTGCTGGCGGTGATGACGGTTGCGACCGGGACGATGCCGGCGTTCCAGCTCGCGGCGATGACCTTTGCGATCGGTGGTCTCGTCGGTCTGCTCACCTGGATCGGACGCAGCGACGCGGCGCTGAGCCTGCGCCAGCCGCCGGCCGTGTGGGTGGTCGGCATCGGCGGGTTGTTCGGCTATCACGCGCTTTATTTTCTCGCGCTCCGCTTCGCGCCGCCGGCCGAAGCCGGCCTGCTCAACTATCTCTGGCCGCTGCTGATCGTGCTGTTTTCGTCCTTCCTGCCGGGCGAACGTCTTGCCGTGCATCATGTCATTGGCGCGGTGCTCGGCCTCGTCGGCACCGTGCTGCTGTTCGCCGGCAACACGAGCGGTTTCGCGCAGGGCCAGTTGCCTGGGCTGATCGCGGCCTTCATCGCGGCCTTCGTCTGGGCGAGCTATTCAGTGATGTCGCGCCGGTTGAAGGCGGTGCCGACCGATGCTGTGGCCGGCTTCTGTCTCGCCACTGCGGCGCTCGCTGCGCTGATGCACCTTGCGCTCGAGGCCACGGTCTGGCCGGAGACGATGCTGCAATGGCTCTCCGTCTTCGCGCTCGGCGTCGGCCCGGTGGGCGCGGCGTTCTATGCCTGGGACATCGGCATGAAGCGCGGCGACATTCGCGTGCTGGGGGCCGCCTCCTACGCGACGCCGCTCTTGTCGACCGGCTTCCTCATTGCCGCCGGCTTTGCTAAGGCCAGCGCGAACATCGCCGTTGCCGCGATCCTGATCGCCGGCGGCGGCCTGATTGCGGCGAAGGACATGGTGTTGCGGAAGCGGTGAATGTCATTCCGGGCCGCGCCTTGCGCGGTCCCGTCGCATCGCCCCGGAATGACAATTTAGGGCTACGGCTCCCAGCCCGCTGGCGCGAGCTCGAACTTGGCGAACTCGAATGCCGGGGCGACGGTGCAGCCGACCAAGGTCCATTCGCCGGTGGTCTCCGCCATCTGCCAGGCCTGCGCCGGCACGATCGCCTGCGGCCGCTCGCCGCCGACCAGGTCGGTGCCGAGCCGCACGTCGTGCCGGGTGCAGCCTTCATGCGCGATACGCAGCATCAGCGGACTGCCGGCATAATAGTGCCAGATCTCGACGGCATCGATACGATGCCAGTGCGAGCGCTCGCCGCGCGCGAGCAGGAAATAGATCGAGGTCGAACGCGACCGCCCGTTGGCATCCGTGCCCTGATCGCGGAACGTCTCGCGATAGTGCCCACCTTCGGGATGAGGTCTGAGCTCAAGGCGCGCGATGATCTCGGCTGCGGTCGGCATCGATCCCCGTCAGGACTTGTTCTTGCGCTCGCGCAATTCGCCGAACACCGCGGCGGCATCCGCGCCCTTCATGTGTAGCTTGGCTGCGACCGACGGTTCATCAGCCCGCAGGAACACGTTTGCTCGCTTCTCATCACCAAGCAGTGAGGGAATCGTGGGCTTGTTCTCGGCGCGGAGCTTTGCAACCTCGGCCGCGCGCGCCTGGAGCGCCGGATTGTCGGGCTCGATGGTGAGGGCGAACTTGACGTTGGAGGCGGTGTATTCGTGGCCGCAATAGAGCTTGAAGTCGTCGGGCAGGGCGCGCAGCTTGAGCAGCGAATCCCACATCATCGGATAAGTGCCTTCGAACACGCGGCCGCAGCCGATCGAGAACAGCGTGTCGGCGGCGAACACCGTCTTCTCCGTATCGAACACGTAGGAGATATGGTCGAGCGTGTGGCCGGGCGTCTCCAGCACGCGCGCCAGCAAGTTGCCGATCTTGACGATGTCGGCATTGACGACGCGCAGGTCGACATCGGCGATTGCCGTCGTCTTGTCGTGCGGCGCGACGACGCGGCAGTTGTATTTCTGCTTGAGTTCGGCGACCCCGCCGACATGATCGCCATGGTGATGGGTGATCAGGATGTCGGTGAGTTGCCAGCCCTCGCGCTCCAGCGCCTTCAGGATGGGACCGGCCTCCGGCGCGTCGATCGACGCCGTCGCCTTGGTTTCCACATCGTGGATCAGATAGCCGAAATTGTCGTTTAAACAGCCAAAAGTACGAATCTCGGCGGCCATGACATCTCCATCGCGCTCAGCCCCGCCTGACAGATATGGCGTTAACGTTGCGCAGGCAATGCAATATTCGGCGCGCTCAGGTTGCCGCCCACGTGTTACATTGCCGTCATGAGCATCGACGTCGTTGATCTGCGCGAGTTCTACTCCCGCCGCCTCGGGATCGTGGCGCGGCAATTGATCAATCGCGGCATCAAGGAGCGCTGGCCCAATACCGAGGGGCAGCGGGTGCTCGGCATCGGCTACCCGACGCCTTATCTCGGATTGTTCCGTGAGGATGCGGAGCGTTGCATCGCCTTCATGCCGGCGGCCCAGGGCGTGCTGAAATGGCCCACCGGGCGGCCGGCGCTGGCCTCGCTGGTCGACGAATTCTCGCTGCCGTTGCCGGACGCCGCGGTCGACCGCATCCTCCTCGTCCATGCGCTGGAGATGTCGGACGACCCGGCCGCGCTGCTCCGCGAGGTGTGGCGGGTGCTGTCGCCGTCCGGCCGCGTGATTGCGGTCATCCCGAACCGGCGTGGGGTGTGGACCCGCACCGACAACACGCCGTTCGGCCACGGCCGGCCCTATTCGCGTTCGCAGATCACCGACCTGTTACGCCAGACCTGGTTCACGCCGACCGCCTGGGGCGAGGCGTTGTTCATGCCGCCCTATGCCGGCGGGTGGGTGCTGAAATCGGCGCATATGTGGGAGCGCGTCGGTGCGGCGCTGTCGCTGCCCTTTGCCGGCGTCCACATCGTCGAAGCTACCAAGCAGGTCTATCGCGCGATCCCTGCGAAGCGCGAGCGGGCGCGGCTGATTCCCGCCCTGACGAAGCCAGTGCTGGTGCCGTCCTCGACGACGGCGACGCGCAGCTAAAAGTCTCCCTGCGCGAGAGGCGATCGGCGCCGCGGTTCGCACCGATTCAGGCAAACTGATCGTGCTTCAAAAACACGATGTCCCGGCGAGGCCGGGACATCGTCGTTCGATTCATCCGAGGGAGATTGCCGCTTACTCGCCGGGGGCGAGATCGTCGCTCGATCCGGCCGGAGCAGTCTCGCGCTCGCGCTCCGGGCGCGGGCCATGCGGCCGGCGGCGCCGGCGCGGATAGCGCTCGCCGCCACCCTCGAAGCCGCTGCCCTGGCCGCCGTTCACCTGCGGCTGTGCGCCGGTGATGAAGGACGGCAGCCGGTCGACGCTGCCGGCATCCGATATCACCGGCTGCGGCTGGTTCTGCGGTTGCGGCTGCTGATATTGCGGCTGCGGACGATGCTCGCGTTCGCGGTGCTCGCGCGGCTGCTGCTGGTCGCGCTGATAGGGTTGCTGGTTGTCGCGCTGGCCGTCGCGGTCACGCTGCTGATAGGGCTGCTGCTGCGGCTGCGGAACGAAGCCCGGCTCCTGGCCGAAATTCGAGAAACTCTCGCCGTCGTCCTCGCTGTCCTCGCTGACGATCCCCTCGCCGCGCGGCTGCTGCTGGTTCTGGCGGAACTGCTCCTGGGCCGCCGCGATCATCCGGAAATAGTGCTCGGCGTGCTGGTAGTAATTCTCGGCCGCGACGGGGTCGCCGGAGGAACGCGCATCGCGCGCGAGTTGAAGGTATTTTTCGGCGATATGCGAAGCCGTGCCGCGGATCTTGATGTCGGGTCCGTTGGATTCGTAGACCCGGGTCATCGGGTTCTGGCCGCGCCGGTTATTGTTATTGTTATTGCGGTTGCGCATCCGCTGCTTGTTCTGACCGTTTCTCATGTCCTGCCTTTAATTCCAGCCCTAAAAGTTACACGCATTTACTGACTGCTGAGAGCGACCTAACGGCAACGGCTCACATTTCTCGTGCGCACCGCGCGCAAGAGCGGCCTAAGCCCTGCCAATGTTCGTCGACCGTCGCGCTCAACAAAGACGCGTTCCCCACCGCCAGCATCCATCGCCAGCGAACCCACTCATTTCGCCTGCCGAAACAAGCCCAGCTTTCTTGCGTAAATCTTCAAGCGCAATATCAGGCTTTCGTTCACGTTGCGGTCGGAAAGCTGCGCAGCTCCACGGGCCATCGCGCTTAACAGGACCTGCGGCTTGGAACCGTTAATCAGTAAAGCTCTCGCCCTGAGAGCCCGGCTTTCGCCCGTAAGTCTACGGGGCCGGTACCGATGTGTTGAACGGAACGTAGTCGTTCCCACGGGATATTCCAAGAGGTTTTTACAGTCCAATCGGGCTTTTATGGGGTCATTTTTCGGGCCGAAACCGCCCTTGGAACACCCGCCAGATCGGCCCTTGCTGGCCTGTCCATCGATAACGCGGCTGCTGCCATCAAGGTTTCAATGCCCTGAGCCTGACCCTGTCCCGCCTCGACGATCAGTGCCCCGCCGGGCGCGAGACGTTCCGCCGCTTGCGGGATCAAGGCGCGATAGGCGTCGAAGCCGTCATGGCCGCCGTCGAGCGCAAGGTGCGGGTCGTGGTCGCGGACCTCCGCGCTCAAATTCGCGATGTCCGCCGAAGCAATGTAGGGCGGGTTCGACACGATCAGGTCGAACGGACCCGAAAGGGCCGCCGCATAGTAGCACGCGACGAATCCGGTGCGGTCGGAAAGCCCGAGAGCCGCCGCATTCTCGCGCGCCGTGCCGAGCGCCGTCAGGCTGACATCGGTGCCGACGCCGAAGGCTTCGGGAATCTCGTGCAGCAATGAGAGCAGGATGGCGCCTGACCCGACGCCAATATCGGCGATCCGCGGGCGTCGTCCCGATGCCGGGAGCTCGCGAAAAATCTCCAGCGCCAGCTCGACGACGGTCTCTGTGTCCGGCCGCGGCACCAGCGTCGCCTCGGACAATCGAAACGGCAGGCCCCAGAATTCCCGCGTGCCGAGAATGCGTGCGACAGGCTCATGTGCGAGCCGGCGCTGCGCATATTGCTCGAGCCGTACGGCTTCCTCGGGCGTGAGCTGTCGCGCTGCCTGCGAGATCATGCCGGTCAGATCGAGGTTCAGTGCGGCGCCCACGAGCAGGCGCGCGTCGAGGCCTGCGTTCTCGATGCCGGCCGACTGCAGCCGTGCCGCCAGGATCCGCCGCGCGTTCTCGATACTGCTGCCGAATTCGGAATCTGTCGCCAATGAAGCTATCCTGCCTGGCATCGTGGATAGATCGGCGGCTGCGCTTGCGTCAACGGACATGATCGCGTTTGATCGCGCCGGCGGCGACGGCAAGACCCATGACGGCATATGACGCTCAGAATGTCTTCGCGAAAATCCTCCGCGGCGAGTTTCCCGGCTTCGAGGTCTTCTGGGACGAGCGCACCTTCGCCTTCCCTGCTGACGAATGAAGCAGCCGCCGAAAGGGACGTCGTCGCGTCGCGCGAGTTGAGGCAGAAGGCAGGGATGGCTCAATCGAAGCGGAAGAAGGAACGCCCGGTGTCTGTGTGGCCCTCAAAGGGCGGCGCGATGCGGGAGTCCGACTATGCGGCGCTTGCGCAGTTTCGCTACCAGCTCCGAACCTTCCTGGCATTCAGTGAAGCCGCGGCCAAGCGCGCCGGCCTGACACCGCAGCAGCACCAGGCGCTGTTGGCGATCAAGGGATTTGCTGGCCACGAGGCCGCAAGCGTCGGCGACCTCGCGCGCTTCCTCCTGATCCGGCACCACACGGCCGTGGAGCTGATGGATCGCATGACCAAGTTGAAGCTGATCGTACGGGAGGCCGATCCGCAGGATGCAAGGCGCGTGCTGGTCAAGCTGACGGCCAGGGGCGAGCAGAAGCTGCGCTCGCTCTCGCGGATTCATCTGGACGAGCTGCGTGCCGCAACGCCAGCCTTGAGCAGGATCCTGCGATCGTTCCGGGCCAAAGCGCGCTGAAGCCGGGCTCAGGCCGCGGCACCTTGCGCTGCGAGCTGGGCGGCCTGGTGCTCGGTGGTCAGTGCATCGATCAACTCGCCGAGCGCCTCGCCCGCGATCACCTGCGGTAGCTTGTAGAGCGTCAGGTTGATGCGGTGGTCGGTGACGCGTCCTTGCGGGAAATTATAGGTGCGGATGCGCTCACTGCGGTCACCGGAGCCGACCTTCTCCTTGCGGTCGGCCGAGCGCGCGGCCTCGAGCCGCTGGCGCTCGGCATCGTAGATGCGCGAGCGCAGGATGTTCATCGCAGAGGCGCGGTTCTTGTGCTGCGAGCGGCTGTCCTGCATCATCACCACGATCCCGGTCGGGATGTGGGTGATGCGGATCGCCGATTCGGTCTTGTTGACGTGCTGCCCGCCCGCGCCTTGCGCGCGCATGGTCTCGATCCGCAGGTCATCGTTCTTGATGTCGACGTCGACGTCCTCGACCTCCGGCAGCACCGCGACGGTGGCGGCGGAAGTGTGGATGCGCCCCTGCGTCTCGGTGTCGGGCACGCGCTGCACCCGATGCACGCCGGATTCGAATTTCAGCTTCGAGAACGCGCCGCGGCCCTGCACCTCGGCGATGATTTCCTTGTAGCCGCCGACGGTGCCTTCGCTGGCCGAGATCACCTCGACCTTCCAGCCCTGCAAACTGGCAAAGCGTTCGTACATCCGGAACAGGTCGCCGGCGAACAGCGAAGCCTCGTCGCCGCCGGTGCCGGCGCGAATTTCCAGCACCACGTTGCGATCATCCATGGCGTCCTTGGGCAGCAGCGCGACACGGATTTCTTGGACGAGCTCCTCGATTCTGCGATTGAGCTCGTCGCGCTCGGCTTCCGCCATGCCGCGCATCTCGGCGTCGGTTGCGGGATCGGCGATCAGCGCCTCGGTGTCGGCGAGCTCTTTCACGGCAGAACGATAGGCCTTCACCGCCTCGATCAGCGGGCTGATCTCGGCGAGCTCGCGCGTGATTTGCACATAGCGCTCGGAAGCGAGTTGGCCGAGCGATTCGGCTTCGAGCGAGGCGTGGTGCGCGAGCAGGACGTCCAGTTTGGCTTCGGGGAGTAACGACATCGGTTCAGTCTCAAAGAGCGGACGGAGGGCAAGGCGGAAGCGAAGCGAACCGGCCCGCTACAACGCCAGCCCCTCGGCTTCGGCGAACTCCGTCAGCTTCTGCCGGATCGAGACGCTGC
The DNA here is from genome assembly GCF_038085055.1 of Bradyrhizobium sp. ISRA442. Lineage (NCBI taxonomy): Bacteria > Pseudomonadati > Pseudomonadota > Alphaproteobacteria > Hyphomicrobiales > Nitrobacteraceae > Bradyrhizobium > Bradyrhizobium sp. ISRA442. Next base: position 130,551 of record NZ_JALGCN010000017.1, read on the forward strand.
CCGTAGGCGCGTCCAGCAAGGGGCCGAGCATCGCCTCGGCCTTCTTCGCATCGAGATCGATGATCATCGCCTTGACCGGACCGAGCGCCGTGGCCGAGAGCGACAGCGAGCGATAGCCCATCGCGATCAGTGCCAGAGCACCGATCGGCTTGGAGGCCATCTCGCCGCAGAGCGAGAGCGATTTCTGCGCCGCGTTCGACTTGCGCGCGATCTCGCGCAGCACGCGCAGGATCGGCGCCGACATGGTGTCGAAGCGTTCCGAGACCTTGGCGTTGCCGCGGTCGACCGCGAACAGGAACTGGAACAGGTCGTTGGAGCCGACCGAGATGAAGTCGACCTTCTTCAGGAGCTCGTCGAGCTGATAGAGCAGCGCCGGCACCTCGACCATGGTGCCGATGTCGATACGCTCCGGCAGCGTGTGGCCGTGCTGGCGCAAGTAAGTCAGCTCGCGCTCGACTAGTGCCTTGGCGGCGTCGAATTCGGCGACCTCGGAGATCATTGGGAACATGATCCGCAGCGCGCGGCCGCCGCCGGCGCGCAAGAGCGCGCGGATCTGGCCGCGCAGCAGCCCGGGGCGGTCCAGCCCGAGCCGGATCGCACGCCAGCCCAGCGCGGGATTTTCCTCGATCACGGTCTCCATATAGGGCAGCGCCTTGTCGCCGCCGATATCCAGCGTGCGGAAGGTGACGGGCTTGCTGCCTGCGGCATCGAGCACGGCGCGGTACAGCGCGAGCTGGTCGCTGGTGCGCGGCAGGCTCTGCCCCACCATGAATTGCAGCTCGGTGCGGAACAGTCCGATGCCGCCGCTGCCGGTGTCGTCGATATGGGGCAGGTCGATGGCGAGACCCGCATTGATCAACAGCTCGACCTTCTGGCCGTCCTTGGTCACGCAGGGCCTGTCGCGCAGCGCCAGATACTGCGCCTGCCGGCGGGCGCGGAAGCGCACGCGCTCAGCATAGGCGGCCTCGATCTCCTGCGAGGGGCGCACATAGATCGAGCCGGAGGTGCCGTCGACGATGATGGCGTCGCCGGGATCGGCGATGCCGGGCGCGTTCGGCACTTCACCGACTGCGGGAATGCCGAGCGCGCGCGCCACGATCGAGACGTGGGAATTGGCGGTGCCTTCCTCCAGCACGATGCCGCGCAAGCGCTTGCGGTCGTAGTCGAGCAGCGCCGCCGGGCCCATCGCGCGCGCGATGACGATGGCATTGTCGGGCAAGTGCTCGCGCGAGGGCGCGTGGTCCTGGCCGACGAGCTGCCGCATCAGGCGATAGCCGAGATCCTCCAGATCGTGCAGGCGGTCGCGCAAATAGGGATCGGTCGAGCGCAGCATGCGCGCGCGGGTGTCGGACTGCACGCGCTCGACCGCAGCCTCGGCGGTGAGACCCGTGGCGACCGCTTCGTGCAGCTTGTGCGACCAACCCTGGTCGTTGGCGAACATGCGGTAGGCTTCGAGCACGTCGCGGTGCTCGCCGCCGTCGGCGACGTCGCCGCGCTCCAGCATGCGATCGAGGTCGGAGCGCAGCTTGGCGAGCGCGCTGTCGAGCCGCTTGATCTCCTTCGGCAGATCCTCGGCGATGTAGTCCTTGATGACGACACGCGGCTCGTGCAGCACGACATGACCGAGCGCGATGCCGTCCGACAGGATGGCGCCGACCTTCTGGGTGGAATGGCGCGCCGCCGGCTCGAGGCCGGGCTGGGCCAGTGCGGACAGCTCGCCGGAGGCGATCAGCTCCGCCAGCACCATGGCGGTGGTCTGGAGTGCCTCCAGCTCCTCCTCGACATAGTTGCGCTTGGCGCGGTTCTGCACCACCAGCACGCCGAGCGTGTTGCCGGCGCGCAGGATCGGCACGCCGAGGAAGGAGTGATAGATTTCTTCGCCGGTCTCGGGGCGGAACGAGAAGGCGGGGTGGCTCTGCGCATCGCTCAGGTTGAGCGGCGTCGCTTCGCTGGCGACGAGGCCGACCAGGCCCTCATGGGCGCTCAGCACGGTGTGGTGCACCGCCTCGCGGTTGAGACCTTCGGTGGCGTAGAGCTCGAGCGTGTTGTCGATGCGCAGCACATAGACCGAGCACACCTCGGCCACCATGTTGGCGGCGATCAGCACCACGATCTTGTCCAGCCGCTCTTGGGCCGAGACCTGCTCCGCCATGGTTTCGCGGAGCCGTCTCAATAAGACGCGGGGACCTCCCGATGCGCTCCGCATGTGCCGTCAATCTCCTTCATCTACCAGGGCCCGGAGGCCCCTGGCGGCTCGCCCGAAAAATCCAGAAAAACAACAAACTTGCTCATCCGGTGCCGGCCCCAGCGTCGCTTGAGCCGAATCGGCACCGCCTCAACTGGGGCACAGTTTGTGGCAGCCCACCCTGTTCGCCGTATAGCGAATTGGGGCTTGTTTTGCCAAGCAAAACGCCTGCCAAACGCGAAGGTGTGTACACCTTCGCGTTTGCTGCGACCGCTAAGAGAAAATTCGTCTAGGCCTGATCGAGGCCGTAGAGCGTGTGCAGGGTGCGCACCGCGAGCTCGGTATAGGCGGCGTCGATCAAAACCGAGAATTTGATCTCGGAGGTTGTGATGGCGCGGATGTTGATATTCCGCCCGGCGAGGGCCGAGAACGCCTGAGCGGCGACGCCGGCATGGCTGCGCATGCCGCTGCCGATCACCGATATCTTGGCGACGTCGGTAGCGCTGTCGAGCCGGGCGTAGCCGATCTTGTCCTTGGCCGCGGTGATCGTGTCCTTGGCGCGGGCATAGTCGGCCGCCGGCACCGTGAAGGTGAGATCGGTGGTCTTGCCGTCTTCGGAGACGTTCTGCACGATCATGTCGACGTTGATGTTGGCATCCGCCAGCGGGCCGAAGATCGAAGCGGCCACGCCGGGCTTGTCCTCGATCTGGCGCACCGAGATCTGGGCCTCGTCCTTGGAAAAGGCGATGCCGGTGACGACGTGGCTTTCCATGATCTCCTCCTCGCTGCAGATCAGCGTGCCGGGCGGCTGGTTGGCATGCGGGTCGATATCCTCGGGCTTGTCGAAGCTCGAGCGGACGAAGATCGGCATGTTTTGGACCATGCCGAGTTCCACCGAACGAACCTGGAGCACCTTGGCGCCCTGAGAAGCCAGTTCCAGCATGTCTTCGAATGCGATCTTGTCGAGCGGGCGCGCCTTCGGCACGATCCGCGGGTCGGTGGTGTAGACGCCGTCGACATCCGTGTAGATGTCGCAGCGGTCCGCCTTGATGGCGGCGGCGATCGCGACCGCCGAGGTGTCCGAGCCGCCGCGGCCGAGCGTGGTGATGCGGCCCGTGTCGGGGTTGATGCCCTGGAAACCGGCGATGACCGCGACTTCCTTCCGCTCCTTGAAGCGGGTGATGATCTCGCCGCCGTCGATGCCCTCGATCCGGGCCGACGCATGGGCGTCGCTGGTCTTGATCGGGATCTGCCAGCCCTGCCAGGAGCGGGCCTGGATGCCCATGCCCTGGAGCACGATGGCCAGCAGGCCCGAGGTGACCTGCTCGCCCGAGGCGACCACGGCGTCGTATTCGCGCGCATCGTGTAGAGGCGAGGCCTCGGTGCACCAGGCCACGAGCTCGTTGGTTTTGCCGGACATCGCGGAGACGACCACGGCCACCTCGTGGCCGGCGTCGACCTCACGCTTCACGTGGCGTGCGACGTTGCGGATACGTTCGATGTTGGCGACGGACGTGCCGCCGAATTTCATCACGAGGCGGCTCATGACGACGCGTGCATTCCCTCATAAGGATAAGTATGGTGACCCGCGCGAGACGATGCCGCGGACACCCGACGCGCGTATACAGAGGGGCGGGGCCGGGGGCAAGCGGGTTCCTGCGGGGGCGGCGGGGGTATGGGTTAACCGAGATCATGGCGCGGTACATCGACGAGATCCTGCAGCCCGGCGAGAAGGTGCTGTATTCGACCAATGCGCACTGGATCTTCTACTTTCCGGCCATCGTGGCCTGGATCGTCGCTTTGGCCTTGTTCGTGTTGTCCCGGCAGACCGTTGTCGAGGGCCTCGTGCTGCTGTGTCTCGTCGCCGCCGCCCTTGTGGCGCTGGCCGCCTTGTACTGGACGGTGAAAGGCTGGTTCCATCGCTTCACGACCGAGACCGACGTGACTAATTTGCGGGTCGTGCACAAGACCGGGTTCATCAAGCGCCGCACCTTCGAGATGGCATTGGACAAGGTCGAGAGCGTCGACGTCAACCAGTCTATTCTTGGACGTATTCTCAACTATGGCGACGTGACGATTCGCGGCGTCGGCGAGGGGATCGAGACGATCAAGACGGTCGACTCACCGCTCGCCTTTCGTAGTTCGATCACCACGCGGTAGGACCGCGCGTATTCATGAGCATGCAGCAAAATCCTTCCGCAACCGCATCTGGCCAGCCAGGCTCGACCGTCGACGCCGCAGAGATCGCGAAATTCTCGAAACTCTCGGCGGAGTGGTGGGACCCCAAGGGCAAGATGGCGCCGCTGCACCGGATCAATCCGCTGCGGCTCGGCTACATTCGTGACGCCGCCTGCCGCAAGTTCGAGCGCAACGTGCGCAGCCTCAACTGCCTCGCGGGCCTGCGCCTGCTCGACATCGGCTGCGGCGCCGGCCTGCTCTGCGAGCCCTTGTCACGGCTCGGCGCGCAGGTCATCGGCATCGACCCTTCGTCAAGCAACATCGCAGCCGCAAGGCTGCATGCCAACAAGGGGCATCTTGCCATCGACTATCGCTGCACCACGGTCGAGGAGATCGACCCGCGCGAGCGCTTCGACATCGTGCTGGCGATGGAGGTGGTCGAGCATGTCACCGACGTCGGCATGTTCCTCAATCGCTGCGCCGCGATGCTGAAGCCGAACGGACTGATGGTGGTTTCGACGTTGAACCGCAACTGGAAGAGTTTCGCGCTCGCCATCGTCGGCGCCGAATACGTCCTGCGCTGGCTGCCGCGCGGCACCCATGAGTGGAACAAGTTCGTCACCCCCGACGAGCTCGCAAAACACCTGCTCGACAACCGCCTCGTCATCACCGAGCAGACCGGCGTCGTCTACAGCCCGTTCGCCGATAAATGGACCCTCTCCTCCGACATGGACGTGAATTACATGGTGGTGGCGGAAGGGATGGTGTGATCGCTCTCCCTATCCCCTGAGCTGCCTGCAAGATGCCCACTGCAGCAACAACAAAAGCTGTCGTGCTGGCGAAAGCCAGAACCCATTACCCCAGGGAGAGGCTGTGGCGCGAGACCGGTAACCACGAGTCTTCGCCAAACGACCCCCTCGGGTAATGGGTCCTGGATCTGGCGCTTCGCTTGTCCAGGACGACACCGAGTTTGTGGCAGGAGCATCGCTCCTATGACGTGACCCCAATTGACCTCCTGAGTCGGTCTCGGCAGTTTGGGCTACGATTATTGCTTTCCCAGCCATTCCCCCATGTTCACCGTCACCAGCCTCTGGATTCCCTTCACCATCATTGCCGCGCTCGGGCAGGTTGCGCGCAATGCGATGCAGCGATCGCTCACGAAGCCGCTGGGCACCTGGGGCGCGACCAATATCCGCTTCCTGTTCGGCTTCCCGTTCTCAGTGCTGTTCTTGGGCCTGGTGCTGATCGCCTCCGGCGATCATCTCAGCATGCCGCCTGCCGTGTTCTGGCCGTGGCTGCTGCTCGGCGCGCTCAGCCAGATCGTCGCCACCGGGCTGATGCTGCTCGCCATGAACGACCGCTCTTTCGTGGTGACGACGGCTTACCTGAAGACCGAGGCGATCCAGACAGCGATCTTCGGCTTCATTTTCCTCGGCGATCACCTGACCTGGCTGAAGGTGCTTGCGATCGTGATCGCGACCGTCGGCGTCGTCATCACCGCCCTCAGGCCGGACGGCGGGAAGAGCTTTGCCGAGTTGAGGCCGACCATCACCGGCCTCGTCGCGGCCGCGGCGTTCGCCTTGTCCGCGGTCGGCTTCCGCGGTGCCATCATCACGGTGCCGAACGTGTCCTTCGTGACGGCCTCGTCATTCACGCTGGTGCTCGGCTTGTTCGTGCAGACGCTGGTGCTGACCATCTACCTGCTCTGGCGCGCGCCGAAGGTACTGCAGGCGATCCTCGGCCTGTGGAAGCCGTCGCTGCTCGCGGGCTTCATGGGCGCCTTCGCCTCGCAGTTCTGGTTCTTGTCCTTCGCGCTGACAGCCGCGGCCAATGTTCGCACGCTGGCGCTGATCGAGGTGCTGTTCGCGCAAGGCGTGGCGTATTACTCGTTCAATCAGCCGATCGCGCCGCGAGAGATTTTCGGGATCGTCCTGATCGTGATTGGTGTGGCGCTGCTGGTGGGTGTGTAAGTCTCTCAGCCGCCGTCATGCCCCATGACGAGAAGCGTGACCGTCAGTTCCGATCTTCCGGCAGCGTCGGCAGCGGCGAGACCTCGATGCCTTCGTCGATCAGCGACTTGGCCTCCTCGGGCGAAGCCTCGCCGTAGATCGGACGGTGCTCCTTGTCGCCATAGTGCATCGCGCGGGCTTCGTTGGCGAAGCGTTCGCCGACATTGTCGGCGTTCTTCACGATGTGATCGCGCAATTCCTTCAGCTTGGCGCGCAGCTCGCGCTCCTGCGCCATCATCAGCGAGGTCGGACCGGATTGCGCAGCCTCAGGCGTCGTCGTGCTGGCGGGCTCTGGCGGCGGCGTGGCGGGTCCACGGCCCTTCTTGCCGACGATGCGCGGCGCCATGATCGCCTTGTCGACCTTGGCTGAGCCGCAGATCGGGCAGGTCACGAGCTTGCGCCTGACCTGAGATTCATAGGCGGACGAGCTCTGGAACCAGCTTTCGAAGTCGTGGTGCTGGTTGCAGCGGAGCGCGTAGCGGATCATGCCGATCCCCGCACGAGGTGCAGATGGTCCGGTCCCGCCTTGGCATCGGCGACGCCGAAGCGGCGGCCGTGCTGGAGGGAGGGGATCGCCCTGCGTGCCGTCTCGACCTTGGCCGGATCGATCTTCGCCATGATGATGCCGGGCTCGACGTCACCCTCGGCGATAATCTCGCCCCAGGGGTCGATGATCAGCGAGTGGCCATAGGTCTCGCGTTTGTTCTCGTGCAGGCCGGCTTGCGCGGCGGCGAAGATGAAGCAGCCGGTCTCGATCGCGCGCGAGCGCAGCAGCACGTGCCAATGCGCCTCCCCGGTCTTGCGGGTGAAGGCGGACGGCACGGTGATGAACGACGCGCCGGCTTCCGCGAGCGCGCGATAGAGCGCCGGAAAGCGCACGTCGTAGCAGATCGTCAGCCCGACGCGACCCCAGGGCAGATCCGAGATCACCGCCGTCTCGCCCGGCTGATAGTTGGCCGATTCGCGATAGCTCTCGCCGTCGGGCAGCTCGATATCGAACATATGGATCTTGTCGTAGCTCGCGAGCACGTTGCCTTCGGGCCCGATCAGGAACGAGCGGTTCACTGCCTTCTCCGGTGAGAAGCGCAGCGTCAGCGAGCCGACATGCAGATGGATCCTCAGCTCTGCCGCGAGCGCCTGATAGGCCTTCAGCGAAATGTCGTCCTCTTCGCTCTGCAGGTGCTCGAACAGCGCCTTGCGGTTAAGCTGCATCATGTTGCTGACTTCGGGCGTCTGCACGTAATTCGCGCCGGCTGCCGCTGCCTGCCGGATCAGCTTGCTCGCCTGTTCGAGGCTCGGCTCAGGCAGAAGGCCGGTGCGCATCTGCACCATGGCGGCGGTGAAGCTGCGATCTTGAGCTTGATTCTGGCTCATGAAACCGTCCTGACGCTCTCGAGCATGGCGTCGAGCCTGCCTGCGCGGTCCAGCGCATAGAGTTCGTCGCAGCCGCCGACATGGGTCTTTCCGATCCAGATCTGCGGGAACGTCGCACCAGCACCCGCGCGGTCATACATCTCCTGGCGCCACGACGAATTCTTGGCGATATCGAATTCGATGAAGATCGCCTTCTTGCGGGTCAGCAGCGACTTGGCTGCGGAACAATAGCCGCAGCCCGGCCTCGTATAGATCTCGACAGCAGCAGTCATGTCGTCTGGCGCTCTCATGTCATGAATTTCATTGAATTATATGGGACGCGGCCCACTCTCGACAACCCGGGCGAAGACCAGCAGATCTACCTGGGCGGCTTTGGCGCGGAGCAGGGCGCGCGCGCAGGCATCGGCGGTCGCACCTGAGGTCAGAACATCGTCGACCAGGACGATGCGGCGGCCCTGGATCTCGGCCTGGAGGTCGGCAGATACCTGGAATGCGCCCTGCACATTGGTGGCGCGCTGGGCCCGCGACAGGCCGATCTGTTGCTCGGTCGCGCGCACCCGACGCAGCACGTCGCCCCTGACCTTCACGCCGCTCTGCCGCGCGATGATGCGCGCGAGCGCCCCGGACTGGTTGTAGCGGCGGCGCCAGGCTCGTTGCCAATGCAGAGGAACGGGCACGAGCATATCGGCGCCGGCGAGGAGCTCGCCGCCTGCGCGCGCCATCCAGCGGCCCATCGCGGGCGCGAGATCGGTGCGGTCCTGATATTTCAGTGCGTGCACCAGCGTGCGTGCGACGTCGTCATAGCGCACGGCCGCCCGCGCCCGCTGGTAGGCCGGTGGGCTCGCGATCGCCTCCATCGACAGCATGTCGGGGCCGGGATCGTAGACGAAGGGAATGCCGAGACGTGGACAGTAGGGCCGTTCAATGAACGACAGCCGCGACCAGCAGGCCGCGCACACGCCCTCACCATCGACCGGCTCGCGGCAGGACACGCACAGGGTCGGCAGCGCGATGTCGAGCGCAAGCCGTGCCGCGCGCGACAATGCGTGGCGGCCGGCCATCCACGCGGCCCGCAGAGGCGCGGAGATGGAACGGGAGGGGGCGCTTTCGGCTTCCATAGGCGCAAGGCTAGCTCCGCACGCACCGGATTGCCAGAACGACAGGGATCGGCGTAACCAGCGACATGGCTCAAAACCCGCAAAATCCACCCGCCTTGTTCGATCGCGCTTTGCTCCACGCGAGGCAACAGCGCGCGCGGGCGCAAGGGCCGGTCAGCTTCCTGCTCGACCGGGTGGATGAGGACATGTCCGACCGGCTGGCCGCGGTGATGCGCGAATTTCGCGCGGCGGCCGACCTCTGGACGCCCGGCGATGGTCTGATGGCCCTGCGTCCGCGGCTGCCTTCCATCGAGCGGATCGCACTCGATGCGACAGGCGCAGAGAAGCTGCCCTTCGCGCCCGAAAGTCTCGATCTCGTCGTCTCTGCGCTGGCGCTGCAATTCGTCAACGACCTTCCCGGCGTGCTTGCGCAGATCCGGCGTGCGCTGAAGCCGGACGGCTTGCTGCTGGCGGCGATGGTCGGCGGCGACAGTCTGACCGAGCTGCGCCAGGCCTTTGCCGCGGCGGAAGCCGAATGCGAGGGCGGCGTGTCGCCGCGCGTGGCGCCGTTCGCTGACTTACGCGACATCGGCGCGCTGCTGCAGCGGGCGGGCTTTGCGCTGCCGGTCACCGATGTCGATCGCGTCGTGGTGCGCTACGCCAACGCGTTCGCCTTGATGCAGGATCTGAGGCGCATGGGCGCGACCAACGTGCTGGTCGAACGGCGGCGCAAGCCGGCGCGACGCGCGACGCTGCTGCGTATGGCCGAGATCTACGCCGAGCGCTTCGCCGATGCGGACGGCCGTATCCGCGCGACGTTCGACATCATCTGGCTCTCCGGCTGGGCGCCGCACGCGAGCCAGCAGCAGCCGCTGAAGCCCGGCTCGGCGAAGACGAGCCTGGCGGAGGCGGTGAAGAAGGCAGGGAAGACTTGACCCTCATGGTGAGGAGGCGCGTGAGCGCCGTCTCGAACCATGCAGGCCCCACTCTCGCCGTGCGGCCATCCTTCGAGACGACCGCGGAGTCTGTCATCGGGCCGCGCGAGGCGCGGACCCGTTAGCGGTCTCCTCACATCAGCAAATCGATCAAATGCGGGATCAGCGGAATATCCGCCGGCGGCATCGGGTAGTCGCGCAGCTTGTTGGCGCGGACCCAGGCGAGGTTCTGGCCTTCGCGCGCCGTTACGAGACCGTCCCAGCGCCGGCAGATGTAGAGCGGCATCAGGAGGTGGAAGGTCTCGTAGGCGTAGCTCGCAAACGTCAGCGGCGCCAGGCACGGCTCGGCGACGGTGATGCCGAGCTCCTCGTGCAATTCGCGGATCAGGCTCTGCTCCGGCCGCTCGTCGGGCTCGAGCTTGCCGCCGGGGAATTCCCAGAGGCCGGCGAGCGCCTTGCCCTCGGGGCGCTGCGCGATCAGGACGCGCTTGTCGGCGTCTACAAGCGCGCAGGCCACCACCAGTGTCAGTTTGAGATCGGCCATGGGAGAAGACTCAGGACCGGTAATCCCCGTTGATCGCGACATACTCCTTGGTGAGGTCGCAGGTCATGACGCGGTCGCGGCCCTTGCCGAGGCCGAGCGAGACCTTGATCGCGATCTCCGGGGCCTTCATCGCCTCCGACACCTGCGCCTCGTCGTAATCGGGATCGCGCGCGCCGCTCTTGGCGACGCGGATGCCATTGAAGGAGATCGACAGCTTGTCGCGGTCGGCGGGCTCGCCGGCCTTGCCAACCGCCATCACCACGCGGCCCCAATTGGCGTCCTCGCCGGCGATCGCGGTCTTGACCAGCGGCGAGTTGGCGATCGACATTGCGATCTTGCGTGCGGAAGCCTTGGTCTTGGCGCCGTCCACCGTAATCTCGACCAGCTTGCGCGCGCCCTCGCCGTCGCGGGCGACCTGCTCGGCGAGATTGGCGAGCACGCCATGAAACGCCTTGATGAAGGCCTTTAGCCGTGGATCGCTGGCGCGGCTGATCTTCGGCGCGCCGTGCGCCGCCGCGGCACCCGTGGCGAACGCCAGCAGCGTGTCCGAGGTCGAGGTGTCGCCGTCGATCGTCACCGCATTAAAAGTGTCCTCGACGCCGCTCTTGAGCAGCGCCTGCAGCGCGGCCGGCGCGATCGGCGCGTCTGTGAAGACAAAGGACAGCATGGTCGCCATGTCAGGGGCGATCATGCCGGCGCCCTTGGCCATGCCGTTGATGGTGACCTTGGCCTTGCCGAGCTTCACGGTCGCGGTCGCGACCTTCGGGAAGGTGTCGGTGGTCATGATCGCCTTGGCCGCGCCCAGCCAGTCGGAGGGCTCGGCGGCCTCAGCGAGGCGTGCCAGCACCCCGTCGAACTTGGTCGCGTCGAGCGGCTCGCCGATCACCCCGGTCGAGGCCAGGAAAATCTCGCTCTCGCTGCAGCCGACCGCCTTGGCCGCGATCTTGGCCGTGAGCGCGGTGGACGCGCGGCCGGTCTTGCCGGTGAAAGCATTGGCATTGCCGGAATTGACCACCAGCGCGCGCGCCTTGCCGCCCTTGAGCTTGGCGCGGCACCATTCCACCGGTGCGGATGGGCATTTCGATTTGGTGAAGACGCCGGCGACCGCGGTGCCCTTGTCCATCACCGCGAGCAGCACGTCGGTGCGGTTCTTGTAGCGGATGCCGGCCTCGGCCGTCGCAAGACGGATGCCTGCGATCACGGGCATGTCGGGAACGTGCTTTGGGGCGAGCGGGGAGACGGAGGAGGACATCGCGGGGGCGCCTTGGTGGGTCTGGATAAGCAGATGCCCGGCACGAGGCCGGGCATCACGATGCTTAGATACTATCGGCGTCAGCGAAGTGACAGCGATTTCTCACTTCTTCGCCGGCGGCGCCATCTTGCTGTCGGAGGACTTGGCCGCGTCAGCCGGCTTGGCGTCCGACTTGGACGCGTCCGCAGCCGGCTGGTCCAGCCGCTCGACCTTGGCTTCGGCGCGGAGCTTGGCGACATAGTCGGCCTGGGCCTTGCGGGTGACGTAGTTCTCGATCTGGGGCTTGACCTGGTCGAAGTCCGGCGCCTTGCGATTGCGCTTCTCCTCGACCTTGATGACGTGCCAGCCGAACTGCGACTTCACTGGGTCGGAGATCTTGCCCGGCTCGAGCGCGAAGGCGACCGCCGAGAATTCCGGCACCATCTGCTCCTTGGTGAAGAAGCCGAGGTCGCCGCCGTCGGCGGAGCCCGGATCCTTGGACTTCTTCTTGGCGAGCTCGGCGAAATCGGCGCCCTTGTCGAGCTCGGCCTTCACCGCCTTGGCTTCGTCCTCGGTCTCGACCAGGATGTGGCGCGCGCGCACCTCCTGCTCGCCGGTGATCTGCTTGGAGGCCTCCTCATAGACCTTCTTCATGGCGTCGGGGGTGGTCGCGGCCTTGCCCTCGCCGGCGAGCAGGCTGTCCATCAGGAGGCGGTTGCGGGCGAACGCCAGGCGCTTCTTGAACTCATCGCTGTCGCCGATCTTCTTGTCCTCGGCGGCCTTGGCGACGATCTTCATGTCGATCAGGAAGGCGAGCACGTTCTCGTCCTTGGTCGCCGGGTCCATCTGGGCGAGGCTCGGCCCGAGTTCCTCCTCGGCCATGGCGACGTCGCTCTTCTTGATTTCAACGCCATTGACCTTCGCCAGTACCGGATCGTCGGCGGCCCGGAGCGGGCCCGCGAACGCCAGGGTCAACGCCAAGCACGCTACCAAGCCGAAGCAGCCGGCCAGGGCGGAGGCATGGCGGAAACGCTGGCCGGTGGTTACCGGGAACGAAGTGGTCATGGAAAATCCTTATGTTGAAGCAGGGGGCTGCTCGAGCGGGGCGGACACTCGCCCAATCAAGGGGGCTTGGCAACGCGAAAAGTCTGTCAAAATGATGAATTAGCTGAAAGCCGCCCGCCGTTGACAAGGCTCCGACCGGGCCATATCTCTGGCCGGTCGCGTCCATGGCGATGGCGTTTATTTTGCTGCGTTTTTGGCCGTTGAACCCAGACTTGCTCAATTCCCACCCATATGGCGGATGACCCCCGCAGGCCGGGCACTGGCTCCACGAGGCGTCACGGTGAGTTGATAGGCAATTGGGTGACAACCTCTTGGCTGCAACGCGGTTGAATCGCGAACACAGGAATTAGGCATGATCGGCGCGCTCGCCCGCAAGTTTTTCGGCTCCGCCAACGACCGGCGGGTGAAGGGATACCAATCCCGCGTCAACGCCATCAACGCGCTGGAACCTGAAGTCTCCAAACTCTCCGACGAGGCCCTGAAGGCGCGCACCGCCGAATTCAAGCAGCAGCTCGCCGACGGCAAGACGCTCGACGACATCCTGGTGCCGGCCTTCGCCACTGTGCGCGAGGCCGCCAAGCGCACGCTCGGCCAGCGCCATTTCGACGTCCAGCTCATCGGCGGCATGGTGCTGCACGAGGGCGACATCGCCGAGATGAAGACCGGTGAAGGCAAGACGCTGGTGGCAACGCTTGCGGTCTACCTCAACGCGCTCGCCGGCAAGGGCGTCCACGTCGTCACCGTCAACGACTACCTCGCCCGCCGCGACTCCGGCTGGATGGGCCAGATCTACTCTTTCCTCGGCCTCACCACCGGCGTGATCGTCCATGGTCTCGACGATGCCGAGCGCAAGGCGGCGTATGCCTGCGACATCACCTACGGCACCAACAACGAATACGGTTTCGACTATCTGCGCGACAACATGAAGTACCGGCTCGAGGACATGGTCCAGCGGCCGCACTTCTTCGCCATCGTCGACGAGGTCGACTCCATCCTGATCGACGAGGCGCGCACGCCGCTGATCATCTCCGGACCGCTCGACGACCGCTCGGACTTCTACAACACCATCGACACCTTCATGCCGCAGCTTACGAAGGTGACCGACTTCGAGGTCGACGAGAAGCAGCGCACGGTGACGCTGACCGAAGGCGGCATGGAGAAGCTGGAGACGATGCTGCGCGACGCCGGCCAGCTCAAGGGCGAATCGCTCTACGACGTCGAGAACGTCTCCGTCGTGCACCACGTCAACCAGGCGCTGCGCGCGCACTCGCTGTTCACCCGCGACAAGGACTACATCGTCCGCGACGGCGAGGTCGTGATCATCGACGAGTTCACCGGGCGCATGATGCCGGGCCGCCGCTATTCGGAAGGCCTGCACCAGGCGCTGGAGGCCAAGGAGCACGTCGCGGTTCAGCCCGAGAACCAGACGCTGGCCTCGATCACCTTCCAGAACTACTTCCGCATGTACGAGAAGCTGGCGGGCATGACCGGCACGGCGGCGACCGAAGCCGACGAATTGTTCGACATCTACAAGCTCGAGGTCGTGGAGATCCCGACCAACCTGCCGGTGGCGCGCCTCGACGAGGACGACGAGGTCTACCGCACCCAGAAGGAAAAATACGGCGCCATCCTCGCCGAGATCGAGCGGGCGAACGCGCGGCTGCAGCCGGTGCTGGTCGGCACGGCCTCGATCGAGAAGTCGGAAGTGCTCGCCGAATTCCTCAAAGCGAACGGCTACAAGCAGATCGATTTCGGCAAGGAGCATGCGCTCGACAAGCTCTATGCCGCGGCGCGCTCCGGCAAGCCGGCCAAGCTGTTCGCGGTGCTGAATGCGCGCTTCCACGAGCAGGAAGCCTACATCGTCGCGGAAGCCGGCGTGCCCGGCGCGATCACGATCGCGACCAACATGGCCGGCCGCGGTACCGACATCAAGCTCGGCGGTTCGCTCGAGATGCGCGTCCAGCAGGAGACCGCCGGAATTACGGACGAGGCCGAGAAGGCCAAAAAGATCGAGCAGATCAAGGCCGACATCGAGCACTTCCGCGAGATCGTGCTGAAGGCCGAAGAGACAGTCGAGATCGAGCCGGCGAAGGGCGCCAAGCCCGCCAAGACCGTGAACAAGCCGGGCGGCCTCTACATCATCGGCTCCGAGCGCCATGAATCCCGCCGCATCGACAACCAGCTCCGCGGCCGTTCCGGCCGCCAGGGCGACCCCGGCCGCTCGAAATTCTTCCTGTCGCTGGAAGACGATTTGATGCGCATCTTCGGCTCGGATCGCCTCGACAGCATGCTGCAGCGTCTCGGCCTCAAGGAAGGCGAGGCCATCATCCATCCCTGGATCAACAAGGCGCTGGAAAAGGCGCAGCAGAAGGTCGAGGCGCGCAACTTCGACATCCGCAAGAACCTCCTCAAGTTCGACAATGTCCAGAACGACCAGCGCAAGGTGATTTTCGATCAGCGCGTCGAGCTGATGAAGGACGAGAGCGTCGCCGAGACCGTCGCCGACATGCGCCACGCTTTCATCGAGGACCTCGTAACGAAACACGTGCCCGAGCATGCCTATGCCGAGCAGTGGGACGTCGCGGGCCTCAAGGAGGAGCTGAAGCGCGTGCTCGATCTCGATCTGCCGGTCGACGACTGGGCCAAGGAAGAGGGCATCGCCGACGAGGAGCTGCTCACCCGCATCGAAGACCGCGCCGACGAGCACATGGCGGCCAAGGTCGCGCAGTGGGGTCCCGACGTGATGCGTTACGTCGAGAAGACCATTCTCTTGCAGACGCTCGACCATCTCTGGCGCGAGCATCTGATCATGCTCGATCATCTGCGCCAGGTCATCGGCCTGCGCGGTTACGGCCAGCGCGATCCGCTGCAGGAGTACAAGACCGAGGCCTTCAACCTCTTCCAGGAGATGAGCGCCCACCTGCGCGAGGCCGTCACCGCGCAGCTCATGCGGGTCGAGATCATCCCGCCGGAGCAGGAAGCCCCCATCCTGCCCGCGATGGAAGCGCACAAGCTCAATCCCGACACCGGCGAAGACGAAATGGCCTTCGCCAACGTCACCCTGGCCCCGCAAGCAAACACCGTCTCCGCCGCCCAGCGCGACCCGAAGAACCCGGCATCCTGGGGCAAGATCGGCCGCAACGAGGACTGCCCGTGCGGCAGCGGCAAGAAGTACAAGCATTGCCACGGGCGGTATGCCTGACGTTCTTCGCCTCTCCCCGCCTGCGGGGAGAGGCCGGGATGCGCGCTGAAAGCGCGGATTCCGGGTGAGGGGGACTCTCCACGAATCCAATTCTCGCCGTCTCGGCGAAGGCGGCCTCGATCTCCGCTCCGCTCCCTCCCCCCTTGCGGGGGAGGGCCGGGGAGGGGGTGCCACACGGCACACTCTCTCAATTGAGCATGTCCCGCGCGCACGATCTGCTCGACTACGGGATGGACCTTTTCCTGGGCCACCCCCTCCCTAGCCCTCCCCCGCAAGGGGGGAGGGAACGCAGCATGCGTGAGGCGATACATCGCATCTCACTCCCACCTTCATCTTCCAGACATCACATCGCGATCCCGCGGCGCGTTCGCGCCCGAGCTTTGCATCACTCTCTCGCCCCTCAAACGGAAGGGCGCAGGGAAGACCGGGCACCGACTGGCACCCATGGGCCCCTGTGCAAATGCTTGGGATAGACGCTCACAGGGGAAGCACAGGTACAGCCGAAATGCCCGGCCTTCCCTGCGCAGTGGTTGGAACGGCTTATGTCGCGCTCTCCCCGGGGAGCGATGCACTATTGCCCCCCGTCGCCTCGCAGATTGCTGATGCGCGCACCCGGTCGGGCCGCAACATCACCGCAAGACTTGACGCACAGGCTCCGGGCGCCAGGACCACGCGATTTTGCCGTACGCGAGCAGCGCCTGTCGTAGCGCGCCGGCCAATCGCTCACGGGGATTGACCCGCCCTGCAATCACCGAACCGCCAACGCCGCCCGCGTCCACCGCAACCCACCCCACGAACCGTGACGATCGCGACCCGCCCCTTCCGGAGGGATGAGATGCCGTGGAGGATGCAGGTGTTTCGGGGTTCGGGTAAAGAGAATTATCTTTATCCGAAGGGATTGATTTTGGAGGAGGCGGGTGTTTTGCCCGACGGGTCAGGCAAGTACTACCTCGGCTCGGCGGTGTACGTCGTCGGCGTCATGAGAAGCTTGTCTTCAAGCGGCGGAGCTATTTCGAACATCTGCGCGCTGTTGCGGAAATGAAAGACCCGCCGGATCCGGTACACGTCGCTTCGTTCTGCAGCAACGTCGGCCTCTCGCCTGGTGAGCCAAAACGCTGTCCGTTCGTGCCCGCACGTCGTCTTGATCTCCAGTAGCCGCTCTTGGCCATTAGGCTCGAAGGATCGCACGTCGTAGCCATATCCGTCGCCGTCTAGGTCCGAGACCCATCGAACGTCGGCGGCAAGGTCGTCACGCCCAGCTCGCCGCAGGCGATCGCGTTCGAACTCCACGACGAATTTCTCGCCGGCCCTCCCCAACTCACGATTTCTGGCGTCTCGCTCAGCCGGATCGAACTTGCCGACCAAGCGGCGAATGGCTGGCGTCAGCATCTTATCCAGATCGGCGAAAGATGGCGGAGGAACGAAGATGGCTTCGTCATTGAGCTCCATCGGTTGAGTATCTGTGCTCGTGGGGTAGAGAAAGCCCGGCTCTCGCCCGACGTTGCGCTCAACTGCCGCCACCAAGGCGTCTTGATAGTGCGCCAAGGGCTTGTAGCCCTTGATCCATTGTGTCCCGAGCATATCCAGAACGGCGGAGATGTTCTGCAGCTTGCGCTCGATTGATCCTTCAGACCGGCGGACGGTCTTCATGAGCTGTCGCCGGTTCTCCGCCTTGCTGTAGCGGATGCCGGCTCTTTCTGAGGCCAACATCCCGAAATAGCTGTCGACAACAGCAGAGATCTCGCTCTCCGTCCAAGGTGTCCCAGCAATCGCTTCGGCGTGCTCACGGTCCAAGTCTCAACCTCTCAGACTCGGAGCGTATCGGGGGTTAAGCTGAGCGCAATGCAGGCGGATGCAGAGATGCCCCATTCCACACATGGGCCATTTGTATCGCCCGCCTACTTCACTGCCCCAAACCGGCTGTCGAACGAGTTCGACGACACCACCGGCGCGGCGCCGGCCATCTGCGCGTCCTTGCTGCCGGCATCAGCCGCAGCAGCCGACACCGATGGCTTGAGCGCGGGACGCGTCGCAGCAACCTTCGTCTCTGCCGGCTTCGCCGGCTCGGCGGGTTTTGCAGTTGCGGTCGCCTTGTCCTTGGACGCGTCGTGGTGGCCCGGCACGAATCGCGTTACTGCGGCCTTCAGTCTGGAGGTTGCCGTGGTAGGCGTTGTGGACGTGGTGGCCGGAGGGACAGACGCGGTGGCTTGCGGCGGCGATGTGGTGGCCGTCGTGTCGGCGGTGCCCATGCCCATCTTGCGGGCGAGGCCGGAGAAGAAGCCGCCGCTAGAGGATTTCTCAGCGGGCGCGGTTGAGGCCGGCGCGGCTGCGGCGACGCGGGTATTGGTGGCGGGCGCGGCGACTGCGACGACGGGCTCCTGGCTCGGCGAGGCGGCGACCGGCTCGAGGTTCGGCTTCGGCGGATTGACGGTGCCGGGGATCGTGCCCGGTGCTTTCGCCATCGCCAGCATCCGCAGGGTCGAGCCTTCGGCGCCCTCCGACAGGCCGGTCGAGCCTTCCGGAATCTTGGCGGCAAAGATCTTGTTCATGCCGCCGTCGATGCCGGTGTTCATGCGCGCAACCGGCGTGCCCTTGGCGACGAGCTTGTTGTACTCGGCCTGGTCGCGCTCTTCCTTTTGGCGCACGGCACTGGCGATGTCCTCGGGGATCACATAGGCCGGGCATTTGGCCGAGGCGTCGAACACCGGATCGCGCTTGGCGTCCGCTGGCCTCGCGGCATCGAAGACGTACTTCTTCTCGCAGAAATCGACCTTCGGCTCCTGCCGCGTCACCTCGAAATGATCATAGCCTTCCTTGATCATCTTCCAGAAGGCCATGTTCGGATTGTTGCGGTGCCGGGCCATGTTCACCGGCGTCATCTTGAACGGATAGGCCTGGAGCTGGAACGCCTTCTGGCCGCCGAAGAAGGATTCGCGCCCGAGCGAATAGATCTCCGCGATCTGCTCGTCGGTCATCGCGTAGCAGCCGCGCGAAGAACAGTCGCCGTGCACCATGAGCTGCGAGCCGGTGCGCCCCAATGCCTTGTCGAACGCGTTCGGATAGCCGGTGTTGAAGGAGAGGTAATAGGCCGACTGCGGATTCATCTGGCTGGGGTTGATCGAATAAAACCCTTCCGGCGCCTGGCGGTCGCCCTCGCGGACCTTCGGACCGAGATCACCCGACCAGCGGCAGATCGGATAGGTCTTGAGCAGCGCGAACTGGCCACTTCGGGTCTGCTTCCAGACCTCGAGCTCGGCCTCCTGCTTGAACAGGCGGATCAGGATCGGCGATTGCAGATCCATGTCCTTCTCGGCCATGGCGGCGACGAGCTTCGGCGGCACCGGCTGGTTGGCCTTGGCGTTGGTCGCGAGCGAGACCTGATCGGTATCGCAGCCGGCCAGCAACACGCTGGCCGAGAGCGCAACCGACGCCAAGAGCGCGCGAGCAAGCGAGCTAGAAATCAAGACGGACCCCACACCGTGCCGGGCAAGGAGCGCAAACCCCGTTTCTTTGGAGCATGGCCTGACCGGACGTCCGGACCCGTTTTTGGCGGGCTTTTCTTCAGACCACGCTCCAGCGCTTATGCCCTGAAGCCATTGATTAAAATTCTAACCTCCGGAACCAAGGGTCGCAACCCGAGCGGGGATCACGAGCCCGTTGGCCGATAGGCATGGTCAACAGAGACTAAACTTGGACGCCAGTTGGGCCTTCCGGCCAAAACACCACTGAGATCGCCGATTTGGGCAAAAAAAGGGTTAATGCGGGGTTACCGGGGGCCTGCTTCACCTCTCCCTACGGGAGGGGTGACCCTGGGGCTGCACCTCAATATCCCATCGCGGTCTAAAAGGGGCCCGAATCAGCCCAGCTTCCGGCCAATATCGAGGAATTTCTGCCGGCGCTGCCTGCGGATCGCGTCGGCGTCGAAGTTGCGCAGCTCGTCAAAGGCCTTGGCGATGGCCTCGCCGGTGGTGGCGATCATGGCGGCGGGGTCGCGGTGGGCGCCGCCGACCGGCTCTTTCAGGATGGCGTCGATCACGCCGAAGCGGAGCATGTCCTGGGCGGTGATCTTCATGTTGTTGGCGGCCTCCTGCGCCTTGGTGCCGTCGCGCCAGAGGATGGAGGAGGCGGCCTCGGGCGAGATCACGCTGTAGATCGCGTGCTCCATCATCAACACCTTGTTGGCGGTGGTGATGGCGATCGCGCCGCCCGACATGCCCTCGCCGGTGATGATCGCGACGTTCGGCACGCCCAGCGACAGGCACGCATCGGTCGAGCGCGCGATCGCCTCGGCTTGTCCGCGTTCCTCCGCGCCGATGCCAGGATAGGCGCCGGCAGAATCGGCGAGCGACAGCACGGGCAGTCCGAACCGCTCGGCCATCTCCATCAGTCGCACGCATTTGCGGTAGCCCTCGGGGCGCGCCATGCCGAAATTGTGCTTGATGCGGCTCTCGGTGGAATCGCCCTTCTCCTGGCCCATCACGCAGATCGGCTCGCCGCGGAAGCGGCCGAAGCCTGCGACCAGCGCCTCGTCCTCGCCGAACTTGCGGTCGCCCGCAAGCGGGGTGAACTCGGAGATCAGGCCCTTGATGAAATCGGAGAAGTGCGGCCGCTGCGGATGGCGCGCGACCAGCGTCTTCTGCCATGGCGTCAGGTTCACATAGAGGTCGGCCAGCGCCTGCGCCGCCTTGTCCTCGATCCGTCCGATCTCCTCGGCGATGTCGGTGCCGGAGGCCGCAAGCGCGCGCAATTCGTCGACCTTGGAGTCGAGCTCGGCGACGGGCTTTTCGAAGTCGAGGTAGCTGCGCATCTGGTCTTGCATCAACTCAATATAAGGAGGACGGGGCGGAGCGGCGAAGCGGATTTCAGATCGCGGAAAGAAGTGTAGTTTCTTCAATGAGTTGGCTTGTGCGCTCTGAACGCCCGCCAAATCACGCGTGAGGCCACGGCTCTTTCTGCGGAGATGTGGCCGAAGTCAAGGCGGTTTCATCGTCCTCTCCGATGGAGCTCTCGTGTCCCGGACGCGCTACGTTCGGGGCACGGGACCCTACTTCTCCGCCAGCGGGTGCAGGTCGCGCACCAGGCTCTTCAGGCGCTCCTCGACCACATGGGTGTAGATCTGGGTGGTGGAGATGTCGGTGTGGCCGAGCAGGGTCTGCACGATGCGCAGGTCCGCGCCGTTATGCAGGAGGTGGCTGGCGAAGGCGTGGCGCAACACGTGCGGGGAGACGAGGCGGGCCTGCAGGCCGGAGGCGACCGCAAGCTCCTTCAGGTCGCGGGCAAAATGCTGCCGCGTCAGATGCCCGCTCTCGCCGAAGGAGGGGAACAGCCATTTCGAGGCGGCGAGGCTGTTCTTCTTCTCGCCCTTGGCGGCCTCGGTGGCGGCGAGATAGTCGGCCATCGCCTGGCGCGAGGCGTCGTTGAGCGGCACCAGCCGTTCCTTGTTGCCCTTGCCGCGCACCACGATCATGCGGGCATCGCGCTTGGCCGCCGAGCGCGGCAGCGCCACCAGTTCGGAGACGCGCAAGCCGGTGGCGTAGAGCACCTCGAGCAGGCAATAGAGCCTCAAAGAGCGCAGCCGCTGTGACGCCGACGCATCCGCCGCCTCGCTCATTTCCTTGGCGCGGGAGAGCATGCGGTCGACATCCGCTATCGACAGCACCTTCGGCAGGCCGCGGCCGCGTTTCGGCCCGGACAGGATCGCCGCGGGATCATCGGTTCGGATGCGTTCGTTCAGCAGGAAGCGATAGAGATGCCGCATCGCCGACAGCCGCCGCGCGACGCTGGAGGATTTGAAGCCGCGGCCGTCGAGATCGGCGAGATAGTCGCGCAGGACTTGCGTCTCGGCATCGGTGAAGCTGTGGCCGACGCGGGCCAGAAACTCCGAGAAATCGGTGAGGTCGCGGCGGTAGGCATCGAGCGTATTGGCGCCGGCGCCCTGTTCCGCCGCGAGCATGTCGAGGAACAGGCCGATGAGCCTGGCATCGGAGGGCTTGTTGGTCGAAGGCTTGTCGGTAGAAGGCTTGGCGCGCATGCCCGCAAGCCTAGCTGCTATTTCTTGAGAAATTTGTCAGGCGGGATCGTCACCGTCATTTCCCGCGGCTTGGGCGTGAC
This sequence comes from Bradyrhizobium sp. ISRA442, assembly GCF_038085055.1. Lineage (NCBI taxonomy): Bacteria > Pseudomonadati > Pseudomonadota > Alphaproteobacteria > Hyphomicrobiales > Nitrobacteraceae > Bradyrhizobium > Bradyrhizobium sp. ISRA442. Next base: position 152,482 of record NZ_JALGCN010000017.1, read on the forward strand.
GAAGTTCGCCAGCGCGAAGATCACGCCATAGAGGATGCCGGCGATCACGGCGACGACCGTCAGGAACCGGAACAGGCTGGGCATCGAGCGAGGTCTCGCGGCGTGGCAAATTAACCAATGAAATCATCCAACATGTTCGCCGTTTCATAGCAAGAGTCCTCTGGCGAGGGCCGCTTGGGGGGTAGTATAGGTGGCCGGATGTCGCATCAGGCGGCAGATTGAGCGAGGGACATGTCCGACGCCGCGTTGCCAGCACTGGGTTCGCCTGAGGCCGAGATTCTGTCGGCGCTGGGAACACGCTCGCTCGTGCTGGTCGGCATGATGGGGGTCGGCAAATCCACCATCGGCCGGCGCCTGGCGGCGCGGCTCAAGCTGCCCTTCATCGACGCCGACACGGAGATCGAGGCAGCGGCCGGCATGACCATACCGGAGATTTTCGAGCGCCATGGCGAGCCGCATTTCCGCGACGGCGAGGCGCGTGTGATCGCGCGGCTGCTCGACGGCGGCCCCCTGGTACTGGCCACCGGCGGCGGCGCCTTCATGCGCGAGGAGACGCGCACCCGCATCGCCGCCAAGGCGGTCTCGATCTGGCTCAAGGCGGACCATGACGTCATCATGCGCCGCGTGCGCCGCCGTGCCGACCGTCCGCTGCTGCAGACCGCCGACCCCGAGGGAACCGTCACCCGCCTGCTCACCGAGCGCGAGCCGGTCTACCGCAACGCCGATATCACCATCGCCTCGCGCGACGTGCCGCACGACAAGATCGTCGAGGAGTGCATCGAGACGCTGCGCGCCCATCTCGGCGGGCGGGCCCAGTTACCCCCTGATGTCGCGAGTGCCGCACGATGACCGCGCCGCTGAAACAGTCTGATCCCGTGTTCGTCGACGTCGCGCTCGGCGATCGCGCCTATGACATCGTCATCGGCCGTGACGTGCTTGCCTCGCTCGGCCCGCGGGTCGCGGCCTTGCGCCCCGGCGTGCGCACCGCTGTTGTGACCGATCGCATGGTCGCGAAATACTGGTTAGAGCCCACTGAGGCGTCGCTGGCCGCGGCCGGCATTCCGACATCGCGCATCGTTGTCGAGGAAGGCGAGATTTCCAAAACCTACGCCGGGCTCGAAAGGGTCAGCGAAGCGCTGATCGCGGCAAGAATCGAGCGCAACGATCTCGTCATCGCGCTCGGCGGCGGCGTGGTCGGCGATCTCGCCGGCTTTGCGGCCGCGATCCTGCGTCGCGGCGTCGATTTCGTGCAGGTGCCGACCTCGCTGCTCGCGCAGGTCGATTCCTCCGTCGGCGGCAAGACCGGCATCAACTCGCCGCAGGGCAAGAATCTGCTCGGCGCCTTCCACCAGCCGGTCCTGGTCATCGCCGACACCGCTGTGCTCGACACGCTGTCGCCGCGGCAGTTCCGCGCCGGCTATGCCGAGGTCGCCAAATACGGCGTGCTCGGCGATGAAGCCTTCTTCACCTGGCTGGAGAAGAACCACGCGGACATCTTCAAGGGCGGTTCGGCGCGCGAGCATGCGATCGCGACCTCCTGCCGCGCCAAGGCCGGCGTCGTGTCGCGCGACGAGCGCGAGACCGGAGAGCGCGCGCTGCTCAATCTCGGCCACACCTTTGGTCACGCGCTGGAAGCCGCGACCGGCTTTTCCGATCGTCTGTTCCACGGCGAGGGCGTTTCGATCGGCATGGTGCTGGCGGCGCAGTTCTCGGCGAGGCTCGGCATGATCGGCGAAGCGGATGCGGCACGCGTCGAGCGTCACCTGTCCGAAGCAGGCCTGCCGACGCGGCTGCAGGACATCGCGGGCTTTTCGCAGGAAGGGCTTGCCGATGCCGACGCGCTGATGGCGCTGATGGCGCAGGACAAGAAGGTCAAGCGCGGCAGGCTCACCTTCATCCTGCTGGAGGCGGTCGGACGCGCTGTCATCGCCAAGGATGTCGAGCCGGCGCTGGTGCACGATTTCCTCAAAGAGAAGCTCGCGCACAAGGCCTAAGGGCACGGCTGAACGGCTGTCGAGGAGTGCATGGACTGGCTCGGACTCTCCATCGTCGTCTTCTGCCTCCTGATCTCGGCGTTCTTCGCCGCGAGCGAGACCGCGCTGACCGGCGCCTCGCGCGCCAGCATGCTGCGGCTGACCAAACAGGGCAATCACGACGCCGTAATCGTCTCAAAGCTGATCGAGAACCGTGAGCGGCTGATCGGCGCGCTCCTGCTCGGCAACAACATTGCCAATATCGGCGCCTCCGCGATCGCGACCGGCATCTTCACCACCTGGTTCGGCGAGGTCGGCGTGCTCTACGCGACTGGCGTGATGACGGCGCTGGTCGTCGTCTTCGCCGAGGTGCTGCCCAAGACCATCGCCATCAACGCGCCGGACCGGCTTGCGCTGGCGGTGGCGCGGCCGATGCGGCTCACCGTGTTCATTCTGGGGCCGGTGCTCTCGGTGGTCGAGACCCTGGTGCGGATCTTGATGCGGCTGTTCGGCGTCACCATCGGCGAGCATCAGGCGATCCTGTCGCCGACCGAGCGCCTGCGCGGCGCGGTCGACCTCCTGCACCATGAGGGCAAGTTCGAGAAGCACGACCGCGACATGCTCGGCGGCCTCTTGGACCTGCGCGAGCTCCAGGTCTCCGACGTCATGATCCATCGCACCGAGATGATGATGATCAACGCCGACCTGCCGGCGGAGGAGCTGGTGCGGGAGGTTCTGGCGACCGAATACACCCGCATCCCGCTCTGGCGCGACAAGCCGGAGAACATCATCGGCGTGCTCCACGCCAAGGATCTTTTGCGCGCGATAAGGGCATCGGACGGCGACACCTCGCGCATCGATGTTTCCACCATCGCGCTGCCGCCCTGGTTCGTGCCGGAGATGCGCCCGGTCTCCGAGCAGCTCAAGGCCTTCCGCCGCCGCAAGACCCATTTCGCGCTCGTCGTCGACGAGTACGGCGAAGTCGAGGGCCTGGTGACGCTGGAAGACATTTTGGAGGAGATCGTCGGCGACATCTCCGACGAGCATGACGTCGTGGTGGCCGGCGTGCGCGCGCAGCCGGACGGCTCTGTCGTGGTCGACGGCTCGGTGCCGATTCGCGATCTCAACCGCGCGATGGACTGGCACCTGCCCGACGAGGAGGCGACGACGGTGGCCGGCCTCGTCATTCACGAGGCGCGCTCGATCCCCGACCGCGGCCAGAGCTTTACCTTCCACGGCTTCCGTTTCCGCGTGCTCCGCCGCGAGCGCAACCGCATCACCGCGCTCCGTATTTCCCCGGTGCCGCGCGAGGCTGAGATCGAGGAGGCCAAGCCGAGGCGGGCAGGGACGTCGTTCTGACGCTTGTAGGTGTCATGCCCCGCCGGAGCCTGTCATCGGGCTCGCCGAAGGCGAGACCCGGTGGCGGGGCATGACAGTGGAGTTGAATTTAACCTTCGCCGGGCGCCTGCGCGTGGATCGCCAATGCATGCACGCCGCCGGAAAGTTCCGCGGCCAGAGCTGTATTAATCATGCGATGGCGCTCGACCCGGCTCTTCCCTTTGAAGGCATCAGACACGATATAAACACGAAAGTGCGTTTCGCCGCTCGGTCGATGGCCGGCGTGGCCCTCATGCAAATGTGACTCGTCGAGGACTTGCAGGCTTTCCGGCGTGAAAGCTTCCTGCAACTTGTTGCTGATAGTGTCTTTGATAGCCATGTGAGCCATTAAGGTGCGCAATCGCACGTCGTCAATGCCCATAGGCTGCTCCTGGCGGCCGTTCTTGAAAACGCCGAAGCGACGCTTTCGGCTATGGGTTTTGTCCTAATTGCAATGTCAAGACTTGAAGGTTTTTGCATTGCGTAGTCAAAGTCAGCCATGCCGATCGATTCATCCAAATTCTTTGACTCCATTCGCGTCAAGCCGCGAGGCAAGCAGGAAGCGAAGCCGCGCGAGACCGTCGTCAATTGCGAGTGGACTGGCTGCCAGAACAAGGGCACGCACCGCGCGCCCAAGGGCCGCGAGAATTCGCGCGAGTACTGGCACTTCTGTCTCGACCACGTGCGCGAGTACAACCAATCCTACAATTTCTTCTCCGGCATGAATGCCGACGCGGTCGCGCGCTACCAGAAGGATGCGCTGACCGGCCACCGCCCGACCTGGAAGATGGGTGCCAATGGCGGCGTCAAAAAGGGGACGGAAGCCGAGATCGACGGCGCCTTCGATCCGTTCAGCATGTTCGCGGAGATCAACGGCCGCGCCAACTGGCGGCGTGGGCCGGAGGCCCAGCCCAAGGCCGAGACGCGCAAGGTGATGAATGCCGAGCGCAAGGCGCTCCAGGTGATGGGCCTCGGCCCCGACGCCACGCTCGCCGACGTCAAGACCAAGTACAAGGCACTGGTGAAGCAGCACCACCCAGACGCCAATGGCGGCGACCGCTCGACCGAAGACCGCCTGATCGAGATCATCAAGGCGTATAATTATCTAAAGACGGTGGTGAAGGAGGCGTAGGCCCCGGCTGCAGGCCACGCGCTCGCTGCAT
>NZ_JALGCN010000018.1:0-149489 GCF_038085055.1 Bradyrhizobium sp. ISRA442
CAGGCGGCGCGTCGTCGGCACGACACAGGAGCTGACCCGATGACCCTCACCCTCGAAACAAGATACGTCTTCACCATCACCGCGCGCATCGGTGACGTCATCACCGCCGGCGAGACCGGGATCGGCGTTCGCCGCATCATTCCGATCATCGGCGGCGAGGTGCAAGGCACGGTCACCGGCAAGGTGCTGCCTTACGGCGCCGATTTCCAGACCATCCGCCCCAACGAACTGATCGATCTCGAAGCCAGATACGCCTTCGAGACCGACGACGGCGCCACTGTCTACGTTGAGAACAAGGGCATGCGCTTCGGCCCGATCGAGCTCCTGCAGAAGCTCAAACGGGGCGAGCCCGTCGATCCGAAACTGATCTATTTCCGCACCGTGCCGAAGTTCGAGACGGGGCACGAGAAGTACCGTTGGCTGATGCAGCACATCTTCGTCGCCTCCGCCGCACGCCATGCGGACCGGGTGGTGATCGACGTGCATCAGGTGATGTGAGCCGAACAGACGTCATTGCGAGCGAAGCGAAGCAATCCAGACTGTCTGCGCGGATACATTCCTGGAGTGCTTCGCTTCGCTCGCAATGACGAAAAATGGGGTAGTGTCGGCGCCCTAAACTCGGCTCGTCGTCCCGGGGCGCGACGAAGTCGCGAGCCCGGGATCCATAGCCACAGGAAGGGGTTTGGCGACGACCCGTAACCCCGATCTCGCGCCACATCGCTCCCTGAGGTTGATGGTGCGGAACGGCCTTCGCAGGGGTGACGAGCGGAGGTTGGCCGCAAAGGAAGCGCATCCCTAACGTGTCAGTCGCAAAAATCGGCCAAGCACCTCGATGGCCCGCTAGGAACCGCATCCTGACCTATCCGCCCCGCCTTGACTCCCCCGGAATTCGTTATACAACATAACTATTCTGACAAGGACGCAAATGACACAGGGAAACGCCGAAGCCGCCAGCGCGGGTGCCGCCGGGCTGCTCAAGATCGAGAGGGCGGACAGGGTTTTGACCGTGGGTCTGAACCGGCCGGCCAAGCGCAATGCGCTGAACGACGGCATCATTCTGGAAATCGGCGACTGCTTCGCGACGCTGCCCGAGGATATCGGCGCGGTCGTCATCCACGGCATCGGCGACCATTTCTCCTCCGGCCTCGACCTCTCCGAATTGACCGACCACGACGCCACCGGCGGGCTCCTGCATTCGCAGATGTGGCACCGGGTGTTCGATCGCATCCAGTACAGCCGCGTGCCGGTCATCGCCGCGCTGAAAGGCGCCGTGATCGGCGGCGGGCTGGAGCTGGCCTGTGCCGCGCATATCCGCGTCGCCGAGCCCTCGACCTATTTCGCGCTGCCGGAGGGGCAGCGCGGCATCTTCGTCGGCGGCGGCGGATCGGTGCGGCTGCCGCGACTGATCGGAGTGGCGCGGATGATGGATATGATGCTGACGGGGCGCGTCTATTCGGCGACCGAAGGCGCTTCCTACGGCTTTGCGCAATACGTGACGGAAGCCGGCAATGGACTCGGCAAGGCGCTGGAGCTTGCCACCCGCATTGCCTCCAATGCGCCGCTGACGAATTTTGCCGTGCTCCAGGCGCTGCCGATGATCGCAGAAGCCAATCCGCAGACCGGCCTGTTGATGGAATCGCTGATGGCGACGGTGGCGCAGAGCGACAAGGAGGCAAAGCGCAGGATCCGCGAGTTCCTCGAGCACAAGACCGCCAAGGTGAAGCCGAAGTCATGAGCGCGCAGCCGTCCTCTTCCACCACGGAGCGCGGCATGAGCACATTCCCGCTGCGGCCGATCTCGTTCGGCGATCCCGCCGTCAATATCGAGCGGCGCGAGGACGGCACGATTTACCTCAGGCCGAAGCAGCCGCTCGGCGACTATCCCGTCCGCATCACCGACCGCCTGCATCATTGGGCAAAGACCACGCCCGACCGCATCTTCATGGCGGAGCGCGAAGGCGGACGCGGCTGGCGCAAGATCACCTATGCCGAGCTGCTCACGGCGAGCCGGCACATCGCCTCGGCCCTGATCCAGCGTGGCCTGTCGGCGGACAAGCCGGTCGTGATTCTCTCCGGCAATTCGATCGATCATGCCCTGCTCGCGTTCGGCGCGTTCTACGCCGGCATTCCGTTCTGCCCGGTGTCGCCGGCCTATTCGCTGGTGTCGAAGGACTACGGCAAGCTGTCCTATCTGATGCAGCTCCTGACGCCCGGACTCGTCTTCGCCGAGGACGCCGACAAGTTCGCGGATGCGCTTCTTGCCAACGTCTCGCTCGGAACCGAGATCGCCGCATCCTACGGCACCGTGGCCGGACGCGACGTCACGCGGCTCGCCGATCTCATCGCGACACCGATCCATCCCGCGCTCGACGAGGTGCACGACAAGATCGGCCCGGACACGATCGCAAAATTCCTGCTGACCTCCGGCTCGACCGGCAATCCCAAGGCCGTCATCAACACCCAGCGCATGATCTGCGCCAACCAGGTGATGCTGCGCGAGACGCTCGCCTTCCTCAAGGACGAACCACCCGTCATCATCGACTGGCTGCCCTGGAACCACACTTTCGGCGGCAACCACAATATCGGACTGACGCTCTACAACGGCGGCTCGATGTATCTCGACGCCGGCAAGCCGATGCCCGGCGGCATCGAGGAGACCGTGCGCAATCTCCAGGAGATTTCGCCGACGGTCTATTTCAATGTCCCCAAGGGCTATGAATCGCTGCTGCCCTACTTGCGCGACGACCAGGCCCTGCGCGCAAAATTCTTCGACCGGCTGCACGCGATGTTCTTCTCCGGCGCGGCTCTCTCGCCCTTCGTCTGGAACAGCCTCGACGAGCTCGCGGTCAAGGAGAAGGGCTATCGGGTACCGATGCTGACCGGCTTAGGTGCGACCGAGACCGCACCGTTCTTCATGTCGGTCAATCCGCGCACCAGCCGCTCCGGCCATGTCGGTCTGCCTGTCTCGGGCAATGATGCCAAGCTCGTGCCGAACAACGGCAAGCTGGAAGTCCGCTGTAAGGGCCCGAACGTGATGCCCGGCTACTGGCGCCAGCCGGACGTGACCGCAAAGTCCTTCGACGAGGAAGGCTTTTACAAGCTCGGCGATGCGCTGAAGCCTGCCGACCCCGATGATCTCAATGCCGGCTTCGATTTCGACGGCCGTGTCAGCGAGGATTTCAAGCTCGCGAGCGGCACGTGGGTCAGCGTCGGCCCGCTTCGCGCCCGCCTCATCGCGGCCTGCGCGCCGCTGGTGCGCGACGTCGTCATCGCCGGGATCAATCGCGACGAGATCTCCGCGCTCGTGGTGCTCGACCTCGACGGCTGCCGCCTGATCAATCCGACGCTGGCGGCCGACGATCTCGTCGTGACCGCGCGAGACCGTCTGGTCCGCGACGCCTTTCGCGAGCGCCTGATCCGTTTCCTCAGTACCGCCACCGGCTCCTCGACACGAATTACGCGCGCGATCCTGCTGGACGCGCCGCTGTCGATCGACAAGGGCGAGGTCACGGACAAGGGTTCGATCAACCAGCGCGCGGTGCTCGAACATCGCGCCGCATTGATCGAGGAGCTCTACGCTGCCAATCCATCGGACCGTGTGATATCGGTCGGCTAACAGGACGAGATTTGTCGTGAAACAGTCGGCCCCGGCGTTCCCTTCACCTCGCCCCGCTTGCGGGGAGAGATCGAATTTGCGCAGAAGCGCAAATTCGGGTGAGGGGGACTCTCCGCGTGTCCGTCTTTCACCTCTTTTGCGGAAGCAGCCCCTCACCCCAACCCTCTCCCGTAAGAACGGGGGGAGGGAGCAGATCGATCGATCCGATCGCATTCGAATTCGAAGGAGAACGCCATGTTGTTGAAGGATCAGGCAGTCATCGTCACCGGCGGCGCATCGGGACTTGGTGCTGCCACCGCGCGTAAACTGGCGGCGCAGGGCGCCAAGGTCGCGGTCTGCGATCTCAATGCCAAGCTCGCAGAGACCGTCGCCGCCGAGATCAAGGGCGTCGCGGTCGCCTGCGACGTCTCCGATGCGGCTTCCGCCGAAGCCGCGATCGCGCAGGCCGCTAAGGCGCATGGCCCGGCGCGCGTGCTGGTCAACTGCGCCGGCATCGGCGTTGCAAAGCGCGTCGTCGGCCGCGACGGACCAATGGCGCTCTCCGATTTCGACAAGGTGGTCAAGGTCAACCTGATCGGCACCTTCAACATGCTGCGCCTCGCCGCGACCGAGATGTCCAAGCTCGAGCCGCAGGCCACCGGCGAGCGCGGCGTCATCATCAACACCGCGTCGGTCGCTGCCTATGACGGCCAGATCGGACAGTCGGCCTATTCGGCCTCCAAGGGCGGCATCGTCGGCATGACGCTGCCGATCGCGCGTGAGCTCGCTCAGTTCGGCGTCCGCGTGCTCACCATCGCGCCCGGGCTGTTCCTGACGCCTTTGCTCGCCAACCTGCCGCAGGAGGCCCAGGACTCGCTCGCCGCAGCGATCCCCTTCCCTCGCCGGCTCGGCAGCCCGGACGAATTCGCCGCGCTCGCGCTGCACATGGTGGAAAATCCCTACCTCAACGGCGAAGTGGTGCGCCTCGACGCCTCGCTGCGCATGGCGCCGAAGTAAGAACGGCAATCGTAGGGGCGCGACATGTTCGTGAACCGGCGCGACGTACAGATCCAGTGGGGCGATTGCGACCCCGCTAACATCGTCTATTACCCGCGCTATTTCGGCATGTTCGACGATTCGACCTCGGTCCTGTTCGAGAAGGCCGGCTTCTCGAAGCAGGACCTGGTCCACAAATATGGCCTGGTCGGCATTCCCATGGTCGACACGCGGGCGAAATTCTACATCCCCTCGACCCATGGCGACTGGATCACCATCGAGACCCGGATCGAGAGCATCAAGCGCTCGAGCTTCGAGGTGAAGCACAACGTCTACAAGGGCGAGGCGCTGGCAATCGAAGCCTTCGAGACCCGCGTCCTGGTCGGCCGCGACCCGGCCGACCCGGACAAGCTGAAATCGGCGCCGTTTCCTCCGGAAATGGTGACGAAATTCATCGGGAGCTAAATCGCCACACCATCCAAAGACGGGGCTGAATTAACCCCCGATTTCTGCTTTCAAAGAAACACGTAAAGGGAGGAATAGATGAGACGCTTTTACCTGACCGCCGCGATCGCCGCCGCGACGCTCGCACTGCCGGCGCTGGCGCAGACCAATGAAATCACCATCGGCATCACCACCACCACGACTGGCCCGGGCGCGGCCCTTGGCATTCCCGAGCGCAACGCGCTGGAATTCGTGCCGAAGGAGATCGGCGGCGTGCCGCTGAAGGTGATCGTGCTCGACGACGGCGGCGACCCGACGACGGCGACCACCAACGCTCGCCGCTTCGTCACGGAATCCAAGGCCGACATCATCATGGGTTCGGCTCTGACGCCGCCGACGATCGCCGTCTCCAACGTCGCCAACGAAGCCGGCATTCCGCATTTCGGCCTCGCGCCGTTTCCGATCACGCCGGACCGCATGAAGTGGTCGGTGGCGATGCCGCAGCCGATCCCGATCGTGGGCAAGGTGCTCTACGACCACATGAAGTCCAAGGGCGTGAAGACCGTCGGCTATATCGGCTACTCCGATTCTTACGGTGACCTCTGGTTCAACGACCTGAAGGCGCAGGCCGTGCCGATGGGCGTGACCGTCGTCGACGAGGAGCGCTTCGCGCGTCCCGACACCTCGGTGACCGGGCAGGTCTTGAAGCTCGTCGCTGCCAATCCCGACGCGATCCTGGTCGGCGCCTCCGGCACCGCGGCCGCGCTGCCGCAGACCGAGCTGCGCGAGCGCGGCTATCAGGGGCTGATCTACCAGACCCACGGCGCTGCCAGCATGGACTTCATCCGCATCGCCGGCAAAGCCGCGGAAGGCGTGCTGATGGCCTCGGGCCCGGTGATGGATCCGGAAGACCAGCCGGACGAGGCGCAGACGAAGAAGCCGGGCCTTGCGCTCAACACCGCCTATGAAGCGAAGTACGGCCCGAACAGCCGCAGCCAGTTTGCCGGTCACTCCTACGACGCCTTCGAGCTTCTCAAACGCATCATTCCGGCTGCACTGAAGACGGCCAAGCCGGGCACGCCGGAGTTTCGCGAGGCCATCCGCCAGGCCCTGCTGACGGAGAAGGAACTGGCGGCCAGTCAGGGCGTCTACAACTTCACCGAAAAGGATCGCTACGGCCTCGATGAGCGCTCGCGCATCCTGCTCACGGTGAAGAATGGCAAGTATACGCTGGTCAAGTAAGCACAGCTTTCGGTTCGAGACGATCAGAGCCGGCCCCATGGGCCGGCTCTTTTTTGCGCGGCGTGGCGCCGAGCTTCAGGCAGCCTGAGCAAGCCTGCTCCAGGCAAACTCCGGATAGTACTTGACCATCATCCGGTCGACATAGGCGGTGAGGTTCGGAAACTCCTCGGCCCGCCCGCGCAGCTTGGATTCGAAGAACGGCGTGAGGATTCCGGCGAGCGCGCCGAAGGCGGTCGCATCGACGCCGCACGGCTTGTCGCCCATCAGATAGGACTTGTCGCCGAGCTGCACCGAAAGCGCAAACAGCGAGCGTACGGCGAGATCGACATCGTCATCAGGCGCATGGCGGCCGAGACCGGAGAGCAGATAATTCTCGGCGACCCGAAATTGCGCATCCTCGCGCAGCTTCTCACGGTTGTGCTCCGGCGCGCCGTCGAAGAAGTGCGCAGGCCCCTTGGCGAAATTGACCGGATCGACCCAGCGCGCCCCGACCAGCGCCCAGTAGACGTGATGCTCGATCATCCGCTCGAAGGCCCAGGCCTGCGCGCGCTGCTGCAGGCTGAGGCCGGCGTCGAAATCGAATCCGTATCGGCGTTCGATATGGGCGCGGATGAAGGTGGAATCGGCGACCGCCTCGCCATCATCGTCGATGAAGGGCAACTGCCCCTTGGGCGAGGCGGGCGGCATCGCCCGCTCCTTCCGATACGGCAGCTCCGCCATCTTGAGCTGCACCTCGGTCTTGGTGACGAAAGGGCTGATTTCCGGCAGGCCGAATCCGACACCGAAGCCGTAAAGGGTGATCATGTCTCGCGCTCCTGATCCTCGAAAGATGCGATGGAACCTATCGTCCGGCTGCTGCCACCATGGTGGCAGCAGCCGTGATATCCTTGGTGAAACGAGCCCCCCGCCAGGCCCGGCCCATGAGGTGGCGGACCAACGCGTTCGCGACCTGGACCAGCGAGCGGGTCACAAGGCTCACCAACGCAAGGCGGAAGTCGATGAACATCAGATCGAGTGACATGAGGCGCCCGAACGCCCAAGTAGGCAGCAAGGCGTGCAGCGAGGCCTGTACCCGCCATAACGGGACGGCCGTGCCGAATTGGGTGGGAATGAACATGGACAAATCCTCTTCTGTCGAAGCGTTGTCCCGGTATAGAACTCCCCTGCTGCCAACATCCTGTCAGCAGCCGCGCGCCGTTTTTTGAGCCGCCTGCGATCACGGATTTGCGAAGAGAACTGTCATGAGACGTGCCGACCGGCTGTTTCAGATCATCCAGGTGCTGAGGCGCAGCCGCAAACCGCTCACGGCCGACGCGATCGCGGCCGAGCTCGAGACCTCCAAGCGCACCGTCTATCGCGACATCGCCACGCTGATCGGCCAGCGCGTGCCGATCCGCGGCGAGGCCGGCATGGGCTACATCCTGGAAAAGGGCTTTGACCTGCCACCGTTGATGCTGACACCTGACGAGATCGAGGCGGCGGTGCTCGGGGCGCAATGGGTCGCTGGCCATGCCGACGCGGCACTGGCGCGTGCCGCCGAAGACCTCATGGCCAAGATCGCCGACACTGTGCCCGAACGGCTGCGGCCGTTCGTGCTGGAGCCCGCAAGCCGCGCCCGGCCAAGCTGGAACAGGGAGCCTGACCGCATGGACATGGTGCGCACGCGCACCCAGATCCATGAAGGCAAGAAGATCATGCTGCGCTATCGCGACGAGCAGGGCCGCCCCAGCGAGCGCATGATTTGGCCGATCGCGGTCGGCTATCTCGAAGCGGTCCGCCTGCTCGCGGCCTGGTGCGAGCTGCGCAGCGACTTCCGCAGCTTCCGCACCGATCGCGTCGTGGAGGCGACCTATCTCGACGAGAGATATCCGGAGCGGCGCGACGTGCTGCGCGCGAAATGGCGGCAGAGCCTGGTCTGGGGCCCGCCGAAGGATACGTAATGGCGATTGATGGGACGTTCGCCGTCGACCTGTCGACCTGCTGCCAGGCTTGCGGCGCCTGTTGTGCCTATTCGGCAAACTGGCCGCGCTTCTCGATCGAGAGCGATGATGAACTTGCGCTGATCCCGGAAAAGCTCGTCAACGATCGGCAATCGGGCATGCGCTGCGAGGGCGATCGCTGCGCGGCTTTGCAAGGAGAGATCGGGACGGCGACCGCCTGCGGCATCTATCAGGTGCGGCCGGAGGTCTGCCGCACCTGCATGCCGGGCGACGCCGAATGCGCCATGGCGCGGCGGAAATTCGGACTGCCGGTGATCGCGGTAGTCTAAGCCGGAACGGCCTCGGCGAGGTCGTCGTCGTCGAGCTCGTCCTCAAGTGGCGCGAGCACAGAGAGCGGCTTGGTCGATAGCGTAATCGGCTTGCGACCGCCCGACACGGACAATGTCGATTTGGCCGAGCGCTCGCGCGACAGCGCGTAGAGCGTCGAGCCGACGCGGCCGCCGTTATCGACCAGGTCGCGCTCGCTGCAGCTCGCCGCGATCGCGACCGCCAGCGAATGCAGGTGGCTGCGGCGGTAGCAGAACAGCGCCAGCCTCGCGCGGACCTCGGGGGAAACACTCTCAACCAGCCTCGGCAGGCCGCTTTCACTGGCGCGATACATCTCGCCAAGGAGTTCGTCGCGGACCGGGCAGAAATCGCTTTCGTAGGCGTCGCGGCTTGAAAACATTGCAGTTCTCCCTCGACGCCGAAGATGCAGCGCAATTCTCTAATGAAAGGTTAACCACACTGACCGGTAGTTCCGCAGGGTTGTTGCGCCCAGGCCGCGAATCAGGCGCGGGCGGTCCCGTTGCGGCGCATCCTTCGAGACGCCCGCCTTCGGCGGGCTCCTCAGGATGAAGTCTGGGTTTGCGGGAAGATCTTTGACCCTCATGGTGAGGAGCGCCGCTTGGCTCGTCTCCGGACGATGCTTTGCATCGCCGGGCGAACCATGAGGCCGAGCCCCCATCGGGAGCGCCCCGGCGTCAGTTGGCGGCCATGAAGATGGAGAGACCGAAACCGGTGAGGTGGTGCAGCGCCTGGTCGACGCCGATCAGGGTCCAGAACCAGGGGTGCTCCTGGTTGACGCCGAAATTGGCCGAGACAAGACCCTTGGCCCGGTCGACCGTAATGTGAATCGCGAAATCGATCAGCGCCACGAACCAGAATCGTGGCGCCACGATCAGGATCAGCGGCAGCGCAACCGCAAGGTGAATCAGGCAGTGCACCAGCAGCGGCAGACCCCAGCCGTGCTTCTGGTCCTTGCCGTGCGCCATCCAAGCGGTTTGCAGCACGAAATCGGCGATGATGTGCTTGAAGGTAAGCAGCATCATCCAGCCAATGAGCGCTTCAACCGGAACCGCCGATGACATGGGTGGAAACGACAAAGCTGACGCCCTCATTGACGTGGGAAGCAAAAATGGAGCGTTCAGCGCAACTTCTTCTTGGACCCGGCCAAATCTCCGGGATCGATCTTTTATGACATTTCCCGCGGCGGAATGCATCCGGGGGGAACTCGAAAATCGCCAACTGTGGCCGAACGGCGATAGGACGACCAATCGACGCGGACGCGCCAAGTCAGGTTACCTTCGGCTCAAAATTTGCATTCTCCTGCCAGGAAGCTATCATCCCCAGGTAGAGAATATCGTTCTTTTTTCAGGCATGTACGAATTTTCAGGCGCGCGCAGCCGGCAAATCCGCCGCCCGCCACCCAGCGTAAGGCCAGAGTGCTGCCCTGAGTACTGTAGGCCCGACGGCACCCACCGAGCAGCAGCCGCCGCGGCGCCCCAAGGTGATCAAGACCAATCAGCAGCAGGTCCTTCGATACGATCGGGCTCGAATGGCTTCTGGTCGCACAGTCCAGGATGTCCGTGACCACGGCCGGCGACCTCGCGCGCATCATCTACGAGAACAAGTCTGCGCTCGGGCTCGATAGCGGCTTTGCCACGCGCATCGAGCCGGCCTCCACCGAGAAGGACGCCCTCGTGATGGCGCATCAGGGCGCGGCCGACTACATCAACGACGACACCAAGTCGTTCATGGATAAGTACAGCGACATGATGTACCTGGGCGCTGCCGCGCTCAGCGTCATCGGCTCTATCTTCGCCGCGATCTACGCCAAGATCACCCAGATCGCACCGGAGAAGGCCAGCGAGCTGTCCACCGCGATCCTCGACATCGGCGAGCGCATCGAGCAGGCCCATTCGTTGGATCAGCTCGAATGTCTTCAGGACGAGCTCGAGGGCATTCTGCGCGGCGCGATCATCGGGCTCCGGGACGGCACGATCAGTACCGATGGACTCGACACGTTCAAGCTCGGCTATGAATTCGTCCGCGACGAGATAGGTATGCGCCGCGACTACCTGAAGCGCCATGCCGCCGAGGTGGAGAAGGACGCCCCCGCGCCGCACGACGACACCAATGTCGTGGTGGTGAAGACCGCACAGAGCGCCTGATCTCGCAGGCGCAGCAACCGAGCTCGAAGACGACCCGGCATTTCGCCTGGATCAGCGTTCGGAACCCCGGGAACCCTCCCGATCCGCAACCGTTGGGGTGCCGAATACAACCGGAGAACGCGGCATGCGTACACTCCTCGTCATCCTCCTCCTGGGAATGCTGGCGGCGGTTGGCTATTTCGCCTATTCCGCGATGGCGGTCGAGGGAGACCCGATCCCGACGGAAGGCTACGTGGCGCTCGCCCTGGGCGCAGGGTTCTCCGTGATCGTCGGCGTCGGCCTGATGGTCCTGCTGTTCTTCAGCAGCCGCCGCGGCTACGACGAGCCGCCGCATTTCAAGTAGTGGCCGGTCTGCCTGTCACCTCCCCGGCATGGCGGATCGAGACCGGCCGGTGACGCCGCCCGATCGGCTTCCTTTTGACGCCGCCGGTCAAACTGTCCTTGCCCGTCGTTGACGCCCCCCGCCCGCACGGGCACTTTGGCGCCGACGTCCCAACCGGGACCTCCAAATCCTATCCCCAGACCCGGGCCGCCTCCCCGCATGTGCAAATCCTTGATCCCCGCTCTGGCGCAGTTCGTAGCCGCCACGGCCGGCCGCAACATGACCAAGGCGGCGTATGGCGCGGTGATCCTCGGTGTCGCGGCCATGGTGCTGCTGACGGTCAACCCGGCCTATGAGGCGGCGTACCGCTGGCTCGATGGCCTGCTGTGGGCCTGCCTTCTCTACTTCGTGTTCGAATGGGTGGTCCGGCTGCGCCACATGGCGCGGCAACGGCGTCTTTCGCTCTACATGTCCACCTCCGCAGGGCTGGTCGACGCGATCGGGGCGCTGGCCGTCCCGACAGCACTGATCTTGGGCATCGAACCCAGAACGGCCTGGCTGCTCAGCGTGCTCTGGGTCATGAAGGTGGTGCCGGGCATTCCCGGCCTGCGGCAGCTTCGCCGCGTGCTGGTGCTGGAATCGGGCCCACTGATCAGCGTGCTCGTGATCTTCCTGATGGTGGTCTTCCTCGCCTCGGTCGCCGAATATTTCCTGGAGCGGGACGTGCAGCCGCAGACCTTCGGCAGCGTCCCGGCCGCGCTGTGGTGGGCGGTGGTGACCCTGACGACCACGGGCTATGGCGATGTCGTGCCGGTGACGCCGCTCGGCCGCATGGTGGCGGCGCTGGTGATGATCTCCGGCCTCGGCGTGTTCGGGCTCTGGACCGGTATTTTGGCGACCGGATTCGCCGCCGAGACCCGGCGCGACAATTTCCTGAAGACCTGGGAGTCCGTCAGCAAGGTGCCGTTCTTCGCCGCCCTCGGCCCCGCAGCGATCGCCGACGTCACCCACATGCTGCGCACCATGGAGCTGCCGGCCCGCACCATGATCATCCGGAAGGGCCAGCAGGGCGACTGCATGTATTTCATTGCGGCCGGCGAGGTCGAGGTCGATCTGCCTGGCAAGAAGGTGCAGCTCGGCGAGGGCGCCTTCTTCGGCGAGATGGCGCTGCTCGGCAACAATGTGCGCGGCGCCAACGTCGCGACCACGAAAGTATCGCGGCTCCTGGTGCTCGACCTCGTCGACTTCCGCGTGCTGATGGCGCGTCATCCGGATCTCGCCGAGACCATCGATGCGGAAGCCAAGCGCCGCGCGCTCGAGAACAAATAAACGGAGACAAGAATGTCGGAGACAGCCGACGCGGCCAGCAGCCCCGTGCTCGAAATCACCGGCGCGCGCGCCACCATCCGCCTCAACCGCCCGAAGCATCTCAACCGGCTCCAGGCCGAAGATCTCGGCGAGCTCATGAAGCTGTTCGACCGGATCGAGGCGGATCCCGCAATCCGCGTGCTGGTGCTCACCGGCACGGGGCGCGCCTTCTCCGCGGGCTACGACCTCAACTCGGTGGCCGAGCGCGCGGTGAGCGCCAAGGAGCAGCAGAGTGCCGGCTCGGCGTTCGAGGTGGTCGTCAACCGGCTGGAGGATCTCGGCGTGCCGACGATCTGCCGGCTCAACGGCGGCGTCTATGGCGGCGCGACCGACCTCGCGCTCGCCTGCGATTTCCGCATCGGCGTCGATACCGCCGAGATGTTCATGCCCGCGGCGCGGCTCGGGCTGCACTACTACAAGAGCGGCATCAAGCGCTACGTGACGCGTCTCGGCGTCGACAACGCCAAAAGACTATTCCTGACCGCGCAGAAGATCAGTGCGCCGGAGATGCTGCGGATCGGCTATCTCACCGACATGGTGCCGGAGGAATCGCTCGACGAGGAGATCGACAAGTTAGCTGCGATCCTGGCCGGCAACGCGCCGAACGCGATGCGCGGCATGAAGCGCGCCATCAACGAATTCGCCCGCGGCGAGCTCAATGAGGCCGCCGCCGACCAGCGCCATCGCGACAGCATGCGCGGCGACGAGATCAAGGAAGGCATCAAGGCGTTCGCGGAAAAGCGGCCGCCGCGGTTTTGAGAAGCGCAAGTCTGGATTGGCAGATTGGCGGTTGGGGATCGGGTGAGCGAGCCCCATATTCGCTCGTCGTCCCGGCGAAGGCCGGGACCCATAACCACAGGAAGCGGTTGTGGCGCGAGATCGTGGTTACCAATCTTCGCCAAGCCAAATCTTGTGGTTATGGGTCCCGGGCTCGCGCTTCGCGCGCCCCGGGACGACGAGTCGGATTTGAGGCGCCACCTTCAGCGAACATTTTTACCCTCCGCAACCGACGAAACAGTCCTGAAACACGATTCTCCCGTCATGGCGTGAACGGATTCGCAGCTCGGCTCGACCGAAACGCAGGGACACAACAACGGCCTTGCGCCAAACTGGAGAATGAAGATGTTTCGCAAGCTTGCACTTGGTCTGATCGCCGCCGGCTCGCTCGGTGTTGCCGCCCTCGCGCCCAACGCTGCATCGGCCCACGGCTTCCACCATCACTGGGGTCCCGGCTGGGGCTGGGGTTATGGCGGCCTCTACGTCAACACCGGCGTCAGCAACTGCTACCAGGAGCGCGCCATCCAGACCCGCCACGGCCTGCGCGTCCGCGTCGTGAACGTCTGCGCGTACGGGATGTACTGAGATCTCGCTTTCGGCAAACAAGCCTCGGTCGCACAGCGACCGGGGTTTTGCTACGTGTCACTCCGGTCGTCCGACGAAAGTTGAGAGAAGACTACTTCATCGTCGTCATTGCGAGCGAAGCGAAGCAATCCAGAGATGTCTCCTCGGTGGGATTCTGGATTGCTTCGCTTCGCTCGCAATGACGACGTAGGAGAATCTCACTCGTCCGCGAAGGTCACAGTATCCGCAACACTCGCGCGCGAGGTGCGGTAGCTGTTGACCTTGTGAGCGTGATCGGCATAGCCGAACGAGATGCCGCAGACGACGCGGCGGTCGTCGGGCAAGTTGAAGTGACGCCGGATCAGCCCGGAGTGGCGCGCAAGCGCGGCCTGCGGAATGGTGCCGAGCCCGAGCGCCTGGGCGGCGAGCATGAAATTGCTGACATAAGCACCGCAGTCGATCGCGCCGTAGATCCCGAGCGGCTCGTTGGTGTGGATCACAGCCACATGCGGCGCGCCGAAGAAATTGTAATTCTCCAGCGCCTGCTTGGCATAGGCCGCCTTGTCGCCGCGGGCAATGCCCAGCGTGTTGTAGAGCTGAAAGCCGCTCTCGCGGCGGCGTTCGAGGTAGACGCCGACATATTCGCGCGGCGGGGTGAAATCATGGTCGTCCTTGGCGCCGGATGCGGCTTCCGCATAGATCGCCTTGTGAAAGCGCTCCTTGGCCGCGCCGCTGGCGATCAGCACCTGCCAGGGCTGGCTGTTGCACCAGGACGCGGTGCGCTGGGCGGTCCTCAGCACGTGCTCGATGGTCGCGCGGTCGACCTCCCTCGGCAGGAATGCACGCACGGAGTAGCGCTCGTTGAGGAGCTCCTCGAGCACCCCGATGCGATCTTCGGTGGCGTAGCGGGCGTTGGGTGATTTCGCATCCATGGCGCAACCTTTGTCTTCCGTAGGGTGGGTTAGCCGAAGGCGTAACCCACCTCTTCTATCGATCGTCATTGAGAGCACTAGTGGGTTACGCGTCGCTAACCCACCCTACGATTCCAAATCAACGTCCCTTCGTGGGGATCTTGTTATACGGCACGTCCTTGTCAACGCGGATGTCACCGGGCAGGCCCAGCACGCGCTCGGCGATGATGTTGCGCAGGATCTCGTCGGTGCCGCCCGCGATGCGCATCGAGGGCGAGGACAGCAGCATCTGCTGGAACTGGCCGTGCGCGGTTTCCTCGTCCATTCCCGTGAGAACGCCGGCCGCGCCCTGGAGGTCCATCGCGTAAGCGGCGATGTCTTGTAGCATCAGGCCCGACACCAGCTTTCCGATCGAGTTTTCAGGGCCAGGCCGCTCGCCCTTCGACAGCGCCGAGATCGCGCGGTAGCTCGTGTATTTCAGCCCGCTCGACTTCACCGCCCAGCTCGCGAGCTTCGAGCGCACCGCGGGATCGTCGATGGCGAGGCCATCCTCCAGCATCAGTTTGGAGCAGAACTCGAACATCTCCGGCACGCCGGTCGCGAGCCGCGCGCCGATCGACATGCGCTCGTTCATCAGCGTGGTCAGCGAAACGCTCCAGCCTTCGCCGACGGCGCCGAGGCGCTGGCTGTCGGGGATCACCACGTCGGTGAAATAGACCTCGTTGAACTCCTGCATGCCGTTGGCCTGCTTGATCGGGCGGACCTCGACCCCTGGGCTCTTCATGTCCAGGAAGAACATGGTGAGGCCCTTGTGCTTGGGCACGTTCGGATCGGTGCGCGCGATCAGGAGGCCATAGTCGGAATAATGCGCGCCCGAGGTCCAGATCTTCTGGCCGTTGACGACCCAACTGTCGCCCTTCTTCTCCGCGCGCGTGCGGAGCCCTGCGACGTCCGAGCCGGCGGACGGCTCGGAGAAAAGCTGGCACCAGATCTCCTCGCCCGCGGCGAGTTTTGGCAAGTACCGGCGCTTGGCATCCTCGCTGCCCCAGGCCATCACGGTCGGGCCGCACATGCCCTCGCCGATCTGGAACGGCTGCGTCAGCTTGCCGTAGACGCCCTCCTCCTGCTGCCAGATCACGCGCTCGATCGGCGTCGCGCCGCGCCCGCCATATTCCTTCGGCCAGTGCAGGCAGGCCCAGTTACCTTCGAACTTCCTCTTCTGCCAGGCCTTGCCGACATCGACGATGTCGTGCTTCGCAAGCCGGATGCGGCCGAGCGAGGATTTCGATAGCTCAGCCTCGAGCTCCTTCGGCGCGTTGGCGTCGATCCATTTGCGCGCTGTCTCGCGGAATGCGGCTTCCTGCGGCGTGTCGTCGAAATTCATGGCGGACCTCACTTCTGCGTAGGATAGGCGCCTAGCGGATTGCGCTTCGCGCATCCGCGGGGCTAACCCACCCTACTTTTCGAACTCATCTTCCCTTCGTCGGGATCTTGTTGAACGGCACGTCCTTGTCGACGCGGATGTCGCCGGGCAGTCCCAGCACTCGCTCGGCGATGATGTTACGCATGATCTCGTCGGTGCCGCCCTCGACGCGCGTACCCGGCGCGCGCAGCAGCATCGCCTGAAAGCGGCCGGCGACTTCGGCGTCTTCAGAACCGCTGATCACGCCGGCTCCTTGCAGATCGAGCGCGTAGGCCGCAACGTCCTGGATCATGGAGCCAGCGACCAGCTTGCCGATGGAATTTTCAGGCCCCGGCCGCTCGCCTTTCGACAGCGCCGAGATCGCGCGCATGCTGGTGTATTTCAGCCCGCTCGCCTTCACCGCCCAGTTCGCGAGCTTCGAGCGCACCGCTGCGTTCTCGATCGCCGGTCCATCCTCCAGCATCAGGCCGGAGCAATAGTCGAACAGCTCCGGAAAGCCTGTCGCCACGCCCGCACCGATCGACATGCGCTCGTTCATCAGCGTGGTCAGCGAGACGTTCCAGCCGTCATTGACCTCGCCGAGGCGCTGGTGATCGGGAATGCGGACGTTGGTGAAATAGACCTCGTTGAAGTCGGACGCGCCGCTCGCCTGCTTGATCGGCCGCACCTCGACGCCCGGACTCTTCATGTCCAGGAAGAACATGGTGAGGCCCTTGTGCTTGGGTACGGTGGGATCGGTGCGCGTCAGGAGGATGCCGTAGTCGGAATAGTGCGCGCCCGAGGTCCAGATCTTCTGGCCGTTGATCACCCATTCGTCGCCGTCCTTCTCGGCGCGCGTGCGCAAGCCCGCGACGTCGGAACCGCCAGCCGGCTCGGAAAAGAGCTGGCACCAGACCTTCTCGCCGGAAGCGAGCGGCGGCAGATATTTGCGCTTATGCTCCTCGCGCGCGAACGCCATCATGGTCGGCCCGCACATGCCGTGGCCGATGATGAACATATGGGAGAGCTTGCCGAACGGGCCCTCCTCCTGCTGCCAGATCACGCGCTCGATCGGCGACGATCCGCGCCCGCCATACTCCTTCGGCCAGTGCAGGCAGGCCCAGCCGGCGTCGGCCTTCTTCTTCTGCCAGGCTTTTGCGACCTCGAGGATGTCAGCGTTCTTGAGCTGCGTGCGGCCGAGCGAGGATTTGCGCAGCTCCTCCTCGTACTGCGTGGGCGCGTTCGCGGCGATCCAGGCGCGGGCTTGGCTGCGGAATTCGGCTTCCTGCGGGGTGTCGTCGAAGTTCATTACGCTTCTCTGTCTTCCGTAGGGTGGGTTAGCCGAAGGCGTAACCCACCACTTCTCTAGAATGTTGTTACGCCGCGTTCTTCTTGCGCATGCGATCGATGAGCTGGTCTTCCCAATAGGTGAGGCTGCCGAGCCCGAGCGCCATGGCGTTGGCGCGACGGTAGTACATGTGGCAATCGAACTCCCAGGTGAAACCCATGCCGCCATGGACCTGGATGTTGTTCTTGGCGCAGTGCTGGAACGCCTGCGTCGCGCTGATGCGCGCCGCGGCGGCTGCTTCGGGCAATTCGGCCGCATCGGTGGAGAGCGCCCAGGCGCCGTAATAGCTGTTGGAGCGCGCCAGCGTCGCCGAGACATACATATCCGCGAGCATGTGCTTGACTGCCTGGAACGAGCCGATCTGGCGCCCGAAGGCGATGCGGTCGAGCGCGTAGTCGCGGCCCATCTCCAGCGCGCGGTCGGCACCGCCGACCTGCTCGAAGGCGCACAGCACCGCGGCACGGTCGAGCACCTGGGTGAGGATGCTCCAACCTTCGCCGGGAGCGCCAAGCGGTTCGGCCTTGCAATCCTTGAAGGTGATCTCGGCCTGGCCACGGGTCGGATCGAGATTGGTCAGGTTTTTGACCTCGACGCCGCCGCCCCTGAGGTCGACCAGGAACAGCGAGATATCGCTGTCGCGCCCGCTCGTTCCCGTGCGCGCGGCGACGACCGCGAAATCGGCGATCGCGCCGTCGGCGACCGGTTTCTTGACGCCGTTGAGCACGCCGTTCGAAGCGGCGACTTTGATGCTCTTCGGCGACGGATTGCCCTTGCCCTCGAACAGTGCCAGCGTGCCGATCGCCTCGCCCGAGGCAATCGCGGGCAGCCATTTCTTCTTCTGCGCGTCACTGCCGGCGATCAGCAGCGCTTCGGCGGCGAGATAGACGGTCGAGGAGAACGGCACCGGCGCATTCGCCCGGCCCATCTCCTCGGCGATGACGCAGAGCTCGAGATGGCCGGCACCCGCGCCGCCGAATTCCTCGGGAATCGCAACGCCGAGAAAGCCCATGTCGGCGAGCCCCTTCCACAGTTCGCTGTCATAAGGCGCCTTGCCGTCGAGCACGACGCGCACCGCCTTGGGCGAGCACTTTTCGGTGAGGAATTTCCGCGCCTGGTCGCGGAGTTGTTTCTGGTCGTCAGAGAAATCGAAGTTCATGGCGGCTTACCTTCTTATTCGTTGTCATTCGTCAAGGCCGTCATTCCGGGGCGCCGCGCAATCGGCGAGCCCGGAATGACGCGTTGATGGATCTTCATTCATCGCAGCACGATCACGTCCTGATCCGGCCTGTCCGCATAGAGCCGCTCGACCAGCGCAGCGCGGCGCTCGAGGCCGGCACGCTGGTTGATGTAGCCCTTGTCGGTGAGCTCGTTGCCGTCGATCGAGGGCGGCTCGACCATCAGCATGGCGCGCGCGATGATGCGGCTGCTCGCGCCTTCGCAGTCCTTGTTGTGGGTCTCCAGCCCGCGCCTGAAGCAGGCGATCACGTCGGGATGCTTCACGGCTTCCTCGAAACTCAGCTCGGGACTGCCGGTGAGCTGACGGCAGGCATGCAGGTTCGGCCAGGCCAGCAGGCCGATGAAGGGACGATCCTGTCCTGTCACCAGCGCGTCATGCACGACCGGAGTCGCGGCCGCGATCGTATCGGTGCGGAGCGAGCCGACATGGACGAAGGTGCCGGTCGTAAGCTTGAAGTCCTCGACGACGCGGCCGGCGAAGATGATGCCCTTCACCGGATCGCTGTCATCGACGAAGATGCCGGCGTCGCCGATGCAATAAAAGCCTTCCTCATCGAACATCTTCTTGGTCAGCTCGGGCTGGCCGAAATAGCCGGGCGTGACGTTGACGCCGCGCAGGCGCAGCTCGTACTTCGAGCCGCACGGCACCATCTTCAATTCGACACCGGGGAACGGCAGGCCGATCAGGCCGACGCGCTCGGTGTCCCAATAGGTGCCGGTCGAGGTCGGTGCGGTCTCGGTGGAGCCCCAGCCGGTATAGAACACGATGCGCTCGCCGGTGGTCTTCACCGCCAGCGCCTGCATGCGGTCGTAGAGATCGTCCGGCAGCCGCGCGCCGCCATAGGCCATGATCGCGAGGTTCTTGAAGAAGGAGCGGCAGAGCGCGTCGTCCTTCTCCATCGCCGCCGCGAGCGCTGCATAGCCGGCCGGCACGTTGGCGTAATAGGTCGGCGAGATCTCGTGCAAATTGCGCAGCGTCTCCTCGAACTGGCCCGGCATCGGCCGGCCGTCATCGATATAGAGCGTACCGCCATCGACCAGCACGGGATGGAACGCCGCATTGCCGCCCATGGTATGGTTCCAGGGCATCCAGTCGAGCACGGTCGGCAGCGGGCCACCCGGTGTGCGCGGCCGCACCTGCATCATCATCGCCGCATTGGCGCCCATCATCTCCTGGGTGTTGATGACTGCCTTGGGCATGCCGGTCGAGCCGGAGGTGAACAGCAGCTTGCCGATCGTCTGCGGCGTGATTTTTGCGATCGACGCCTCGACATCAGCAGTCACAGGGGTCGCTGCGAGATCGGCGAAGCTCACGCTCTTTATGCCGTCACACGGCCGCGCGACGTGAACGACGGTAACGCCGGCGAGGTTGAGCGCCTTCAGCGCCTTCCCGAAGGTCGGGCCGTCCTGCACCATCACGACGGCCGGCTTGATCAGGTCGAACAGATATCTCAGCTTGGCGTGATCGTGGCTCATCAAGGAATAGGCAGGCGACACCGGCGCGGCCGGCGAACGCGCCTGCATCGCCGCCTGCGTCATGAGCGCGTGCTCGATCGAATTGCCGGAGAGGATCGCGACCGGACGGCCGTCGAGCCCGAGATTGAGCAGCGCTTGCGTCAGCGCATCCACGGTACGCTTGGCTTCGTCGTAGGAGACCTTTCGCCATTCGCGATTGGGTCCGCCGCGCTGTGCGAGCCAAATGCGCTCGGGCGCTTGCTTCGCCCATTTCGCCAGCGATGCCGGGATGTGCTTCTCGTAAGGCTGCAGCGGAATGCGCGACTTCAGCACCACCGTGCCGTCGTCGCGGCGTTCGACATTGATGTCGCGCGCCAGCCACTCGACCTTGCGAAAGGCGGGCTTCGTCATCACCGCCGCCGCACTCCCATTCATTTTGCGTCTCCCGGAATTATTGTCCTTTGCGGATCTTGGTCGTTCAGCGCTTGATATAGACAGGCTTTCGCTTCTCAAGGAAGGCCCTGATGCCCTCCGAAAATTCCTCGGAGCGGCTGCACAGGACCTGGTTACGGTCCTCCATCGCAATCGCTGCTTCCAGCGATCCGGCGTCGACGCTCATATTGAGACATTCTTTTGACAAGCGCAGGCCCACAGGCGATGCCGTCGTCATCGCATCGATGTAAGGCGCAGCCGCGTCATCGAGCTTGTCTTCGTCGACGACTTCGGAGACGAGCCCCACCGCGAGCGCGCGCTCCGCGCCGATGAAACGTCCGGTGAGGATCAGCTCCGAGGCCACAGAGACTCCGATGAGGCGCGGCAAGAAATAGCTGGTGCCGATGTCGCAGCCGCCAAGCCCGAGCTTGATGAAGGCACAGTTCATCCGTGCCGACTTCGTGGCGATGCGGATGTCGGAGGCGAGCGCCAGCGCAAAACCTCCGCCGGCCGCCGCGCCCTGCACCAACGCCAGGATCGGCTGCGGGCAGCGCCGCATCAGCATCACGATGTCAGCGATGCGCCGCTGCGAGTCCAAGGACTCGGTGACGCCGGGCGGCTCCTGCTGCCCGGCGCGGCGGGCCATCGCGTGCTTGAGGTCGAGGCCCGCGCAAAAATTCTTGCCCGCGCCCTTCAGCACCACAACGCGCGTGTCGCGGTTGCGCTGGAGGCCCTGGAAATAGACGTTGAGTGCGTCGATCAGCGACGGATCGAGCGCATTGAGGCTTTCGGGACGATTGAGCGTCACCCGGTCGACGCCGTCGTCATGCTCGATCAGCAGCGGTTGGGACATGGATCGCTCCTGCATCCGCGCTTGAGGTGGCGGATATTGTGCCCTCTCCCCTTGTGGGAGAGGGCAAGCACGTCGCTAGCCAGGAATTCGCTTGGGTGAGGGGTTTTTCTCGGCGGATGGAGACCCCTCATCCGGCGCTTCGCGCCACCTTCTCCTACAAGGGGAGAAGGGAAGAGAGCGCCTCTTACCTTGGCGCCATGCGGATGGCGCCGTCGAGGCGGATGGTCTCGCCGTTGAGCATCGGGTTTTCGACGATGTGCACCGCGAGCGCACCGTATTCGGCGGCATCGCCGAGGCGCGAGGGATGCGGCACCTGGGCCCCAAGGCTCTTGCGGGCCTCTTCGTTGAGGCCCATCAGCAGCGGCGTAAAGAACAGGCCGGGCGCAATGGTGTTGACGCGGATCTTCTGGCTGGCGAGGTCGCGCGCGGCCGGTAGCGTGAGGCCGACGACGCCGCCCTTCGAGGCCGAATAGGCGATCTGGCCGATCTGGCCCTCGTAAGCCGCGACCGACGCCGTGTTGACGATGACGCCGCGCTCTTCGCCGATCGGCTCGGCCGTGACGAGACGCTCGGCGAACAGACGCAGGCAGTTGAAGGTGCCGATCAGGTTGACATTGATGATGCGCGCAAACTTCTCCAAGGGATAGACGCCATCGCGGCCGACGATACGCTGCGAGCCGCCGATGCCGGCGCAGTTCATCAGCACGCGCGCGACGCCGTGCGCAGCTTCCGCCTTGGCGATCGCGGCCTTGATCTGCTCTTCGCTGGTGACGTCGGCGTGCAGCGCGACGCCCTTCACTTCAGCCGCGACCTTCTCGGCGTTTTCCTTGTTCTGATCGATCACGCCGATCTTGGCGCCCTTGGCGGCCATGGCGCGGGCGGTTGCGGCACCTAAGCCCGAACCACCGCCGGTGATGAGAACGGCTACGTCTTTCAACTGCATCGTAAGCTACCTTTCCTTGGGCGTTTCTTCTCTAGACTTGAAGGTTTTGGCCGATTATCCGGCCGCGGCGGCTTCCCCGGCTTGCGTGAGGATGCCGCCGCAGATCAGCGTTTCCATGTGCTTGATGTATTGCCGGCAGACTTCGTCGGTGACTGGGCCGACGCCGGTCGCGCGAGACATCGCGTGCCGGCCGAAGAACAGGTGATCGCAGGCGCCGATCAGGCTGGTGTAGAACAGCACGGGATCGGTCGCGCGGAATTCGCCGCGGCTGACGCCTTCGGCTAGCAGACGGCGGTGGAAGTCGAGCAGCGGCGCGACGAAAAACTTCGAGACCTCGTCGGCGGAGTCGGCCGTACTCTCGTGCAGCAGATAGTGAATCAGGCGGTTCATGTAGGGGAACCGGTGATAGGCGCGGATGATGCCGCCGATATGCAGCTTCAGTTTCGCGGTCGGCGTGATTGGCTGCGCCAGGAGAAATTCGAGGTTGGACAGCTCGGTCGCGGCATCGCGCGCGAGCAGCGCCAGCAAGAGGCCGTCCTTGTTGCCGAAGTGATATTTGACCAGGGCGGCGTTGGCGCCGGACTTCTGGGCGATGTCGCTGAGCGAAATCTCGATCGAGGAGCGCTCGATCATCAGTTCGCTCGCGGCCACCAGCAGCTTCTCCGCCGTGGAGCTCTTCGTCGCCGGAAGCCTGGTCGGTACGGTGGTAGTCACGAAATCCCTGTCATCGCCGCGGAGAGGGGCGCAGATAAGCGCAAGCAGCGGCTCATCACAAGAGTTAATTGATCGATTGACTAAACGATCTTCCGCCCTTTTAATCCGCGCCCGACAACCAACCCATTCAGAACCATCAGGGAGAAACCGAATATGGCCGAGGCTTACATCGTCGCCGCTGCGCGGACCGCCGGCGGGCGCAAGGGGGGCCGCCTCGCCGGCTGGCATCCGGCCGATCTCGCCGCCAAGGTGCTCGACGAATTGGTCGACCGCACCAAGGTCGATCCCGCCTTGGTCGAGGATGTCATCATGGGCTGCGTCATGCAGGTCGGCGAGCAGTCCAACAACGTCGCCCGCAACGCCGTGATGGCCTCGAAGCTGCCGGAGAGCGTGCCGGGCACCTCGATCGACCGCCAGTGCGGCTCCTCGCAGCAGGCACTGCACTTTGCCGCACAGGCGGTGATGTCCGGTGCGATGGACGTTGTGATCGCGGCCGGCGTGGAATCGATGACGCGGGTGCCGATGGGCCTGTCCTCGCAGCTCCCGGCCAAGAACGGCTTCGGCAATTACAAGAGCCCGGGGATCGAGACCAAGTACCCCAACATCGTGTTCAGCCAGTTCACCGGCGCGGAGATGATGGCCGAGAAGTACGGCCTGTCGAAGGACGCGCTCGACGAATATTCCTACAACAGCCACCAGCGCGCGATCGCGGCTACGCAAGCCGGCCACTTCAAGAAGGAGATCGTGCCGCTCGAGATCACCCGCGCCGACGGCTCCAAGGACACGCATCACATCGACGAGGGCATCCGCTTCGACGTCAGCCTCGACGGCATCAGGAGCGTCAAGCTGATCGCCGAGAACGGCAAGCTCACCGCGGCCAGCGCCAGCCAGATCTGCGACGGCGCCTCCGGCGTCATGGTGGTGAACGAGCGCGGCCTGAAGCAGCTCGGTGTCAAGCCGCTGGCGCGCGTGCATCACATGACCATGACGGGCGGCGATCCCGTGATCATGCTGGACGCACCGCTGCACGCCACCGAGCGCGCACTGCAAAAGGCCGGCATGAAGATCGGCGACATCGACCTGTTCGAGGTCAACGAGGCCTTCGCCTCGGTGCCGACCGCGTGGCTCAAGACCACCGGTGCCGATCCGGACCGTCTCAACGTCAATGGCGGCGCCATCGCGCTCGGCCATCCCCTCGGCGGCTCCGGCACCAAACTGATGACGACGCTGGTGCATGCGCTGCACCAGCGCGGCAAGCGCTACGGCCTGCAGACCATGTGCGAGGGCGGCGGCATGGCCAATGTGACGATCGTGGAGCGGCTGTAAGAAAAGCAAAAGCGAGTAGTGAATGGCGAGTAGCGAATAGTGAGTAGGCGAAGGGCAGTCCGCTCTTCTTCCTATTCGCCATTCGCTACTCGCCATTCGCGTTTAGAGGAAACGCGATGACCCATCCCTCCATCCACGCCCGCACCACGCCCGACAAGATCGCCTACCGGATGGCCGGAACCGGCAAGGCGATCACCTATCGCGAGCTCGACGAGCTCTCGAACCAGGGCGCCCAGCTCTTCCGCTCGCTCGGGCTGAAGGCCGGCGATCACATCGCGCTGTTGATGGAGAACCGCCTCGCTTTCATGGAGATCTGCTGGGCCGCGCAGCGCAGCGGGCTCTACTACACGGCGATCAGCCGCTACCTGAAGCAGGATGAGATCGACTACATCATCGGCGATTGCGGCGCCAAGGTCGTGATCACCACGCCGAAATGCGCCGACCAGATCAAGGGTCTGATCAAGGGCACCCCTTGCGAGCCGATCTTCTACATGATGGACGAGCCGCTGCCCGGCTTCCGCTCCTACGACAAGGAGGCGGCCGCGCAGCCGACGACGCCGATCGCCGACGAGGTCGCCGGCTATGACATGCTGTATTCGTCCGGCACCACGGGCCGGCCCAAGGGCATCAAGAAAGCCTTCGAAGGCAGTCGGATCGACGTGCCGAACGCGTTCCTGCGCGTGCTCTGCGCCGACATGTGCGGCATGAATGCCGCAAGCACATACCTCTCGCCGGCGCCGCTCTATCACGCGGCGCCATTGCGCTTCAACATGATGGCGATCGTGCTCGGCGGCACTTCCATCATCATGGAACATTTCGACGCCGAGGAGTTCTTGAAGCTGGTCGAGCAATACAAGGTGACGCAGTCGCAGCTCGTGCCGACCATGTTCGTGCGCATGCTGAAGCTGCCGGACGAGGTGCGCTCCATGTACGACGTCTCGACGCTGAAGGGCGCGATCCACGCCGCCGCGCCCTGCCCGATCGATGTGAAAGCAGACATGATCGAATGGTGGGGACCGATCCTGATTGAGTATTACGCGGGCTCGGAAGGCAACGGCGTCACCGTCTGCAATTCGAAAGAATGGCTGGAGCATCGCGGCAGCGTCGGCCGCGCGGTGGTCGGCAAGATCAAGATCCTGGACGAGAATGACGAGGAGCAGCCGCTAGGCGAAATCGGCACGGTCTATTTCGCCGATGCGCCGGCCTTCACCTATCACAACGATCCCGAGAAGACGAAGAAGGCCTACAATGCCAAGGGCTGGTCGACCCTCGGCGATGTCGGCTATCTCGACAAGGACGGCTTCCTCTATCTCACCGACCGCAAGTCCTACATGATCATCTCGGGCGGAGTGAACATCTACCCGCAGGAGACCGAGGACGTTCTCATCTCCCATCCCGACGTCGCCGACGTCGCCGTGTTCGGCGTGCCCAATGCGGAGATGGGCGAGGAAGTGAAGGCGGTGGTGCAGCCGCACGACATGAAGCGTGCGGGCAAGGCGCTGGAGGCCGATCTGATCGCCTACTGCAAGAGCCGCCTCTCCGCGATCAAATGCCCGCGCTCGGTCGATTTCGAAGCCGAACTGCCGCGTACACCGACCGGCAAGCTGGTGAAGCGCCACTTGCGCGACCGGTATTGGCCGAAGAGCGCGGTGAAGATTTGACTCGTGGCAGGGACCGTAGGGTGGGTTAGCCGAAGGCGTAACCCACCTCTGCTCTATCCGCGGGAGCTGAAGAGGTGGGTTACGCTTCGCTAACCCACCCTACTACGATCTTGCGCAACCTTCCGTTATGCCCGGGCTTGTCCCGGGCATCCACGTCCTTCAACATGCGCGAAAGAAAACGTGGATGGCCGGGACAAATCCGGCCATGACGGGAGGATAGATTGACCGCTCAGCCAACCACCGCTCTCCCCGACATTCCCCTGCCCGCCGGTATCCGCTCGCGTTACGTCGACGACATCAACGGCCTGCGCATGCATGCGCTCGAAGCCGGCTTCGAGACCAAGGGGCGCCCCTGTGTCTTGCTATTGCACGGCTTCCCCGAGCTCGCCTTTTCCTGGCGCAAGGTGATGCCGGTGCTCGCTGCGGCCGGCTATCACGTGATCGCGCCGGATCAGCGCGGATATGGCCGGACGACGGGATGGAGCGCGGACTATGACGGCGATCTCGCGCCGTTTCGGCTCTTCAACCTGGTGCGCGACGCGCTCGGGCTGGTGGCGGCGTTCGGCTACAGCCGCGTCGATGTGGTCGGGCATGATTTCGGCAGCCCGGTTGCGTCCTGGTGCGCGCTGATACGGCCCGACGTATTTCGCTCCGTCGTGATGATGAGCGCGCCGTTCGGCGGGCCGCCGCCGCTGCCGTTCGACACGGTCGACGCGCCGGCAAAGCCGCCCGTCGAAGATCCCGTGCATCGCGAGCTCGCTGCGCTGCCGCGCCCGCGCAAGCATTATCAATGGTACTATTCGACGCGTGCGGCGAATGCCGACATGCATCAGGCGCCGCAAGGCGTGCATGATTTCCTGCGCGCCTACTATCATCACAAGAGTGCGGACTGGATCGATAACAAGCCCTATCCGCTGCAGTCATGGTCGGCGAACGAGCTCGCAAAGCTGCCGACCTACTACGTGATGGACGCTGGCGAGACCATGGCGGAGACGGTGGCGAAGGAGATGCCGTCGCCGGCCGCAATCGCCGCCAATCATTGGCTGCCGGACCGCGAACTCGCCTACTACAGCGCCGAATACGGCCGCACCGGTTTTCAGGGCGGGCAGCAATGGTATCGCTGCGGCACTTCCGGCGCTTTCAATAACGAGTTGCAACTGTTCGCGGGCCGCAGCATCGACGTGCCCTCCTGCTTCATCTCGGGCAGGCAGGATTGGGGTACGTATCAGCGCCCCGGCGTGGTGGAGGCCATGCGGGCCAGCGTCTGCACCAACATGCTCGGCTTTCACCTTGTCGATGGCGCCGGCCATTGGGTGCAGCAGGAGCAGCCGGCCGAGGTGAGCCGGCTGGTGATCGACTTCCTGGCGAAGGCTCATGCCGCATGATTTGACCCGGGAACCGCAGCGCATTATATAGTTTAGAACCATTCTAAACTTTGTCGCAGGGCCGTCGTGAAGAACTTTGCCGATCTGACCGAGCGCGAGGTGCTGGCGGTCGCGATTTCCTCAGAGGAGGAAGACAGCCGCATCTACATGACCTTCGCCGAGGACCTGAAGGAGCGATACCCGGACACGGCCAAGATCTTCGAACAAATGGCCGAGGAGGAGCGCGATCACCGGCATCGCCTGCTGAAGCTCTATGAGGAGCGCTTCGGGGTGCATCTGCCGCCGATCCGCCGCGAGGACGTCAAGGGCTTCCTGCGGCGACGTCCGATCTGGCTGACGAAGAACCTGCCGCTCGACACGATCCGCAAGGAGGTCGAGACCATGGAGCTCGAGGCCGAGCGCTTCTATGCGCGGGCCGCCGACCAGGCCGACGATGTCGGCGTGCGCCGCCTGCTCGGCGATCTCGCCGAGGAGGAGAAGCATCACGAGAACCGCGCCATCGCGCTCACGGACGAATTCCTGAAGCCCGACGTGCGCGCCGAGGAAGACCGCACGCGGCGGCGGATGTTCGTGCTGCAATATGTGCAGCCCGGTCTCGCCGGCCTGATGGACGGCTCGGTCTCGACGCTGGCGCCGCTATTCGCCGCCGCCTTCGCCACGCACCATAACTGGCAGACCTTTCTGGTCGGACTCGCCGCCTCGATCGGCGCCGGCATCAGCATGGGCTTTGCGGAGGCGCTCTCCGACGACGGCTCGCTGACCGGGCGCGGCTCGCCATGGCTTCGCGGCATCACCTGCGGGGCGATGACGACGCTTGGTGGGCTCGGCCACACCATGCCCTATCTCGTGCCCGATGCCTGGCCCAACGCGTTCTGGATCGCGACAGCGATCGCCTGCATCGTCGTGTTCTTCGAATTGTGGGCGATCGCCTTTGTCCGCGCGCGCTATATGGACACGCCATTTCTCCAGGCCGTATTCCAGATCGTGCTCGGCGGCGCGATCGTGCTCGGCGTCGGCATATTGATCGGGGCGGCTTAGGTTGCCCTCCGTGTTATGCCCCGCGAAGGCGGGGCATCCAGTATTCCAGAGACTGTAGTCGTATGCGGACAAGCCGCGGCATACTGGATCGCCCGGTCACGCCGGGCGATGACCACGATCTGTTGTGTGGCTTACTCCCGATACGTCTCGCTCACATGGCAATCGCCGTCAAACGGCGGTTGCAGCGTTTGGCCAAACTGCGCATCATTCCCAGGATGAAAGGAGAAGCGTTGTGGCCAAATCGGAATGGAGTTTCAAGAGCGCGGTCGAACTGTCGGCCGCATTGACCGCGAAGAAGGTCTCCGCGGTCGAGCTCACGCGGGACGCGATCGACCGTATCGAGCGTCACGACGGCAAGGTCAACGCGATCTGCGTCCGCGACTTCGATCGTGCGCTCGCCGCCGCCCGCGAGGCCGATGCGGCACTGGCGCGCGGCGAGCGGAAACCGTTGCTCGGCCTGCCCATGACGGTGAAAGAATCCTATAACATCGCCGGGCTTCCGACGACCTGGGGCATTCCCGCGCAGAAGAATTTCATCGCCGAGGAAGACGCTCTCCCGATCGCGCGGGTGAAAGACGCCGGCACCGTGATTCTGGGCAAGACCAACGTGCCGCTCGGCCTCGGCGACTGGCAGAGCTATAACGACATCTACGGCACCACCAACAACCCCTATGACCTCAGCCGCACGCCCGGCGGCTCGTCCGGCGGATCGTCAGCCGCGCTTGCGGCGGGCTACGGCCCCTTGTCGATCGGCTCCGACATTGGCGGCTCGCTGCGCGTGCCGGCTTTCCATTGCGGGGTCTACGCGCACAAGCCCACCTTCGGACTGGTCGCGATGCGCGGCCATACGCCACCGCCGCTGCCGGCCCTACCGTTCGAGCGCGACCTGTCGGTGATCGGCCCGATGGCGCGCAGCACCGCCGACCTGTCGCTGCTGCTCGACGTGATGGCCGAGCCCGATCCGCTGGATGTGGGCAAGGCCTACCGGCTCGATCTGCCGGCGGCACGGCACGGCGCCCTGAAGGATTTCCGCGTGCTGGTGATCGACACCGATCCGGTGCTGCCGACCGACGCGGCCATACGCGGGACAATCAACACGCTGGCCGAGGATCTTGCCAAGGCCGGCGTCAGGGTCGAGCGCACCAGTCCGCTGCTGCCGGATTTCGCCGCCTCCTCGCGGCTCTATATGCGCATGCTGATGTCGTTCCTGGGTGCGACCTTCGCGCCCGACATCTATGCCGGCGCCAAGACGGCCGCCGCCGCGCTGCCGGAGAGCGACAACAGTCTCGCCGCGGAGCGGCTGCGCGGCATCGCGCTCAGCCATCGCGATTGGCAGATGGCCAATGGCGGGCGCACGCGGCTGCGCGCGCAATGGCGCGAGCTGTTCAAGAGCTTCGACGCAGTGATCTGCCCGGTCATGCCGACGCCGGCCTTTCCGCACGACCATTCGCCGGAGCAGGAGCAACGGCGCATCACAATCGACGGCAAGGAGCACGCCTATCCCGATCAGCTTGCGTGGCCCGGCATCGCCACCCTGCCCGGCCTGCCCTCGACCGCGATCCCCACCGGCTTTGCACCGGACGGACTGCCGGTCGGCGTCCAGATCGTCGGCCCGTGGCTGGAGGACCGCACGCCGCTAAAACTTGCCGAGCTGATTGAGCGCGAGTTCGGCGGCTTCACGCCGCCGCCGGCATTTGATGATTAGTCCGTTCGTCATTGCGAGGAGCGGAGCGACGAAGCAATCCAGTCTGCGTCCGCGGAATCATTCCTGGATTGTTTCGCTTTCGCTCGCAATGACGGCGCAACTAACTTCGAGATGCCGGGTTCGCGCTTCGCGCGCCCCGGAATCACAAAAAGGAGAAAAACGCTATGAGCAACGACATGGAGGAGCTCACCGCACTCAACCGCGACTATGTCGCGTCCGTGCAGAACTGCGACGTCAATCGCTTCGACGAGATCCTGGCGCCGGATTTCTACTGCTCCAATCCCGACAAGACGCTGGTCGATCGCGCAGGCTTCCTGGAACAGACGGCGCGGCCAATCGCGATCCGGAACTTGCGCGAGCGCGACGTCATCATCCGCATCATGGGCGATTTCGCCATCATCCACGCGTCGACGAGCTACACCACGGCCGACGGGCAGCAGGCCACCGGCCGCTACACCGACTGCTGGGCCAAGAAGAATGGCAAGTGGCTCGCGGTGTCGGCGCACGTGTCGCGGTGAGGCGGGCGAGATATGTCCACCACTCCGCTGTCATGCCCCGCGAAAGCGGGGCATCCAGTATTCCAGTGGCCGTGCGGTTTACGACAACTGCCGCGGCGTACTGGATCGTCCGGTCAAGCCGGGCGATGACACGTCGTTGATGCTAGCTATCAAACACAATCACGCTGCGCAGCGTCTTGCCGGCTTTCATGTTGGCAAAACCTTCGTTGATTTCGGACAGCTTCAGCTTGGCCGAGATCCAGTCCTCCAGATGCAGCCGGCCGCGCAGGTAGAAATCGACCAGGCGGGGCATGTCGACCCGGAAATGGTTCGAGCCCATCGACGAGCCCTGGATCTTGCGCTCGCGCAGGAAGTCGAAGCCGTGCAGCTCGATCTTCTGCCCGAACGGGATCATGCCGACGATGGTGGCGGTGCCGCCTGCGGCGAGCATGCCGAAGGCCTGCTCCGCGGTCTCCTTGCGGCCGAGCACCTCGAAGGAATGATGCACGCCGCCATTGGTACGATCGCGCACCTGCTGCACGACGTCGCCATCGGCCGGATTGATGATGTCGGTCGCACCCAACTTGGTCGCGAGCTGGAGCTTTGCGGGATTTGTGTCGATGGCGATGATGCGGCCGGCCCCTGCAATCTGCGCACCGTTGATCGCGGCCATGCCGACGCCGCCGCAGCCGATCACCGCCACGGTCTCGCCGGCCTGGACCTTCGCGGTGTTCACCACCGCGCCGTAACCGGTGATGACGCCGCAGCCGATCAGGGCGGCGAGCTCCAGTGGCATGTCCTTGCGGATCTTCACGATGGCGTTCTCGTGCACCAGCATCTGCTCGGCGAAGGACGAGAGATTGAGGAACTGGTGCAGCTTCTCCGGCTTCGACCATTGCATCCGGTTGGAAGCGCCCGGCAGCATCTTCACCGTCGTATCCGTGCAGAGCACCGTGCGGCCGGTCGTGCAGTTGTCGCAGGTGCCGCAGAACACCGAGAGGCAGGTGACGACATGGTCGCCCGGCTTCACATAGGTGACGTCGGAGCCGACCTGCTCGACCACACCGGCGGATTCGTGGCCAAGCACCGCGGGCAGTGGATGCGGATAAAGGCCTTCCATGAAGTGCAGATCGGAGTGGCAGAGGCCGGCGACCGCTGTGCGGATCAGGACCTCGCGCGGGCCGGGCTTGGGCAGGCTCACATCCTCGATGACGAGCGGCTGATTGACTTCATAGAGGACGGCGGCCTTCATCGGTGTTTCCTCGTTGTTATGATGTCGTTGAGTGCGGGTCTTCACCTCTCCGATAGGGAGGTGAAGCGCGAGCGCGGGCCCAATGAGCCTACGCCGCCAGAACGAGTTCGCCAACCTCGCTCATGCCGGCGGCACGATCACCCAGCAGCAGTACGGCAATCTTCTGCTGCGCGGCATTTTCCGTCAGCCGGAACGGGTCGGTTGGCGACACCCGATGATCGATCACCAGCCGCGAAAGCAGCAGCCGGCGCGCATCGCCGCGCGCCTCGTGGATGCGATGCGCCTCCCAGGCGAGCGCGACCGCGCTTGCAACATGATAAAGCAGGCTCGTCGCCCGCCGCGCATCGGCCTCGTTGTCGGCCTTGCCTGCGACCTCGCGCGCGAAGCCGACGGCACGATCGGAGAGGCCACGCAGCCCATCGCGCCAGGCCTGCGGCACGGACGCGCTGTCGTCGAGCCGGGCATGCAGATCGGCGGCGAGCGCGGATTCGGCACCGTGGCGGCCAACGGCGCGCTTGAGCGCATCGATCGCCACGATATTGCCGGTGCCTTCCCAGATCGAGCCGAGATGCGCATCGCGCAGCAGGCGAGCGGTGGCGAATTCCTCGATATAGCCGATGCCGCCGCGCATCTCGAGCGCGTCGCCGCACACCTTGCGGGCATCGCGCGTGGCGCGGAATTTCAGCGTCGGGGTGAGGATGCGCAGCAGTGCCGCGGCATCCTGGCTTCCCGCTTCGGCGCGATCGAGCGCGTCGGCGGTGAGAAAGCTCATCGACAACGCCTGCTCCACCGGCAGCATGATCTTCAGCATCTGCCGCCGTCCGAGCGGCAGGTCGATGATGGGGTTGCCGAACACCACGCGGTTCCTGGCCACCGTCATCGCGTCGTGATAGGCGCGGCGCATCAAGGCGGTCGATTTGACGCCGTTGGAGAGCCGCGACGAGTTCACCATCTCGGCCATCTGCACGAAGCCGCGGTCGAGCTTGCCGACCGCATAGGCGATCGCGCCTTCCAGCTTGATCTCGCCCGACGCCATCGAGCGGGTGCCGAGCTTGTCCTTCAGCCGCACGATCCGGTAGTGATTTTGCGAGCCATCGTCGAGGAATCGCGGCATCAGGAACAGGCCGACGCCGCGCGTGCCGGGACCGGCGCCTTCGGGACGCGCCAGCAGCATAACGACTTTCGCATCCGCATTCGAGCAGAACCACTTTTCGCCGTAGAGCCGCCAGTGGTCGCCCTCCCTGACCGCACGCGTCGTCAACGTGCCGACGTCCGAGCCGCCCTCCTTCTCGGTCATGAACTGACCGCCCTGCGTCAGCTTGCTCATATCGGTCTGGGTCAGGCCGTCGAGATATTTCGCCTTCAGCGCCTCGTCGCCGAAACTTGCAAGCAACTTGGCGCAGCCGTCGGTGACGTTGATCGGGCAACCCATGCCGAATTCGGTCTGGTTGAACAGGAAGGTGAAGGCGTGCTTGGCCACGACGGGATATTTGTCCGGCCAGCCCATGATGCCCTTGCGGATCGAGAGCGCGTGAATGCCGAACTCGCCGAAGGCCGCCTTCTCCAGTTCGCGATAGGCCGGATGATACTCGATCCACTGCACGTCGCGGCCGAACTTGTCGCGCTGATGCAGCACCGGCGTGTGCCGGTCGGCGAGACGCGCGCATTCGTCGAGAGGGCCGCCGGCAAGCTCACCGAGCCGGTCGAGGTGCGGCTCGATGTGACGGAACAACGTGTCCGGCAGATGAATGCGCAACAGATCCGTCAGCGCCGGATCGGCACGGTAGAAATTCATGCCGGTGGTATCGGGTGCGAGCAGGCCCGGCTGGCCTGCCGCTGCATCTGCCTGATGCGAACTGATGGGCTGATGCATGATGACCTCTTCGTTTCCGTCCCGCGGCATTATCAGCGGCTGCTTTCCCGCTTGCCGCGTTGCATGATGTGGATCATGCTCCAGACGGCAACACGGTTAAAGCCGCAAATTGTCAGGGAGGCATGACCGCCGCGAGGGAGCAATTCGCTCTGCGGAATTGTGATCGCCCGGTCCGGCGCGTCCGCTGGTTGTCCGCGCGCATGATGCATAGATGAACGGCTCTTATCCCCGAGGGACCAACCATGGATCACCCAAAGTACAAGATCGCGCTGATCGTCGGCGCCGGTGAAGGATTGAGCGCTTCGCTGGCACGGCTCCTGTCCGGCCAGGGACTGCGCGTCGCGCTCGCCGCACGAAAGATCGAGAAACTCGGCGCGCTCTGCACCGAGACCGGCGCGAAAGCCTATGCCTGCAATGCGACGGAGCCGGAGGAGGTCGAGCGCCTGTTTGGCCTCGTCGAACGCGAGATCGGCACGCCCGACCTCGTCGTCTACAACGCCAGCGGCCGGACCCGCGGCCCGTTCCTCGACCTGGTGCCGGCGGATGTCGCGCAATCGATCGCGGTCAGCGCCTATGGCGGGTTCCTGGTGGCCCAGCAGGCGGCCAAGCGCATGCTGCCGAACAAGCATGGCGCCATCCTGTTCACGGGCGCATCCGCCAGCGTCAAGGGCTACGCCCAATCCGCCCCGTTCGCGATGGGCAAGTTCGCGCTGCGCGGGCTGGCGCAGAGCATGGCGCGCGAATTGTCGCCGCAGGGCATCCACATCGCGCATTTCGTGATCGACGGCGGCATCCGCAGCGCGGCGCGCACCGAAGCGGAGGACAAGCCGGATTCGATGCTCGATCCCGATGCGATCGCGCTGAGCTATTGGAACATATTGCAGCAGCCGCGCAGCGCCTGGAGCTGGGAGCTGGAGTTGCGGCCCTGGGTGGAGAAGTTTTGAGGTGAACTGCCGTAGGGTGGGCAAAGGCGCATAGCGCCATGCCCACCAGCAACGACAACGAAGCAAACGGTGGGCACGCTTCGCTTTGCCCACCCTACAAGAGCAGGGGAGCGAGATGACCACCGAAACCACCATCGACACCGGCACCACCGAGCTTCTTTGCGTCATCCGCGACCGCGTCGCGGTGATCACGCTGAACCGGCCGGAGGCGCGCAATTCGCTGTCGGACGCACTGACCCCGGCGCTGCGCACGATGATCCGGACCTGCGGCGAGGATCCGAATGTCGGTGCGCTCCTGATCACCGGCGCGGGCGAAGCGTTCTGCGCCGGCGGCAACGTCAAGGGCATGGGCGCGCATCGCGACAAGGCCAAGCTCGAAATGTCCTTCGACGACAGGGTCGCCGATCTGCAGGAGCGGCAGCGGCTGCTCACCGGCGCGCTCGTGTCGGTGCGCAAGCCGACGATCGCAGCCCTGCCGGGGCCCGCGGTCGGCGCGGGGCTCGCGATCGCGATGGCCTGCGACATCCGCATCGCCGCGCAATCGGCCTTCGTCGCCACCGGCTACGCTCGCGTCGCGCTCAGCGGCGAC
Organism: Bradyrhizobium sp. ISRA442; assembly: GCF_038085055.1. Lineage (NCBI taxonomy): Bacteria > Pseudomonadati > Pseudomonadota > Alphaproteobacteria > Hyphomicrobiales > Nitrobacteraceae > Bradyrhizobium > Bradyrhizobium sp. ISRA442. The sequence goes on from NZ_JALGCN010000018.1 coordinate 35,304, forward strand.
TACGGCATCGCCTGGCTGTTGACACGGCTTATCGGCACCGCGCGGGCGCGCGAACTCATGTTCACCGGCGACAAGGTCGACGCTGCCAGATGTGAGGCGATCGGCCTCGTCAACCGCGTTGTGCCCGATGACAGGCTGCAGGCCGAAGCCTTTGCGCTGGCAAAATCGCTCGCCGAGGGCCCGCGCCTCGCGCTGCGCTACATGAAAGACAATCTCGATGAGGCCCTGCTGTTCGATTTCGAGACCGCCCGCGACCACGAGGCCGCGCGACTGATCCGCCTGACCACGACGGCCGATCACAAGGAGGCGGTGCAGGCCTTCATCGACAAGCGCAAACCAACGTTCACGGGGAAGTAAATCTCACGCGTCCGTGGACAGCCCTCCGTCAATCGCGCTCGATGTGGAGTCAAAAAAAGCCCGGCCCTGGGTCACCAGGGCCGGGCTTGGAGTGCGGTCAGGCCGCGGCTGAGGGGCTTGTGGCCTGACGGGAAAGAGCGGCGAGGCGCCAGCTCGCGCAGGGAATGTCCTTCGGCGCGACCGTGATCTCCTTGTCGAAGCGCACCAGCTTCCAGTCGTCCGGATGATTGGTGAAGGCAAAGCCAGATTTGCGCGCGAGCGAGATCATGGTGTCGTTGGAGCGGAGCGTGTCACCGAACATGTGCTCGGCGCCGAGCGCGGCCGCACGGCATTCCAGGTTCTTGAGCAGCGCGCTGCCGATGCCACGGCGCTGCCAGCGATCGTCGACCGACAGGCCGAATTCGAGTGTCGCGGTTTCGGCATGGAAGGCGTAGCGCGCTTCGGCGACGATCGTCTCGAAGCCGTCGACCATCACGCTTGCGACGATCGTGAAGCGCTCGCGCTCGCCGACCTGAAGGAAGTCGTGCAGCAGCCCCTTGGGCAATTCGCTGATCGCGCCGAAGAAGCGGTTGTAGCGGGACCGCGTCGAGAGCGAACGGAAATAGTGCTGAAGCTCATCGGTGTCGCGCGGTTCGACGAAGCGCACGGTCAGGGCGTCGCCATGCCGCGTGCGCAGCGTATCCGAATATTGCCTGAGATCGCCGAGGCGAAGGGTGCTCATGACGCGTGCCCTTTAAAAAGGACCGCCGGCGCCCCTGATCAGGCGGCGCCGGCCTAGCTGCCGTTCAGGCCCGCCAGAAGGGCTTCTCAGCCTCAAAGGCAACATCGCTCCAGGACAGGCCGACATCCTGAAGATCGCGGCTGGTCCACTGGGCGAGCTCGCGCCGGGTCCGATAGCGCTCGTGCCAGACATGAAGGGTCTCGCCGATCTGGTAGATCAGGCTTGGCGCATGATGATTTGTCATCGAATTGGTGGTGCACGTAGACATTTTCAGCTCCTAGAGCTAAATTTGAGCGTAATATCTGCCTGCAAACGCACTTCGACAAACGACAATTTGTACCTTTTCGCATGAATTAAACTCATGAATCCTGCTGCCAAATGACTGCCAGATTGCCATCCCTGAACGGATTGCGGGCATTCGAGGCCGCCGCGCGCCACCTCAGCTTCACGCTGGCCGCGGCCGAGCTGAACGTGACCCAGACCGCGATCAGCCATCAGATCCGGCGGCTCGAGGAGGAGCTCGGCATCCGCCTGTTCGTCCGGCAGAACCGCGCGCTCGCGTTGACGCCGGAGGGGCGGGATTACCTGCCCGGCGTGCGCGCTGCCTTCAACGATCTGCGGCTGGCGACCGACCGGCTGCTGCGCAAGGACGACGACAAGGTGCTGACGGTCTCGACGCTGGCCTCGCTCGCCGCGAAATGGCTGTTGCCACGGCTGACCGATTTCCAGGAGGCGCATCCCGGCATCGACGTGCGCATCACGACTTCGACCAGCCTCGTCGACTTCCAGCGCGACAATGTCGATGCGGCGATCCGCTATGGCCGCGGCCAGTGGCCGGGCCTGCGCGCCGACTGGCTGATGGCTGATGAGCTGTTCCCGGTGTGCAGCCCGTCGCTGCTCCGCGGTGACAAGCCGCTGCGTCGACCGGAGGACCTGAGAGACCATCCGCTGCTGCACACATCCAACGCCAACAGCGACGATTGGCGGCTCTGGCTGACGGCCGCGGGCCTGCCGGCCAATCTCGCCAAGCAGCCCGGCATCACCTTCGACATGATCTTCATGACCATCCAGGCGGCGATCGACGGCATCGGGGTTGCGATGGGGCGGACTTCCTACGTCCAGGACGACATCGCCAAGGGCCGCCTCGTGGTGCCCTTCAAGATCGCCCTGCCGGCGGATGCCGGCTTCTATCTGGTCGCGCCGGACGGCGGCCGCGTAGCGCCGAAGCTTGCCGCCTTCCGCCAATGGGTGGTCGCGGCAGCGCAGAATAAAGCCTGAAAAACCATCAGCTTCTGCAGCAAATTCGGTTGACTCGCAGCGCCCCGCACGACAAGGGGTAGGACAGATTGTCGCAGCATCAATCTGTGCCTGCCGTGAAAATGAGTTCCGGTCCGGCCACGTCTATAGGGGAGCAACGCCATGGCTGGACCGGCCAATTCAACCAATCCACCCGAGATCAAGTCGCGCATCGGCGCCATCCTGCGCGCGACGAGCGGCAATTTCCTCGAGCAGTTCGACTTCTTCCTGTTCGGCTTCTATGCCGCCGCGATCGGCAAGGCGTTCTTCCCCTCGACCAATGAGACGGCTTCGCTGCTCAACACGTTCGGCGTGTTCTGGCTGGGCGCACTGATGCGGCCGGTGGGCGCGATCGTGCTCGGGGCCTATATCGACCGTATCGGCCGCCGCCAGGGCCTGATCGTCACGCTCGGCATCATGGCCGCCGGCACCGTGGTGATTGCATTCTGCCCGAGCTACGCCAGCATCGGCATTGCCGCGCCGATCATCGTGCTGCTCGGCCGCCTGTTGCAGGGCTTCTCCGCCGGCGTCGAGCTCGGCGGCGTCTCGGTCTACCTCGCGGAGATTTCGACGCCAGGCAACCGCGGCTTCTATACCTCGTTCCAGTCGTCGAGCCAGCAGGTCGCGATCTTCGTGGCGTCCATCCTCGGCTACATTCTCTCCGAAGTGATGCCGGCCGACACCGTCGCCGCCTGGGGCTGGCGCATTCCCTTCTTCGTCGGCTGCCTGATCATCCCGCTGATCTTCTTCCTGCGGCGGACGCTGCAGGAGACGCCGGAATTCCTGGCGATGAAGAAACATCCGACCGCGGCGCAGGTGTTTTCCTCCGCGGTTGCCAACTGGCGCATCGTCATCCTCGGCATGATGATCGCGATCCTGACCACCACGACGTTCTATTTCGTCACGGTGTACACGCCGACGTTCGGCAAGAACGTGCTGAAGCTGTCGACGCACGACGCGCTGCTGGTCACGCTGCTGGTGGCGGTGACCAACTTCATCTGGAATCCGGTCGGCGGCGCGGTCTCCGATCGCATCGGCCGCAAGCCCGTGCTGCTGACCATCGCCTGCCTCTCGCTGGTCACCGCCTATCCGGCGCTGCACTGGCTGGTGGCAGCGCCGACCTTCGGCAAGCTGCTCGCGGTCGAGATGATGTTCTCGTTCTATTTCGGCGTCTACAGCGGCACCATGCTCGGCGCGCTGGTCGAGATCGTGCCGGCGCATGTGCGCACCACCTGCTTCTCGCTCGCTTTTGCGCTTGCTGCCGCTCTGTTCGGCACCTTCACGCCATTCGCATCAACCTGGCTGATCGAGCGGACCGGCGACAAGGCCTCGCCCGGCTTCTGGCTGATGTTCGCCGCCGTACTCGGCATCATCGCAGCATCGACCGTCTATCGCGGCGGCGCCAAGGCGGTGGCGACGTACGATCCGGTGGCGGAGCCGGTGGCTGGCCACTAGCCCCATCGTCATTCCGGGGCGATGCGAAGCATCGAGCCCGGAATCCATAGTGCCACAGCAGCGCTACGAGAAATGGATTCCGGGCTCGCCTCTTCGAGGCGCCCCGGAATGCCGGGGGTTGGGGTTACAGCTCCACCACCACGTAGTCGCTCTCGACCCGCACCGGGATCGTCTCGGCGACGTACGGTCCCTTCACCACGTTGGCGCCCGGCTCGACATGGGCCGGATACGCCTTCACGCGGAAGCGGCGGGGGTCGCAGTAGGATTGTCCCGTGCGGACGTCGAACTCCCATCCATGCCAGGGGCAGCGGATGATCTCGCCCAGCTTGGTGTATTCGATCTCGCCGGGGTCCTTTGACTGCGCGAGCCCGATCAGCGGCCCTTCGCACAGCGCCGCGCCCTGGTGCGGACAGCGGTTCAACAGGCCGAAATATTCGCCCTTGATGTTGAAGACCGCGATCGGCCGGCCGTCGATCTCCAGGAATTTCCGCGTACCGGGCGGGAGCTCGTCGACCGGCGCAATCACATGACGCGCCATCAATCGATTCCGTACAGCTTCCGCGCATTGCCCAGATAGAACGCCTCGCGATTGGCATCGCTCACCCCCGGCGGCAGCACACGCGAGGGCTCGTCATAATCCCAGTGCGGATAGTCGGTGGCGAACAGGAGCCGGTCCCAGCCGATCCACTTGATGACGTCGAACAGATCCTCGCGCCGCTCCGGATCCTCCATCGGCTGCGTGGTCCACCACACCTGTTCGCGGATATATTCCGATGGCGGCCGCTTCACATGCGGCACCTCGCTGCGCAGTCGCTGCCAGGCCTTGTCGAGCCGCCAGGCGAGCGACGGCGCCCAGCCGAAACCGGCCTCGATCATCACCATCTTCAACTTCGGGAAGCGCTCGAACACGCCCTCCAGCACGAGGCTCGCAAGTGCCGATTGCTGGCACTGCGAATGGCCCACCATCTCCTCGATGTAGTAACTCGGCCAGCCCGAAGGCGTGATCGGGTTGCCGCCGAAGCCGAAGGCGTGGACGCCGACGGGTAGGCCGGCCTCTTCCGCAGCCTGGTAGATCGGCCAGTATCGGCGCTGGCCGAGCGGCTCGACATTGCGGCTGAGCAGCAGCACCTGGACGAAGTTCTTGTCACCCGCGCGCTCGCGGATTTCGGCAGCGGCCGACAGGCCGTCCTCATTGCCGACGACGATCGAGGCCTTCAGCCGCTTGTCCTTGCTGGTCCATTTGTCGATCTGCCAGTCGTTGATCGCCGAGCACAGAGCGGCCGAGAGCTCGTGATTGCGGATGCCCTGTCCGGCGTTGAGCGGATTGAGCACCCCGAGCTGCACGTTGTTGGGATCGAGATGCTGCGTCTGCATGAAGGAGAGCGAGGAACCTTGCGGCCCGCCCTCTGGCGGATAGGCGTCGCGGCGCGAAGCGTTGGGCTGGGCTTTCGGGTAGGGCGGGCCTTCCATCATGCCCTGATAGGCATGGACGCCGTAGATCTCGAGATGATGCTGCCAGCGTTTGGCGAGGTAGGGATAGAGTTCGGTCCGGGTCGCGCGCGCCGGGTGGATGTCGCAGTCCGCGATCGCGGTTTTGGCGGTCAGGGGGGAAGCGGCTTCGGAGCTCTCGCGGAACTGGATATTCATCGCCTTGCCTCCTTTGGCAGCGGCTAAGTCAGGCGGGGATAGGTTGCATGCGGATTGTCGATCATGATCTTGCGCACGAGATCGGGGGACAGACCTTCGGGCAGCGCAGCCTGGCCGTCGAACTGCCAGTGCGGATAGTCCGTGGAGAATAGGACCAATTCGTCGGACTGCATATGATCAAACAGGCGAATTAATGTCGCCGGCTCTGGCGGCGCGTCAAATGGCTGTAACGAAAAGCGGATGTTGCTGCGCACAATTTCCAGCGGCGCGCGATCGACCCAGGGCGTCTCCATCCGTACGCCGCGCCAGAACTTGTGCAGGCGCCAGAGATAGGGCGGCAGCCAGGAGACGCCGGATTCCAGCATCACCATCTTCAGCCGGGGATGTCGGGCGAACACGCCTTCGACGATCAGGCTGGTGAGCTGGGCCTGGAACGCTTGGGCCTGACCGACATAATCCTCGATGTGATAGGAACCCCACCCGACCGCGGTCGGCGGATTGTGATAGGCGGAACCGGCGTGGACGCCGATGGGAAGGTCCAGCCGCTCCGCCGCCTCATATATCGGCCATAGCGCGCGCTTTCCCAGCGGCACGTCGCCCATCACCAGCATCAACACCTGCACGAAGCGCCGGTCCTGCGCGCAGCGCTCGATCTCGGCGACGGACTTCTCGACGCTTTGCGTCGGGATGACGATCGAGCCGCGCAGCCGCTTGTCGCGATCGAGCCACTCCTTCGCCAGCCAGTCGTTCAGCGCGCGGCAGAAGGCGGCTTGCATGTCCTCGGAAAACACCATCTGCACGCCGTAGAGCGGATTGCAGATGGCGTGGCTGACCTCGAAGGGATCGAGCACATGGCGCTGCATGTCCTCGAGACTTGAGCCGGGCTTGCCGGTTTCGGGACGCCAGTCGTCGCGCGCCGTGATCGGCGAGTTCTGCGGATAGGATTGCGAGACGAGGTCGACCATGCCGCGCGTCGTCACCTGGTCGCGCCAGTAGTCGTTCAGATAGGGCAACAGGCTCGTCAGATGCGGCACCGCCGGGTGCACGTCGCAATCCACACCGCCGGCGATCAGGGACGTCATGACGTCTCCTCTTCACGTTTCCTCTTCTCGCAGCGCTACTGCCGCGCCGTCCTGCGTCCGCCATTCAAGCAGGCCTGTTCGGCCCCTGCAACTCGGCCAAGGCCGCTGTCATATGCTAGGAAGGCGCAGCTCGGTTGCGGAGATGAGGTGCAGGAATGAAGGAGCTCATTGGCATTGCGGAACAGGTCGCCGCAAAACTGATCGCACGCAAACAGACCATTGCGGTGGCGGAATCCTCGACCGGCGGTCTGATCTCGGCAAGCCTGCTCGCGGTGCCGGGCGCATCGGCCTATTTCCTCGGCGGCGCCGTGGTCTACACGCGCGATGCGCGGCGCGTCCTGATGGATATTTCGGACGACGGCATGAAAGGCTTTCGGTCGGCCTCGGAGCCTTACGCAAAGCTCCTCGCCGAGCAAATGCGCAGCCGCTTCGGCTGCGACTGGGGCCTATCGGAGACCGGCGCCTCCGGCCCGACCGGCAACCGCTACGGCGATGCCGCCGGCCATAGCTGCATGGCGGTTGCGGGCCCTGCGGCGGAGGTGATGACCCTCGAAACAGGCAACAACGACCGCTTCGTCAACATGCAAACGTTCGCGGCGACGGCGTTGAAGTTGCTGCTGAAGAATTTGGAGCGGTGATCGCATCGCCACTCTGGTAAATCGACACGACATCACCCCAGATCGCGCTGTCATGCCCCGGCTTGCCGCCTTCGCTAAAGCTTCGGCGGCCGAGCACCCTCGTGGCCCGGCGTAGCCTTGGCGGAGCTGGGACCGGGGCATTTAGTACGCCGCGGCCTATCGATTCAATCACAACCGTCTCTGGAATACTGGATCGCCCGGTCAAGCCGGGCGATGACAGCGGAGAGTGAGGTGCGTCCATCCTCGATGTCGTTTTGGCTTTCACTAGGACGACGTTGGGAAGGCCTTGCGCCTACCTCCCCAAATGCCGCATGAAAATCCGCACCACATAACCCTTGAACCGCGGCGCCTCGTCGTAGAGATCTGACGCGATCCGTTCGATGGTCTCACGCAAGGACAGGAACTGCGCCTGGCGGGCGCTGCTTTCGGTGCCCTGCATGCCCGCAAGCTCATCCATGGCGGCATCGCTGATTTGACACTGCACGACGTCGCCGTCGTTTAGCATGGTGAAACGAAAAGCCAGCCGTTCCAGATCATGGCCCACGATCTTGTCGCGCGTCAGCGGCATCCAATTGTCCCGTTCGCGCCCCCGAACGGGACAATGCTGAAAATCTCGGCTCTTGTCACCATGCGCGCCAAGTGAGGTGGCAGTTATGCCGAGCGCCTCGACGGGTGCGCGCCCGCACGCGGCCCCACGAGCTGGCTCACCTTCAATAGACCAACGCCGTGCCGGTCGGCTTCTCCAGCGCAGCGGCCAACGATTTGTACTCCTCGCAATCCGTCCCGCAAATAGCGGCGATCCGGCTCAGATGATACAGCGCCTGCTCGCGATTGCCCTGCTCGAGCTGCCACAGGCCATAATACTGCCAGGTCAGCACGTGGTTCGGATCTGCTTTCAGTGCGCGCTCGTACCAGACCTGCGATTGCTTGTAGTCGCCGAGCTTGCGATAGGAGTAGCCAATGAGATTGGCGACATTCGGATGGTCGTCATGGCCGAGCGCCTTCAATTGCTCGATCGCGGCCGCGTAGTCGTTGCGCTCATAGATCGTGTCATAGGCCACGCGGTAGCCGGCCGCGAATGCCGGATCGCCGATGCTGGACTGATTGGTGGGCTTCTTGCCCCTATGGGTTGCCTTGGTGCCGGAGCGTCGCGGATAGGTCGGTTGCGGTTGCGCTTTCTGGTCCGAATAGGCACCGGCATAGGGATCGGTGTTGCTGACGCCACCGCCGCCACCACCACCGCCGCCTCCGCCACCGCCTGCGGCAAACGTCGGCGAAGCAAGCAGCGCCGCTGCAAACGTTCCCAGCACGACGACCCTGATCATCGCTGTGATCATTTCTGTCTCCTGTTTCGATCCAAGCGGCCCCGGACGACGTGATAACCCTGCCCTCGCGGCGATATTCCGCGATGCCTGCATGCTCACGGAGACGTCAGCATCCGTACGACAGTCCTTCTGCCCTTCCGACCACGGAAGACTACTGAAATGCCACCTCGGCGAAGCTGCGAAGCTTGCGCGAATGCAGTCTTTCCGATTCCTGCTGCTTGAGCCGCTCCAGCGCCTTCAGACCAATCTCGAGATGCTGGCCGACGCGGCGCCGGTAGAACTCGCTGGCCATGCCCGCAAGCTTGATCTCGCCGTGCAGCGGCTTGTCGGAGACGCAGAGCAGCGTGCCGTAGGGGACGCGGAAGCGATAACCGTTGGCCGCGATCGCCGCCGATTCCATGTCAAGCGCAACGGCGCGCGATTGCGACATGCGCCGGATCACTGCGGGTCCGCTGATTTCCCAATTGCGATTGTCAACGCTCGCCACCGTTCCCGTGCGCATCAGACGCTTGAGCTCAAACCCCTCGAGGCCCGTGACGTCACCGACCGCCTCCTCGAGCGCGACCTGCATCTCGGCCAGCGCCGGGATCGGCACCCACAGCGGCAGCTCGCGATCGAGCACGTGGTCTTCGCGCACATAGCCGTGGGCGAGCACGTAGTCGCCGAGCCGCTGCGTATTCCGCAAGCCGGCGCAATGGCCGAGCATGAGCCAGGCATGCGGACGCAGCACCGCGACGTGGTCGGTGACGTTCCGCGCATTGGACGGGCCTGTCCCGATGTTGATCAGCGTGATGCCGCGATAGTCGGGCGCGACGAGATGGAAGGCCGGCATCTGTGGCGTGCGCTCGGGCGCAACTCCGGTCGTTCCGCCGCCATTGCGCGTGATCACGTTGCCGGGCGCGACGAAGGCCTCAAGGCCGGCCTCGCCGGACTGGAGGCGCTGCTCACAAAACTGCGCGAAGGCGTCGACATAGAACTGATAGTTCGTGAAGATCACGAAGTTCTGGAAATACTCGGGATCGGTGCCGGTGTAGTGATAGAGCCGTCGCAGCGAGTAATCGACGCGAGCCGCCCGGAACAGGGAGAGCGGTTCGGGCGCCCCTGGCTGTAGCTCGAACGTGCCGTCGGCGATCGCATCGTCCATGGCGGCGAGATCCGGCACGTCGAACATGTCGCGCAGCGATCGCATGACAGGGAACGTCTCGCCGCTGGCGATGGCGGCTTCGATATTGATGTCGCGGCGATAGGCGAAGTGGATCGGGATCGGCTCGCTGGACTCGCCGATCTCCACGGGCACGCCATGGTTCTGGATCAAGAGCCCGATCTGCTCGGTCAGATAGCGCCGGAACAGGTCGGGCCGCGTCACGCTGGTCTCATGCACGCCCGGTCCCGCGACAAAGCCGTAAGACAGACGCGAATCCAGCCGTGCATGCGTCGCGGTGGTGACACGAACGAACGGGTAGTAGGCGCGCGCGTGCGTCGTGATCGTCTCGCCGTTGACATAGGCCTCGAACCGGTCGCGCAAGAATTTCGTGTTGCGTTCGTAGATCTCTTCGAGGCGGGCGACGGCGGCGTCCGCATCGTTGAAGGATTCGCTGGCGATGGACGGCGGGGATTGGATGGGAATGGGATGCATGTTGGCGCCAAGTTTCATTGAAGAGCCGCTTGGCGTCGGAGTATAGCAAGAATAAAGCCGCGCCGTCATTGCGAGCGCAGCGAAGCAATCCAGAATCTCTCCGCGGAGACAGACTGGATTGCTTCGCTGCGCTCGCCATGACGAGTGGAAAGCCGTGATTGCCGCCGGGACGGTCGGTGGATACGGCGCTGCGCGCCCTTGCCTACCCTACGAGATCGGAAATGACGCTGCGCGTCACTTCTCTCGGAAGGCGCGCATGAGCTGGTCGTGCAGCGGCTTCATCAGGTAGGACAGCATGGTGCGGTCGCCGGTCTGGACGAAGGCCTCGACCGGCATGCCGGGGATCAGCTTGACGTCGCCGAGGCGGGCGATCTCTTCCGGCGGCATCGAGACGCGGATGGTGTAGTAGCTCTGGCCGGTGCGCTGGTCGGTGGTGACGTCGGGCGAGACGCGGCTGACGAGGCCGTTGAGCTCGGGCGTGGTGCGCTGGTTGAAGGCGGAGAGGCGCAGCAGCGTCTTCTGGCCGATCTGGAGCTTGTCGATGTCGACCGGATTGACCTTGGCCTCGACCTGGAGATCGTCGGACTGGGGCACGATCAGCATCAGGGTATCGCCCGCGGTGACGACGCCGCCAACCGTATGCACGGTCGATTGCAGCACCATGCCGTCCTGCGGCGCGCGGATGTCAACGCGGCGGAGCTGGTCCTCGGCGGTGACCTTGCGCTCGATCAACTCGCCGATCTTGTCGTTGGTCTCGCGCAGATCCTTGGAGACCTCACTCACCATGTCCTTGTCGACCTGGATGATCTGGAGCTCGGTCTCGGTGATCTTGCCCTTGGCCTGCGCCCGCGAGGCGATGTATTGCGCGCGCTCGCCGTTGAGGCGGGCGGAGTCGCGCTCGAGCGTGGTGAGGCGCGAGAGCTGCACCAGATGCTTGTCGTAGAGATCGCGGACGCCGGTGAGCTCCTGCTGCACCAGGGCGATTTCCCTGTCCTTGGCCTTTTCCTGGGCGGAGAGACCTTCGATCTCCTCATTGAGCTGCTGGATGCGCTCGCGAAGCTGCGCCTTCTGGCCGGCACGGCCGTTGACGCGAACGTCAAACAGCTTGCTTTCACTGGCGATCAGCGTTCTGACGTCGGGATCGGCGACGCGATCGAGCAGCGACTGCGGGAACTGGATCTGGTCGAGGCCGCGCTGCTCGGCCTGGAGCCGCGCCGCGCGCGCCTGTGCGGCGTCGAGATTCTTGGTAACGATGGCAAGGTTCGCCTTGGTGACGGTATCGTCGAGCCGCACTACGATGTCGCCGGCTTTGACCACGTCGCCATCGCGGGCGCGCACCTCGCCGACAACCCCGCCGGTCGGGTGCTGTACCTTCTTGACGTTGGATTCGACGACGATCTGCCCGGGCGCGATCAGCGCACCCGAAATCAGCATCGTGGATGCCCAGCCGCCCAGCCCAACGGCCAGAATCAGCATGATCGACAGCCCGAGGATCAGGTGAAACCTGATCGAATGCCGCACGCCCTGCTTCGCGCCGGGCTTCGTGCCGCCAATCGTCATCGTACTCATGGCTTGGTCACTCCGCCCTCGCTGACGATCTTGATCGGCGCCGGCGGCGCGACACGGGGCTGCAGCACCTGGGCCAGCACCTGCTCCTTGGGACCAAAGGCCTGCACACGGCCATCGCGCAGCACCAGGATCTGGTCGACCGCCTCGACGCCGATCGGCCGGTGCGCCACGACGATGACGATGGCACCGCGTTCGCGCGCCGCGCGGATCGCGCGGGTCAGCGCCTCGTCGCCCTCGGTGTCGAGATTGGAGTTCGGCTCGTCGAGCACGATCAGGAACGGATTGCCGTAGAGCGCGCGCGCCAGCGCGACGCGCTGCGCCTGGCCTGCGGAGAGGGCAGCGCCCTGCTCGCCGACCTGCGTGTTATAGCCCTCGCGCATCTTGATGATCATCTCGTGCACGCCGGCCTCTTTGGCCGCGGCGATGATGCCGTCCGACGTCGCCTCGGGATCAAAGCGGCTGATGTTCTGCGCGATGGTGCCGCCGAACAGTTCGACGTCCTGCGGCAGATAGCCGATATGGCGGCCGAGCACATCCGACGACCATTGGTCCAGCGCCGCGCCGTCGAGCCGCACCTTGCCGCGGACCGGCTGCCAGACGCCGACGAGTGCGCGGATCAGCGACGACTTGCCGGAGCCGCTCGGCCCGATCACGCCGAGACCATTGCCCGCGGTCAGCGCGAAGGTGGCGTCCTGCACGATGAGGCGCTGATCGCCCGGCGGCACAATGGAGACGCCTTCGACCGACAGCCGGCTGGAGGGCACCTGCAGTTGCGTCGGCATCGCCTGCGCCGGCATCTGCTCCAAGAGCCGGCTGAGGCGATGCCAGCTCTGGCGGGCGGCGACGAAGGACTTCCAGTGCGCGATCGCGAGATCAACCGGCGCCAATGCGCGCGCCGCCAGGATCGAGCCGGCGATGATGATGCCCGCGGTCGCCTCCTGGTGGATGACGAGATAGGCACCGACCGCGAGCACGGCCGATTGCAGCATCATGCGCAGCACCTTTGCGACCGCACCGAGACCGCCAGCGATGTCGCTCGCGCGCTGATTGCCGGTGAGATATTTTTCGTTGGCCTCGCTCCAGCGCTGGTTCAGCCGGCCGGCCATGCCCATCGACACCAGCACCTCGGCGTTGCGTCGGCTGGCCTGGGCGAGATCGTTGCGCTGTGCGGCGAGCCCCATCGCCTCGCGCGCCGGCTGGCGCGACATGAACTCCGTGACCAGCGTCAGCCCCACCAGGATGATGGCGCCGATCAGCGCGGTCACGCCGATCAGGACGTGGAAGGCGAAACAGATGGCGAGATAGAGCGGCAGCCAGGGTAGATCGAAAAACGCGCTCGGTCCCATGCCGCCGAGGAAGGCGCGGACATTGTCGAGATCGCGAAGCGGCTGCAGTCCCTCGTTGCGGCCACCGATCATAAGCGGCAGGCGCACGATGGTGTCGAACACGCGCTTGTTGAGAGCTTCGTCGAGCGCGGTGCCGACCCGCCCGAGGATGCGCCCGCGGATCATGTCGAGCACGCCCTGCGCGATATAGAGGCCGCCGGCCAGGATGATCAGGCCGACCAGGGTCGGGATGCTGCGGCTCGGCAGCACCCGGTCATAGACCTCCAGCATGAAGATCGACCCAGTCAGATAGAGCAGGTTGATCATGCAGCTCATCAGCCCAACGCCAATGAACGCCGTGCGACAGGCGCGCAAAGCGTCACTGAGCTCTGAACGGCGAAAGCCGGGAACGGCTGCCATCAGTCTGATCTCTTTCGGGTAATGGGCGAAGCCCCTGATCTAAAATGCAATTTCAGGGCTACTTGACCCGGATTAACACCGCGTTTTCGGCCCTTGTCCAATGCAGTCAATAAATCCTAGAAACTGGTACTTCATCATCTACCCCGACCGCGCACGTGCGCAAGTCCGGAATTTCACAGGCTCGCGGCTTTTTCTTCCAAGCTTAACGGCCCTCCCCAGCCTGCAAGCGGCGCCGGGTTCCGACTTGCCAAGCCTCCCGCTAAAGCCGGCCACCGCCGCGGAGCAGCCGCACAACCAGCAGCAGAATGACCGCGCCGATGGCGGAATAGACGATCTCGGACACGAGGCCGGTGCCGAGGCGAATGCCGAGCTTCGGAAACAGGAAGCTCGCCACCAGTGCGCCGGCGATGCCGACCACGATGTCGCCGATGATACCGAACCCGGTCCCGCGCACCACCTTGCCGGCCAGCCAGCCCGCGATCAGGCCGACGAACAGGATGACGAGCAGGCCTTCATTGGAAATGTACATGAGTGAGGTCCCTCTCCGCGAACGGCCTCATGGAACCGGAACGGCGATGAATGAGGTGTGAATGTGCTTCACCTTCGTCCGGTTGCCCCTCAAACAAAAATCGCGAAAACAACCCCATGCAAAGTAGACCGGCACTCGCCGGGATGCGCCCGGTGAATTGTGACAAGTCCATCTTGGCACAAGAGATTTTTCTGTCCTGGCGCAGAAGATTTTCGAAGTAAGGAGCGGGCGAAGTAAGGCGCGCACTTCTCTCTCATTCCCTCCCTCCTTGCGGGGGGAGCGGCAGGGAGGGGGTAGCCACGAACTCCGATCTCGCTTGGGGCTACCCCCTCCCCAGCCCTCCCCCGCAAGGGGGGAGGGAGCGCAGCGTGCGTTGGGCTGCACTTCAGCTCAAATCGACCAGGTCATATCGACAACAAGCTCGCTACGAAGCTGCTGTCACCGCCTCCGCCAGCACGCACCTTGCCGCCCTGCCGGGTGCCACCTCCACATTCGGCGGCAGTTGCTGCAGGCAGCGCGGCTGGGCCGCGGCGCAGCGGGGGGCGAAGGAGCAGTTGTGCGGCTTCTCCGCCAGCGAGGGCGGGGCGCCCGGGATGGTCTCGAGCCGCTGTCCGCGCCTCGCGCCGTGGATGGTGGAGGCGAGCAGGCCCTTGGCATAGGGATGCAGCGGCGCGCGGACGATGTCGCGAAGGCTGCCCTGCTCCACGATCTGGCCGGCATACATCACCGCGACGCGGTCGCAGATCTCGATTGCGACGCCGATGTCGTGGGTGACGAAGATGACGGACATGCCGAACTCGCGCTGCAGCTCGCGCAACAACAGCAAAATCTGGATCTGCACGGTGGCATCGAGCGCGGTGGTCGGCTCGTCCGCGAGCAGGATCTTCGGCCGGCAGGCCAGCGCCAGCGCGATCATCGCACGCTGGCGCATGCCGCCGGACATCTCATGCGGATAGGCGTCCAGCCGGCGTTTGGCCGAGGGGATGCGCACGACCTCGAGCATCTCGAGCGCGCGCGCCCTGCCATCCGCAAAACTCTTGCCTTCATGGCGCACCACGCTTTCGGCGATCTGCGCGCCGATGGTGTAGACCGGATCGAGCGCCAGTGCAGGCTCCTGGAAGATCATCGAGACGGTCTGGCCGCGGAAGGCGGAGAGCTCCTCGTCGTTCATCGCGAGCACGTCGCGGCCCATGACGTTGACGCGGCCGGAGATCTGCGTGCGCTTTCTCGGCAATAGCCGCATCAGCGCGCGCAGCGTCACGCTCTTGCCCGAGCCGGACTCGCCGAGCAGGCCCAGCACCTCACTGTTCCCGAGCGAGAGGCTAAGGTCGTTCACGGCGAAGACCGTGCGCTCGCCGGTAAAGCGGATGTTGAGGCCTGAGATCTCGACGAGCTTTGTCATGACGGCAGTTTCGGTACCCGGTCGTGGTAATCGGTCACGCGCTGGAAGGCGGCGCCGATGGTGAGCAAGGTCGCCTCATCGAAGGAGCGACCGATGAGCTGCATGCCGATCGGCAGGCCGCTTTGAGTGAAGCCGGACGGCACCGTCAGCGACGGCAGGCCGAGATAATTCACCGGACGGGTGAACAGCGTCAGCCGCTGCAACAGCGCCGGCGCGTTCGGTCCGCCGCCGACGTCGCTCTCCGCAATCGTCGGCGCTGGCACCGGCGAGGCCGGCGCGATGACCGCATCGACGTCAGCGGTTGCCGCATTGTGCGCGGCGAGCGCCGGCCCGCGCCAGCGCATCGCCTCCAGATAGGTGATGGCGGGAACGGCGAGCCCGTTCTGCAGGCGCATCAGGACCTGCGGGCCATAATCCTGCGGCCGCTCGATCATCCAGCGCTTGTGGAAGGCGGCGGCTTCGACGGCGAGAATGAGCTGGCTCGCCGCGGACAATTGCCGCTGGTCCGGCAGCTCGACCTTGATGATGTCGGCGCCCTCGCGCTTGAGCACCGCGATGGTCTCGTCCAGCACACGCGCGACCTCGCTGTCGAGATCGTCGACATAGAACGACGCGGGCACGCCGATCTTCAGGCCCTTCAGCGAGCCCTTCGTCGCGACGACATAGTCCGCGAGCGGCTCGTGGCTTGCGGTCGGGTCCTCGGGATCGGGGCCGGCGATCAATGCCAGCAGCAACGCGCAGTCCTCGGCGGTGCGAGCGAGCGGGCCGACCGTGTCCAGCGACTGCGACAGCGGCATCGCGCCGGCGCGGCTGACGCGACTCCAGGTGGTCTTCAGCCCCGTGACGCCACAGAAATGCGCGGGCATGCGGATCGAGCCGCCGGTGTCGGAGCCGAGCGCGGCATAAGTGAGCCGCGCCGCGACCGACGAGCCGGAGCCCGACGAGGAGCCGCCGGTGATGTGCGCGACATTCCAGGGATTGCACACCGGGCCGTAGTGGCTGTTGTGGCCGGTCGGGCCGTAGGCGAATTCGGCCATATGCAGCGTGCCGAGCCGGACCTGGCCGGCATCCTTCAGCCGCTGCAAGGCGGTCGACGTGGTGGTGGCGACGAAGTCGCGGCGGATCAGCGAGCCGCAGGTCGCGACCTTGCCGGCATCGTAATACATGTCCTTGTGCGCGAGCGGCACGCCGTGCAGCGGGCCGCTCACTTCGCCTTTGGCCAGCGCGGCGTCGGCGGCATCGGCCGCCTTCAGCGCCGCCTCCGATTCGATTGCCATGAAGGCATTGAGATGCGGTTGCCACTGCTCGATGCGATGCAGCAAGGCCCGCGTCACCTCTTGCGAGGACACCTGCTTCAGCGCGATCGCACGCGCGACCTCGGTGAGCGTCATCAAGGCGGGCTCGGTGCTCATTTCGAAACCTTCACATGCTGCGCGACCACGTAAAGCGCGGGCTCGAGATCGAACGGCAGCGTGCCGGCGATAGCCGCGAAACCTTCGAAAGCCGGTCCGATCGAGTTGGAGATGCGCGTCGCGATCTCGTCATCCACGGCAATGCCGGCCACCTGCGCCGTCGCCTTGATCTCTTTTGTCGTTGGTCTCGTCATGCAAGTTCCTCCCTCGGCGCGCGGCTATGGCCTGAACCCGGGATCGCCATGTAGCACGCGGCCTCGTGGCCCATCTTATCGAGCGCGGTGAGCTTTGGTGTAGCTTTTGCGCAGAGCGGTTCCGCAAACGGGCAACGGGTGTGGAAGCGGCAGCCCGACGGCGGATCGATCGGATTGGGCGGATCGCCCGTGATCGGCGGCTTCTCGGTGCGCCTGTCAGGGTCGGAGGACGGCATCGCGGCGAGCAGCGCGCGTGTATAGGGATGCGCGGGTGCGTCCCAGACCTGGTCGACCGGGCCGAGCTCGACAACCTCGCCGAGATACATCACCAGCACGCGATCACTGATGTAGCGCACCACGTTGAGGTCGTGGCTGATGAAGAGATAGGTCAGGCCGAACTCGCGCTTGAGATCGGCGAGCAGGTTGAGCACCTGCGCCTCGACCGATTTGTCCAGCGCGGAGACGGCCTCGTCCAGGATCACCAGCCGCGGCGACAGTGCCAGCGCTCGCGCGATGTTGACGCGCTGGCGCTGGCCGCCGGAAATCTCGTGCGGATAGCGGTTGGCGAAATTTTCCGGCCGCAAGCCCACCTTGCCGAGCAGCTCGCGCGCCAGCGCGCGCGCCGCGCTGTCAGCCATGCCGTGGACCTTCGGGCCGAAGGCGATCGACTCCTCGATCGTCAGGCGCGGATTGAGCGAGGCATAGGAGTCCTGGAACACCATCTGCATGCCGCGGCGCAATTCGCGCAAGGACAGCGACCGGCCGACGGTCATGCCGTCATAGACGATGTCGCCGGCATCGCGCGGCATCAGATGCATCAACAGCCGCGCGGTGGTCGACTTGCCGCAGCCGGACTCGCCGACGATGCCGACCGTCTCGCCCTTGGCGACGGAGAAGGAGACGTTGTCGACGGCGCGCACGGTGCGCTTGGCGCTGAACAGCTCGCCGCGAACCGGAAAATGTTTTGTCAGGCCGCTCACCCGCAGGAGCGGCTGCGCCACGCCGCCGCGGTCTTCGACCGGCTCGAGCATTTCGACAGTGGTGGTGGTTTCGCTCATGGCCTAGTTCCTGATATCCATGGCGCTGCGCAGGCCGTCCGAGAGCAGGTTGAAACAGATCGAGACCGCGAAGATCATCGCGCCGGGAAGCGCGGCGACCCAGGGATTGACGTAGATCGCGGTGCGCAGCGTGTTGAGCATCAGGCCCCATTCCGGCTCCGGCGGCTTGGTGCCGAGGCCGAGGAAGGAGAGCCCTGCGGCCAGGATCATCGAGACCGAGATCAGGCTGGTGGCATAGACGAAGATCGCGCCCAGCACGTTGCCGAGGATGTGCACGCGCATGATGGTGAAGGGACCCGCGCCGGAGGCGCGCGCGGCCTCGACGAAGTCCATGTTGCGCACGCCGGTGGTGACGCTTTCGGCGACGCGCGTGATCTGCGGCACGAACACGATGGTCAGCGCCACGATGGAGTTGAGGATGCCGGCCCCCAACGCGCCGGAGATCGCGATTGCGAGCAGCACGGAGGGGAAGGCGTAGAACACGTCGACCGTGCGCATGATCGCGGTGTTGAGCCTGCCGCCGACATAGCCGGCAATGATGCCGAGCGAGGTGCCGATGCCGATGGCGAGAATCACGGGCAGGATGCCGATGACGAGCGACAGTCGCCCGCCATAGATCAGTCGCGCCAGCATGTCGCGGCCGAGCTCGTCGGTGCCGAGCGGATAGCCGGGCGTTGCGATGTGACGGAGACGGCGGATCATCGAGCCCTTGTAGGGATCCTCCAGCCCAAGCCACGGCGCGAGCAGCGCCGAGAGAAAGATCAGGAGCAGCACCAGCGCGCAGGCGATGCTGACCTTGTCGCGCAGGATGCGGCGGCCGACGGTCGCCCAATAGCCGCGCGCCTTGGTCGCCGGCGCGGCCTGAAGTGCCGCATCGCTCGTCGCGGACAACGGAAGCTCGCTCATCGGCTAGCCCCGCTTGATGCGCGGATCGATCGCGGCCTGCGCGATATCGACCAGCAGATTGAGGAAGACGAAGAACAGCGCCAGCACCAGGATGGTGCCCTGCAGCAGCGGCAGGTCGCGCTGGAAGATCGCCGAATTCAAGAGGAAGCCCGAGCCCGGCCAGGAGAACACGGTCTCGATCAGGATCGAGCCGCCGAGCATGTAGCCGAGCTGCAGCCCCATCACCGCCAGCGCCGTGGGCGCCGCATTCTTGATGACGTGGCGGAACACCCCTCGCTCGCGCAGGCCTTTTGCGCGCAAAGCCTCGACGAAGTCCTGCGAGAGAATATCGCCGGTGAGTGCACGCACCGTGCGGGTGACGATGCCCATCGGGATCACCGACGTCGTGATCGCCGGCAGAACCAGGTATTTGAGATGCGCCCAGTCCCAGGCCCAGGCGCCGGAACCGCCGGGACCGGCGCCGACCGCGGGCAGCCAGTTCAGCTCGACCGAGAAGATGATGACGAGCAGCATGCCGAGCCAGTAATGCGGCACCGAGACGCCGGCGATCGCAAAGGACGTCGCCAGCTTGTCGATCCAGGTCTCGCGGAAATAACCGGCGATCAGGCCGAACAACAGGCCGAGCGTGAAGCCGATGATGGCCGCCGCAATCGCCAGCGTGACGGTGTTACCGACCGCGCGCATGACCTCGGCAAGCACGGGACGCCCCGTCGCGATTGAGTTGCCGAGATCGCCATGCAGCGCGCGCAGCAGCCACAGTCCGAACTGCACCGGCAGCGGCCGGTCGAAGCCGTAGGCGGCGCGAAGCTGCGCCGCGAGCTCCTGCGAGGCGTCGGCCGGCAGCACCGCCACCAGCGGATCGCCCGGCGTGATGTGCACGAGCAGAAAGCACACCAGCGCCACGCTGATGACGATCGGGACGACGTAGACGATGCGTCTGGCGATATAGGCGAGCACGTTTGGTTCTTTCTTCCTTCTCCCCTTGCGGGAGAAGGTGGCGCGAAGCGCCGGATGAAGGGTTCTGTCCGCGGGTGCAGTCATTTCGAACGAGGGGTCCGCATCCGCGGAGGGAGACCCCTCACCCGGCTTCGCTTTGCGAAGCCACCCTCTCCCACAAGGGAGAGGGTGCACCGGTCGTGTTGCGCGAGCTACTGCGTCATCGAGATCGGCGAGAAATCGACGAACCAGCTCTTGGGCTGCACGAAGCCCTTGACCTTCGGACTCATCGCACGCGGTGCGACGTCGTGGGCGACGTAGAGGAAGGCCGCATCGTCGACGGAGGCCGCGTGCAGTTCGGCGAGCGCGGCGTCGCGGGCGGCGGGATCGAAGGTCTGCCGCGCCTTTTTCACCAGCTCATCGAACTTGGGATTGTTGATGAAGCCCCAATTGTTCGAGACCGGCGGCGCCATGCCCGATTGCAGGAAGCGCACCAGCGCAAAGAACGGGTCCATCGCCGCATAGGTGACGTTGGTGGCGTTGGAGCCATTGGCGCTGGGATCCTTGGCGCCGCGCCGCCAGTTGGTGAACAGCGTATTCCACTCGATGACGTCGAGCTGCACGTCGAAATAGCACTCGGCGAGTGCCTGCTGCAGATATTCGTTCATCGGCAGCGGCAGCATCTGGCCCGAACCGGATGCCGAGGTCTGCACCTTCACCGTCAGCTTCTTGTTGGGGCCGTAACCTGCTTCCTGCATCAGCTTCTGCGCTGCCGCCTTGTCGTACTTGATCTGGAACGTGGGATTGCCGCGCCAGGGATGGCCGGGCTCGAAGGTGCCGGTCGCCGGCACCATCAGGCCGGCAAGCAGCCCATCCTTCAGGCCTTCGCGGTCGACGCAGAGGTTCGCCGCCTTGCGCACGCGGATGTCATTCCAGGGTGAGCCTTCGACGCGCGAGAACTGCCAAGGCCAGACATGCGGCTCTTCGTTGGAATAGAGCACGAAGCCGCGCTGCTTGATCTCCGGCAACGCATCCGGCGCCGGCGCCTCGACCCAGTCGACCTGGCCGGAGAGCAGCGCCGCGGTGCGCGCATTGGCTTCGGGCATCGGCAAGAGCACCATCTTGTCGACCTTGGGCACGCGCGCCTTGTCCCAGTAGCTCGCGTTCTTGACGAGCTCGAGCCGCTCGCGCGGCGTGAAGCTCGACATTTTCCAAGGTCCGGTGCCCGAGGCGTCCTTGGCGAACGCGGCCCAGGCTGCTTGCGACTTCGCCTTGGCGTCGGCGCCTTCGGCGGCATCATAAAGCTTTTGCCACTTCGCCGGGCTCGCCATGAAGAGATTGGTGAGGTTGATCGGCAGGAAGCTGTCGGGCTCCTTGGTGGTGAGCTCGACGGTCATGTCGTCAATTTTCTTCGCGGAGGCGAGCGTGGGCATGCGCGAGGCGGTAACGCCGACCTGGCTCGCGTCGAATTGCGGCGCGTCCTGCTTCAGCACCTTCTCGACATTCCACACCACGGCGTCGGCGTTGAACGGCGAGCCATCATGGAAGGTGACGCCGGGACGCAGCTTGAATATCCACTTGGTCTTGTCGGCATCGTCGACCTTCCACTCGGTGGCAAGGCCGGGGATCACCACGCTCGCCTTGTCGGCGGAGGACAGGTCCCAACCGGTGAGCCCGTCATACATCGTGAGGCCGGTGAAGCGGTTGCCCTCAAAACCCTGATCGGGCTGGCCGAGCGTGCGCGGAATATCGGCAGCGGTCATGCCGATGCGCAGCACGGTTTCGGCATTGGCAACGCGCGGCCATGTGGCCGCCGTGCCGAGCGCGAGCACCGCGATCAACGCCGCGCGAGAAGTCTTCTTAATAAGCATCGCCTCAATCCTTTTCCGGCTTTCGATGACTATTTTTGATGCAATCGTATGCAATGGCTATGCCAATGGGGAAACTTATTCTGCAAATTGCCCATGCGACGACAAGTCCTTGTGATCGCGCGCCGCTAAACGCGTCGCGCTGCATATTCTGGCATCGAGCTTGCAAGTTTGGCCCCGATTTCTCCCTTCTCGATTCTCCCTTGGAGCCTTGGGCCATGCGTATTCGATCATCGATTTGCCTCGCCGTGCTTGTGCTGGCGTTCTCTGCAATCTCGGCGCGCGCCGAAACCGTGGTGCGCTACGGCATCTCGATGGCGGATATTCCGCTGACGACGGGCCAGCCCGATCGCGGTGCCGGCGCCTATCAGTTCACGGCCTACACGATCTACGATCCGCTGGTCGCCTGGGAGATGGACGTCGCCGACCGGCCCGGCAGGCTGGTGCCGGGGCTCGCCACCGAATGGAAGGTCGACGACAACGACAAGACCAAATGGCGCTTCAGCTTGCGCAAGGGCGTGAGGTTTCACGACGGCAGCGAGTTCAATGCCGATGCGGTGATCTGGAATCTCGACAAGGTGCTCAACGACAAGGCGCCGCAATTCGACAAGCGCCAGAGCGCGCAGGTGAAGACGCGCCTGCCCTCGGTCGCGAGCTACGCCAAGATCGATGACTTCACGGTGGAGATCACGACCAAGACGGTCGACTCCTTCTTTCCCTATCAGATGCTCTGGTTCCTGGTGTCGAGCCCCGCGCAGTACGACAAGCTCGGCAAGGACTGGGACAAGTTCGCAAGCCAGCCCTCCGGCACCGGCCCGTTCAAGCTGACAAAACTCGTGCCGCGCGAGCTCGCGGAGCTCACCAAGAACCCGGACTACTGGAACAAGAAGCGCATTGCGAAGGTCGATAGAATCGTGCTGGTGCCGATGCCGGAAGCGCTGACGCGCACCAACGCGCTGCTGGCCGGGCAGGTCGATCTGATCGAGACGCCGGCGCCGGACGCCGTGCCGCAGCTCAAGGCGGCCGGCATGAAGATCGTCGACAACATCACGCCGCATGTCTGGAATTATCATCTCAGCGTGCTGCCCGGCTCGCCCTGGACCGACATTCGCCTGCGCAAGGCGCTCAACCTCGCGATCGACCGCGAGGGCGTGGTCGGCCTGATGAACGGCCTCGCCAAGCCGGCGAAAGGTCAAGTCGATCCGTCGAGCCCGTGGTTCGGCAAGCCGAGCTTCGACATCACGTATGATCTCGCTGCTGCCAAGAAGCTGGTCGAGGAGGCCGGCTACTCCAAGGACAAGCCGCTGAAGACCACCTTCATCATCGCCCAAGGCGGCACCGGGCAGATGCTGTCGCTGCCAATGAACGAATTCCTGCAGCAGAGTTTCAAGGAAATCAGCATCGACATCGACTTCAAGGTCGTCGAGCTCGAGACGTTATATACGCATTGGCGCAAGGGCGCGGCCGACGAAATGAACGCAGGCATCACCGCCAACAACATCGCCTATGTCACCTCGGATCCGCTCTACGCCATCGTACGCTTCTTCGCCTCCGACCAGATCGCGCCGGTCGGCGTCAACTGGGGCGGCTACAAGAACCCGAAGGTCGATGCGCTGATCAATGAAGCCAAGCAGACTTTCGACACCGTCAGGCAGGACGATCTGATCGCACAGGCGCATGCCCTGATCGTCGACGACGCCGTGCTGGTCTGGGTCGTCCACGACACCAACCCGCACGCGCTGTCGCCCAGGATCAAGCAGTTCGTCCAGGCGCAGCACTGGTTCCAGGACCTGACCACGATCGGGGTGGAGTGAGGGAGTTGAGGCACATCGCAACCACAAATAACTCTGTCGTCCCGGCGCAGGCCGGGACCGACACCTTGCTTTAGGCTCCTGCGGAGCTCACGCACGCAGCGCAGCCCCGCTACTTCGTCAGCAGCGCATAAGCACCGGACCAGCCGTCGGGGGGTGGATTGAGCTGGAAGTCCTTGATGCGCGCCTCGTAAAGCTTGAACAGCTTTTCCAGCGTGTCGGCGTCCTCGCTGCGACGGCCGCGCTCGATCGCGCCGAGCGCACCTTGCCAGTTGCGGCTGCGATAGCAGCCGAGCATCTCGATGGTGATGTTGCGGAGGCGCTGGAAGGCCGCCGAGTGCATCACGTCCTCGCGGCCGGCGATCGCATAGATGACTTCCGGCTCGGTCTTGCCCTTGACCATGATGAAATCGAGCTCGAGGATCGCGAACTTGTCCTTGGCGGCGAGCGCGGTCGAGGAGCCGACGATGATCGGGAATCCGTATTCCTTCGATTGCCCCTCCAGGCGCGAGGCCAGGTTCACGCTGTCGCCGAGCACCGAATAGTTGAACTTGCGGTCCGAGCCCATATTGCCGACCACGCCGATGCCGGTGTTAAGGCCGATGCCGACATTGAGCGGAATGTAGACATGGCCGCCCTCGGCGGCCTCCTGTTCGCGCTCCTTGTTGACCATTTCGATCTGCTCGAGCATCCGGATCGCGGCCTCGCAGGCATTGATCTCGTGCTGCGCATCGTCGAGCGGCGCGTTCCAGAACGCCATGATGGCGTCGCCCATATATTTGTCGATATAGCCCTTCTGCTCGATGATCACGTTGGTCAGCGGCGTCAGGAAACGGTTCATCAGGGCGGTTAGCCCTTGCGGATCGTGCTTGTAGGTTTCCGAGATCGTGGTGAAGCCGCGCACGTCGGAGAACATGATCGTCATCTCGCGCTCCTCGCCGCCGAGGACGAGCTTTTCCGGCGCGAGCGCGAGCTGCTCGACCAGAACCGGCGACATGTATTGCGCGAACATGCCGCGGATCTGCACGCGCTGGCGCTGCTCGCGGACGAAGCTCGCGAAGATCAGCGTCAGATAGATCGCGGTGGTCGACAACAGCGGATAGGTGAAGTCGATGAGGTAGCGGTACCGCGCGTAGAAGAACCAGGACACGCCGATCAGGATGGCCGCGAACATCGCACCCGCGAGCACCAGCCGCACGGGTCCCAGATTCGGCGTGAAGGCGATGACGAGGAGGCCGATGACCAGCGCCGCGAGCAGCTCGACGCCGAGCGCGTAGTTCGGCAGGGAGATGACCGCGCCGCTCAGCACGCTTTCGAGCACCTGGGCATGGATCTCGACGCCCGGCATCGTGGACGACACCGGCGTGGTCTTGATGTCGTTGAGCCCGACCGCGGAGGTGCCGATCAGCACCAGCTTGCCGGAGATCCTGCCGGGCGACACCTTGTTGTCAAGCACGTCGGCCGCCGAGACATAGATCGAGGGATCCTGGCGGGCATAGTGAACCCAGAGCTGGCCGTTCTTGTCGGTCGGAATCTCGAGGCCCTTGAGGCGGACCGCCCTGATCCCGGTCTTGTCGGTCCTGACCAGGAGCGTCGGCGTGCTGGTGACAACCCGCAGGATCTCGAGGCTGAGCGAAGGCATGATGTTGCCTTGCGCGCGCATGATCATCGGCACGCGGCGGATCAGGCCGTCACGCTCGGTCTTGATGGTGAACAGGCCGCGGCCGGCCGCCGCCGTCTCGATGATGGGCACATTGCGCAGCAGGCCGGGGAATGCGTACAGGAAGCGCTCGGCGCCCTCCTCGCCGACCGTGGCGACGCCCGTGAAGGGAAGTGTCTTGTCGATCTCGGCGGTCGCAGCCGGCTGTCCGGTCTCGCCCAGCACCACGCGCGAGCGCTTGATGGCTTCGGAGAGGATCTGGTCGTTGGTCGGCAGCTCGCGCAGCTTGGCGCGGGTGACGTCGTCCAGATAGCGCATCTGGCTCGCGACAATGTCCGGATTGAGCCGGTCGGCCTCGGAGAACACGACGTCGAACCCGATCGCCACCGCGCCGAGGTTGGTGAGGCCGAGGATCATGTCCGCGATCCGCGTGCGCGGCCACGGCCACTGGCCGAGCCTGGCCAGGCTCTTGTCGTCGATGTCGACGATGGTGACCGGCCGCGCCGTCTTATGGCGCGGATCGATGAGCTGAAACATGTCGAAGGTGCGTAGGCGCAGCTCCTGGATCGGCGGCGGATCCCAGAGGCGAAGCCCGGCGAATCCGATCAGCAGCGCCAGGCACATCAGCCGCGCAAAGCCGAACTTCCGCGCGAACCACCGCCGCAGGGTCTTAAAGCGCTTCATTCTGGTCGGACTTCCTGTCCTGCGTCACGCCACAGGCCCCGATCATGGCGCCTAGTCGCGCGATTGGCTATTCCCCGGCGGTGCAAGATTGAGGTTTTTTGCCGCGGTCCAGGCGGGCCGCCCCGCCGGGAGGCCAGGCGTTCCTCAGGTGATGTGGAAAATGAAATCGCTCGCCTTGAGGTTTGCGGCGACCACGCTCTTTAGCAAGATCGATTCATGCTCGGTGACCGGCGCGCTCTCGAACGGGGTGACCTGCTGGGTCCACGTCACCAGCGTGCCTGTGCCGTCGGACTGCTGGGTGATAACGAGATCGTTGATGGAGCTGACGTCCGAGAACTGCCGCAGGTCGATCTTGTCCACGCCCGTCGCAAAATCGTTGATGATGTGCTGGCCGTCGGCACCCGACGCGTTTGGCGAGAACACGAACTGATCCTTGCCGGCGCCGCCGATCAGCGTGTCGTTCGTCTCGGTCGCAAAGATGACATCCTTGCCGTCCGTGCCTTGCAGCGTGATGCCGTTGCTCGTATCGCCCGCCTCGTTGAAGATGAAGTGAACGACATCGGAGTGACCGGCGGAATCGGTGACGGTCAGCGTGATCTCGTCGTCGAGCGGGGCCGGGACGCCGGGATTGTAGGTGATGCCGTTCTCGAAGGCGAGGTTGATGTCGTCGAGCGAGCGGGGCGTGGGATCGACATCGACGCTGCTGCCCTCATGCGCGGTGAGTGCCGTGACCGTGAAGGTATCCGTCGAAGCGCCGGAATCGGTATCGACGACCCGGAGATTGGTGATGAGGTCGGTGTTGGTCTCGTTGCTATGCCAGACCTGGAAGCTTTCGGTGTCGATGACCGGTCCGCCCACGGGAGCCGTCACCTCCGTGCTGATGGTGGTGACGTCGTGCGAGACCGGGGTCGGGCCGCCGGTGCCTGTGCTCGTGAGGTCGATCGTCGCCGGCGACGTGACACCACCCGTATAAGTGTCGTCGAGGGCGTGCACGCCCAGCGCGCCCGGCGTACCGGTGTAACCGTCGGCCGGCACGAAGCGGATCAGCGTATCCGGGCTGAGCACCAGCGCATGCGCATCATCGACCGATCCGATGTCGACCCACTGACCGCCAACCTCGTATTGCCAGACGCCCTGTGCGGAGGTTGCGGCATCCGACGTCACCGCGACCGCCTTCAGGCTCGCACCATTGTCGACGTCGTGGAACTTGCCCGCGAAGAGAACGCTGATGGCCTCTCCGCCCGGATTGCTTTCGTTGCCGGCGACGGACGGCAAGGACGCGTTGTCCAGCGTCGGGGCGTCGTTGACGCCGTTGATCGTGATGGTGACGTCCTGGCTGACTGTGCCGCCGTGGTGATCATCAAACGTGACGGTGTAGACCTGAGTGATGGTCTGGCCCGCGGCCAGCGACTGCAGCGTCTGATCGCTGTCGTCGAGCGTGAAGTGCCAGCCGAGCGTCGCGCCGTTGTCCGTGTCGGTGGTCAGCTCGGTCACCGACGGATCGATTGTGAAGGTGCCGATATGCGAGCTGCTGTCGAAGCCCGGCAGAGCCGAGCTGACGGATGAAGACTTGAACGTCGATGTCGCCGTGTGGGTGTCGATCAGATCCAGATCCTGGATCGCCAGCGTGCCGTCGAGCGACAGCGTCAGGCCCGTATCCTCGGTGACGTCGCCCGCTGCCGCCGCCGCACCGCTTGTGATCGTCGGCGCGTCATTGACGCCGGTGATGGTGACCGTGACGTCCTGCGACACCGTCGCATTGTGGTCGTCGGTGAAGGTGACGGTATAGACCTGGGTGATGGTCTGGCCTTCGGCCAGCGACTGCAACACCGGATTAGAGTCGTCGAGCGTGAAGTGCCAGCCCAGCGAGGCACCGTTGTCGGTGTCGGTGTTCACTTCGGTCACCGACGAATCGATCGTGAAGGTACCGATATGATCGGTGCCGTCGCCGAAGCCGGGCAGATGCGCATTCGACGTCGACGACTTGAACGCCACCTGCGCCGTATGGGTGTCGATCAGATCGAGATCCTGGATCGTAAGCGTGCCGTCGATCGACAGCGTCAGGCCGGTGTCCTCGGTGACCTTGCCCGTTGCCGCGGCGGCGCTGCTGGTGATGGTCGGGGCGTCGTTGGTGCCGGTGATGGTGACCGTGACGTCCTGGCTGACAGTTCCGCCGTGATGATCGTCGACGGTGACGGTGTAGACCTGGGTGATGGTCTGGCCCTCGGCCAGCGACTGCAGCACCGGATTAGAGTCGTCGAGCGTAAAGCTCCAGCCGACCGACCCGATGGTGCTGACGCCGGGATGCTCGGTCACCGCCGTCAGCGCGAACGTCCCGATCTCGCTGAGGGGCGCGGTTTCCGAATAGCCTGGCAGGTTGGCGTGTGCATCCGACGACTTCAGCACGAAGCTCGCCGTGTGAGTGTCCGTGAGGTCGGGATCGCGGAAGGTGATCGTGCCGTTCGCTGCCAGCGTCGTCGCCGCATCCTCGGTCAGCGCTCCGGTCGCGGTCGTCGACTGGTCGACGATCGTCGGCACGTCGTTGGTGCCCTCGATATTAACGTCAGCGCCATTGATAGAGACGGTGACCGGCGTACTGACGACGCCGCCGTGCCCGTCATCGACCTGCACCACGTAATTGAGGACCAGCGTCTCGCCGTCGGCGAGGAAATCGAAAAAGTGGTCGGCGACGCTATAGGTCCATTTGGCCGTACCATTGTTGGCATTGCCCGCGGCCTGCACCACGGTGAGCGGCACCTCGACGGCGGCGATCGCGGCCAACTGCTCCGGGGTCAGTGACGACGTGACATCGTGGCCTTGCGCATCGAGATATTTGAACGGTTGGGTCGACGAGATCGCCGCACTCACGATCGGCCGATCGGTCAAATCGACGTCGGTGAAGGTGACGGTGCCGGTGATGGTATCCAGAACCGTGTTGCCGGTCCCGATCTGCTCGATCACGGTACCGCCCGACGTCGCGATGGTCGGCTTGTCGTTGGTGCCGGTGATCGTGATGGTGATCGGGATGTAGGTCGTTTCGTTGTTCGGTGCGAAATTATTGTCGACGCGAACGACGTAGGTCAGCGTCAGCGTCTCGCCCCCCGCGAGGAAGTCGAAGCTCTTGTCGGGAATGCTGTAGGTCCAGACCGCCGAGCCGTTGTTGTGGTTGTTTGCATCGGGCACGACCGCGATCTTGATCTGGGTCGCCGCGATGTCCTGCTGCTGCAGCGCCGTGAGCGTGGCGGTGACGTCCTGCTGGCCGGCGTTCTTGTAGACGTAGTTGGGCGCGAGATCGACCTGCACCGTCGGCTGGTCGCCCCGATTGAAGTCGAGGAAGGTGATCCTGCCGCTGACCGTGTCGAGATCGGTCGCGTCGCCGGTCTTGTCGGCGCGCTCGGTGAGCAGGAACGCCGTCTGCACATTGCCGTCGAGATTGAGGCTCCGTGCCTCGGGCGGACCGGGGATGCGGTCGTTCGACGTCGTATGGTCGGCGGGCGCCTGCGGCGTCGGACCTAGCTGGTTGAGATTGACGAAGGTCGGGATCGCGACAAAGCCCGCGGCCGTCTTGATCACGAGACCGTCACTGGTCTGCGTGATCGTATCGGTGAAGTTCGTGGTCAGCTTGGTGTTGCTGTTGTTGTCGGTGAACTTCAGCGTGAACACATCCGTGATCAGCTTCTGCACGTCCGGCGACAGCAGCGCATTGCTGACCGAGACGTTGCCGCCGCTGATCTGGATCATCTGACCGGCCTGGTTGACGGTCGCGATCGGCAGCAGCGTGATCTTGTCGAACAGGATGTAGGAGCCGGTCGTGCCGTTGGGCTCGACCAGCACCTGGAAGTTCGCCTGCGGCTGCGGATCGCCGCCGCCGGGGGGCACGATGAAATTGATCTGGGTCAGCACCGCCGTGCCGCGGATGCCCATGGTGGCGACCGGCGTGTCGACCTTCATGTCGCCGTGCTTGGCGGTCTCGCCGGCAACGAAGGTGATGGTGCCCGCGACCAGGCTGAGCAGCGAGGAGTTGTTCGACCCATTGGGGTCGTAGACCATGTCGTTCAGCACCATCCGCGCGTTGGAGGACAGGCCGAACACAGTGCCGTCGATGAAGGTAATGCCGAGCGTCGAATCCGCGCCGGTCGAGACCACGTCGCCCTTCTCGACGTTGTCGCCATTGTTCAGGATGATCGAGACGCCGTTGCGCACCGCGGTCGCGCTGCCGGCGAGCTTCGTGACGTGGCCGATGACCTCCGCGCCAGCCGCGCCGGCCGCCGCCTGCGCGTACTGGACGTGACCGGTGAGCGCGCTGACGATGTCGCCGGTGAGATGCGCGCCGTCCGGTGAGGCGATCGCCGCGCGTTTGTCGCCTTTGAAATAATCGTGAACGACGAACTCATGACCGTCGTTGGACAGCACGAGATCGACGCCGGCGCGGCGGAACTCACCGTGGAAGATCAGGTTCGGATCGGGAACAACGACGGCGCCGTCCGGGACATGACCATGCGATTTCGCCGTGAAGGAATCGACATGGACGTCGGCGGGCGGGTGTAAACCCTGGCCATCCAAGGAGAGCGCGGCGTCAAGCTTGCCAGCGTAGTAATTCAACGGGGCACCGTAAAAACGTTAATATTGAAATAAGTATCGGGCGCGCGGGCCCCGCCTAAGCTTGCATATCATTACCAAGTCCTTAGTGAAACCGTCTATTGCTTGTGTGATTTCGCATCACAAGACCACCCGACCCCGATCCGGGTAGTGGGACCGGAGAGGAAGCAAGGTAAATTTTCGAGGTTCCCCAGTCGAATTCAGCTCATTCAGACGCATATTTCGTCTTTTGAAGTATACTGCCGTCAAAGTTCGGCGGCGATTACTTGTGTCATCTTTGGTTCGTGGTGCCCTGCAGCATCCTGCAGCAAACACGGAACTAAAACTGTGAGGCAGCTAACAGAACCCGTGAAATTAGCGGCCCGTTAGCCATAGAACGCAGAATCAATTGTTCCACAGCCTGCACCGGCAATTGGTTCCATTTCACGGCAACTCCGGCCTCAGTTGCGGCCGATCCGTAAAATTTTACCCAAAACGTCTAGTCTGATTTCAGTCTGTTATTGGTTTTTGGCGCCCTCCGCCGCGCGCGTTAAGCTGACCAAAACGCCCCGCCTCGCACCATCTGCGCGAAAGCAACAAAGCCCGGCACGGACAGGTCGAGGGGATCTGACGAAGCCGGAAGGGGAAGTCAGATGGAGACCACAGCTCGCAGGCGCGCCTGGCGCGCAATCCTGGTCCTGTGCGGATTGAGCCTGCTCGGACCAAACGCCGAGCTTCGCGCCGGCACGCTGCTGTCGCCGGGATCCGCCGTGCTGGTGCGCAAATCGGCCGAGCCGTTCGGCGTGTTCGCCTTCGCCATCTCCACCGGCAGCCTGCGGCAGAAATGGTCCGCGCTGAAGGACAAGATCGATGACGACATGGTGCAGCTCGCGCTCTGCGACGGCGACCGCGACAACTGCGCCTCGCCCGCGGCCCTCAAGCTGCTCGCCATCGTCGACCGGGCTCGCGCCCGCGACGGACGCGCGCGGCTGGGCGAGACCAATCGCGCCATCAACCTCGCCATCAAGGCTGCGAATGACGGCGCTGAGGATGTCTGGAGCTCACCGCTTGCGACCTTCCAGCGCGGCACCGGAGACTGCGAGGACTACGCCATCGCCAAGCTGGCTGCGTTGCGGCTCGCCGGCGTTGCGGCCGAAGACCTCCGCATCGTGGTGGTGCGCGACACGCACTCCGGCGCAGAGCACGCGGTCGCGGCCGCGCGGCTCGACGGCCGCTGGCTGATGCTCGACAACCGCCGCATGGCGATGGTCGAGGACGAGGACGCCCGGAGCTATCAGCCGCTGTTCGTGCTCTATCGATCCGCCGTGCTGAAATATGTCGACGAGCCGGTGCGCGTGTCGCTGGTCGCCGTAAGCGCGGCGATGCACTGAGCCGGGCGACTTGTAGCCCGTACCGCCACAAAGGCATTTCGCCGCGCGATCGGGGAAGCTAGCATGGCCGCCACCATGCTGGGGGGCAACGGAATGCGGTTCATCGTGCTGACTGTGCTTGCGCTGCTGGCGTCGCCGGCCTTCGCGCAATCCGGCACGTCCGATCGCTCCATCGCCGACAAGCTGCCGTTGTTCACCAAGAACAACTGCGCGCAGAACCGCGATCCCGCCAATCAAATGTTCTGCGGCGATGCCCAGCTCGCCGCCGCTGCCGAGAAATTGAGCGGAGCGATCGAAGCGCGGCTGGCTCGCTTGCCCGATCGCCTGCCCGCGATCGAAGAGAATGCGATCTGGATCCGCCAGCGCAGTCTCGGTTGCGGAATCATCGGCCAGGCTGCGGTTCGCTACGAGGATGTCGAACGGGTCAAGGCCTGCCTCCTCAAGGTGACCGAGGAGCGCGCCGCCATCCTGCGCGATCCCGATTTCGACTGCCTCGCCGCCAACACGGCGGCGGGCGCGCTGATCTGCGCCGACCCGGCGCTGGCGCTGACCGAAACGGAGCTCAACAAAGAGGTCCTCGGCCTGATCAACAAGCTGAACCCGACCGAGGCGCGCTTTGCCTTCGCCGAGTACGGACGCTGGACCAGGGAGCGCGACCGCAAATGCAATCTGGTCGGCAAGGAGAACGTGCCGCTTGCTGAGCTTTCGCCCGCGGAAGATTGTCTCGCCGACTACCTGAGCAGCAAGACCGCGGAGATCGCCGCCGCCAAAGGCGATCCGAAGAAGGTGTTCGGCCGGCAGATCGCGGCGCAGCTCCCCGACACCGATGCCGTCGACTTCTGCGCGGCGCGAATTCATGCGGCGAGTTCATGCGGCAACTTCGTCCGGATCAACCGCGTCTTCGCGGTCGACAGTCAGGTGACCGAGCAGGAGGCACAGGTCACCGGCGAGATCGAAATGGTCGTGCTGGCGCCCTTCACCGCCTGCAGCAAGATTGCCTCGACCTGCACCGGCACCTGCTGGGACACGAGGTCCGGCCGTCCGCAGCCGGGCGCCGCCAACAGGGAGCGCTCCGCAGAAGCCTTCAACGTGACGCGCCGCTTGCGGATCCAGCGGACTTTCGCCTTCGTGAAAGCCGCCGACGGTTGGCGATGCCGCGAAGACGAGCTGGCGCCGGTGAACTCGGGGATTGCGAGCGGGGGGTCGTAGGTCCTTCTCCCTCTCCCCGCTCTTCGCGGGGAGAGGGTTGGGGTGAGGGGCTGCTTCCGCAAATTCGGCTCAAGAGGGACTCGCTGAGAGCCCCCCTCACCCGGAATTCAAGCTTCGCTTGAATTCCGACCTCTCCCCGCAAGCGGGGAGAGGTGAAGTCAGAACATCAGATTGTCCTTCACCAGCACCCAGCGGCCGCCCTTGACCTGCTGCACCTGGGTGATGGTGTTGGCGAGGTGGTCGGTCTTGGAGAACTTGGTCGGCGGCGAATTGAAGATGTCGAGGAATTTGTCACCGGACTCCAGCGCGTCCAGCATCTTCTGGCCGGTGAGATCCTTGCCGGCCTTCTGCGCATAGAAGCCGAAGGTCATCACGGCGTTATAGCCGATGATCGCCTGGGTATTGGCGTCGGTGCCGAACATCTTCTTGTAGTTGACGAGCCAGTCATGGACCTTGCCCTTGGCCGTGTCCTCGTACGGGATCTCGAAGCCGCTCGCGGCGTAGAGCCCTTCGACCGCGTCCTTGCCGAGGGTGGGCACTTCCAGCACGTTGGTCGGCGTGGCGCCGAGGAAGGTGACGTCCCAGCCGAGCTTCTTTGCTTCGCCCATCGCACCGATGGTCTCGCGGATCACGGTGCCGAGCACGACGAGATCGCAGCCGTCCGATTTCATCTTGGCGACCTGCGCGCTGAAATCGGAGGCGCCACGCTTGTAGCTCGTCACAGAAGCAGGCTGCACCTTCATGGCGGTGAGTTGCTGGTTGAAGCCGTCGAGCACGTTCTTCCCGTACTCGTCGTCCTGGTGCATGATGCAAGGCTTCTTGAAGTTCTTCCACTCCATCATGTATTTGAGCGCGGCCCGCGTGCTCTCGACGTACGGCAGCAGGTTGTTGAACTTCAGCCGCTCCTGCGGCTTGGCCGGATCGAACTTGAAGGTGAACTCGGCCGCCGTCAGCGGAAAGAGCTGAAGCACGCCGGCGTCGAACAGCGTGTCCTGCGCTGCCAGCACCGTCGGCGAGCCCATCGGGCCGATCATCGCGAAGATCTTGTCGCGCTCGACCATCTTCTGCGTGGCGAGCACCGCCTTCTTCGGGTCGTAGCCGTTGTCTTCCAGGATCATCTTGATCTTGCGGCCGTTGATGCCGCCGGCCGCGTTGATCTCCTCCACCGCCATCTTCATGCCGTTGGAGACCGGTACGCCCCAGACCTTGATCGGACCCGACAGATCCTGATGGGTGCCGATGACGATCTCGGATCCCGAGATGCCTTCATTGGTGACCTTGGTCTGCGCCGCGGCCGGCAGATGGGTGAGCGCCACCGCGCCTACCGCAAGGCCGAACGCCCTCAACGACTTCGACATTGACGTCTCCTCTCCTTGGGCCCGTGTTGTGCGAAGGGCGGGGCCATCGCTGCTTCGCTTCTTTTCTGCGCACACCCCGTGCCGGAAAACCTGCTTCCACTTTCCGGGGCATGCGCTCTCAAGCCACCGCGCGCTCGCGATACATCGCGTCGATTTCGGCGGCGTAACGCTTGTTCACGAAGCTGCGCTTCAGCTTCATGGTCGGCGTCAGCTCCTCGTCCTCCGGAGTGAGCTGACGTTCGATCAGGTAGAATTTCTTGATGGTCTCGACGCGGGCGAAATTCGCGTTGACCTGCTCGATCTCGCGCCAGATCAGGTCCTGGATTTCCATCGCCCGGCACAGGCTCGCATAATTGGTGAAGGGAATGTCGTGGTCCTGGGCGAACTTCTCGACGTTCTCCTGGTCGATCATGACAAGGCAGGTGAGATAGGCCCGCTTGTCGCCGATCACGACGGCGTCGGAGATGTAGGGCGAGAATTTGAGCTGGTTCTCGATCTCCGAGGGCGTGATGTTCTTGCCGCCGGCGGTGATGATGATGTCCTTCATACGGTCGGTGATCCTGACGAAGCCTTCGTTGTCGATGGTGCCGACGTCGCCGGTGTGCAGCCAGCCGCGCGGATCGATCGTCTCCGCCGTCTTCTCCGGCTGGTTCAGGTAGCCCATGAACAGGAAGTCGCCCCGGATCAGGATCTCGCCTTCGGGCGAGAGCGCGACCTCGCCCCAGGGTACCGCCTTGCCGACCGAGCCGAGCTTGATGTGCTCCGTCGGCATCATGGTCGCGACGCCGCAATTCTCGGTCTGGCCGTAGAGCTCGTGCATGTCGATGCCGAGCGCGAGATACCAACGGATCAGGTCGGGCGCGATCGGTGCTGCCCCTGTGTACGCAATGCGGCAGCGGTCGAGCCCGATCATGCGGCGGATGTTGCGGAACACCAGCCGGTAGGCGAGACGGTTGGCCAAGCGAAGCGACAGCGACGGCGTCGTCCCCTCGAGCCGGCAATCGACCATGCGGTAGCCGATGTCGATGGCACGACGATAGACCCATTGCTGGAGCGGCGTCGCATCCTTCAACGCGATGGTGATGGCGGAGTAGAATTTTTCCCAGATCCGCGGCACCGCCAGGAACACGGTCGGCTGCACCTCGCGCAGATTGTCCGGCACGGTCTCCGGGCTCTCGGCAAAATTCATCACCGAGCCGAGCGCGACCGAGATGTAGTAACCGCCGACCCGTTCGGCGACGTGGCAGAGCGGCAGGAAGATCAGCCGGTCCTCGTCTTCGCTCGCCGGAATGAAATCATTGGCGTGCCGCATCTGATGCGTCACGCTGCGGTTGGCATGCATCGCGCCCTTGGGCGGGCCGGTCGTGCCCGAGGTGTAGACGAGAACCGCGAGATCGCCTGCGCTGCGGCTGTCGATCATCTCCTGCCACAGCGCCTCGCGGCCGACCATGTGATTGCGGCCGAGCGCGCGAAACTCGTCCAGCGACATCACCATGTCGTCGGTAAAGCCGCTGAGGCCCTCCATGTCGAACACAATGATCTTCTGCAAGGTCGGGCAGCGCGTGCGGCAGGCGAGGATCTTGTCGAGTTGCTCTTCGTCCTCGGCGAAGATCACCTTCGTGCGGGAATCGTTGACGAGATATTCGACCTGAGCCGACGCATCGGTCGGATAGATGCCGGACGAGACGCCGCCGGCACATAGGATGCCCATGTCGGCGTAGACCCATTCGGGCACCGCGTTGGCGATGATGGAGGCGACATCGCCGGGCATGAAGCCGCTCGCATGAAGCGCATAGGCGATCTCCTTGGAGATCGAGAGCCACTCGCGCCAGTTCGTCGGCTGCCAGATGCCGAACTTCTTCTCGCGAATTGCGGGCCGGTCGCCCCGCGTCTCAGCGGCGCGCAGAAAGCTCTTCGCGATCGTGTCAGCGACCGTCAGCACCGCCGGTCGGGCCATGCCATTCCCTCCTTGTCGCTTCCCCTCCGCTGCCTGCCTTGCCGGCGGTCTATCTCTTACGGACGGGCAATGCCATTTAACGCCACGTTTTCTTCTTTTTCCAGCGCCGTTCGCCCCGCGCGCCCTGCTCTTTGGCGCCAAGGTAAAATTCCTGGATGTCCTGGGAATGCATCAAGCGGTCGCAGGTGTCGTTCATCACGACACGCCCGATCTCCAGCACATAACCGTAATGCGCCGTCTCCAGTGCTACCTTCGCGTTCTGCTCGACCAGCAGGATCGACATGCCCTGCTCCTCGTTGACGCGGCGGATGATCGTGAAGATCTCCCTCACGAGGATCGGCGACAACCCCAGCGATGGCTCGTCGAGCAGCAACAGCGTCGGCCGGTTCATCAGCGCACGCCCGATCGCGAGCATCTGCTGCTCGCCGCCGGAAAGCTGGCCGGCCGGCTGGTCGATGCGCTCCTTCAAGCGCGGGAAATAGCCGTAGACCCGCTCCAGATCCTCCACCACACCGTCGCGATCCTTGCGCGGATAGGCACCCATCATCAGGTTCTCGCGCACCGACAGGAACGGAAACACCTCGCGCCCCTCCGGCACGTGGCTGAGGCCGAGCCGCACGATCTTGTCCGCTTCCATGCGCTGGATCGGCTTGCCCAGGAATTCGATCGCGCCCTTCTGCGGATCGAGAATGCCCGAGATCGTCTTCAGCACCGTGGTCTTGCCGGCGCCGTTGGCGCCGAGCAGCGCGACGATGCGGCCGCGCGGCACCTCCAGCGAGATGCCGCGGATCGCCATGATCGGCCCGTAATAGCTCTCGACATTGGAGAGCTTTAAGATGATGTCGGGCGTCACCGTCGCATCCATCGCGTCAGGCTCCAAGATAGGCGGCGACGACGTCGGGATGCTGCTGCACCTCGGCCGGCGAACCCATGGCGAGCACCCGGCCGTAGTTCAGCGCGATCACGCGATCGGAGACGCGGTTGACCAGCGTCATGTCATGCTCGACCATCAGCACGGTGATGCCGAGCTCGCTCTTCATGTCGCGGATCCAGAACGACATGTCGTCGGTCTCCTCGACGTTGAGGCCGGAGGACGGCTCATCCAAGAGGATCAGCTTCGGCTCCGAGCACAGCGCGCGCGCAAGCTCGATCACCTTGCGCACGCCGTAGGGCAGGCCTGAGATCAGTTTGTCGCGATAGGGCTCGAGATCGAGGAACTCGATGACCTGCTCGACGCGGCGGCGATGCACCTTCTCATTGGCCCGGACGCTCGGCAGGAACAGGAGCTCCTGCCAGAGCCGCGTGGTCGAATGCCGGTGCCGCCCGACCAGGAGGTTGGAGAGCACGGTCGCGTTCTCGAACAGCTCGATGTTCTGGAAGGTGCGGGCAATGCCGAGTTTTGCGATGTCGTAAGGCGGCTGCTCGGTGATGTCCTGGTCCTCGAAGAAGATGCGGCCCGAGGTCGGCCGGTAGATCCGCGAGATCAGGTTGAAGATCGAGCTCTTGCCGGCGCCGTTCGGTCCGATGATCGAAAGGATCTCGCCCTTCTCGACCGCGAACGACACCGCATCGACCGCTTTCAGGCCGCCGAAGTGCAGCGACAGATTCTCGGCGCGGAAATAGCTCACCGGTTCCGCTCCGATTTCACGTAGATCTTCTGCCGCTTGAAGGTGGCGCGCTTGTAGAGCGGGAAGAGCTGGAAGAAGAGCTTGATCTTGAGCCAGCGGCCGTACAGACCGAGCGGTTCGAACAGCACGAACAGCACGATGATGATGCCGTAGATCGCGCCCTTCAACCCGTTCAGCGAGGCGAAGGCCGCGACCTTCGACTGGATGTTTCCGGCAGTCTCCGTGCCCGCCCCGAGCGTCGCGGCGACACCGGCGATGATGCCGGGCATGTCGTCCTTGAGGTAGGTCAGGAACGGATCGAGCATCACGATGAAGATCGCACCCAGCACCGCGCCGTGCAGGCTGAAGGTGCCGCCGATCAGGATCACGATAATGAACTCGATCGAGAGCTGGAGCGTGAACATCTCCGGCAAGATGAAGGAGAGCTTGTGCGCGAACAGCACGCCGGCAAATCCGGTGATCGCCGCCGAGATCGCAAAGGACTTCACCTTGTACAGCGCGACATTGACACCCATGCTGCGCGCCGCCGTCTCGGAGTCGCGGATCGCGACGAAGGCGCGGCCGGTCGGCGAGCGCAACAGATTGAGCGTGCCGACGATGGTCAGCACCAGCACGGCGAGGCAGAGGAAATAGAAGGTCGGGCTGTCGCGCGGCACCGCGACGCCGAGCAGCGACAGCGTCTTGATGCGCATGCCCTCATTGCCGTTGGTGACGCTTTCCCAGCGCGCCAGGATCTCTTCGACGATGAAGGCGAAGGAAATGGTGGCGATGACGAGATAGATGCCCTGGAGCCGCAGCGCCGGGAAGCCGACCAGCGCGCCGATGAGGCCGGTCAGAAGCCCGGCGGCGAGGAAATAGACCGGGAACGGCACGTTGTATTTCTGCAGGTAAGCCGCGGTGTAGGCGCCAATCGCAAGGAATGCGGCATGGCCAAGCGAGGCCTGCCCGGTGAAGCCGGTCAGGATCAACAGCGCAACTCCGACGGTCGCATAGATGCAGACGAAGACGAGCTGGCTCATCAAATAGCTGGAGAGCACGTAAGGCGCGATCAGCAGCACAGCGATCAAGAGGCCATATGAGACCACATAGCCCGAATGCGGAAACAGGCGGATGTCGTCCTCATAATCGGTCTTGAACAGGAAGCGCATGGCGTTCAGACCTTCTTGCGGACGTGAAGGCCGAACAGGCCTTCGGGCTTGAGCAGCAGCACGGCGAGCAGCACGATGTAGGGCGCAACGTCCTTCCAGCCCTCGGGCAGATAGAAGCCGGCCATGCTCTCGATCACCCCGATCAGCACACCGCCGACGACGGCGCCGGGAATCGAGCCGAAGCCGCCGAGCACGGCCGCAGGAAAGGCCTTCAGCCCGAGCACGAGGCCGACATTGGAGTGGATAAAGGTGATCGGCGCCAGCAGCACGCCGGCGCAGGTCGCGACCGCGGCGCTGATCGCCCAGACGATCGACACGACGCGCTTGACCGGGATGCCCATGTAGTAGGCGGCCAGCATGTTCTCGGAGCTCGCGCGCATTGCGGTGCCGAGCGTCGTCTTGTTGAAGAACAAATAGAGGAGCGTGCAGAGGATGATCGTGGCGGCGATCACCGAGAGCTTGTCATAGGCGAGCACCAGCGAGCCGATCCGCAGCACGCCCTGGCTGAACGGGGTGTCGATCTTGAAATCGTCGGTGCCCCAGATCATGCCCGCAACCGAGCGCAGGAAATAGCCGAGGCCGATGGTCGCCATGATGATGGAGAATTGCGGATAGCCCAGAATCGGCCGCACCACCACGCGCTCGGCCAGCATGCCGAACAGCGCCATGGCGGCGACCGCGCCGGCGAAGCCGAGCCAGTAGTTCAGGCCCATCATGCCGATGAAGGTGAAGGCGAAGAAGCCGCCCAGCATCATCAGATCGCCCTGGGCGAAATTGACGACCTCGGTGGCCTTGTAGACGAGCACGAAGCCGAGCGCGATCAGGCCGTAGACGCAGCCGAGCGCGACGCCGCTGACAAGCTGCTGAACGAAGTCCAGCATCGCCGTACGTCCTCCCGACGCAACCGGCGGTTCTTTTTGACCGCCTCGCCGCATCTTGTGTCCAGTCGCTACGCAGTCGTTTCGCCGCGCTAGCGCTATTTGTCCCGGCGCCAATTCAGCCTGAACCGTCCATCGCTGTCAATAAACGGTGACTTGCCTTTGGTCGATGCCGGATGGCGGAATTTGCTGCCGTAGATTCACGGTGCCGAAACATCTTGGGGGCATGGTCACGGGCAATGCGAAACCGGATGGTGTGGCCGTCATGAAGCCGGACAACGCGGCACTCGAGGTCCGAGGGTTAACGAAGCGTTTTGACCGTTTGGCGGTCGATGGCCTCGATCTCACCATCCATGCCGGCGAATTCTACGCACTGGTCGGCCCCAACGGCGCCGGCAAGACCACCACCCTGCGCATGGTTGCCGGCCTGCTCAGGCCCGATGCCGGCGCCGTGTCGATCTTCGGCATCGATGCGCTCGAAAATCCCGTCGCCGCCAAGCAGGTGATGGCGTGGGTGTCCGACGAGCCGATGATCTATGACAAGCTGACGCCGCTCGAATATCTCGAATTCGTCGCCGGCCTCTGGGGCATCCCGCCGCGCGTCTCGGAGCCGGTGGCGCAGGAGCTGTTGAGCTCGCTCGGCCTCGCGCCGCACCGGCACGAGCGCTGCGAGGGTTTTTCCAAGGGCATGCGCCAGAAGGTCGCGCTCGCCGGCGCGCTGGTGCACGATCCCCGCCTCATCATCCTCGACGAGCCGCTCACCGGGTTGGATGCGGTCTCCGCCCGTCACGTCAAAGGACTGTTGAGCGAGCGCGTCCGCGCCGGCTGCACCGTGATCATGACCACGCATATTCTCGAGGTCGCCGAGCGCATGGCCGACCGCATCGGCGTGATCGCGTCGGGCCGCCTGGTCGCCGAGGGCACGCTTGCCGACCTGCGCCGGCAGAACGGCCATGCCGACACCAGCCTCGAGGATCTCTTCATCGCGCTGGTGACGCTCCAGGCCGCCGCATGAGCTCGGCGACGGCGCTCTCCTGGTTCGCGCGTCACGAGCTCCGGCTCGCCTGGCGCGAATGGGTCGCGATGATGACGGGCGGACGCAAGCGCAGGCGCGCCGCCGTGATCGGCCTGATCGCCTTCGCCGCGCTGCTGCACCTGCCGGCCTGGGCGGTGATCGGCCGCTTTGCCGGGCTGCAATTGCCGCTCGACAAATCGTCGCTGATCGTGATCACGGCGACGATCGGGCTGGCCTGGACGTTGATGCTGTCGCAGGCGATCGAATCGGTGACGCGGGTGTTTTATGCCCGCGCCGACCTCGACCTCATCATGTCGTCGCCGGCGATGCTGACCAACCTGTTCTCGGTGCGCATCGCCGCGATCGCGCTGGCGATCACGGCGATGGCGCTGCTGTTCTCGACGCCTTTCATCGACGTGCTGGTGATCGGCGGCGGCGCGCGGTGGCTTACGGCGTTCGGGGTGGTCATCGCCATGGGCCTGTCGGCCGCGGCGATCGCGATCGCCGTCACCATCCTCCTGTTCCGCCTGATCGGGCCGGCGCGGACGCGCCTCATTGCCCAAATCCTGGCGGCCATCATCGGCGCCGGCTTCGTGATCGCGCTGCAGATCGCCGCGATCATGTCCTACGGCACGTTGTCGCGCTTCACCATGTTGACCTCCGATGCCGCAGCCGCCTACGCGCCCGACGCCGACAGCATCCTGTGGTGGCCGGCGCGGGCGACCATGGGCGACAGCGCCGCGCTATTGTCTCTGCTCGCCCTTGGGCTGGTGCTGCTCGGAAGCGTCATGGCGCTGTTCTCGGACCGCTTCGCCGACACTGCAATCGACGCCGCCGGTTACGGCGCGGCCGGCCGCCGGCGTGCGAAGGAGCGCCCATTCCGCGCCGGATCGCGCCAGCAGGCGCTGCAGCGCAAGGAGTTCCTGCTGCTCTGGCGCGATCCCTGGCTGATCTCGCAGACCTTGATGCAGCTTCTCTATCTGGTGCCGCCGGCGCTGCTGCTCTGGCGCAGCTTTTCCGACAGCTCCGCGGCGCTGACACTGATCACGCCGGTGATCGTGATGGCGGCCGGACAGCTCGCGGGCGGGCTCGCCTGGCTGACGATTTCGGGCGAGGACGCACCCGACCTGGTCGCGACCGCGCCACTGTCACCCTCGCGCGTCATCCGCGCAAAGATCGAGGTGGTGCTGATCGCGATCGCCGTCATCTTCACCCCGCTGGTCGCAGCGCTCGCCTTCGCATCGCTATTCCAGGCCGCGATCACTGCTGGCGCCATCATCGTCAGCGCAGCCTCCGCCACCGCGATCCAGCTCTGGTTCCGGGTGCAGGCCCGGCGCAGCCAGTTCCGCCGCCGCCAGACCTCCTCGCGGCTTGCGACCTTCGCCGAAGCCTTCTCCTCGATCGGCTGGGCCGCCACCGCCGCGCTCTTCCTTGCGCTTCCGATCGCCGGCCTCATCAGCGGCCTGATCACCGCGGGCCTCGTCGCCATCACCTGGAAGTTCAGCCCGCGGCATGAATGAGGCTGCGACACTGACGCGCTGTTGATCGCGCGCTGTTGGCCGCGCGCCGCATTGCGCGTTAGACTTCCTCGGGCGTCATCGGGGACGAATTCATGTGGCGACTTGCTTCCGCGGCCCTCGCGCTGTTCGGCGCATTCCTCAGCCCTGCCCTCGCGCAACAGCAGCCGCAGCGCAGCGAGTGCCTGGCAATGGCCAACGCGGCGCCGCGCGCGGTGCCGGTGGCGTTTCGGCAGGCGGCGAACGTGGCCGAGGTCGAGATCACCTATGCCGGCCATTCCACCTATGTCATCGACACGCCCGGCGGCTTGCGCATCGCGACCGACTATAGCGGCGCCTATCAGGTCGGCCGGCTGCCCGACGTCGTCACCATGAACCGGGCCCACAGCACCCACTACACTCTGTTTCCCGACAGGCGCATTCCGCATGTGCTGCATGGCTGGGGCGAAGACGGCAAGCCGGCGCTGATCTCGGAGCGCATCGGCGACACCTTCATCCGCAATGTCACGACCGACATCCGCCGCTATTTCGGCGACGATGCCGGCGTCGACATGATCCGCGACGGCAATTCGATCTTCATCTTCGAAGTCGCGGGCCTCTGCATCGGCCATCTCGGCCATCTGCACCACAAGCTCGACGACAGCCATTTTGCCCAGATCGGCCGGCTCGACATCGTGATGGTGCCGATCGACGGGACCTACACCATGTCGCTGGAGGGCATCTCGGAGATCACCAAGCGCCTGCGCGCCTCCGTGGTGCTGCCGATGCACCGCTTCGCCACCCCGCTCGACGACTTCATGCGCCGCATCGGCAGGGATTTCGAGATCGACCGGCGGCTCGAGCGCAGCTTCCGGATGTCGCGCGATGCGCTGCCGGGTACGCCGACGGTGATCATCCTCGACGGGGTCTGACGCGCAATTTTCTCCAAGTCCCCTGCCATCCGTTCGTGCTGGTCTGCCGCCAACAGGAGATCATCATGACCGAATTTGCGAGATTTCTGCACGCGGACGGACCGCATCCCGAGCACGCCGCGGCACTTCAGCTTTACGGACGGTTCGTCGGCGACTGGGACGCCGAGATCACGGCCCATGCGCCCGATGGCAACCGGCACGTCGCGCCCGGCGAAATCCATTTCGGCTGGGTGCTCGAAGGGCGCGCCGTCCAGGACGTCTGGATCATCCCGCGCCCTGCCGGCGCGCCGGCCTTTCCGATCGCGGGCAACTGGTACGGCACGACTTTGCGGGTCTACGATCCAACCATCACGGCCTGGCGGATTGCCTGGTTCGATCCCGGGCGCAGCGTGTTCCGCCAGCAGATCGGCCGGCCTCGGGGGCCGGATATCGTGCAGGAGGGCACGACCGAGACCGGCGACCTGACGCGCTGGAGCTTTACCGAGATCACGGAGGATTCCTTCCACTGGCTCGGTGAGGTCAAGCCGGCCACCGCGCCGGACTGGCGGCTGAACGTCGACGTGAGGGCACGGCGACGCAAGGGCTGACGACCGCGCCGATATGCCCCGCGATGACGGACGTGGGTTGCGCGGCGCGCGCTGCTGTGCGCGCGGACGAGATGCTAGGCTTCCCGTACAATAATCATAAGGGGAAGCGAACGCCAATGGCAGCAAGCGGCCTGCCCGCCAACACCAGCGGACTATTCGTCGAACCGCGCGAGGACTGGCTCGCGCAGCATCAGGAAGAGGTCATCGATCCCTTACGGCCGATCGTCGATCCCCATCATCATCTCTGGAACCGCGGCCAGCGCTACCTGATCGAGGAGATGGCGGCCGACATCGCCTCCGGCCACAACATCATCGCCACCGTCTATGTCGATTGCCGCTCGATGTATCGCGCGCACGGCCCAGAGGCATTCCGGCCCGTGGGCGAGGTCGAGTTCGCGAACGGCGTCGCCGCGATGAGCGCAAGCGGCGGCTATGGCAAGGCCGCGATCTGCGCCGGCATCGTCAGCCACGTCAACCTGCTGCTGGGCGATGCGGCGAGACCGGTGCTGGAGGCGGAGATCGCCGCCGGGAACGGACGCTTCCGCGGAATCCGGCACTCCTCGGCCTGGGACGCGGACCCCGTCGTCGCCGGCATGTA
Organism: Bradyrhizobium sp. ISRA442; assembly: GCF_038085055.1. Classification (NCBI taxonomy): domain Bacteria; kingdom Pseudomonadati; phylum Pseudomonadota; class Alphaproteobacteria; order Hyphomicrobiales; family Nitrobacteraceae; genus Bradyrhizobium; species Bradyrhizobium sp. ISRA442. Next base: position 80,010 of record NZ_JALGCN010000018.1, read on the forward strand.
TGCGAACCGGCCGAAGGGATTGTTGCAGGATGCGACCTTCCGTAAGGGCTTTGCCTGCCTTGCGCCCTTGAGCCTGAGCTTCGACGCCTGGCTGTTTCATCCGCAGATCGGCGAACTGACCGAGCTTGCGCGCGCCTTCCCCGACACCAGGATCGTGCTCGACCATTGCGGCGGCCCGGCCGGCGTCGGCCGATTCGCCGGGCGGCGCGAGGAGGTGTTTGCGCAATGGCGCACGTCGATCCGCGAGATCGCCAAGTGCGAGAATGTGGTGGTCAAGCTCGGCGGGCTCGCGATGTGCCTGCTCGGCTATGACTTCCATCTTCGCCCCAAGCCGCCTTCGTCGGAGGAGCTTGCCGCGGCCTGGCGACCCTATATCGAGACCTGCATCGAGGCGTTTGGCGTGGGGCGCGCGATGTTCGAGAGCAACTTTCCGCCCGACAAGGGCCAGTGCAGCTATCAGGTGATCTTCAATACCTTCAAGCGTATCGCGGCACCACTGAGCGAGGCCGAGAAGACCGCGCTGTTCTCGCAGACGGCCACAAACTTCTACCGGCTCGAGCTTCCGTCATGACGTGAAGAGGGGCCGGGAGTTCATCCCGGCCCCTCTTCCGTCGCAGTCGCTGGGAAGCGTCTTGGAGAAACTAGCCGGCGCTCATCAGCGTCGCCGGGCGACGCTCGCCGGACGCGAAGAACATCCGCTTGAGCTTGTTGACGACGCGGACCATGAAGCCGATCAGCACCGGGTTGGTCTTGCGGCAGAAGGCGATCTTCTTGACATAGCCCTCGACATGCCACTTGGCGTGGGCGCCGTCGCGGAAGAACACCACGTCGCCGACGCCATAGCGCTTCGGCGGCATGCCGTCACTTTCGAGAACAATCGATCCTTCCAGGATCATGATCGTCTCGTCGAAATCGTAGTACCAGTTGAAGCGCCCTTCGGTGCAGGACCAGATGATGGTCGATGCAGTGCCGTCGCTGCTGGTCGACAGGATGTGCGAGCGCGACACCGGATTGCCTTCGATGATCCAGGCCGGGTCGATCGGCCGCAGCTCAAGATCCACATTGCAACTACTGGTTTCGATCAATGCGCGCGACATCGGCTTCCCCAAGAGATAGACTATACTAGGTGGGTCATCAGGCCCGGATGTTTCAAAAGATGTCCGAGACGCTAGTAGGGGCCTTTTAATTCTTCCTTACGCAGGCTCGGACAATCAGCCCTAAGTTGCATGTGCGATACGGTTAACGTGCCGACTTGCCTGCAGATTCGTGCATCCGAACACTTCTTCTCCGGGGTGCGACAAAATGCGCGTCGCGCTGGCGCTTGGGGCGCTGAAGCTTCGGCATCGTCATGGCCAGGCTTGTCCCGGCCATCCACGCCTTGCCCTGCAGTACAAAGAACGTGGATGCCCGGGACAAGCCCGGGCATGACGGCAGTCGCATATGCGATGCCCTGCAGGCAGAGGTGATCAGAGCTCTGGGCTCATACTGATCCAACCAGAACTCACCGCGCCTTACTTCGCCCACTCGCCTTTGCGGAACACCGGCACCTTGCTGCCGTCGGCAAGAATGCCGTCGATGTCGGTCTCGGCTGAGCCGATCATCCAATCGATATGGATCAGGCTCTGGTTGCCGCCCTGCGCCGCGATCTGCTGCGGCGTGAGCTGCGCGCCATTGACGAAGCACTTCGAATAGCACTGGCCGAGCGCGATGTGGGAGGCCGCGTTCTCGTCGAACAGCGTGTTGAAGAACAACAGTCCGCTTTGCGAGATCGGCGAGGAGTGCGGCACCAGCGCCACTTCGCCGAGCCGCCGCGCGCCCTCATCGGTGTCGAGCACCTTGTTCAGTACCTCCTCGCCGCGCGAGGCCTTGGCGTCGACGATCTTGCCGTCCTCGAAGCGCACCGCGATGTTGTCGATCAGCGTGCCCTGATAGGATAGCGGCTTCGAGCTCACGACATGGCCATAGACCCGTCGGCAATGCGGCGTGGTGAAGACCTCCTCGGTCGGGATGTTGGCGTTGCAGCTAATACCGTTCTTGGAGAGCGAGGCACCGCCCTCCCACTCATGGCCGTCGGCAAGGCCGATGGTGAGGTCGGTGCCCGGTCCGGTATACTGCAGCGCGCGGAAACGTTTGGCGTTGAGCCAGTTGGTGCGCTCACGCAGCACCGCATTGTGGTTCGCCCAGTTCGCGATCGCATCCTCACGGTCGACGCGGGAGGCGGCGAAGATCGCATCCGCGAGTCTGCCGACCGCGACCTCCTCGGAGTCGCCAGGGAACACCTGCTTCGCCCAGGACGGGCTCGGATAGGCGATGATGTTCCAGTTGGTGTCGAAATTGACGATCTTTTCCAGCGCCGGCTGATAAGCCATCGAATTGGCCTTGCTGGCGCGCGCGACCTTGGCGGGATCCTCGCCCGACAGCAGCATCGGATTGTCGCCGACGATGGCGAGCCGCGCGGTGTTGTCGGAGAACGCCTTGGCCATGCCCTCATAGAGCCAGCCGGCGGCGCGATCGAAGCTGTTGTCGTGGCCATGACGGTAGCGCGCCAGCGTCATCTCTTCATCCGACAGGATCGGCGTGACGATGCCGGCGCCGGCCTTGTAGGCGTGCACGGCGATCCGCCGCACCAGGGGCAGCGCGATCGCCGGCGCCGTCAAGAGAAGATCCTGTCCCGGCCGCAAGCCCAGGCCCACCTTCACCGCCACCTCGGCCAGCCGGTCGAGTTTCGCGGGATCGATGGGAGTGGCGGAATTGCGGTGATCGGTCATGCGGAATCCTCTGTAAGGGTCACTGTCTCATCTAAGTCTAGCATCGCGAGGCACAATAGCGCGAGCGTCTTGCGCCCCCTGAAAGATACGGAGTTTCACGCATCCTGGTTTTCAACGCGTTGACGATTTCAGCACCCGATCCACCATGGCCGGCGCGAGGCCAAGGTAATTTTTCGGTGAGGTGAGCGCCTCGATGGCGGCGCGGTCGATCCTGCTCGAAATGCGCGGATCGGCCGAGAGCGCATCCGCAAGGCCCAAGCACTTCTCATTGGCGAGCCGGCAGGCGTCATAGACGACGTCATGTGCCTCCTGCCGGCCGATCTGCGGGGCCAGTCCCATCATCACCGCCTCCGCCACGATCAGGCCGCGGCTGATGGCCAGATTGTCATCCATCTTCTTTTCATCCACGATGAGACCCGCAAGCGCAAACTTCGCCTGATGCAACGCGCCCGCGGTCAGCACGAAGCTTTCCGGGATTGCCATCCACTCGGCGTGCCAGGGACCGGTGGCGCGCTCGAAATCCTGCACCATTGCATCTAACATCAGGCCGGCATGCTGGCGCACCGCCTTGGAGGCGGCGAGCATCAGTTCGGAGGAGATCGGGTTGCGTTTCTGCGGCATGGTCGAGGACGCGCCGCGCCCCTTGACGAAGGGCTCGTAGACTTCGGCGAACTCGGTCGAGGCCATGATCATGATGTCGAGCGCGATCTTGCCGAGCGAGCCGGTGACGAGCGCCAGGAAATTCACGGCCTCCGCAAAACCGTCGCGGGCGACGTGCCAGGTCGAGGCGGGAACGCCGAGCTTCAGCTCGGCGCAGAGCGCCTCCTGCACCTCGAAACCCTTGTCTCCGAGCGAGGCCAGCGTACCGGCGGCGCCGGCGAACTGGCCGACCAGGACGCGCGGCTTGAGCTGCGCCAGCCGTTCGGCGTGGCGATCGAACATGGCGAGCCAGATCGCAGCCTTGTAGCCGAACGTCACCGGCAGCGCCTGCTGCAGATGGGTGCGGCCCGCCATCGGCGTATCGCGGTAACGTTTTGACAGATTCGCGAGGATGCCGCGCAATTCGGCGATGTCCTGACCGATGATCTCGAACGCGGCACGTAGTTGCAGGACCACAGCGGTGTCCATGATGTCCTGGGTGGTCGCGCCCCAATGCACGTAGCGGCCGGCATCGCCGCACTGCTCCACCATCTGATGCACCAGCGGCAGGATCGGATAGCCGACGATGTCGGTCTCTTGCCGCAACAGATCGAAATCGAGTGCGGCAACGTTGGTCCGCGCCGCGATCGCCTCGGCCGCATCTTGCGGAATCACGCCGCATTTGGCTTCTGCCTTCGCCAGCGCCACCTCGACCTCGACATAGCGTGAGACCAGCGCGAGATCCGAAAACACCTCCCGCATCCCCGGCGTGCCGAAGGCATCGCGGAACAGGATGGAATCGAGCACGGTCGTGGAGGTCGGAAAGGCGGGCATCGGCGCTTCTTCGTGGTTGGTGTGTTGTGTACGGCCTCAGCTTACGCAGGCCGCGCCGTTCGGCAATCGACATTCGCCGTTCGCCGCATACTCTCGTCGTTCGGTACTCCTACCGTCCGGCTTTCGCCAGGACGACATTGGGGAGGTGTCTCGCGCTGCCTCAACGCCGTCATTGCGAGGATCTCGCGACAAAATTGCGCAGCAATTTTGCGCTGAAGCGACGAAGCAATCCAGAGTCTCTCCGCGTAGTGCGTAGCGGTTCGCGCCGGGCCAGCGGCACTCCCAGCGTGCGGCGGGCTGCCGCGGCATCGTAGGCTTGCTCCAGCAGCGCAGCATTGTCTGCGATGATTTACATAGCCTGACGCTCGCGCGATTGATCGAATCGCTCCAAACAATTCGAACCGAACCGCCACATTCCCTTCGAGGTTGTATCCCTATCCGCAAATGGCATGGCAGGCATCCCGCAATTGGATGAACCGACCATGCCGTTCAATGGACTTACAGACTTCAAGCCGGAATCCATTTTGACATTTCATTTTCTTGATTTTGTCGTGAGGCCAGAGATTTCGACGTGCAGTTTGTGTTCAGGGACCACCTTCTCGACACCGATCGGCGTGAGCTGAGCCGCGAGCAGGTTCCCGTTTCCGTGGAGCCGCAGGTTTTCGACCTCGTCGTCCACCTCATGGAAAATCGTGACCGGGTCGTCAGCAAGGACGAGCTGATCGACAAGATTTGGCACGGACGCCTCGTCTCCGAGTCCACCCTGACCAGCCGGATCAACGCGGCCCGCAAGGCGATCGGCGATGACGGCGCGAGCCAGGCGCTGATCCGCACCGTGGCCCGCAAGGGCTTTCGCTTCGTCGGCGACGTCGCGACGAAGACCGCGGCTGCTGCGTTGGAACCCGGCCGGGAACCTGGACAGACGCAGGCTGCGCCGGCTCTGCCCGACCGGCCCGCGATCGCCGTGCTGCCTTTCACCAACATGAGCGGCGACCGCGAGCAAGACTATTTTTCCGACGGGATCAGCGAGGACATCATCACCGCGCTGTCGAAGCTGCGCTGGTTCTTCGTCGTCGCGCGCAACTCGTCCTTCGTCTACAAGGGCCGCGCCGTGCACATCCACGAGATCGCGCGCGAGCTCGGCGTGCGCTACGTGGTCGAAGGCAGCGTACGGCGTAGCGGCGAGCGCTTACGCATCTCGGCGCAGCTCAACGACGTCTCGACCGGCAGCCATCTCTGGGCCGAGCGTTACGACCGGGGCCTTGCCGACGTCTTCGCCGTGCAGGACGAGATTACCGAGGCGATCGTCGCCGCGATCGAGCCGCAGCTCTATGCCGCCGAAAGCTTTCGCGCGCAGCAGAAGCCGCCGGGCAGCCTGGACGCCTGGGACCTCCTGATGCGCGCGCTGTCGCACTACTGGCGCATCACGCGCGAGGACAATGAGGCCGCGCAGACGTTGCTCGCCAAGGCGAGCGCGATCGATCCGGCCTATGGCAAGGCACTCGGTCTGCTCGCGACCAGCCACATTTTCGGCGCGCACATGGGCTGGGCCGACATGGAGGCAACCATCCCGGTCGCCGAGCACGCCGCGCTGGCGGCCGTTGCGGCAGATCGCGACGATCCCTGGGCCCATCACGGCCTTGCCTACACCTACCTGTTCCGCCGCCGCTTCGACGACGCGCTGGCGGAGTTCGAGCTGGCGCTGCAGCTCAACCCGAATTTCGCGATGTCGTATGCGTTTTACGGCGTCACGCTGTGTTATGCCGGCCGCTGGCAGGAGGGCGATGCCGCCGCCCGACGCGCGCTGCGGCTGAGCCCGCGCGACCCGTTCGCAGCGATCTATTGCGGCGTTGCCGCCTACGCCCAGTTCATCGGACGCAACTATGACGAGGCCGTGCAAATGGCGCGCGAGTCGCTCAGGCAGCGCGGCGATTTCGTCGGCGCGCACCGTGTGCTCACCGCCTCAGCCGGCATGCTTGGCAATCGCGAGCTCGCCGCCTCCGCACTGCAGGGACTGCGCCGCGCCCAGCCGAATATCTCGCTCGGCTGGATCATGAACGAACTCCCGATGCAGAAAGACGAGGACCGCAAGCACTATCTCGAAGGATTCCGGCGCGCGGGGATGAAGTGAAAGCGATCCCGCCGCCGCTGACGGTGCACCCTCTCCCCTTGTGGGAGAGGGTGGATTCGATGCGAAGCATCGAAGCCGGGTGAGGGGTCTCTCTCCGGGCGTCACCCTTTCAAGTGCGCGGAGAGAGACCCCTCATCCGGCGCTTCGCGCCACCTTCTCCCACAAGGGGAGAAGGGATCGCAGCGTGCGCTTGGCTACTCCTGCGCGGTCTCGCCTACTCCTGCATCATCTCGCCGCTGCCGCCGAACTCGGCGGGAAAGTCCTTCAGCTTGGGCAGGCCGTCGCGCATCGGCAGCACCGTCTCGGCATAGTTGACGTGGACGGCGGGCGCGAAGGTGAGCGTGGGGATGGTGGCGGCGAACACGTCGATCATGTCGAGCGGCGGGTGATTGGTCATGAGATGACCGCCGCACTTCTTGCAATATTTGCGCTGGCTGAGCGGCGTCTTGGCGTAGGTCTCGACATGCTCGGCGCCAGCCGTGATGCGCACGGCTTCCGGCTTCCACAGGCTGAAGGCGTTCACGGGTCCGCCCGACCACGAGCGGCAGGAGCGGCAGTGGCAATAGCCCATCGCCTCCGGCGCGCCCGTGACCTCGACCGTGACGGCGCCACAGAAGCAATTTCCGACATGTTTCATTGGGGTTCTCTCCTTGTGAAAATGAAATTTGGCGAGGCGGGCTGCCTCTTCTCCCTCTCCCCGTTCTTACGGGGCCGCGACGAGCTTCGCTCGCGCTGAGAGGGTCGGGGTGAGAGGCTGCTTCACCATTGCGGTGAGAGTTCGACTCGCGGAGGCTCCCCCTCACCCGCCGCGCTCCGGACGATGCTTTGCATCGCTCGGCGCGCGTCGGCCTCTCCCCGCAAGCAAGGAGAGGCGTGGTCCGCACCGCAGGCTTACGCCGATCTGCGCCAGGGAATAAGCATCGATACGCGTTGTTTGTACTCCCGGTACTCGTCGCCGAAGAGGTCGACGAGATCGCGCTCCTCCAGCGCGATGCCGACGAAGATGTAGAGCGTGGTCACGGCCGCGAACAGCAGATGGCCCACTGTCATGGTCGGCGCTGCCCAGAACGCAATGATGAAGCCGAGATAGAGCGGATGACGCACGATTTTGTAGAACAGCGGCGTCTTGAAGCGCGGTGGCGGCGCTTCCTTGTCGAGGAGATGATTGGTCACCTGGTGCAGCCCGAACAGCTCGAAATGATTGATCACGAAGGTCGAGGTGAAGACCAGCACCCAGCCTGCCAGCGCCAGCGTGACCAGTGTGACGGCGAGATCCGGATTTTCGACATCCCAAACGATCGCGGGTAGCGGGCGCCATTGCCAGAACAGGAGGAGCAGCGACAGGCTCGCCGCTAGCACGTAGGTGCTGCGCTCGACGGGCTTGGGGATCACTTGCGTCCACCACGCCTTGAACCGCTGGCGCGCCATCACGCTGTGTTGAATGGCGAACAGCGCCATCAGCAGAAGATTGATGATGACGGCTTCGACCGCGGGCGTATCGGTGTCGATGCTCTTGGGTACCACCAGCCCCATGACGAAGCCGATGGCGTAGAGAACGGTCACGAAAAACACGAGATACGCCGCAATTCCGTACAGAAAGGCGATGAATTTAAATATGCGAGAGCCCGCAAAATCCGGGCTGATAGAATGCACGTGGTTATCAAATTGGGTCATAGACAGCTCCGTTGTGCCGAGGCGTCGGCACTGCTTGGTCGCTGCAACATGCCGTATTGGACCGGTCTAAGCTTTTGCGGACGATTGATTTTAGCCTGAGACCACTTTGATTTTTGCTTGAGATGACAGAATCGTGCGATTTCGCCTTGAAAATTATGTGCTCGACGACGGCCTGCGCGAGCTGACCTGCGACGGCGCCACGGTTCCGCTGCAACCGCAGGTGTTCGATCTGCTGCTCTATCTCGTCACCGAACGCGCCCGCGTGGTCAGCAAGGATGACCTGATCCGCCATGTCTGGAGCGACCGGATCGTCTCGGACTCCGCCCTGAACAGCCGCATCAACGCCGCACGCAAGGCCCTCGGCGACGACGGCGCGGCACAGCGGCTGATCAAGACCGTTCCGCGTAAGGGCTTTCGCTTCGTCGGCGACGTCGCGGCGGAAGCCGCTGTCCCGCCCGCACCAGCCGAAGGCGGATCGTCGCCGGCGCGGCCGACGCCCGCACGACCGGCAATCGCGGTGCTCGCCTTCGAGAACATGAGCGAAGATCCCGAGCAGGAATATTTCGGCGACGGCATCAGCGAAGACATTCTCACCGCGCTGTCGAAGCAGCGCTGGTTCCTGGTGATCGCCCGCAATTCGTCCTTCACCTACAAGGGCCGCGCGGTCCATATCCGGCAGATCGCCGAGGAACTCGGCGTCCGCTACATCGTCGAAGGCAGCGTGCGAAAGGCGGAGAACCGCGTGCGGATCACCGCGCAGCTCAACGACGCGACCACCGGCAGCCATCTCTGGGCCGAGCGCTACGACCGCGAGCTCGTCGACGTCTTCACCGTGCAGGACGAGATCACCAACGCGATCGTCGCGGCGATCGAGCCGCAGATCCATGCGGCGGAGAATTTTCGCGCGCACCGCAAGCCGCCAGCGAGCCTGGATGCCTGGGACCTCGTGATGCGGGCGCTGTCGCATTACTGGCGCGTGACGCCGCAGGACCATATCGCGGCGCAGGCGCTGCTGGAACGTGCGGTCGCGATCGACCCGACCTACGGCCAGGCGCTGTCGGTGCTGGCGGCGAGCCACATGTTCGGCGTCCATCTCGGCTGGGCCGAGCTTGCCAAGGCGGCTCCGATCGCGGAAGCCGCAGCGCTCGCCGCGGTGCGCTGCGACCACGAGGATGCCTGGGCGCATACCGCGCTCGGCAGCGTCTTCTTCTCGACGCGCGGGCTCGCCGACGCGCTGTCCGAGTTCGAGCAGGCGCTCGCGCTCAACCCGAACTTCTCGCTGGCGCAGGGCTATTACGCGCTGGCGCTGTCTTATGCCGGCCGTTCCAAGGATTCGTTCGAAGCGGCGCAGAAGGCGATCAGGCTCAGTCCGCGCGATCCGTCGCTGGCGATCTATCACGGCATCGCCGGCTATGCGCGCTTCACCGAGCGGCGTTATGACGAAGCCATTGCGCTCGCGCGCGAGGCAATCCGCCACCGCGGCGACCTCACCGGCGCCTATCGCGTGCTGGCGGTCTCCGCCGGCATGACCGGCGATGTGGGGCTTGCAGAGATGGCGCTCCGCGAACTCCGGCGCACCCAGCCCAACATCTCGCTGCATTGGATCGCGACGCAACTGCCGTGGACCAACGCGGCCGACCGCGAGCACTATCTGGAGGGCTTCCGGCGGGCTGGCCTGAAGTGAGGCCCTCTCCCGAGCTGTACATTTTTTGAGCGGTCACTGTCGAGACTTTCATCTTGCGGCGCGGAACGGGACCGTGTGAGCCTCGATAACGGATGGGGACTGGGATGGGCTGGCCGCGCCTTTGCACGCGATGACGTTGCGGAGCGCGTGCGGCTGGCCGCGCTTGAGAAAGATACGTCATGCTGAAACGAGTGTTGCTTGGTCTCCTCCTCGCGTCAGGCCTCACGGCCACGGCGTCGGCGCAAGAGCCGAAGACGGGAGGCGTGATCAATGCGGTGATCCAGCCCGAGCCGCCCGGCCTGATGCTTGCGATGATCCAGAATGGTCCGACCCAGATGGTGTCGGGTAACATCTTCGAGGGGCTCTTGCGCTACAGCCCCAAGCTCGAGCCGCAGCCGGAGCTCGCCGAGAGTTGGAGCGTCAGCGAGGACGCCAAGACCTACACCTTCAAGCTTCGGAAGGGCGTGACCTGGCATGACGGAAAGCCCTTCACCTCCGCCGACGTGCTGTTCTCGGTCGAGATGCTGAAGCAGACGCACGCCCGCGCCCGCAATAATCTCGTGCAGGTCGACAAGGTCGAGGCGCCCGACGACTACACCGTGGTGTTCACGCTGAAGCAGCCGTTCGGCCCCTTCCTTGGCATCTTCGAGGTCGGCTCGATGCCGATGGTGCCGAAGCATCTCTATGAAGGCACCGACTGGAAGACCAATCCCTACAACAACGCGCCGGTCGGCACCGGCCCCTTCATGTTCAAGGAGTGGCAGAAGGGCTCGTTCATCCGCCTGGTCAGAAACCCGAACTACCACGAGAAGGGCAAACCCTATCTAGACGAGATCTACTGGCAGATCATCCCGGACGCCGCCGCCCGCTCGGTGGCGTTCGAGACCGGCAAGGTCGACGTGCTGCCCGGCGGCTCGGTTGAGAATTTCGACGTGCCGCGGCTGTCCAAGCTGAAGGACACCTGCGTCACCGGCGCCGGCTGGGAGTTCTTCTCGCCGCTGGCCTGGCTCTGGCTCAACAATCGTCAGGGACCGCTCGCCGACAAACGGGTGCGGCAGGCGATCCTGTATGCAATCGACCGCGATTTCGCCAAGGACGTGATCTGGAATGGGCTCGGCAAGGTCGCCACCGGTCCGTCGGCCTCGACGATCAAGTACTACACCGACGACGTGCCGAAATATCCGTACGACCCGGCCAAGGCCAAGGCGCTGCTCAAGGAGGCCGGCTACAAGGGCGAGAAGATCCGCCTGCTCCCCCTCGCCTATGGCGAGACCTGGCAGCGCTGGGGCGAGGCCGTGAAGCAGAACCTCCAGGACGTCGGCATGAACATCGAGACGATCGCAACCGATGTTGCCGGCGGCAACCAGAAGATCGGCGACTGGGACTACGACATCGCCTTCACCTATCTCTACCAATACGGCGATCCCGCGCTCGGGGTGGGACGCAACTACGTCTCCAGCGCGATTGCCAAAGGCCAGGTGTTCAACAACGTCGAGGGCTACTCCAATCCCGAGATCGACAAGCTCTTTGCCGATGGTGCGGTCGCAACGCCCGATGCCAGGCGCAAGGAGATCTACGAGAAGGCGCAGAAGATCCTGGTCGAGGACGTGCCGGTGGCCTGGATGCTCGAGCTGCAATTCCCGACCATCACGCGCTGCAAGGTCAAGAACCTGATCACCACCGCGATCGGCGTCAATGACGGCTTCAAGGACGCATGGCTCGACAAGTGATGTCCTGCCACTTCACCTCTCCCCTCAAGCGGGGCGAGGGAGCCCACGGCCCGCCCGTGTGGCCATAGTTACGACCACCAACATGGCTCCCTAAAATGCTCTCCTTCGTCGCTCAACGTGTCCTGAAGGGCGCGATCGTCCTGCTCGCGATCGTCGTCCTCAATTTCCTTCTGATCCGGCTTGCGCCCGGTGATCCCGCGGTCGTGATGGCAGGCGAGGCCGGCGCCAGCGATCAGGTCTTCGTCAAGCAATTGCGGGAAAAGTTCGGTCTCGACAAGCCACTGCCCGAGCAGCTCTTCATCTACGTCAAGGGTGTCGTCACCTTCGATCTCGGCTTCTCCTTCCGCCAGCAGGCGCCGGTGTCGAAGCTGATCCTCGAACGGCTGCCGGCGACGCTGCTGCTCACGCTGACGGCATTCGCGATCTCGCTGGCGCTCGGCATCCTGTTCGGCACCTTAGCTGCGCGCTTCGCCGGGACATGGCTCGATACCGCCGTCACCGTGTTCGCGCTGATCTTCTACGCCATGCCGATCTTCTGGGTGGCGCTGATGGGGATCCTCCTGTTCTCCGTCGCGGTCGATTGGCTGCCGAGCTTCGGCTACGACACGGTCGGCGGCAACTTCACGGGCTTCGCCCATGTGATCGACGTCGCAAAGCACCTGATCATGCCGGCGATGACGCTCGGCCTGTTCTTCATGGCGACCTATACCCGCATGACGCGGGCCTCGATGCTGGAGGTGAAGCGGCTCGACTTCATCAAGACCGCGCGCGCCAAGGGCCTGTCCGATGCCGTGATCCAGCGTCGCCACGTGCTGCGCAACGCGCTGCTGCCGGTCGTGACGCTGGCCGGCGTGCATTCCGGCACGCTGATCGGCGGCGCGGTCATCACCGAGACCGTGTTCGCCTGGCCCGGCATCGGGCGGCTGATGTACGACGCGCTCTTGCAGCGCGACTATAACCTCTTGCTCGGCGTCTTCGTGATCTGCTCCGCCATGGTGCTGATCTTCAACCTCATCACCGACCTCGTCTACCGCCTGGTCGACCCGCGCATCGAATTCGCCGCATGAAACAGTTCTGGACATCGATGATGCGCAGCCCGAGCGGCGTCATCGGCCTCATCATCCTTCTCTTCGCGATCTCGGTCGCGGTGTTCGGGCCGATGCTGTTCCCGAACTCGCCCTGGCGCATGGTGCAGCGGCCGTTCCTGCCACCCTTCACGCTCTCGACCGTGCCGCTCGGCACCGACGCGCTCGGCCGCGACGTCTTCGCCGGCATGATCTTTGGCGCACGCGTGTCGCTTCTGGTCGGACTCGTTTCCACGCTGGCCGCACTGATCGTCGGCGTTCCGATCGGCGCCACGGCCGGCTATTTCGGCGGCAAGGTCGATGATGCCCTGATGCGGTTCACCGAATTCTTCCAAACCATCCCGAGCTTCGCGCTCGCGATCGTGCTGGTCGCGATCCTGCAGCCCTCGATCCATTCGATCGTGGCCTCGATCGCGGTGGTGAGCTGGCCGCCGGTCGCCCGCCTCGTCCGCGGCGAGGTGCTGTCGCTGCGCACGCGGGAATATGTCCAGGCTGCCGTGGTCACAGGCCAGAGCAGCACCTGGATCATCCTGCGCGAGATTTTGCCAAACGCGCTGTCGCCGGTGATCGTGCTGGCTTCGCTGATGGTGGCGACCGCGATCCTGCTGGAATCCTCGCTGTCGTTCCTCGGCCTCGGCGATCCCAATCTGATCTCCTGGGGCTACATGGTCGGCGCCGGCCGCACCGTGATCCGGCAGGCCTGGTGGATTACCGTGTTCCCTGGTGTCGCCATCCTGTTCTCGGTGCTCGGCCTGAACCTGATCGGCGAGGGCCTCAACGACGCGCTCAATCCGCGCCTGTCGCGCGAAGGACGCTGATGATGACCACCCCGCCCGTCGTCTCCATCAAGAACCTCAAGATCGCGCTGCCGAAGGGCGCCGAGCGGCCGTTCGCGGTCGATGGCGTCTCGCTGGACCTGAAGCCCGGCAAGATCGTCTGCGTGGTCGGCGAATCCGGCTCCGGCAAATCGATGTGCGCGCATGCGCTGATGGGCCTCTTGCCGGACACGGTTGCCGTCACCTCCGGCGAGATCCAGTTCGAAGGCCGCGACCTGCTGGGACTCGACGACGACGCCTGGCGCGACCTGCGCGGCCGCAGGCTCGCGATGATCTTTCAGGAGCCGATGACCGCGCTCAATCCGTTGATGCGGATCGGCGACCAGATGGCGGAGATGTTCGAGGCGCACGGCCTGCTCTCGCCCAAGGAGCGGCGCGCGAAGGCGCTGGCGCTGGCTCGCGAGGTCGGCCTGCCCGACCCCGAGCGGATCGTGCGCGCCTATCCGCACCAGCTCTCCGGCGGCCAGCGCCAGCGCGCCATGATCGCGATGGCGCTCGCGCTCGAGCCTGTGGTGCTTGTCGCGGACGAACCGACCACCGCACTCGACGTCACCACACAGGCCCAGATCCTGAAGCTGATCCGCAATCTCCAGCAGAGCCGCAACATGGCGGTGATGTTCATCACCCATGATTTTGGCGTGGTCGCAGACATCGCCGACCAGGTCGTGGTCCTGCGCCATGGCAAGGTCGTCGAGGAGGGTCCCGCCTCGGCCGTCTTCGATCAGCCGCAGCACGACTACACAAAGGCGCTGCTCGCCGCCGTGCCGTCGATGGACCCGCCGGCGCGCACCCCGCTCGACGATCGGGCCAAGGCCGTCGAGGTAATCGGGCTGGACAAGACTTACGTCACCTCGGGCGGCTGGTTCCGCGAGGACCGCCGCGTCGATGCGGCGTGCGAGGTCAATTTCACCATCCTGAAAGGCGAGACGCTCGGCCTCGTCGGCGAATCCGGCTCCGGCAAGTCGTCGGTAGCGCGCCTCGTGATGCGGCTGATCGAGCCTGACCGCGGCACGGTGCGGATCGGCGAGACAGATCTCACCTCGCTCCAAGGCAAGGCGCTGCGCGCCGAGCGCCATCGCATCCAGATGATCTTCCAGGATCCGTTCGCTTCGCTCAATCCGCGCCGCAAGATCGGACACATCATCGCCGACGGCCCGATCGCGGCGGGCACCGAGTCGAAGGCGGCGTTCGCACGCGCCCGCGATCTCCTGAAGATGGTCGGCTTGGATGCCGGCGCGCTCGACCGCTACCCGCATCAATTTTCCGGCGGCCAGCGCCAGCGCATCGGAATTGCGCGCGCGCTCGCGCTCGATCCTGAGATCATCGTCGCCGACGAGGCGGTCTCCGCGCTCGACGTCTCGGTGCAGGCGCAGGTCTTGAAGCTGCTCGAAGACCTCAAGGCCCGCCTCGACCTGTCGATGCTGTTCATCACCCACGACTTACGCGTCGCCGCGCAAATCTGCGACCGCATCGCGGTGATGCAGCGCGGCGCCATCGTCGAGCTGAAGCCGACGGCGCAGCTCTTCGCCGCGCCCGAGCACGTCTATACGCGCGAGCTGCTGGCGGCGGTGCCGGGACGGAAGCAGCGCGCGCCCGCGGCGTGAGCGATCGGTCGCGCGCCGGTGCCGCCACGGGTTCGTCGAACTTTGAGATGGTTCCAAAGATTTGCGCACTGGCCGAGACGAAACATATTCGATCCAGCAGCATTTGCTCCGGGCGACTGCGCTTGCTGATGACAGCAGGGGGTAAGGTGGCACCAGCATTCGCTCGCCCGGCTGCTGAAGCCTCGCACGAGGTGGTGAGTAGCTTCACAATCCGGCGCGAGAGAGCCGGTAACGCTAGAGTGTCCGGAGCAGTCACGCGCTTTTTATCCCATCGTGATTGCCTAGCCAGCTTCAAAGCTGCAAGTGGCACCCTACTTCAGGATCAAATGATATCCATCATCTCATGATGGATTTGCTTGCGAATGTTTGGAGCGAACGGAGCGAATATGGGCGAAGTTATACAGTTTGTCTCGAGATCCGAGCGCGAGCGAGCGCGCCTCATCAAGGAAGCACGCGCGATATATGACAGCATCTTCCCGGCAGCCGAGCCGGTCGCGCAGCAGGACAACGCAACGATCACTCGCGGCAACGACGGGGGCAATCTCTCGTGATCAAGATCATCGCCGTGCTCTGCAGCCTCTCCTCTCCGGCAAATTGCCACGAGCAGATCGTCACCACCTCGGACTTCGCTAACGTCTCTGTGCAGTCCTGTCTGATGGGCGCACCGCAGCTCGCCGAATGGATGAACCAGCATCCCGCGGAGCGCCTCGCGGCGTGGCGCTGCGTGATCGGCCAACAGAACGGCAGGGGAGCTTAGGCCGCTCTGCCGTGCCCCGAGCACGCCTATACGCGCAAGCCTCATCGCAAACCAGCCATCTTGTACAGCGGCGAAGCGCCCGTCGAGGACCCAGCGGTGACGACACGACATCCCCGGAGTAACATGCCGTGTGCGCCGTCTGAGCGTCGCCGATAAGCAGGCATGAAGGGGGAAGCCGGATGGAAGTCGCTGGCCTGGTCCTTCCCGTGTTCGCGATCATCGTCACCGGCTGGCTGGCCGGGGAGCTCGGCTATCTCTCCCGCTCGCTTGCCGACGCCCTGGTGCATTTTGCCTACAACGTGGCGATGCCGGCGCTGCTGATCGTCACGATCGCCCAGGAGCCCGCACGCAATCTGCTGGAGTGGCGCTTTCTGCTCGCATTCGGCGGTGGCTCCCTCCTTTGCTTCGCGCTCGTCTTCCTGGCGGTTCGCGCTGGCGGAAAGCATGATCTCGCCAGCAGCACGATCTATGGAATGGCGGCAGCGATGACCAATACCGGCTTCGTGGCGCTGCCGATCCTACACGCCATCTACGGCCAGCCTGCCGTTCTGCCGGCCGCGGTGGCAACGGTGTTCGTGGCAGCCGTGATGTTCCCAATCACGGTCATCCTGCTGGAACGGCGGGACGCTCGCAGATCGTCGCACGCCGCCGGATTGGTGAGACAGATCGTGCTCAATCCGATGGTGCTGTCGACGCTCATCGGTCTCGGATGGGCGGTCTCGGGCTTGCCGATTCCAAAACCGGTCGCGGCCTATCTGAACATGATCGCGGCCGCACTCACGCCTTGCGCGCTGTTTGCCATCGGACTCGGCCTGTCCGTCGAAGGCCTGCGCTCCAACCTCACGGCATCATTCGCGCTCGCGGCCGTGAAGCTCGTGATCATGCCGCTGATCGTCTACGGACTTTGTTTGGTTTGTGGCTTCAATCCACTCTACACGGTCGCCGCCGTCGTCTGCGCGGCGGTGCCGACCGCAAAAACCGTGTACGTCCTGGCCCACGAGCACAAGGTCGAGGAGGCGCTGGTCGCGGCCACGGTGTCGATCACGACGGTTCTGTCAGTCGGGACGCTGCTCGTCGCGCTCTACCTTCTGTCCGGACTGGCGACGGTCACACACTAGGGCCGTCGGGTCGCGCTGGACCGGCTCGCCCTCTATCGCATTGGCGGATTGGTGTTGCGCCAGGTAGGGACCGCGTTGGTCACCCCGACCGAGGGCCAGTTATACGTTCCGACCGATGGAGCGGTGACTGTCCCGACCGACTGGCCGGAGCTGCCGTAAGTCCTGGGTTGCGTTGCTACCGGCGCTGCGGCGCCGCTGCCATAAGTCGGAGCCACCACGCGCGTGCCATGATGTCTGGCGGCACTGTGCTTCTTCGCCTCGGCAGCGAAGGGCGCGGCGAGCAACCCGACAGCGACGAGTGCGGCAGTGGCGAGTCTGATGCGTGTCATGGCGGATCCTTTCGTCGACGCTGCCCCGTCGCAGCGACCGTTGATTGATCGGACGGCCGTTGTACGTGCCAAGCTGACAACGCCGGGCCGGCGGAAATGTGCCGGATTGCGCAGGAACTGTCCGATCGGCGCCGCATCGGGCGGCACGCGTTGCAGTTATGCCGCTCCTTCAGGACGCGACCGCGGGCATCATAGCCTTGAAGGCCGCTATCGCCTTGTCGTCGCCGATCACGTCATCGCGATGCGCTCCGGGATGCTCGATCACGGCGAGCAGCGCGTCGGCGATCCGGCCGATCTGCTTGCCGAGCCTGCGACATCGGAGAGCACGTCCTTCTCGACCTCGGGCGCGCTGCGACATTCTGTCGCGCGAACCGGAACCATATAACAATTTTAGATGGTTTTGACTCTACAATTGTAGATACGAATACGATCGTTCTTAGGTTGTATGCGCTATCTCGTCGGCGGACGTGAAATGGAATTGAAATGCCGGACGGGTTTGAGCACCACACCAGAGCCTATGGCCTGTATCTCCGGAATTGGATTGCCCTGGCAACCCTGACTCTGGTCATCGGCATATCCTTGCCCATGGCCGGCTTCTCCCTTGAGCTTGACGGAGAAACATGGGGAGAGCTGTGCCTTTCGGCTGTCCTGGTCGCGGCCGGCCATATCCTGTTCTCGCAAAGCCGCTGGCGGCTTGCATTCGTCGTTGTTTCCATTGCGCAGCTCGGCCTGCTCTCGATGCTTGCGGCCCTTCTGACCTATGTCGCGGCGTCGGCGAGCCTGCCGTTGCAGGACGCGACACTGGATCACTGGGATCGGGCGCTCGGACTGGACTGGGCCGCCTACTACCGGTTCATGACCGCGCGGACCGAGTTTTTGCCGTACGCACTTCTGGCCTATGGCGCGATCGCGCTGCCGCCGTTCTGCGTGCCCCTTGTCCTCGGGCTGACGGGGCACCCCGTCCGGCTGCAACGTTTCACGATGGCGACGCTGCTGACTCTCTGCATCGTGGCGATCATGTCGGCGCTCATACCCGCGATCGGAACGTACCAGCTCTACGACCTGCCGACGGAATTTGCGACGTACAAGGCGACGGGTTACCTGATCCAGCTCGAGCGGCTGCCGGTGATCAGGAGCGGAGACCTGCATGTTCTCGTCGTCTCGCAGATCGGCGGCATCGTCACCTTCCCAAGCTTTCATGCCGCGGCGGCAGTTCTCGCGCTATGGGCCTGGTGGGGCGTCTGGTGGATGCGTCCATGGGCATTCTTGATGAGCGCCGCCATGTTGATTGCGACGCCCTTGCTTGGCGGTCACTATTTCGTGGACGTCTTCGCCGGGATCGCCGTCGCAGGCATCGCAATCGCACTCGCATCGTCGATCGAGCGGCGCCCCTTTGCCGCACCGGCCGCGGCGAGCGCGTCGCTGCCGGTTGCATCAGCCTGAGGCGCATTGATCTGCCACGACCGCCGGGCAGGGCCGCTGCCAAGATCTTGCGCGCGAAGACACCTTGTTGGCGTTCGCTTAACCCTGTCTGCTGATGTCCGTGCAAATGGATACATCCGGAGACATTACGCAACAGTCTGCAACTTTTGCTTACCTTTCGCCCCTAGGTTGTCCTATCGAAACCCCAGGGGGTCAAGGATGACAACGATCGAGCTGCCTGCGGCCTCGCCGCCTCAAGCTGCCGCACCGGCGCGCATCCGTACCCTCTGCATCCTGTTCTTTTTCTCAGGCTTCCCGGCGCTGATCTACCAGCTCACTTGGCAGCGCAGCCTGTTCCGAATATTCGGCGTCAACACGGAATCGGTGACCATCGTCGTCACCGCGTTCATGCTCGGGCTCGGCCTTGGCAGCCTCGCTGGAGGCTGGCTATCGAAGCGCGACAATATCAAGCCGCTGTTGCTGCTCGGGACCATCGAGCTTGCGACCGCCGCCTTCGGCCTGGTGTCGCTGTCGGTCTTCGACCTGGTCGGCCGGCTCACATCCGACATGTCGCTGCCGGCGATCGCGGCGATCAACCTTCTGCTCGTGCTCCTGCCGACGCTAATGATGGGCGCGACGCTTCCGATCCTCGTCTCCTATCTCGTTAGGATCTCCGGCCAGATCGGCAGCGCAGTCGGCACGCTGTATTTCGTCAACACGCTCGGCGCCGGCGCTGCCTGCCTGATGTCCGGCGTGCTGATCTTCCCCTTCCTCGGCATGCATAGTGCGATCATGATCGCGGCCGGCCTCAATATCACGGTCGGCCTCGGCGCCATCGCTGCGCATGTCATCGGCCGTGCGCCGGCCGCCGCTTCGCCAGGTGTGTCCATTCACCGCACGGCAGCACCCGTCCTCGGCATGGGCTTTGTCTCCGCGCTCGCGGTCGCCGGCGGCTTCATCTCGCTGTCCTACGAGATCTATCTGTTCCGCACCATTTCCTTCGCTTCAGGATCGAGCTCACTCGCCTTTGCGATCACACTATGCAGCTTCTTGATCGGCATCGCCGTCGGCGCCCAGCATGCCGGGCAGGTCTGCGAGACGCGGTCCGCAAAAGACGCAATCGCGCGCGCGGCGATGGACCTGGTCTGGGCCAACGGCTTCGCCGCCGCATTCCTGCCGCTGATAGCACAATTGGCCAGCAACGTTGCCGCCATGATGATCGTCGCCGTGATCGCGACCTATCTGATCGCGCGGCAGTGGGGCGCGCTGCTCCCCTATCTGTCGCAATTCGGCATCGCCGCCGACGCCGGTGCGGGCCAGCAGACCGCCCTGCTCTATTTCTCCAACATTGTCGGCTGCGCCACGGGCGCGGTGCTGACTGGATTCGTCCTGACGGATTATTTCGGCCTGAAGCAAATGGCCGTGTTACTGCTGATCGCGGGAACGCTGTGCGCCCTCGTGCTCGCATACTCTTATCCAGCGACGCGGCGCGAGCGTCTGCGCTTCGGCGTCATCGCGACCAGCGTGCTCGTTCTCGGCATCGCCGCGAACGCCCTGTTCGCGCAGCGGCTGCTGGAAAATCTCCAGAGCAAGTCGATCGCCGACCATGATTTCGCAAGAGTCGTGGAAAACCACAGCGGCATCATCACTATCGACACCGAGGGCACTGTATTCGGCAACGGCATGTACGACGGCGCCTTCAACACCGACGTCAAGCACGACCGCAACGGCATCATCCGCCCCTATACGCTGAGCCTGTTCCACGGCGCGCCGCGCGACGTGCTGATGATCGGACTCGCCTCCGGCTCCTGGGCCCAGGTCATCGCCAACAATCCGGATGTCGCCTCGCTGACCGTCGTCGAGATCAACCGCGGCTATCTTCAGATCATCGCGGCGCAGGACGACGTCAAATCAGTCCTCAACAATCCCAAGGTCCGGATCATCGAAGACGACGGCCGCCGCTGGCTCACCCATCATCCCGAGGCGCATTTCGATGCCGTGGTCGTCAACGCCACCTGGCACTTCCGTGCCAACGCATCCAATCTGCTGTCGTCCGAATTCATGGAGCTGGTGAAGCGGCATCTCAACGAGGGCGGCATCTACCTCTACAATACCACCAATTCGCGACGCGCCCAGCGCACCGCCTGCGTCGCATTCGCCCATGGCGCCCACTTCCTCAATCACATGGTCGTCTCGCAATCGCCGATCGATTGGAACCATGCCCGCTGGCGCAGGACGCTCGAGGCCTACCGCATCGACGGCAAACCCGAATTCGCCGCCGGCAACGCAGCCGATCAGGCAGTGCTCGACCGGCTCATGACCGATTACCGCGAGGACGGGCCGATGTTCGAGCAATGCCCGCAGCTCCTTTCCGCAACCGAAGGCGAGACGCCGATCACTGACGACAATATGGGCACCGAGTGGCGCTACTTCCTCGGCCTGGAATGAGTCCGCCTCGCAAAGGACCGAACGTCTGCTGTCATCGCCACAGGATAAACCCGAATCACCCCTAGCGCGTTCCGCTCGACGCACTTACGGAACGAACAGCATGACCGGCCCCGAACTGAAGCAGCTTCGCACCGACCTCTCCGACGCCATTGAGCGGAAGCTGACCGCGGCCGACATGGCGAAGCTGTGCGGATTGCCAGACAAGGGCGGCGCCGACACGATCCGGCGCTGGGAGGTGAGCGGACCGACACCGGCCGCGACCAAGGTGCTGCGCGTGCTCGCGATGGCAAGCGAGCGCCATCCGATCCTGGAGAACTTCAATGTGTTCGATCGCCACGACGTGCGCGAGCAAGACCGCCCCGCACGGCGCGCGGCATTCCGCGCGCAAATGTGCGACGAGGTGCGGCGCCGTCTTGGTTAACGAGCGGCGCATGCAGACGGCGCTGCGCGCGCAACGTTAAGCCTTCCTTCAGCGTTTCTTAAGCCGCCATTAAGCACAAAAAACCATTTACGACCCAACAAGTTGGGTTGGCTGCTGTTGTGCCACGGATGTGACAGCATTTTCGTCAAAAGCGAGCTATCTGCGAAAGCAACGACGGCGCGGCAAGCGCGCCTGCCGGGAATGAAGTGTTGGAGTTCTAAGACGATGAAGAAGATCCTGTTTGCGACCGTGGCGCTGTTCGTGGTGGGCGCAGCCGCGCCGGCCGTCGGTGCCGATCTCGGCGCCCGCAACTATTACAAGTCGCCTGCGCCGGCCTATGCCGCGCCGATCTACAACTGGACCGGATTCTATCTCGGCGCCCATCTCGGCGGCGCGTTCTCCAGCGACAACAATTTCAACGGCCTCTCGACCGGCAACAACGGCAACGGCCGTTTCCTGGGCGGCGTGCAGGTCGGCGCAGACTGGCAGATGAACCCGAACTTCGTGGTCGGCCTCGAGGGCCAGTATTCCTGGCTCTCCGGCAGTGTCGGCGCGGTATTCCCCGGCGGATTTGCCTACACCAACGACCAGCGCGGGCTCGGCTCGATCACCGGTCGCGTCGGCTACACCTGGGGTCCGGGCCTCGTCTACGTGAAGGGCGGCTACGCCTATTCGGACAACAACGAGAAGGTGACGCTCGGCGGCGTACCGGTCGGCTTCGTCATCGATGGCGATCACCGCAACGGCTACACCGTCGGCGCCGGCATCGAATACATGTTCGCGCCGAACTGGTCGGCCAAGGCCGAGTACCAATATTACAATTTCGGCGACGCGCATTTCACCGCGCCCGGTCCGCTCGTTGCGGCCGGCAGCTTCACGACCGACGATCACACCGTCAAGGCAGGTCTCAACTACCGCTTCAACTGGGCAGGCCCGGTCGTCGCGCGCTACTGATCGGTTAGCAAAACCTTATCCTGACGAGGGGCCGGCATGCTTGCCGGCCCCTCTTTTTTCATTCTGCCTTTTTCGCTCTGCGGAACGCGCGCAAGCAATTGGGCAAATTGCGATTTCTTAACCGGCCCCGACGATACTGCGCCCTGAAAACAAGAAAGAGTTGGGGGAATATCGATGGCGATCCGTCTGGGCCTTGGCCGTTTCCGGCCTCGTTTCTCGTTGCCGAAATGGGGCGTGCGCGGCAGCCTGTTCGCGGCCTTCGCGGTGATCGCAGGCATGGGCCTGGTGATCTCGGCCGGTGCCGGCCTCGTGCTGCAAAATCTCGGCGGACGCATGACCGAGCTGAGCGGACGGGACATTCCGCGTCTAGCCGCAAGCCTGCAATTGTCGGCACTGAGCGCTGGCCTCGCCGCACAGGGACCGGCGCTGCTTGCAGCTCAAAGCGAGGACGCCCTGAACGAGCACACCAGGAAGCTCAGGGAATTGCAGGAGCAGACGCAGCAGAAGCTTGGCGAGATCATCGAGCTCGGCGCCGACAAGACCGTCGTCTCCGGGCTCAGCGAGACCATCAAGAGCATCAACGAGGCGGCCCAGAGCCTGGCCAAGGCCGCCCGCGAGCGGCTGGATATCGCCGCCCTCCATGACAAGCAATATGACGCGCTGCGCAGCGCGCAGAGCGCGTTCGTCGGCGCGGCCAGTCCGGCGATGCTGAACGCCCAGACCCAGGTCAACGCCATTCTCGGATCGGCCAACCTCTCCGCCGAAGATGCCACCGAAGCCGCACAGACCGTCGGCCAGCTCGGCAACGTCGTCGCCAGCGGCAATCTCGTCGCCGCCGACATGAGCGCGGCGCTGTCGGCGAACACGAGCGACAAGCTCGACGACATCCAGAAGGAATTCAAGACGGCACAGGGACGCTTGCGGTCCAACCTCGATCTGTTGCCGAACAACGAGGGCACCAAGATGCTGCGCGAGACGGCGGAAAAGCTGCTCGCGCTCGGCATCGGCAAGACCGGGGTGTTCAACCTGCGTGAGAAGGAGCTCGACTCCATCGACTACGGCCAGACCATTCTGGACGAGACGCGCAAGCTCAATGTCGGCCTCGGCATCAGCGTGCAGCAGCTCGTCGACGCCGTGCAGAAGGAGACCAACGCGTCGACCTTCCAAGCCCGCCAGCAGATCTCGCTCGCCACGTCAGCCATGCTGGCGCTCGGCGCACTGACGCTGGTCGGCTCGGCACTGTTCGTCTGGCTCTATGTCGGGCGCAACATTCTGCGCCGGATCGGCTCGCTGCAGCGCGCGATGGAGCTGCTCTCGGCCGGCGATCTCGACGCAGACATCGCCCGCGCGAAGCATGATGACGAGATCGGCACGATGACCGACACGCTCCAGGTGTTCCGCCAGAGCATGATCGAGGCCCGCGCACTGTCGAGCGAGCAGGACAAGGACCGCGTCGCCAAGGCCGAGCGCGCCGCGCGCATGGAGGCGAAGATCGCCGAGTTCGAGGGCATGGTACGCACCGCGCTCGACAATCTCGCGCAATCGGCCAATTCGATGCAGGCGACCGCGCAGAGCATGTCGAATACGGCCGACCAGTCCAACGCGCTGGTCAGCGCGGTGGCCTCGGCCGCCGAGGAGACCTCGGTCAACGTGCAGACCGTGTCGGCCGGGACCGAGCAGCTCTCATCCTCGATTCAGGAGATCAGCCGCCAGGTGGTCACCTCGGCCGAGATCGCCAAGAAGGCGGTCAGCGAAGCCGGCGCCACCGACACCACCGTGCAGAGCCTCGCCGACAGCGCGAGCCGCATCAGCGTCGTGGTCGACCTGATCCAGACCATCGCCTCGCAGACCAATCTGCTCGCGCTCAACGCCACCATCGAGGCGGCGCGCGCCGGTGAAGCCGGCCGCGGCTTCGCCGTGGTCGCCTCGGAGGTCAAGAGTCTGGCGAGCCAGACCGCGAAGGCGACGGAGGAAATCCGCACCCAGATCGTGAGCATGCAGGAAGTCACGACGTCGGCGGTCGGCGCTATCCGTGGCATCGGTCAGACCATCGGCGAGATCAACGATGTGACCACGGCGATCGCCGCGGCCGTCGAACAGCAAGGCGCGGCAACCCGCGAGATCGCCCGCAACATCCAGCATGCGGCCGGCGGCACCAGCGAGGTCTCCAGCAACATCATCGGCGTCTCCACCGCCTCCGCCGAAGCCGGCGTTGCCGCCGGCGAAGTGCTGAGCGCCTCCGACGCGCTCCGCCGCGAGGCCGACACGCTGCGCTCGGAGATCGACGCGTTCCTCAACAACATGCGGGCGGCCTGATTGTCATTCCGGGGCGGCGCGAGAGCCCCGAACCCCATTGCGCAAATTGCGCAATGGGGGATCTCGCACCTCCGGATTTCCCGGGTTCGCGCTCGCGCGCACCCCGGAATGACTTCTGAGTAGTTCGCCCGGCCTTGCATGCAGAGCGGCGGACCCATGCTGTCCCTCCGAAGCCGCGGCGCGATCCGCTGATGCGATCTGCTGCGCGCAGGTTTGATTTGTTGGCAGCAAGAAAAATCGGAACGGGATCGGCGCGCCTCGATTGTCCAGATGACGTCCGGTCGAGGAGGCGGCGCTCGCCATCAAACTGTGGGTTCCCCAGCCGTCCAAAGGACGCTCCAGCGTCAAGACAAGACGGCGCGCGAAACGCGACCTCGCTGTCGGACGGGCGAAACGCCGCATGGCAAGCGCCTGTCACGCAGCCTCGGGGGCGTAGCGCAGAGGCACATTATGAATGAAGCCTTCCCTTGTGAGCGCCGGGTAACGCCAGTGGAGCGGCTGTCATGAAGATTGCCGTTGCCGCGCCGCTGTCCGGACCTGCTGCCGCTCTCGGGCGTGAGATGGCGCAGGCCGCCCGGATGGCCGTCGAGGACTCGGCACGGGACCAGCCTGAAATCGGCATCGACATCATCGACGATCGCGGCGACGAGGAGACCGGCGTCGAGATTGCCCGCTCCCTGGTCGCAGACGAGTCGATCGTGGCGCTGCTCGGCCACTACAACAGCAACATCACGCTGCGGGCAGCGCCGCTTTACGACACCGGCCTGCCTCTGATCGCGCCGATCGTGTCCAATCCGACGCTCACCGATTCCGGCTGGCGTAACGTGTTCCGTTTCACCAACCGCGATGACGCGACGGCCGCCGCGATCGCGCAACATCTCATCGCCACCGGCAAGCGGCGGGCTTGCGTCGTGGTGAGCGGAACGACCTACGGAACGAGCATGGGTCACGAATTCGCGCGCGCCTTCGACGGGCTCGGCGGCAAGACCCTGTCGTGTCACCGCGTCGAGGAGGGAGAGACGAAGTTCGAAGCGCTGGTCGAGCAACTGCCGCGCGGCATTGACATACTCTTCTATGGCGGCACGTTCGAGGGTGCACCGCTGCTGCGCACGATGCGGACGCGCGGCAGGGACGTGCTGCTTGCCACTGGAGACGGCTGCTGGGATCGCGTCAATTTCCTCGAGCCTGCCGGAGCCGCCGCCGAAGCGGGAGAAGGCGTGCTCGTTCTCTCTGCCTGCCCCGAGATCGGCCGCGTGCAGGGATCGCGCGAATTCGCCGCCCGCTATGAGCAGAGATTCGGTCAGATCGGCAACTATGCGGTCAACGCCTACGACGCAGCAAAGCTGCTCATCTCGGCGATCCGAACTGTGGGCCGCCGGGCCGACCGGGCTTCGGTTGGTGACGCAATTCGGCACACCGAATGGCGAGGCATCGCCTATCCGGAGCCTGTCAGGTGGGATGAGAAGGGCGACAATGTCAGCGCAGTCACCGCTCTCCACGTGGTGAAGAATCACCGGTTCAGCCAGGTCGCACTGATCCCGCGCTAAGTCGCGGACAGCCTTTTGATTGCGCCGTAATGCTATAGCGTCGAGGAGCCAACGGTCGGCGCCAAGCCTGCGCGAAGACAGGTCCGCGCAACCCGGGGCCTTTCGCACGGGTTTTACCGGATTTCGCTGTGCTTCATCCGGGCCGCGGAAAAATCCGGCCCCGGAATGACGGCTATGCACGCCGCTTCGCGGCGTTTTTCGGCTGGCGCGGCGGCGCCAGTGGGTTTAAGCCGATAGCATGCATTCGAAGACCGACATCGTGCAGTCCTCGGCCGAGGCCCTGCGCTATCCCTGGGAGCAGCATCCCGGCCCCGAAGAGGTCGTTGAGGTGAAGCCCGGCGTGTTGTGGGTGCGGCTCAAGTTGCCGTTCCGTCTCAACCACGTGAACATCTACCTCATCGCCGACGGCGATGGTTACGCGATGGTGGATTCCGGCTTCGGCAACGAGGAGACGATCGAGGCCTGGACAAAGCTGTTCGACGGCCCGCTGAAGGGCGTCCACATCACGCGGCTTATCGTGACCCATTCGCATCCCGACCATGTCGGGCTCGCTGGCTGGATCGTCGAGCGGTTCACCTGCCCGCTGGTGATGTCGCAGGTGGAATACCTGCAGTCGGTCTACCACCAGAACCGCGGCACCGAGGAGCGGCGCAATGCGCAGCGGCTGTTCTTCCGCCGTCACGGCATGGACGAGTCGCTCACCGAGAAGCTGCTCGGCCGCGGCCAGGATTATCTCAAGCGAGTCTCGGTGCTGCCGCCGTCCTACCGCCGCATCTCGCATGGCGACGAGGTCGTGATCGGCACGCGCCGCTTCAAGGTGGTCACGGGCGGCGGGCACGCGCTCGACCAGGTGATGCTCTACTGCGCCGACGACAAGCTGTTCCTTTCCGCCGATCAGGTGCTGAGCAAGATTTCGCCGAATGTCAGCGTCTGGGCGGTCGAGCCGGACCAGAACTCGCTCGGCGAATATCTGGCCTCGCTGGCGAGCCTCACCACGACGCTGCCCTATGACGTGCTGGTGCTGCCTGGCCACGGCGTGCCGTTCTACGGCCTGAAGACCCGAATCAAGCAGCTCGCCGACCACCATGAGGAGCGCTGCCGGCTGATCGCCGAAGCTTGCCGCGAGGTACCGCAGACCTCGCGGGCATTGGTGCCCGTGGTGTTCAACAAGCACGTGCTTGACGAGCACCAGATGGGCTTCGCCGCCGGCGAACTGGTCGCCCACGTCAACTACATGCTGGTCGAAGGCCGCCTGACCGCAGAAGAGAAGGACGGCGTGTTGCGCTTCAGAACAACCTGAAGCGCAGGTCTTCATTGCCTCACTTTGCAGCGGCGATCGCGCCGCGAAGCTGGGTGCTGACCGTCAGCTCGCCGATCTTCCTGCCCATGTCCTTCCCGGCTTCGGTCGAAAAGCGATAGTGGAATCCGGCATAGATGCGCGAAGTTGCGATCTCGTCGCTATAGTCCTGCAATCGCGTCCATTTGCGGGTACAGCCTCAGCTCACGGGGGACTGGATCAGGACAGCCGTTTCATACCAGACCGGAGAGCTGATGGAGCGCTTCGTCGACGGCATGCGGAAGGCAGGCCTGACCTAAAGTCCTTCCGGGCGGCTCACTTCATCTGCGCGATCGTGTGCATGGCCGCGATATAGCCGTAGGGGCCCAGACCGCAGATCACGCCGGTCGCCACGAACGAGATCTTCGAGTGTCGGTGATATTCGTCGCGGGCGTGGATGTTGGAGATGTGCACCTCTAGCACCGGGCCCTCGAACACCTTGATCGCATCCATGATCGCGACCGAGGTGAAGGAGAAGCCGGCCGGATTGATGATGATGGCGTCCGCATCCTGCCGCGCCGACTGGATCAGGTCGACGATGACGCCTTCATGGTTGGACTGGTGGAAGGCGAGGCTGAGCCCGAGCTTTGCGGCATTCTGCTCGCAGCTCGCCTTGATCTGATCGAGCGTCGTCGTGCCGTAAATATGCGGCTCACGGATACCCAGCAGATTCAAATTGGGACCGTTGAGGATCATCACGCGCTTCATGGTCAGGTCCTTTCGAAAACTATCCGCCGAACCACTTTGCCGGGCCGGTGACGAGAACGGGAAACAGCGTCAACAAGCCTAGCACGGCGAGCTGCGCGATCATGAACGGCCAGACGCCGCGGATCAGGTCGTCCATCGAGATGCGGGAGACACCGCAGACCACGTTGAGCACGACGCCGACCGGCGGCGTGATCAGCCCGATGGCGTTGTTGATGATGAAGAGCACGCCGAAATACACCGGGTCGATGCCGGCCTGCTTGACGATCGGCATCAGGATCGGCGTCAGGATCAGAATCGTCGGCGTCATGTCGAGCGCGGTCCCGACGATCACGACGATGATCATCAGCACGATGGTGAGGAGGGTCTGGTTGCCGGCGAACGGCTTTACGAGCGCGACGATCTGATCGGAGATCTCGGCGACCGTGATCAGCCAGGACGAGACCAGCGCGGCGGCGACCAGGAACATCACGACAGCGGTGGTCTGCGCCGTGCTGACCAGCAGCGCCGGGAGTTGCGACGGCTTGAGCTCGCGATAGACCCCCATAGCTACCACGAGCGAATAGACCGCGACCACGACGGCGGCCTCCGTCGGCGTAAAGATGCCGAAACGCAGGCCGAAGATGATGATCATCGGCAGCATCAAGGCCCAGAATCCGTCGATCAGCGCGCGCCAGATCTCAGCAAAACTCTTGCGCGGCAGGCGCGCAGGGGCTTCCTTGCGCACCACCCACCACCAGGCGAGGCAGAGCCCGACGCCGAGCATGCCGCCCGGCACGATGCCGGCGAGGAAAAGCTTCGAGATCGAGACGTTGGCGGCGACGCCGAAGATGACGAAGCCGATCGACGGCGGGATCACCGGCGCGATGATCCCACCCGCCGCGACGAGCCCGGCCGCACTGGCGCGATTGTGGCCGGCGGCGGCCATCATCGGTACCAGCAGTGCACCGAGCGCCGCGGCGTCCGCGACCGCCGAGCCCGAGAGCGAGGCCAGGATGCAGGAGGTGAGGATCGCGACATAGCCGAGGCCGCCGGGGAAATGGCCGACCAGCGCGATCGCGAAGTTCAGGATGCGCCGTGCCAGCCCTCCGGTGTTCATGACCTCACCGGCGAGGATGAAGAACGGCACCGCCATCAGCGGAAAGGAATCGACGCCGTTGACGACGTTCTGCGCGACGATCTGGGAATCGAAGGTGCCGAGATAGGTCATCAACGCGACGCCGCAGATGATCAGCGCGAACGCGATCGGCATGCCGATCGCCATGGCGGCGAGCAGCGAGAAGGTGAACACGGCAACGGTCATGCCTGAAGCTTTCCGCCCGCGGCGTCAGCGGAATGTGTCAGTTCCTCGGATTCGCTGACCGCGACGAGATCGGCGTCCGCGATCTGTCCTGTGACGAGCCGGTAAAGCTCGTGGACGATGATCACGCAGGAGGAGGCGCCGAACACGATGCCAGCGGCATAGAACAGCCCGACAGACAGCCCCGAAGCCGGCGCCACCGTGTCCCAGTTCAGCACCGTCTGTTTCCATGACCCTTCCGTCAGCAGCACGGAGGCATAGAGCATCAGCGCGTGGCTGAGGCCGTAGCAGATCCGGCGTCCGAACGGCGGCAACGCCTTGACGAGGCTGTCGACACCGAGATGGGCGCGCTGCCTCAGGCCGATGATCGCGCCCAGGAACACCATCCAGACGAACAGCCAACGCGACAACTCTTCCGAGATGGTGATGCCGGAGTTGAAGCCGTAGCGCAGCAGCACGTTGCCGAACACCAGCACGACCATGACTGCGAGCAGCACCGCGATCACCGCGCGCAGCAGCCGGAAATAGACATCGACTATCGTTTTCATGATCGCTGGCCTGCGGCGAGACGGCTTACGGCTTCAGCGCGTGCACGCGGTCGAGCTCGCTGTTGAACAGCTTGACGATCGCCGGATCATAGTCGGCGGAGAATTTTTCCGCGATCGGCTTGGTCTTGTCGCGCATGCGGGCCAGCTCGGCGGGCGCGATCTCGTTGATCTCCATGCCCTTGGCCTTGAGCTCGTCGATCGCCGCCTTGGCCTGCTCGCGGCTAACCTTGCGCTGATAGTCGCGGGCCTCGATCGCGGCGTCCTGCAGGATCTTCTGCTCGTCGCTGGAGAGCTGGTCCCAGAACTTCTTGCTGATCAGGATGATGTTGGTCGAATAGGTGTGATTGGTGACGCTGAGATATTTCTGCACCTCGAAGAACTTGTTGGAGAGGATGACCGAGAACGGATTCTCCTGGCCATCGACGGTACGCGTCTCGAGCGCGCTGTAGAGCTCGGAGAAGCTCATCGGCACCGGGTTGGCGTTGAAGGCCTTGAAGGTCTCGAGATAGACGGGGTTCGGGATCACGCGGATCTTGATGCCGTCGAGATCCTCGCCCTTGGTGATCGGCCGCCGGCTGTTGGTGACGTTGCGGAAACCGAGATCCCAATAGGCGAGGCCGACGAGCCCCTTCTCCGGCAGCTTTGCCAGGAGTGCCGCGCCGAGCGGACCATCCAGCAGGGCGTCAGCCTGCTGCGGCGTCGAGACGATGAAAGGAAAATCGATCAGGCCAAAATCCTTGACGATGCCGACCAGCGAGGTCGTCGCCGGCGACTGCATCTCCTGGGTACCGGCGCGCAGCGCGGACTGCTGCTGCATCTCGCTGCCGAGCTGATTGGCCGGATATTCGCGCACCTTGATCTTGCCGCCGCTCTTGGCGGCGACGATCTCGGCGAATTTCTGCACGCCCTTGCTGACGGGATGATCGGTGTTGTTCAGGTGCCCCCAGCGGATGGTGCGCTCCTGGATGTTCTGAGCCGAGGCCGCTCCCATCGTGCCAAATGCGATCGCGCCGATCGCCACCACCCAAGCCAAACCTTCGAACCGAACGCGCATCGCCGCCTCCCCTGCTGACCTTTTCTTTAGGGGCGGGACCATACTTGTATGACAAAATATAAATCAACTGATATTTTTCATATTATCATATGATATAGGAAACGCTTGATAAAGATACGAAATTTGACGAAGAGCACGTTCGACGCGCTAGGATGAGGCATGCAGGACCTATCTCCCGATACGAGCGCCGAGACGGTGGGCGACAGCGCCTACCGCCGGATCCGCACCGACCTGATCTTTGGCAAGCTGACGCCGGGTCAGAAGCTGAAGCTGGAGCGGATGAGCGGCGCCTATGGCACCAGCATCTCCACCCTGCGTGAGACGCTGAACCGGCTGTGCTCGGAAGGGCTCGTCGTGGCCGAAGGCCAGCGCGGCTTCGAGGTGGCCCCGATCTCGGCGACCGAATTCCAGGAGATCGCGGAGCTGCGCGAGCTGCTCGAAGGCCACATGATCGAAAAGTCCTTCGCGGCCGGCGATCTCGACTGGGAGGCCCGCATCGTCTCCGCCCATCACAAGCTTGCGGCGATGGAGCGGATGCTGCTGTCAGGCGAAAAATCCGATGCCGAGAGCTGGAAGCAGTGTGATTTCCAGTTTCACCGCGCCCTCGTTGCGGCCTGCGGATCGAAGGTGCTGCTCGACGCCCATGCCGCGGTCTATGACCGCTATCTGCGCTACCAGATGATCGCCGTCGTGTTCCGCGGCGAGATGGCGGCCGCCGAGCATCGCGAGCTAAAGGAGCTCGCCCTGCAGCGCGACGCCAAAGGCGCAGCCAAGGTACTGCACACCCACATCCATGATTGCGTGGTGCACGCGCTGCGCAATTCGGATTGGTTGAAGCCGGCAACCAAGGAAGCGCGCGCCGAGCCGCGCAAGCGGGCCAAGGCCGGCTAGACCGGCAGCAACCAATTGCCGCGAACGGGCTTGATCGGGATCAAGCCCGTTCCTTCGCCGATAGGGCATTTTGCCCAAATGCCCCGCAGGCCCAAATGTGGGATAGCGCATGGACATTAGAGCTGGAAAAGCTCTAAGAAGATGCGGCCCCTTTGGTCAGGTTCCGTTGCAGGTTTGCCGATGGATTACAGCCAGTTCTTCGATTCCGCCCTCGATCGTCTCCATGCCGAGCGGCGCTATCGCGTGTTCGCCGACCTCGAGCGCATGGCCGGCCGGTTCCCACATGCGGTGTGGCACTCGCCGAAGGGCAAGCGCGAGGTCGTGATCTGGTGCTCCAACGACTATCTCGGCATGGGCCAGCACCCGAAGGTGGTCGGCGCCATGGTCGAGACCGCGACCCGGGTCGGCACCGGCGCCGGCGGCACCCGCAACATCGCCGGCACCCATCATCCGTTGGTGCAGCTCGAGGCCGAGCTCGCCGATCTCCATGGCAAGGAAGCCGCGCTGCTGTTCACCTCGGGCTATGTCTCGAACCAGACCGGCATCGCAACCATCGCAAAACTCATTCCGAACTGCCTGATCCTGTCGGACGAGCTCAACCACAATTCGATGATCGAGGGCATCCGCCAGTCCGGGTGCGAGCGGATCGTATTTCGCCACAACGACCTCGCCGATCTCGAGGAGCTTCTGAAGGCGGCGGGTCCGAACCGGCCGAAGCTGATCGCCTGCGAGAGCCTCTATTCGATGGACGGCGATGTCGCTCCGCTCGCCAAGATCTGCGATCTCGCCGAGAAGTACGGCGCGATGACCTATGTCGACGAAGTCCACGCCGTCGGCATGTACGGCCCGCGCGGTGGCGGCATCGCCGAGCGTGACGGCGTCATGCACCGCATCGACATCCTCGAAGGCACACTGGCCAAGGCATTCGGCTGCCTCGGCGGCTACATCGCCGCCAACGGCCAGATCATCGACGCGGTGCGCTCCTACGCGCCGGGCTTCATCTTCACCACCGCGCTGCCGCCGGCGATCTGCTCGGCCGCGACCGCTGCAATCAAGCATCTGAAGACCTCGAGCTGGGAGCGCGAGCGCCACCAGGACCGCGCCGCCCGCGTCAAGGCGATCCTCAATGCCGCCGGCCTGCCGGTGATGTCGAGCGACACCCATATCGTGCCGCTGTTCGTCGGCGACCCCGAGAAATGCAAGCAGGCCTCCGACCTCTTGCTCGAGCAGCATGGCATCTACATCCAGCCGATCAATTATCCGACGGTCGCCAAGGGCACCGAACGGCTGCGCATCACGCCCTCGCCCTATCACGACGACGGCCTGATCGATCAGCTCGCCGAAGCCCTGCTGCAAGTGTGGGACCGCCTCGGCCTGCCGCTCAAGCAGAAGTCGCTGGCGGCGGAGTAGGGTTTCTTTCGCCGCTCCCAAATCCAACTCGTACCGCCCCCGGGGCCACCCCCCTCCCCAGCCCTCCCCGGCAAGGGGGGAGGGAGCGCAGCGGTGCTTGCAGCATGGACCGAGAGCACATGCGCAAGTCCTACAATCAAACCCGTTTGGTCGCCTAGCCGAGCTAACTGCCTCGCAAGCTTTGCTGCCGCTCGCTCCATTCCCGCCGTTCCCTCCCCCCTTGCGGGGGAGGGTCAGGGAGGGGGTGCCGCACGGGGACTCTCTCCGTATTCGCGCGGACGCCGCGCGCATGGCAGCGCGGCGTGGCTTAACGACGATGATAGTTCCTAAGCTCCTCGGGCATTTCGCTGTCGCTTGCTGGCGCTTAACGCGCTAAATTTGCTTGGAAAATGAGATCAGGCGCGAAGTTTCGCGCCCAGGGAGAGCGCGCTCGCCATGCTGCACGACTGGGGCGTGATCGCTGCCGCCTTCGGCTATATCGGCTTCCTGTTCCTGGTGGCGAGCCATGGCGACCGCCGCTCGCCGGCCAAGCCCGGCCGTGCCTCCGGGCTGATCTATCCGCTGTCGCTGGCGATCTACTGCACCTCCTGGACCTTCTTCGGCTCGGTCGGGTTCGCCACCCGCACCTCGACCGACTTCCTCGCGATCTATGTCGGCCCGGTGCTGATGATCGGGCTCGGCACCGGCATCCTGCGCCGTGTGATCCAGCTCGCCAAAGCCCACAACATCACCTCGACCGCCGACTTCATCGGCGCGCGCTACGGCAAGAGCCAGGCGGTGGCCGCGACCGTGGCGCTGATCGCGATCATCGGCTCGGTGCCCTACATCGCGCTCCAGCTCAAGGCGGTGGCCTCTTCGCTGCAGACGATCCTCAGCGAGGACCAGGCTTTCTCCCACATCCCGATCCTCGGCGACATGGCGCTGATGGTGACCTTGGCGATGGCGGCTTTCGCCGTGCTGTTCGGCACGCGGCAGACCGACGCCACCGAGCACCAGCACGGCCTGATGCTCGCGGTCGCGACCGAATCCATCATCAAGCTGGTCGCCTTCCTCGCCGCCGGCATCTTCGTCACCTTCTGGATGTTCTCGCCGCACGAGCTGATCGAGCGTGCCATGAAGACACCGGAGGCGGTGCGCGCGATCAACTATTCGCCCTCGATCGGCAATTTCCTCACCATGACGCTGCTGTCGTTCTGCGCGATCATGCTGCTGCCGCGCCAGTTCCACGTCAGCGTGGTGGAGAATTCCTCCGATGCCGAGGTCGGCCGCGCGCGCTGGTTGTTTCCACTCTACCTCGTCGCCATCAACCTGTTCGTGATCCCGATCGCGCTCGCCGGCCTCGTCAGCTTCCCGTTCGGCGCCGTCGATTCCGACATGTATGTGCTGGCGCTGCCGATGGAGGGCGGCGCTGAGCTGCTCAGCGTCGCCATCTTCGTCGGCGGCCTGTCGGCGGCGACCGCGATGGTCATCGTCGAATGTGTCGCGCTCTCGATCATGGTCTCGAACGACCTCGTGGTGCCGCTGGTGCTGCAGCGACGGCCCGAGGGTCGCACCGGCGGCGCCGATTTCAGCGACTTCCTGCTGCGCTCGCGGCGGCTTGCGATCTTCGCCATCATGGTGATGGCCTATTTCTATTATCGCGCGCTCGGCAATACCCAGCTCGCGGCGATCGGCCTGCTCTCCTTTGCCGCGATCACCCAGCTCGCGCCCAGCTTCTTCGGCGGACTGCTGTGGCGGCGAGCGACCGCGCGCGGCGCGATCGGCGGCATGCTGGTCGGCTTCGCGGTGTGGGTCTACACGCTGTTCCTGCCGAGCTTCATGGACTCCTCGACCGCGGGCATCCTGCTGCTGCTGCACGGCCCATTCGGAATCGAGGCGTTGCGGCCGCAGGCGCTGTTCGGCGCCGATCTGCCGCCACTGCTGCACGGCGTCGCCTGGTCGCTGTCGCTCAACATCCTCACCTATGTGGTACTGTCGCTGGCGCGGCGGCCGACCTCGATCGAGCTCGTTCAGGCCGATCTGTTCGTGCCCAACACGCTCGCCCCGATCGCCCCGAACTTCCGCCGCTGGCGCACCACCATCACGGTGCAGGACATCCAAGCCACGGTGGCGCAATATCTCGGGCCCGACCGCGCGCGGCAATCCTTCGAGGCCTTCGC
Organism: Bradyrhizobium sp. ISRA442; assembly: GCF_038085055.1. NCBI lineage: Bacteria > Pseudomonadati > Pseudomonadota > Alphaproteobacteria > Hyphomicrobiales > Nitrobacteraceae > Bradyrhizobium > Bradyrhizobium sp. ISRA442. Next base: position 115,710 of record NZ_JALGCN010000018.1, read on the forward strand.
GGCGCGGCGCAACATGCGGCTGGAGCCTACGGCGCCCGCCGATTTCGAGCTGTTGCAGCACGCCGAGCACCTGATTGCCTCCTCGATCGGGGCAGCGTCGTCCCGGCTCGTGATGTCGCTCTTGCTGCGCAAGCGGACGGTCTCGGCCAAAGCCGCGCTAAAACTGCTCGACGATTCCCATGCGGCGCTGCACTTCAACCGCGAGATCCTGCAGACCGCGCTCAACCACGTGCGCCAGGGCATCGCGGTGTTCGACGCTGACCTGCAACTGATCTGCTCCAACCGCCAGTTCGGCGATCTGCTCAACGTGCCGCCGCATTTCATCCAGTTCGGCACGCCCTTGCGCGAGATCCTGGAATTCATGGGCGCGAGCAATCCCACCGATCCGGCGGAGCGCGACGCCCTGCTGGAGCTACGGCTTGCGGCCTACACCACCGACAGCGAGCCGTACCTGGAGCGCCTGCCCGACCGGCACATGGTGATCGAGGTCCTGACCAACCGCATGCCCGGCGGCGGTTTCGTCATCACCTTCACCGATGTCACGCCCACCTTCGAGGCGGCCGAGGCGCTGGAGCGCGCCAATGCGACGCTGGAGAAGCGCGTGCGCGACCGCACCGAGGAGCTGACCCGGCTGAACTCGGAGCTGGCGCTGGCCAAGAGCACCGCGGAAGACGCCAACATCTCCAAGACGCGGTTCCTGGCCGCCGCGAGCCACGACATTCTGCAGCCGCTGAACGCAGCACGGCTCTATGTCACGAGCCTGGTCGAGCGCCAGCACAACGGCGAAGAGACCCGGCTGGTCGAGAACATCGACGAATCGCTGCAGGCGATCGAGGAGATCCTCGGCGCGCTCCTGGACATCTCGCGGCTCGATGCCGGCGCTATGACAACCTCGATCTCGAGTTTCAAGATGGCTGACCTGATGCGCTCGCTGGAGATCGAGTTCGCGCCGATCGCACGCGCCAAGGGACTGGAGCTTGCCTTCGTGCCATGCTCGCTGCCGGTGCAGTCGGACCGGCTCCTGCTGCGGCGCCTGCTGCAGAACCTGATCTCCAACGCGATCAAATACACGCCGCGCGGGCGCGTGCTGGTCGGCTGCCGCCGCCGCGGCGAACAGCTCAAGATCTACGTCTACGACACCGGCGTCGGCATCCCCGCCGTCAAGCGCGGCGAGATCTTCAAGGAATTCCATCGCCTCGAACAGGGTGCGCGAATTGCGCGCGGCCTGGGGCTGGGGCTGTCGATCGTCGAGCGGCTGGCCCGCGTGCTCAAGCACGGCATCGCCATCGATGCCAATGCCAGCGGCGGCTCGGCGTTCTCGGTGACCGTGCCGACGGCGAAGGCCGTGACCCACACCGCGGCCGTGACCAGCGCGACGCCGCTGGCGCGCAGGCCGATCTCGGGCGCGCTGATCGTCTGTATCGAGAACGACGCGGCGATCCTAGACGGCATGCGCACGCTGCTGAAGGCCTGGGACGCCGAGGTCATCGCAGTCGCCGATCCGGAAGCCGCGATCGCGGCGATCGAAACCGCCGGCCGCCGCATCACCGGCCTCCTGGTCGACTATCATCTCGACCGCGGCAACGGCATCGCCGCCATCCGCGAGATCCGCCGCCGCTTCGGCAACGCCATTCCCGCGATCCTGATCACCGCCGACCGCAGCCCCGCCGTGCAGGTGGCCGCGCGCGAGGAGCATATCGCAGTGCTGAATAAGCCGCTGAAGCCGGCCTCGCTCCGCGCCCTGCTCGGGCAGTGGCGCACGCAGCAGATGGTGGCGGCGGAGTAAGGTCATTCCGGGGCGCGAAGCGAACCCAGAATGACGGAGCAAAGGCTCTACCCCGTCGGGGTGCCCTGCTTCCACTGGCCGCCGGCGATCTTGGCGGCGGCGATTACGGCCTGCGTGCGGCTCTCGACGCCGAGCTTTTGCAGGATCGCTGAGACATGCGCCTTGATGGTCGCCTCGGAGACGCCGAGCTCGTAGGCGATCTGCTTGTTGAGCAATCCTTCCGACAGCATCATCAGGACCCGCACCTGCTGCGGGGTCAGCGTCACCAGGCGGTCGCGCAGGCGGGTCATATCGGGATCGGCCACGGCCGACAGATCGGTGTCGGCTGGGACCCAGACATCGCCGTCCATGATCTTGAGGATGGCATCGCGCAGCGTCTCGACACCGAAACGCTTCGGGATGAAGCCGGAGGCGCCGAAATCGAGCGAGCGGCGGATCGTGGCACTGTCATCGGAAGCCGAAACGATCACCACCGGGATCGCCGGGTATTGCGCGCGCAGATAAATCAGGCCGGAAAAGCCCGAGATCCCGGGCATCGAGAGGTCGAGCAGGATCAGGTCGACGTCCTGCGTCTGCTCCAAGAGCTTGGTCAGATCCTCGAATGATCCTGCCTCATCGATCCTGGCCGAGGTCAGGACGCCCGCCACGGCCTGCCGTAGGGCATCGCGGAACAGGGGATGATCATCGGCAATGACGAGATGGGTGGAGGGAGCGTTCATCGATCTCTTGCTGTGGTTCGACGGGCCAGTAAGCCGGACCGGCGCCTTGGTCAATTCTTTCCCGGCCGGCCGTGGCATGCAAGTGCACATTATCCCTTTGCTGCAAAGGGGTTAATTCGCAAGGCACGGTACCCGGCGGCGGCGGCGTCAGGTGGATGTCAGTGCGCAAGGCCGAAAGTCGTATTGGGGCGGGTTTCACGCCGATGTTACTTAAGAGCAAGGCCCGCGGTATCCGGCCGAGTCCGGAAACCAGGGCGCACCAACCTATTGGGGAGCGAAACTGATGACGATGGCTGCGACCGCGGGCGCCGACGTCCGCACGCGAGGCATGACAGCGGAGGAGCGAAAAGTCATTTTCGCTTCCTCACTTGGCACTGTCTTCGAGTGGTACGACTTCTACATCTACGGCACGCTTGGTGCCTTCCTCGCGAAATACTTCTTCTCGAACGTCCCGCCCAATGTCGGCTTCATCTTCGCGCTGCTCGCCTTTGCGGCCGGCTTTGCGGTCCGCCCCTTCGGCGCGCTGATCTTCGGTCGCCTCGGCGACATGATCGGCCGCAAATACACCTTCCTCGTCACCATGACGCTCATGGGTGTCGGCACCTTCTTTATCGGTCTGTTGCCGGGGTATGCAACCTGGGGCATCGCCGCGCCGATCGTGCTGATTGCCCTGCGCTTGATCCAGGGCCTCGCACTCGGCGGCGAATATGGCGGTGCAGCGACTTACGTAGCCGAACATGCGCCGCAGAACCGGCGTGGCTATTACACCTCGTGGATTCAGACCACCGCGACACTCGGTCTGTTCCTGGCACTGCTGTTGATCCTTGGCATCCGCACCGCCATGGGTGAGGAAGCTTTCGGAGATTGGGGCTGGCGCATTCCCTTCCTGCTCTCCGGCCTTCTGCTGGCGATCTCGATCTGGATCCGCTTGAGCCTGAACGAATCGCCGGTGTTCCAGCGCATGAAGGAGGAGGGCAAGACCTCGAAGCGTCCACTGACGGAAGCCTTCGGAGAGTGGAACAACGCCAAGATCGCGATCCTGGCGCTGCTTGGCGCGACCGCGGGTGAAGCGGTGGTGTGGTATGGCGGACAGTTCTACGCGCTGTTCTTCCTCACCCAGACCCTGAAGGTACCGGCCGTGCCGGCGCAGATCATGATCGTGGTTGCGCTCGCTCTGGGTACGCCCTTCTTCATCATCTTCGGCATGCTGTCCGACAAGATCGGCCGCAAGCCGATCATCCTAGCGGGCTTCCTGCTAGCGATGGTGACCTACTTCCCGATCTTCAAGGGCATCACCCACTTCGCCAATCCGAAGCTGGAGGCGGCGCTGTCTGCATCCCCGGTGACGGTGATCGCCGATCCCGCCGAGTGTTCGTTCCAGTTCAAGGCCACCGGCACCGAAAAGTTCACCACCGGCTGCGACATTGCCAAAGCCGCGCTGGTGAACTTGTCAGTGAACTACCAGACCCAGGACCCGCCGAAGGGCACGGCGGCCACGGTCAAGATCGGCGAGCAGACCCTCACTGCGACCTCGGCGGATTTCGCCAAGGCCCTGCCCGCAGCGATCAAGGCACACGGCTATCCGGCTTCAGCCGATCCGAACGAGATCAACTATGTCATGACGACGGTCCTGCTCTGGATCCTGGTGATCTACGTGACGCTGGTCTACGCGCCGATCGCCGCATGGCTGGTGGAACTGTTCCCGAGCCGCATCCGCTATAGCGGCATGTCGCTGCCCTACCACATCGGCAATGGCTGGTTCGGAGGCTTCCTGCCGGCGACCGTGTTTGCGATCGTGGCCGCGACCGGAAACATCTATTCCGGGCTGTGGTACCCCGTTGCGATCGCCGCAATGAGCCTTGTCGTCGGCTTCCTGTTCCTGCCGGAGACCAAGGACGTCGACATCAAGCAAATCTAGTCGCCGATCAGCCGGACCTACGCTCCGGCTGTCTGAAACGAGCGGCCGCGGGATTCCCGCGGCCGTTTTGTTTATGAAGTCGCGCCGATGAATTGCAGCACCACCTCGCGCCGGTGCGGCTGCTTGCGATGCTCGATGAGATAAATGGCCTGCCACGTCCCGAGTGCGAGCTTGCCGTTCAGGACCGGCACGTTGAGCGAGGTCTGCGTCAGCATCGTCTTGATGTGCGCCGGCATGTCGTCCGGCCCCTCGGTGTCATGGGTCCAGGGCGCGTTCTCCGGCGCGAGCCGCGCCAGCGCGGTGGTGAGATCGACGAGCACGGAAGGATCGGCGTTTTCCTGGATCGTCAGCGAGGCCGAGGTGTGACGGATGAACAATGTCAGTGCGCCGGTCCCGGCGCGGGCCTCCGTGACGAACTTCGCCGCCTCGCCGGTGAGATCGGTGAAGCCGCGGCTCTGCGTCTGCACCGTCAGCAGCGACGAGGTGATGGTGGAGGCCTCTACCGTGGATGGCGCGGAGCGCGTCAGCGATCTTGCTGATGTCATGAACGACTCTCGTTACGTCGTCCTGGCGAAAGCCAGGACCCATTACCCAAAATGCCCGTGATGGCGAAAGGTGGCGACGCGCACCGAGAAAAACACAGAGGCCGTGGAGGTCCTGGCTTTCGCCAGGACGACATCGACAAAGCCTGTCAAATCTTTCCCGACACGTCCTTCTGCACGCGGTTGGCCATCTCGATCAGCCGCCGCCAGGCCCGTTCCAGGAACGACATCACGCGATCCATGTCCTGGTCGCTCGGCAGCGGGATCTCGATCCGGCGGTCGCCTTCGGCGACCTTCGGGGGAGCCTTCTTCAACTGATCGGATTTCGGCAGCGCCTCGTCGACCTTGCCCGACACGGTCGGCCCAGTCGCGAGCTCCGCCTTCAACTTCTCGACCTCAACCTGGAGGCGGCCGATCTCGGCATCAAGCGCGGAACGTTCGTCGGGTACCGCGTAGCAGGCCCAGCCGGCGCCATTCTTGGTGCATGTCGAAACCGTGCCGGTGCGGGTGTCGAGCCGCAGCACGCCCTCTGGGATCGGCGTCATCGCGTAACGGCCGTTTTCAGCGTCGGGCGCGGACTGCGCGGCCGCCTGGCCGCCGATCGCAACCACCGCGGCGATCGCCGCCGCCAAGGAGCGTGCTCTCGAGACCCATGTTCTCAACAATGACGTCGCTGCTGGTTTCATCGTACTGCTCCGCCACGACGCGCTTGTGGACACTTGCAATTCTACACCCGCGCGGACGAAGGCGCACGGCTTCGCCGCGGAAAACGCGCCTTTGGAATCAACCGGCGCAGCAGCCGGTTTGATCCCGGAAATGGCGGCCGTATCGGCGGATCGCAAAGAGACCTGCTGCGGTGCGGCGTCACGCTGTGTGCAGCGCTGGCGCGCGCGGCGATATCACCAAATAAATCAATGATATAACAGAACACGACGCAATCGTGACTTGGCTTGACTTGATTATGTGCCATCAGTATGGTCCGCGCGGCTTTTGAGGGTGTTGGGCGTAATTTCCATTCAGCCGCGGCGTTTCGGGTCTTCGTTGCATGACACAGGGCACGGGACACGGCGACAATGGAAATGGCGATAAGTCGCCCGAGGAAGCTGCGCTTTCCGAACGGCTCGGAAGTCTTAGTCAGCGGTTGTCCGAAATTCGCGACCGCAGGATCAAGACCGAGCAACCCGCAGGTGACGGTGGAGACGGAGCGGCCAGAGCCTCGGCGATGGCGCTTGGTTTCCGGCTATCCTCCGAGTTGATCGCCGGCGTCGTTGTCGGAGCGGGGATTGGCTGGGGGTTCGACCGCTTGCTGTCGACGTCGCCTTTCGGGTTTATCGTGTTCACGCTGCTGGGCTTCGTGGCTGGCGTGGTGAACGTGGTGAGGTCGGCGGGGGCGGGTCAAAACAGACGCGGCGGTTCGTAGCCGATCCGGCCAGAGGAATTGATCGTGCCGGCCTCGCCGGTACGGGCCGGCCCGGCCGGCAGACCGAGACCAGCCGGCTTGCCCGGCAGACCGAGAGATGCCGCGCGGATGAAAATCGACCCGATCCACCAGTTCAACATCGAGCCTCTCTTCACGATCGGCCATATCGGCAACCACACGATCGCCTTCACCAATTCGTCGCTCTACATGCTGGTAGCGGTCGCGGTGATCTCGATCCTGATGCTCGCCAGCGGCACGCAGCTCGTTCCCGGACGCCTCCAGTCCGTCGCCGAGATCTCCTACGAATTCGTGGCGTCGACCATCCGCTCGACCGCCGGCGCGGAAGGCATGAAGTTCTTCCCGCTGATCTTCTCGATCTTCATGTTCATCTGCGTCTCGAACCTGGTGGGCATCATTCCCTACACCTTCACGGTCTCGAGCCACCTGGTGGTCACGGCGGCGCTGGCGCTGTTGGTGTTCTTCACTGTCCTGATCTACGGTGTCTACAAGAACGGCCTGAAATTCTTTAAGATTTTCGTTCCCCACGGCGTCCCCGGCTACATCCTGCCGCTGGTGATGTTCATCGAGATCCTGTCGTTCTTCCTGCGGCCGGTCTCCCACAGCGTCCGTCTCTTCGCCAACATGCTGGCCGGTCACATCGCGCTGAAGGTGTTCGCGGGCTTCGTCGCCATGCTCGGCGTCTCGCTCGGCGCCATCGGCTGGATCGGCGGCGTGCTGCCGCTGGCGCTCACCGTCGCGCTCACCGCGCTGGAGCTCCTGGTCGCGTTCCTCCAGGCCTATGTGTTCGCGATCCTGACCTGCATCTACCTGAACGACGCCATTCATCCGGGACACTGAGCGGTCCGGGGAATTTCCACCCACAACCCAATCTTTCTTCCAAGGAGTCTAAAATGGATCCGGCAGCAGCAAAACTTATCGGCGCGGGCATCGCGTGCATCGGCATGGGCGGTGCGGGCGTCGGCGTGGGCGTGATCTTCGGCAACTACCTCGCCGCAGCGGTGCGCAACCCGTCGGCCGCCCAGGGCCAGTTCGGCAACCTGATCTTCGGCTTCGCCGTGACCGAAGCGCTCGGCATCTTCTCGCTGCTGATCGCGCTGCTTCTGCTGTTCGTTCCGCTCTGAGGACGTTCTCGCGCCGCTCGAAACCTCGGGCGGCGCGCTTGAAAGCAACAGGAGAAACCCATGGCTGAGAGTCATGGCGGGGCAAAAGGCCCGGAGGCCAATGCCCACACCGAGGCCGATGGCGGTCACCACGGCGGCGGCTTCCCGCCGTTCGAAAGCAGCACCTTTGCTTCGCAACTGGTGTCGCTGGCGATCTTCTTCGTCCTGCTTTACGTAATCGTGTCCAAGCTCGCCTTGCCGCGTGTCGGCGGCGTGATCGAGGCGCGTCAGAACAAGATCGAGGGCGATCTCGCCGAAGCTCAAAAGCTGAGGGATCAGTCCGACGCAGCGCTGAAGGCCTATGAGGCCGAGCTCGCTTCGGCACGGTCCAAGGCACAAGCGATCGGCAACGAGACCCGCGAGAAGCTGAACGCACAGGCGGAAGCCGAGCGCAAGTCGCTGGAACAGCAATTGGCCGCGAAGCTTGCAGAGGCGGAGAAGACCATCGCCTCGACCCGCGCGACCGCCATGAGCAATGTCCGCGGCATCGCAGCCGATGCGGCCGGCACGATCGTGCAGCGGCTCACGGGCATCGTTCCCGACTCGGCGTCGGTCAATGCCGCGGTCGATGCGTCCCTGAAAGGTTAGCCGATATGTTCCTCGAACCTGAGTTTTGGGTCGCCGTCGCGTTCGTGATCCTGATGGTGATTTTCGCCTATCTCGGGATCCACAAGACCCTGCTGACGACGCTCGATCATCGCGCCGCCCGCATCAAGGCCGAGCTCGACGACGCCCAGCGCCTCAAGCTGGAGGCAGCCAAGGTGCTCGCGGACTACAAGGCGCGCAGCGCCACGGCCGAGCGCGAGGCTGCCGACATCGTCGCCAACGCCAAGGCCGAAGCCGAGCGCATCGCGGCCGACGCCAAGGCGAAGATGGAAGACTTCGTCGCCCGCCGCACCAAGACCGCGGAGAGCAAGATCGCGCTCGCCGAGGCTCAGGCGCTGGCCGACGTCCGCGCCGCCGCGGCGGAAGCCGCCGTCCAGGCCGCTTCGACCATCCTGTCGCAGTCGGTCAAGGGCCAGGTCGCCGACGACCTGCTCACCAAGAGCATCACCGAGGTCCGGCAGAAGCTGAACTAAGGGCTTTCGTCTTCACGAATCAAAAAAGCCGGCGCGAAAGCGCCGGCTTTTTTGTTTGATGGCGATGCATCCGCAAATCGGGCGTCATCACCCGCGAAGGCGGGCGATCCTGTATTCCAGAGACGTCTGAGCGATACGCAGACGCCGCGGCGTATTGGATGCCCCGGTCAAGCCGGGACATGACAGTGGAAATTGCGGCGGCTTATTTCTTCTTACTTCTTCTTCCGCCGCGCCTTCGGCTCGGGTGACAGCGCCTGCGGGTCGAAGCCGACATAGAAGATGTAGGAATCGGCGACCGCCGCCGAGGGCACCGGATAGACCATGTCCTCGGCGACGAAGGTGAAGGGCACGCTGCCCCCCTCCGGCAGCTCGACCGTGGTGCGATAGGCTTTCGAGGCGATCACCTTCTCGCCGACCCCGCCCTGCACCACGGCGACGCGCAAGGGCACCTCGATCGTGCTCGGCGCGCCGGCGGGACCGGCGATGACCCGGCCCTGGATGCCGATGCGCGCGGTGATCTCGCCGCCGTTGCGGATGCATTCGCGCGCCATCTTGGTGATCGTGGCCTGGAAGCGCACGTCGTTGCCGACAGCCTGCTTGCCGGGAGCCCCAGCCGCATAGGTGGACGCTCCGGCACGGACGGTGACCTGGGGACAATCGACGTCGTCATCGGCCGGCGGCTGGCCCGGTGCGGGCGCCGGCTTGGTCTCGGCGGGCTCGTCGGACTTGCCCCCGAACAGGCTCTTGAAGCGGTCGGTCAGCGACTGCGCCGCAGCCGGCGAGACGGAAGCGAGCGCAACCGCCAGCGCCAGCGCGATCACCGGCCCCCGGCGCTGCGCAGTCCGCGATGATCGAAGCTCCTTCACCATGAACGCCCGTACTCCATGACAATGCCCCGGCAAGTGGCCGGCTCGCTGCGGGTTATATCGTCAAAATCGGCGAACCCAAGGCAGGAAACAAGCAGGAGAGAAGGCGGCAAGGCCCAGACTTTGGCCGCATGGACGCCCGGCTCAGCCGCGGAAATCCTCGTGCAGTAGGCCGAACAGCAGGTGGTCCTGCCAGATCCCGTTGATGCAGAGATAGCGCCGCGCCAAGCCCTCGCGGGAGAAACCGCACTTCTCCAGCACCCGGATCGACGGCACATTGGTGGGGATGCAGGCGGCCTCGACCCGGTGCAGGTTGAGCTCGCCGAACAGCGTCGGCAGCAGCACCCGCAGCGCCGCCGTCATGTACCCCCGATGGGCATGGGGCTGGCCGACCCAGTAGCCGATGGTGCCGGCCTGGACGATGCCGCGCCGGACATTGGCGAGCGTGATGCCGCCGATCATGGCGCCGTCGAGCTCGCGGAAGATCAGGAAGGGGTAGGAGCGGTCCGCCGCGATATCCTCGGCATAGCGGCGCAGGCGGCGGCGGAAGCCGGAGCGGGTGAGATCGTCCGACGGCCAGATCGGCTCCCAGGGCGTGAGATAGTCGCGGCTGGTTTCGCGCAGATGCGCCCATTGCAGAAAGTCCGACATCTGCGGGGCACGCAGCAAGAGCCCGTTGCCGCGCGGCGCGAGGGCGGCGGGTCCACTGGATGGCAGGCGAAAGAGGGCCATGGTGATGCTTCCCGGGGCGCCGACAGGCCTTGCGCAGCTCCTAGTGGAGCCGCGCCTTGGCGCGCGCCCGGGTCAATCCTTCCGCAAAAGACACCGCCGTGTCCAGACCCCTTCCGCTGCCCAATGCAACCACCGCAGGGCGGCTGCGCGAAAGCAGCGCACGCGCCGCGTCGCGCGTCGATTCGACACTAACGGCGTCGATCCGGGCCACCAGTTCCTGCACCGTCTGCGGCCGCCCATAGGCGAGCACGTGCCGGGCGAGCTGCTCGGCGCGCGAAGAGCAGCTCTCCAGCGCCATCAGGAGGCCGGCCTTCATCTGCGCCTTGGCGCGCGCGACCTCGGCCTCGGTGAGCGTCTCCACCGACTCATTCATGATATCGACGACGACTTCCATCATCTCGGGCGCGTCGGCGGGGTCGGTGCCGGTGTAGAGGCCGAAGAAGCCGGTGTCGGTATAGGGTGCGTGGAACGTGTAGATCGAGTAGCAGAGGCCGCGCTTCTCGCGCACCTCCTGGAACAGCCGCGACGACATTCCGCCGCCGAGAATGTTGGTGAAGACCTGGAGCGAGAACAGCGACGGCTCGGTCTGCTGCACGCCCTCCAGCGCCAGCGTCAGGTGCGCCTGCTCGAGCTCGCGATGCACCACCTTTGCGCCGCCCTGGCCGAACGTCGCCGCCTGCGGCTTCGGGCCCGGTGTCGCCTCAAAGCTCGCAAACCGCGCCTCGACCTCGGCAACGACCCGGCTGTGATCGACGGCGCCGGCGGCCGCCACCACCATGTCCGGCCCGCGGTAATGCGTCGAGAGATAGCCGCGCAGCATGTCGCGGTTGAAGCCGCGCAGCGTCTTCGCGGTGCCGAGCAGCGAGCGGCCCATCGGCTGGTCGGGATAGCAGAGCTCGTTGAGATGCTCGAAGACGACGTCGTCGGGCGTGTCCTGCGCCGCGCCGATCTCCTGGACGATGACGTTCTTTTCGCGCTCGAGCTCCTCCGGCTCGAAGGCGGGATTGGCGAGGATATCGGCGAGCACGTCGAGCGCGAGCGGCACGTCGGCCTTCATCACCCGCGCATAATAGGACGTCGTCTCCGTCGAGGTGCCGGCATTGAGATCGCCGCCGACCGCCTCGATCTCCTCGACGATCTCGCGCGAGGAGCGCCGCGTGGTGCCCTTGAACGCCATGTGCTCGAGCAGGTGCGAGATTCCGTGCTCGTTCGGCTTCTCGTCGCGGCCGCCGACGCGAGCCCAGACGCCGAGCGCAGCGGTCTCGACGTGGGGCATGTTGTCGGTGACGACGGTGAGGCCGGACGCAAGCTTGGAGATCTCGACGCTCATCCGGCTACTCCCTGTTTTGCGGCGCGGCTGACCGACAGCACGAACCGCTCCACCTCGGCCTGATCGTTCTTCACCACCTTCATGTGTTCGGATTTGGTCATCAGACCATCCAGCCAGGCCGGCAGTTGCGGCCGCATGCCGCAGGCCGCCTCCACCGCATCAGGGAATTTGGCCGGATGCGCGGTGGAGAGCACGATGCCTGGCACGGTCGTGTCTGTCGTGTCACGGTCGGCGACCGCCAGCGCCACTGCGGTGTGGGGATCCACGAGCTCGCCGGCCTCGCGCCAGGCGGCACGGATCGCAGCCGCCGTCTCGGTCTCATCGGCGCGGCCCGCGTCGAACTCCTCGCGAATCGCCGCGAGCATGGCGTCGGGCAGGACGAAGCGCCCGGACTGCTTCAGCGAATCCATTAGACGGCGCACCGCGGCGGCATCGCGGCGGCTCGCCTCGAACAGCAGCCGCTCGAAATTCGAGGAGATCTGGATGTCCATCGACGGCGAGGCCGTGGCATGCACCTCGCGCACCTCGTAAATCCCGGTCTTGAGCGTGCGCGCCAGGATGTCGTTGACGTTGGCGGCGATGTGCAGGGTCCTTACCGGCAGACCCATGCGCTTCGCGACGTAGCCGGCAAAGATGTCGCCGAAATTGCCGGTCGGAACGACGAAATCGACCGCGCGCGCCGGCGCGCCGACCGCGACCGCTGAGGTGAAGTAGTAGACCACCTGGGCCACGATGCGCGCCCAGTTGATGGAGTTGACGCCGGATAGCGCGGTCGCATCGCGGAAGCGGTGATTGTTGAACATCCCCTTCACGAGCGCCTGGCAATCGTCGAACGTGCCTTCGATCGCGAGCGCGTGGACATTGGCCGCACCCGTCGTCGTCATCATCCGTTGCTGCACTTCGGAGATGCGCCCGTGCGGGAACAGCACGATGAGATCGACATTCTCCAGTCCCGCAAACGCCTCGACCGCGGCGCCGCCGGTATCGCCCGAGGTCGCGACCACGATGGTGGTGCGCTGGCCGCGCTTGGCGAGCACGTGATCCATCAGCCTCGAGATGAGCTGCATCGCGACGTCCTTGAAGGCGAGCGTCGGACCGTGGAACAGCTCCAGCACGAACTGATGCGGCGACATCTGGCGCAGCGGCACCACCGCCGGATGGCGGAAGGTGGCATAAGCCTCATTGGCCATGCGGCCGAGCTCGGCGTCCGAAATCTCACCGCCGGCGAACGGACGAATCACGTCGACCGCGACCTCCCAATAGGGACGGCCGAAGAAGCCGGCGATCTCATCGGCCGAGAGTTGCGGCCAGGTCACGGGCACATAGAGGCCGCCGTCACGGGCAAGCCCGGTCAGCATCACGTCGCAGAAGCCGAGTTCAGGGGCCTCGCCCCGGGTCGAGATATAACGAGTCAAACCACCCTCCAAAGGCCGGCCCAAGCTTGAACCTGCGCCTTAAGCCTTTGATTTCATGATATTCCTAGTCCTTGAGCCAGAGGCTTAAGGGCACCATAAAGTGTTTTGCCGCCCCGGGAAACCGCTTCCGCCCCGCTTCTTCGTCCACGAAAAAGGGCTGCGGCGATGCCGCAGCCCTCTCTTGGAAGGCCTGTCGTTGATTTGCAGACCCGTTTGCCTCGTCCGGGACGCCTACCCGTTGAATTGATCCCGCGAGCTTTCTTCACCTGTCATCGGACCATCAAGGACAAAAACGACGCGTCAGGACAAATGTTCCGATTTTTCCCGGTGCGCCATCTGATCGCGATCACTGCGAGCAGGCGTAGCGCATGCTCCGGATTTCCATTTCTTCCCGACATGGCGGCCTACCGAACCGCCTGCAGCCCCAAGCAGCGTCCGGTCCCTGCCGGGACGATCAATTCATGCCGATTTCGACGGCGATCCGGATCAGATCGGAATGGTTCTTGGCGCCGAGCTTCTGCTTGAGCAGGGAGGTGGTGTTGGCAACCGTCTTGTAGGAGATGCCGAGCGCCTCGGCGACCTCGACGATCTTGTCGCCGCGGCTGAGCAGGCGGAGAATTTCGAGCTCGCGCGGTGTCATCTGCGAAGCCGGGTTGGCCTTGACCGCGGCGCCCGAGAACGTCACGGCCTCTGCGAGCTGCGGCGAGATGAAATTGTCGCCCGCGACTACCTTGCGCACCGCCTTCAGCAGGATCCTTGGATCGTCGCCCTTTGAGACGTAGCCCTGCGCACCCAGTTCGACCGCCCGTACCACGAAAGCCGGATCGTCGTTCATGCTGAACATGATGACCTTGGCGTCCGGATCGTCCTTGCGGATCCGCCGCATCAGTTCGAAGCCCGATACGTCCGGCAGGCTGATGTCGATGACAATCACGTCAGGACGCTTGCTGACATAAGCGCGGTGGCCGGATTTGGCGTCGCTCGCCTCGTCGACGCGGATCGACTGGTCGGACGCAAACAAGGTCCGGCAACCGGACAGAACCACGGGATGGTCGTCGACGATAAGGACCCTGGTTGCGGTTTTGGCGGTATCTTGCATCGCGCACTCTTGTTTTACCACTCATAGACCGACGGGAACAAATGGAAAGAGAGAAATTCGCCAATACGCGTTAGAATTGACCTAATGTGGCAGCGGCTTTCGTTCAGGACCCAGTTATTCCTCCCGCTCGGCGTGATGTTTATCACGGCGCTGATCATGGGCGGGGTGCTGCTGCACGAATTCGCGACCAGTCAGCTTGCCGACGAGAACGAGCCCGGACGGCGCGCGGCCGTTGTCGTGGCTGCGGCACTAAACGATGCACTGCGCGCCTCCGACAATCCGCGGCAGACGCTCGATGCGTTTGCCCACTCTCTGGGCGCATCCTCCGATATCCAATTCCGCTCTGTGGAAGCAGGTCAAGCGCCCTCCCCGAAGGATGCGTTGCGCGACACGCATAGCATCCCGCAATGGTTCACCGACCTGCTCGCCATTCCCGATGTGAGCGCTGCGTCACCTGTCGAGATCAACGGCAACCATGTCGGCGACATCGTATTCCAACCTGATCTATCGGCAGACATGTTCGAAAAATGGGTCGGCTTCCTGGCACTCACCTGCTTCATCGTCGCGCTGACCGGGCTGACCGGAATTATCGCTTATGGATTCGCTGGATCAGCGCTGCGTCCGCTGCACAATCTCGGCCAGGGCCTGACGCGGATGCGGCGCGGCGAATACGCAAAGCCGATCCCGGTCGGCGGGCCGCCGGAAATCAGGCAAAGCTGCGAGGAAGCCAATGCGCTCGCGCGCACGCTCGAACAGTTGAGCCAGAATAATCGCGAACTGTTGCACCGCCTGGTATCGCTCCAGGATGACGAGCGGCGCGATCTCGCACGCGAGCTGCACGACGAGCTTGGACCACTGCTGTTCGGCATTCGCGCCGGTGCGATCGCATTGCTCGAGACGGCGCCGAACGATGCGGGAAATCTCGGCAATTCGGCGCAACAGGTTGTGCTGTCGGTCGAGGCGCTGCAGCAGGCCAGCCGTCGCATCCTCGACCGGTTGCGGCCGCTCTATATCGAGGATCTCGGCCTTAAGACCAGCGTGCAGACGCTGCTCCAGAATTTCCGCAAGCAGGCGTCGCACGTCGACCTGACGGCAGCGATCGATCCTGCACTCGAGCGGATCGAGGGGCCGCTGGCGCAGACGGTCTATCGCGTGATCCAGGAGGCGCTGACCAACGTTCTGCGCCATGCCAAGGCGAGCAGCGCGCATGTGCAGGCGACCGTCGACGGCGCCGCGCTCGCTATCGAGATTTCCGACGACGGCCGCGGCTTTCCGGCCGACAACGTGTTCGGCCGCGGCCTGACCGGCATGCAGGAGCGGGTGCGCGCGCTTAGCGGATCGCTATCACTGCTGCGCGCCAACGAACGCACCTATGTGCGTTGCCGCCTGCCGGTCGCGACGATGCGGGACAAGCCGGCATCCGGCTAAAGCGCGATGAGATTAGGATAAATCGTCATCGCGCTTTAGGTTATTGTTTGAGCATGATCTTTTCGGAAAACCGCTGCACACTTTTCCGGATCATGCTCTAGCACACGCAGGCGTCGTGCAAGTCCTGCCATGCCGGCGCGCACAGCATTCTCTCGATCTTGCCTTCGGGACTGAAGCGAAACGAGACGCGGATGTGCAATGAGCCCGCGACCGAATATTCGAGATCGACGCCCGGTGGCATCGGCGCGATCTCCTCCAGGGCGAAACCTGCTAACGAGAACGCGTTGAGTTGCGACCGCCAATAGGTTTCGAGCTCGCTGCGGCCGCGATAGCGGCGCGTGTCGTTGCATGTGCATTCGAGCGCGGCATCATCCGCATAGAGGTCGAGCAGCGTCGCAAGGTCGCCCTTCCGGCAGGCATCCACCCAATCGACGACAATTCCCATCTGATCGAAATCGCTCACGTCGAAATCCTGTCTGCCACGGAAAATTGAGGGCGGCTTAGGGCTACCCTCGTGAATATGGGCTGAACAATAAACCCCGGAGAATCCCGGGGTTCCCTCGGGGCATCGCTCCGGGGGTCTAAATTTAGCTCTGCCGCCGTCCCCTCACCCAGACGCCGAAGGCGACCAGCACGGCGCCCGCAAGCGCGAACCAGGTGATGGCGTATTGCAGGTGATCGTCCTTCAGATGCACGTCGAGCGGGCCCGGCCGCGGAATGCCGTTCTGGGGCGCGGGCTGCTCGAGGTCGACATAGAATGGCGCGACCGCGCCCCAGCCGAGCGCGCTGGCGATCGCCAGATGATCGCGCGCGAACCACAGCCGCTTGTCGCGGTTTTCGGCCGGCGTCAGCCAGCCCGGCGCCTCGGGAAAGCGCAAATAGCCGGTGAGCGCGATCGGCTTTCCCGTCACGAGCTTCTTCACCGCGCGGTCCTCGACCGCCCGGTCCTGCATCGTGTTCTCGACGAAGCCCGCATCGATCACGACCGTTTCGCCGCTCGGCAAACGCGCCGGCAGGAACGCCCAGGTACCTGGCCCGGAGGCGTCCTTGCGCACGGCGGAGCCGGACGAGTAGACCATCGCATCCGGCAGCGGCGCGTAGGCCGCGGTGAAGCTGACGCGGCGGAACTCGTCGCTCGCGGCATTCAGCGTGCCCCAATGCGCCGGCGGGGGAAGCGCGATCGGCACGGCCGCGAGCCGTTCCGTCAACGCGGCGATCAATTCATGCTTGGCGACGCGGCGCTGCAACTGCCAGACGCCGAGCGCGATAAGGACCGCCGTCATCAGCAGCGTGAACAGCGCGAAGCCGGCCACGCGAGGCTTGCGCGCAATCCCGTTCATTTCTCGCGGTCGATCAACCGGCCAGGCGCCGCCTTGTGGTGGAATTGCAGGGCGATCAACAGCGACTTCATCGCGCGCAGCGGCAGTAGCGTGGTCGCGAGGATCAGCGGCAGCCACAGCACGGCATGGAGCCAGAATGGCGGCTGATACTTGACCTCGACGACGAGTGCGCAACCGACCACGATCGCGCCGGCCAGCATGATGATGAAGATCGCAGGGCCGTCACCGGAGTCGATGAAGGCATAGTCGAGGCCGCAATGGTCGCAACGCGGGGCGAGCGTCAGGAAGCCCGCATAGAGCTTGCCCTGGCCGCAACGCGGACATTTGCAGGCAAGACCGCGCATCGCACTTTGCAGGACAGTCGTCTGGGACTCGGAGGTGCCGGCCATATCGTTCATGATGAAGGAGCCTATCACAGTTCTGCCGAGACTTCCGGCTGCGTGAAAGCGAAAGGGCGGCCTGCCGGCCGCCCTTTCCAAGGTCGAACGCGTCGCGACTTCAGTGCGCGCCGTGCGCCATGGTCTCGGCGCCGCGTCCCCAGACGTAGATGCAGAGGAACAGGAACAGCCAGACCACGTCGACGAAGTGCCAGTACCAGGCGGCGAACTCGAAGCCGAGGTGCTGCTTCGGCGTGAAGTGGCCGGCATAGGCGCGCGCGAGGCACACGATCAGGAACACGGTGCCGACCAGCACGTGGAAACCGTGGAAGCCGGTCGCCATGAAGAAGGTCGCGCCGTAGACGTTGCCGGCGAACGAGAATGCGGCGTGGCTGTACTCATAGGCCTGCACGCAGGTGAAGGTCGCGCCGAGCAGGATGGTGAGGATCAGGCCGTACTTCAGGCCCTGGCGGTCGTTCTCGAGCAGCGCATGGTGCGCCCAGGTCACCGTCGTGCCGGAGGTCAGCAGGATCAGCGTGTTGAGCAGCGGCAGATGCCAGGGGTCGAAAGTCTCGATGCCGTGCGGCGGCCAGGTGCCCGGCACGCTACAGGCGCCGGCCTGGGTGCCGAGGCCGCAGCCGAACACCGCGTCGCGGGTGGCATGGACGGCATCGGCCGGGAACAGCGCCGCGTTGAAATAGGCCCAGAACCAGGCGACGAAGAACATCACCTCGGAGGCGATGAACAGGATCATGCCGTAGCGGTGGTGGAGCTGCACGACGCGGGTGTGGTCGCCCTTGTACTGGGCTTCCTTGATCACGTCGGCCCACCAGCTCGCCATGGTGTAGAGCACGCCGACGGTGCCGATGCCGAAGATGATCGGCGCGGCCGAGAACATGTGATGCATCCAGCCGATCGCGCCGAACGCCATGACGAAGGCCGAGAGCGAGCCGACCGCCGGCCACGGCGAGGGATCGACCAGATGATAGTCGTGATGCTTGCCTTGCGCTGTGGCCATTACCGTCTGTCTCCTCAATCCCGTGCCTGTCCGGCACTTATCCCCTTAGATTCCAACCCCGGTACGTGCGCCCGGCAATCAGAGATTTCCTTTGCGTTTGTCGTCCTCGCCCGAGGCGAGCGGCTTCACCACCGGCTCGCGCACCGGATAGAACGTGTAGGACAGCGTGATCGTGCTCAGCCCGTCATTGTCGTGATCGCTGACGATCGACGGATCGACGTAGAACACCACGGGCATCTCTCGCTTCTCGCCGGGAGCCATGGTCTGCTCGGTGAAGCAGAAGCAGTTGATCTTCTGGAAATAGGATCCGACCGTCAGCGGCGCGACGTTGTAGGCGGCCTGGCCCGTGGTGGTGCGTGCAGCCTGATTGGTCACGGTGTAGTAGATCGTCGTGACCTGGCCGATATTGACCTCGACCTCGCTCTGCTCAGGCTCGAACTTCCAGGGTAGGCCGGGTGCGACATTGGAGTCGAAGCGCACCGTGATCTTGCGCGCGATTGGCCCCGAGGCCGGCGCCGATGTCGCGACTTGCGTCGTGCCGTTGAAGCCGGTGGCGCGGCAGAACCAGTTGTAGAACGGCACCGCGGCATAGGATGCGCCGACCATCAGCGCGACCACGCCGCCGCAGATCGAGGCGACCAGCGCGTCGCGGCCGAGGCCCTTCGTGGCCCTCCGGCTCTGATCACGCGATATGGTCGGCTTCTGATTCATCTTTCCTACAATGGCCGGACTAGCACCGCCGGTCCCTTGACCATGGTGACGGCGAAGAACAGCACCACGAGCACGCCGAGCGCGAGCGCGATCGCGATCGAGCGATGACGACGGCTCCTCTTTTGCGCCTCGGTGAGGACGATTCCATCTGGATCTGGTTTGTCGGCCATTCCGTTATCATGCGCCCCCTACCATCGGAGCAAGCGCCCGGAAGACGACCTCGGCGAGCAGGGTCGCAAACAGCGCAAACAGATAAAGGATGGAAAAGGCAAACAGCTTGCGGGTCGCGCGCAGCGACTGGCTGCGCTCGCGGCGCATATAGACGTTGATCGCGAGCACCAGCATGCCGACGCCGAGGATCAGCGAGGTGACGCCGTAGATCGCATCGAAATAGCCGAACGCCCAGGGCGCGGCGGCCACTGCAATCAGCACGACGGTGTAGAGCAGGATCTGGAGCCGCGTCGCGTCGGGACCGGCGACGTTCGGCAGCATCGGAATGCCGGCGCGGGCATAATCGTCGGAACGGAACAGCGCCAGCGCCCAGAAGTGCGGCGGGGTCCAGAAGAAGATGATGGCGAACAGCAGCAGCGGCTCGACGTCGACCGTGCCGGTCACGGCGGCCCAGGCCACCACCGGCGGCAGCGCGCCGGCGGCGCCGCCGATCACGATGTTCTGCGCGGTCCAGCGCTTCAACAGGAGCGTGTAGATCACGACGTAGAAGAAGATGGTGAAGGCGAGCAGCGCGCCGGCGATCCAGTTGACGAGGATGCCGAGCGTCATCACCGAGAAGAAGGCCAGCGTCGTGCCGAACGCCATCGCCTCGGGCCGGGTGATGCGGCCGCGCGGGATCGGCCGGTTCGCCGTGCGCGACATCTTGGCGTCGATGTCGCCTTCGAGCGCCATGTTGAGCGCACCGGAGGCGCCGGCGCCGACCGCGATGCAGAGCAGCGAGGTGATCGCGAGCACGGGGTGGAAATGCCCCGGCGCCATCGCCATCCCGACCAGCGCCGTGAAGATCACGAGCGACATCACACGCGGCTTGAGCAGCGCAATATAATCGCCAACCTCCGCCTCGGAGATCCGGGGACCGATATCGATGGCGTTCCGATCGAGGACCGACACGTAAATCTACTCGCTTGATGATCGAGCCGCGGCGCCCATGACAGGCGCCGCGGGAGTTTGCTTACTGCACGCGCGGCAGCACTTCGAACTGGTGGAACGGCGGCGGCGAGGACAGCGTCCACTCCAGCGTAGTCGCGGCCCGCACCCCAGGGATTGTTGCCCGCCGGCACCCTCTTCATGAAGGCATCGAGCACGCAGTAGAGGAAGATCAGGACGCCGAAGCCGGAGATGTAGGAGCCGAGCGACGAGACCAGGTTCCAGCCCGCGAACGCGTCGGGATAGTCGACGTAGCGGCGCGGCATGCCCGACAGGCCGAGGAAGTGCTGCGGGAAGAACACCATGTTGACGCCGACGAAGGTGACCCAGAAATGCGCTTTCGCCAGCGTCTCGTTGTACATGTAGCCCGACATCTTCGGGAACCAGTAGTACCAGCCGGCGAAGATCGCGAACACGGCGCCCAGCGACAGCACGTAGTGGAAGTGCGCGACGACGTAGTAGGTGTCCTGAAGCACGCGGTCGACGCCGGCATTCGCCAGCACGACGCCGGTGACGCCGCCGACCGTGAACAGGAAGATGAAGCCGATCGCCCAGATCATCGGAGCGCGGAACTCGATCGAGCCGCCCCACATCGTGGCGATCCAGGAGAAGATCTTCACGCCGGTCGGAACCGCGATCACCATGGTGGCGGCGACGAAATAGGCCTGCGTCGCCGAGGACATGCCGACGGTGTACATGTGGTGTGCCCACACCACGAAGCCGATGCCGCCGATCGCGACCATGGCGTAAGCCATGCCGAGATAACCGAACACGGGCTTGCGCGAGAAGGTGGAGACGATCTGGCTGATCATGCCGAAGCCGGGCAGGATCAGGATGTACACCTCGGGGTGGCCGAAGAACCAGAACAGGTGCTGGAACAGCACGGGGTCGCCGCCGCCATCAGCCGCGAAGAAGGTGGTGCCGAAATTACGGTCGGTGAGCAGCATGGTGATCGCGCCGGCGAGCACCGGCAGCGACAGCAGCAACAGGAACACCGTCACCAGGATCGACCACACGAACAGCGGCATCTTGTGCAGGGTCATGCCCGGCGCGCGCATGTTGAAGATCGTGGTGATGAAGTTGATGGCGCCGAGGATCGACGAGGCACCGGCAAGGTGCAGCGACAGGATCGCGAAGTCGACGGCTGGGCCCGGATGGCCCGACGTCGACAGCGGCGCGTACATGGTCCAGCCGGCGCCGACGCCGTTGGCGCCCGGCTCGCCCTCGACGAAAGTGGAGCACAGCAGCAGCGCGAAGGAGGCCGGCAGCAGCCAGAACGAGATGTTGTTCATGCGCGGGAACGCCATGTCCGGCGCGCCGATCATCAGCGGCACGAACCAGTTGCCGAAGCCGCCGATCATCGCCGGCATGACCATGAAGAAGATCATGATCAGGCCGTGGCTGGTCACGAAGACGTTGTAGGTGTGCGTCTCGTGGAAGATCTGCACGCCCGGATACATCAGCTCGGCGCGAATCGCGATCGACATCGCCGCACCGATGATGCCGGCGATGACCGCGAAGATCAGGTACATCGTGCCGATGTCCTTGTGATTGGTCGAATAGACGTAGCGCCGCCATCCGGTCGGATGGGCGTGCTCGTCATGCGCGTGATCGCCGTGTGCCGCTGCGCTCGTTGCCATTTTCAAATCCTGCCTTGCGTCCCATTCGGACCTTATGCGGTCCCGCCCTTCAAGTCGCTTTCAGTCCCCGCGCCTGACGCTCACTGCGTCGGACCGGCGGCGGAAGCGTAAGTGCTGGTGCCGCCGCTCGCATATTTCTTCTTCGCCGATTCAACCCATGAGGCGAACTCCTGATCGGAGACCACCCGCACCGCGATCGGCATGAAGGCGTGATCCTTGCCGCACAGCTCCGAGCACTGGCCGTAATACACGCCGGTCTTGACGGCCTTGAACCAGGTCTCGTTCAGGCGGCCGGGGATGGCGTCGATCTTGATGCCGAAGGCCGGCACCGCGAAGGAATGGATAACGTCGGCGCCGGTGGTCTGGACGCGAATCACCTTGTTGACCGGCACCACCATCTCGTTGTCGACGCCGAGCAGCCGCGGCTGCTTGTCTTGCGCCATCAGCGAATCGAACTCGAACTTGCCGTTGTCGGGATAGGCATAGGACCAGTACCACTGCTTGCCGGTGGCCTTGATGGTGAGATCCGCCTTCGGCACATCGAGCTGGAGGAACAGGAGGCGGAACGACGGCACCGCGATGCCGACCAGGATCAGCACCGGGACCAGAGTCCAGACCACCTCGATCAGCGTGTTGTGAGTGGTTCGCGACGGCACCGGATTGGCCCTCGCGTTGAACTTGATGACCACGGTCACCAGCAACGCCAGCACGAACAGCGTGATGACGGTGATGAGGACGAACAGGAAGTTGTGGAACCAGACGATGTTGTCCATCACCGGGGAAGCAGAGGCCTGCAGATGCCATTCCCACGGCTCCGGCTGCCCGAGTTCGGCAAATGCCGCACCGCCCGTCGCCAGCGTCAGGCCAGCTACGGCCAATCCCAGCAAGTGCCGGCCCACCCGGCCCATCGACATCCTCATGCCGTTCGCGCTCCCCTTACGAAATCACCCCAAGTGCGCTCCCCTCTTGGTGGGAAACGCTTATTCGATCCGCCCGTCTGACAAACCGCCGCTCAAGAATACCTCTAAGAGGCATTGGGGCCAGATCGCTAGAACGCCGAAATCAAGCCTCTCAAACCATAATTCTTGATCTATCGCAATGCAGTCTTGAGCCCCGTCTGTCAGCCATCACCCGCAAGATATTTCCTAGTAAGATCAGACAAAAATACCGTTTCCCGGGACGCCGCGGCTTGACAGGTAGATTGCCCGCGGTAGGCACTGGGCAACCGCCGCGCCGGAACCTGATTCGGATCAAGGCGAGATGCCGGCGCGGCGCGAGATTTGCTTGGGAAGCGCCTTCAAGCCGCCGTCATTCCCGTATCAGTCGCGAGCGACCCAAGCGAACAGAGGGACCAACCCCGATGGGGCTTTCGACATGCAAGGCAAGGCCGGCTGACCGCCTGAGGACCCTCGCAGCCGTGCTGGGTGCGATCCTCGTCCTCGCCCTGCCCGGTTTCGCCCATGCGCAGGGCGCGGTGCGCTCCGTCCATGGCGACTGGCAGATCCGCTGCGACACCCCGCCGGGTGCCCAGACCGAGCAATGCGCCTTGATCCAGAGCGTGGTCGCCGAAGACCGCTCCAATGCCGGCCTCACCGTGATCGTGCTGAAGACCGCCGACCAGAAGAGCCGGCTGATGCGAGTGGTCGCTCCGCTCGGCGTGCTGTTGCCCTCCGGCCTCGGCCTGAAGCTCGACAACCAGGATGTCGGCCGTGCTGGCTTCGTCCGCTGCCTGCCCAATGGCTGCGTCGCCGAGGTCGTCATGGACGACAAGCTGCTCGGCCAGCTCCGCAGCGCCAAGACCGCTACCTTCATCATTTTCGAAACCCCCGAGGAAGGCATCGGCTTCCCGCTCAGCCTGAACGGGCTGGGTGAGGGATACGACAAGCTGCCGTAGGCGACAGCGAGCGCTCGATTCTATCGTTTCCGTAATGTGACGCCCGGCACCCTCGCGGATCCGGCCTGAAACCATTATCTTGCCTCACATCCCCCGATAATGGACGGACGCATGACCAACCCTGCCACGACCTCCCTGCTCGACCGCGCCAATCTCGATCGCGACCAGGTTCGCAACGAGGTCGCGCGCGGACTTTCGGGCGCCGACGACGGCGAACTGTTCCTGGAATACAGCCAGACCGAAGCGCTGATGTTCGACAATGGGCGGCTCAAGCAGGCGACCTATGACACCTCGCAGGGCTTTGGCTTACGCGCGGTCAAAGATGATGCCGTCGGCTATGCGCATTCCTCGGACGTGTCGCTGCCGGCGCTGATCCGCGCCGCCGACGCGGTCGCGGCCGTGCGTGGCGGCTATTCCGGCAGCTTCGCAAGCCCCCCTCCGCACACCAATGTGCGGCTCTATGGCGACGACAATCCACTGGATGCGCCGGGCTTCGAGACCAAGGTCAAGCTGCTCGCCGAGATCGACGCATATTTGCGCGACAAGGATCCGCGGGTGCGGCAGGTCAGCGTCAGCCTGGGCGCGACCTGGCAGGTCGTTGAGATCCTGCGCCCCGACGGCGAAAGCTATCGCGACATCCGTCCCCTTGTGCGCGTGAACATCTCCGTCGTCGCCGGCCAGGGCGACCGGCAGGAAAGCGGCAGCAAGGGCTATGGCGGCCGCGCCGGGTATGCCGAGTTTATCGAATCCAGGAGCTGGCGCGAAGCCGCCGATGGCGCGCTGCGCGAGGCATTGGTCAATCTGGAATCGATTCCGGCGCCGGCCGGCGAGATGGACGTCGTGCTCGGTGCCGGCTGGCCCGGCGTGATGCTGCATGAAGCGGTCGGCCATGGGCTCGAAGGCGACTTCAACCGCAAGAAGACCTCGGCCTTCGCCGGCCTGATGGGCCAGCAGGTCGCGGCCAAGGGCGTCACCGTGGTCGACGACGGCACCATTGCTTCAAGGCGCGGCTCGCTGTCGATCGACGACGAGGGCACGCCGACCAACCGCACCGTGCTGATCGAGGACGGCATCCTGGTCGGCTACATGCAGGACCGCCAGAACGCCCGTCTCATGAACATGAAGCCGACCGGCAACGGCCGCCGCCAGGGCTATGCCCATGTGCCGATGCCGCGCATGACCAACACTTACATGCTCGCCGGCGACCGCGAGCCGGGCGAAATCATCGCCTCGGTGAAGAACGGCGTGTTCGCCGCCAACTTCGGCGGCGGCCAGGTCGACATCACCTCGGGCAAATACGTGTTCCAGTGCACCGAGGCCTACAGAATCGAGAACGGCAAGATCGGCGCGCCCTTGAAGGGCGCCATGCTGATCGGCAATGGTCCCACCGACCTGCACCGCATCCGCATGATCGGCAACGACCTCGCGCTCGACACCGGTATCGGCACGTGCGGCAAGAACGGCCAGGGCGTGCCGGTCGGCGTCGGACAGCCGACGCTCCTGATGGAACGCATCACGGTCGGAGGCACCGGCGCATGAGTGTTGAGAAAGTGACTGCGACCACCACCGAGCCGAAAAAGAGCAAGCCGAAGACAAGCACCTGGCGCGGGCAGATCATGCAGCTCGCCGGCATCGTCGCCGCCGTATTCATCGCCAAGGGTGCGCTGGCCGAACCGTTCTACGTGCCGTCCGGCTCGATGGAGCCGACGCTGCTGATCGGCGATGCGCTGCTCGCTTCGAAATTCCCCTACGGCTACGGCACGTCGTCGCTGCCGATCCAGATCAACCTGCCGGAGACCGGCCGGGTCTTCGCGGAGACGCCGAAGCTCGGCGACGTCGTGGTGTTCCGCTGGCCCGGCGACCGTTCGCAGGCCTGGGTCAAGCGCGTGGTGGGCCTGCCCGGCGATCGCATCCAGATGCGCCAGGGTCAGCTCTTCATCAACGACCGTCCCGCCGAGCTGAAGCCGGACGGCGTCGGACAGGCCGAGGACGACAATGGCGGCAGCGAGCCCGCCTACCGCTATGTCGAGACCCTGCCGAACGGCGTGTCGCATCTGATCTTCAAGATGCGCGACAACGGCCCGCTCGACAACACGCCGGAGGTGACGGTGCCGCCCGGCCATCTCTTCGTGCTCGGCGACAACCGGGACAATTCCGCCGACAGCCGCGTGCCGCTGCGCTCCGGCGGCGTCGGCCTGCTGCCGATCGACAATCTGGTCGGACGAGCCGACGCGGTGGTCGGCTCCTGGGACCTCGGCATGCGCAGCCAGCCGGTCTGGACCTGGCTCTCCGGCTTCCGCCTCGCGCGGTTCTTCACCGCCGTGCACTGATGCCTCCCCTCATGGTGAGGAGCGCGTCTTCGCGCGTCTCCGGGACGATGCTTTCGCATCGCCTCGAGAACCATGAGGCCCGTGGCCATCCTTCGTGATTGGCATCATGGACGAGGACCGCTTCCTCGCGCTGGCGCTGACGAATCCCATCAACGCTGCGATCGTCGATGATCTGGCCCAGCTCGCGCTGCCGGATGCCTGGCTGGTCTCGGGGTGCCTGGTACAGACGGTATGGAACGTGCTCACGGGCCGCGCGGTTGACCACGGCATCGCCGATTACGACGTGTTCTATTTCGATCCCGATACCTCATGGGAGGCCGAGGACGCGGTGATCCGCACGCTGCATGCGCGGCTTGCGCATCTCGACGTCAAGATCGAGGCCCGCAACCAGGCGCGCGTGCATCTGTGGTACCCCGGCAAGCATGGCCTGCCCTATCCGCCACTGACCTGCTCCACCGACGGCATCGACCGCTTCCTGACGCAGAACACGCAGGTCGGTGTCAGGCGCATCGGCGAGGATTTCGATGTCTATGCACCGCACGGCTTCGACGATGTCGCAAACCTGATCGCACGGCCCAATCGGGGGCCGAATTTTTCGGCCGCGAATTACGCCGTGAAGGCCGCGCGATGGAAGGCGCTATGGCCGGAGCTCACGGTGATTGCGGCGGAGTGAGATATCTCTCCACGTCATGGCCGGGCTTGTCCCGGCCATCCATGCGCGATCGCGATTGAGAGACGACGCGGATGCCCGGGTCAAGCCCCGGGCATGACGAGTGAATATTTGGCGCACGATCCATCCCCATTGTCATTGCGAGCGCAGCGAAGCAATCCAGAGTCCCTCCGCGGCACCAGACTGGATTGCTTCGCTGCGCTCGCAATGACGACAGTAAGAGCTGCGCCCTATCGTACCACGCCCGAGGTGAATCCCGCCTTCCGGCGCGGCGGCTTGATTTCCTTTTTCAGGAAGCAGCGCGCCTCGCGGCCGGTGTAGCCGGGGCGCGCATAGGTGAAGGCGCGGCACTTGTTGTCCGCCGTGCAGGCCGCCTTGCAGGCCTCTACGCCTTCGCCGGCCTTGAGTTCGAAACTGCGCAAATCGCCGCCGGGGCGGTCGATCGACGTCTCCACGCCCTCGATGCGCGGCTCGATGACGCCGGCGCCGCGCACACCGGAGATGCAGCAGTTTTCCGGCACGCGCGGCGGCACGGTGTTCTTGAGCCAGCACACCGCCGAGCCGCCTTCGACGTCGGGATAGCTGAAGCTCCAGGACCGGCAACGGCGGTCGCGCTCGCACAGCAGCGCGCAATCCTCCGGATCGCCCGAGGTGACCGGCGTATTGAAATAGTCGCCGCCGGGCCGGTCGAATGCCGTCTGGGCGCGCGCCGGCATGCACGCAAGCGCAAGCACCAGCGCAACGCATGCCGCGACGCTTGCCATGATGCCCCCAGGCAGGCAGCCCTTCCCCATCCGAACAGCTTTCGAGTTATTGACGACGCTAGCGTTTTTCAGTCGGTCATTTGATCGCCGCAAACCTGTATGGGCGATGAACGGCCTTGAGACCTGCTGTCGCCGGGCCAAAGCGTTTGAGCATGATCCTTTCAGAAAGCCGCTGCACACTTTGCGCTAAGGCGGCTCTTCGGGTCCGGACCATGCTCTAGAAAGCGTAATCCTCGTAGGCCGGTTCCACCGAGCCGTTCCAGGGGCCGTTGAACTTGTCCAGCATCTCCTCGGCCGGCGTCCGGCCGGCATCGATGATGCGATCGAGCGGCTCGAGATGGCGGGTCTCGTCGCGGCCGAGATGGTCGATTCGGCCACGCCGGCGCAGGCCTGCATGTGCCAGAACGAGGCATTCCTTGGCGATCTCGAAGAGATAGCGGTCCCTAATCCGCGCCTTGAAGCCGAAGCGCGGCACGTCGTCGCGCAGCGCCTGGCGCTCATGCGCGCTCCAGTGCTTCACGATGTCCCATGCGGCATCGAGCGACACATCGTCGTAGAGCAGCCCGACCCAGAACGCGGGCAGTGCCGGCAGCCGGTCCCAGGGACCACCGTCCGAGCTGCGCATCTCGAGATATCGCTTCAGCCGCACCTCGGGGAAAATCGTCGAGAGATGGTTGGCCCAGTCCGACAGCGTCGGTCGCTCGCCGGGCAAATTGTTGTTGCGGCCGTCGAACAAGGCGCGGAACGAGGAGCCGGACACGTCGATGTATTCTTCCCCACGCTTGACGAAATACATGGGCACGTCGAGCGCGTAATCGACATAGCGCTCAAACCCCATGCCGTCCTCGAACGCCCACGGCAGCATGCCCGAGCGCGCATTGTCGGTGTCGCGCCAGATCTCGGAGCGGAAGGAGAGATAGCCGTTGGGCTTGCCTTCGGTGAAAGGCGAGTTGGCGAACAGCGCGGTCGCGACCGGCTGCAGCGCCAGCGACACCCGCAGCTTCTTGACCATGTCGGCTTCGGAGGAGAAGTCGAGATTGGTCTGCACCGTGCAGGTCCGGTACATCATGTCGAGGCCGTATTTGCCGACCTTCGGCATGTAGTTGGTCATGATCTTGTAGCGGCCCTTGGGCATCACAGGAATGTCCGCCCGCGACCAGGACGGGGTCATGCCGAGGCCGAGGAAGCCGATGCCGAGCGGCGCTGCGATCTCGCGCACTTGGGCCAGATGCGCCATCAGCTCGGCTTGCGTCTGGTGCACGGTTTCGACCGGCGCACCCGAGAGCTCGAACTGTCCGCCCGGCTCGAGCGAGATCGCGCCGCCGCCGGTGACGTCGTAGAGGCCAATGATGTTGCCTTGCTCCATGATCGGCTCCCAGCCGAGCAGGAGCTTCATGCCTTCGAGCAGCGCGCCGATGCCGCGCGCGCCCTCGTAGGGCACCGGCCGGTGCCCGTCGAGCGTGAACGGCGTTTTCTCATGCTCGGTGCCGAGGCGGAACTCGGACGGGGCCTTGCAGCCGGCCTCGAACCACGTGACGAGCTCGTCGCGCGATTGCAACGGCGTCATATCTATCTGGTCTCGCGCCATATCAAACTCTAATCAAAAGCGCTTCGACCGAACGCGCGCGGGTGACAGGGATGGTCCGCGAACCCATCGGTTGCGCGGCCGTGTTGGTTTGCCGCCGATCATCGCGACGGCGTGCTTTCGTGAACGGGCGGCAGTTTCATCTCGCCGCATGAGCAACCCAGGCGGTCGAGCAGGGCACTGAGCTTGACGGCATCGGTATCGGAGAGTTTCGAGCCGACATATTTCTCGATAGCGGCGGAGTATGCGCCCCACATACGCTTCTGCAACTCGCGGCCCGCTTCAGTGATCTCGACGAACTGGCCGCGTTTGTCGATCTTGCATTCGCGCCGGGAAGCGAGCCCCTCGTCGACCAGACGGTCGATCAGCCGCGAGGTGGAGTATTGCGGGATCAGCATCTGCCGTTCAAGCTCCACCGGCCGGAGCTCGCCGGACGGGGCCCGCGACAGTTCCAGCAGCGCGTCATACCAGGCCAAAGGGGGGAAGCCGGCCTTTTTCAGGTCCTGCTCGACGCAGTCGAGCACACGGCTCTGCACCCGCATCAGACGGATCCAGGCACCAGTTGCCTCGGTCGATGGTTTACGTCTCATGGTCCCGCTCAAACTCGTCGCCCGTTCTTACCCCACTCGATGCACCTGCATCAATCTTGACTATTGGATGCAGGCGCATGTAGGCGTTTCTTTCGCCCCAACCAACCGTCAAGAGGAGGAAATTCCATGAAACTGTATTATTCGCCCGGCGCCTGCTCACTCTCCCCCCACATCGCCCTTCTCGAGGCCGACCTGCCCTATGAGCTGGTCAAGGTCGATATCCGCGCCAAGAAGCTCGAAAATGGTGAGGATTATCTGAAGGTGAATCCGAAAGGCCAAGTTCCCGCGCTGGGCCTCGATAGCGGCGAGATCGTGACCGAAGGCCCGGTCATTGTCCAGATGATCGCCGACCGGGCCTCAAGCAAGGCGCTGGCGCCCGCCCGTGACAGTTCCGAGCGCTACAAACTGCTGGAGTGGCTGAACTTCCTCACCTCCGAGGTGCACAAGAGCTTCGGTCCGCTGTTCTCGCCGGTGCTCGCCGACGACGCCAAGGCCTTCTTCAAGGATCGCGTCATGGGCAAGCTGAAATACATCGACGGCCAGCTCGCCGGTCTCGACTATCTCATGGGCAAGCAGTTCACGGTGGCCGACGGCTACCTCTTCACGATGCTGACCTGGGCCGACAAGATGAAGTTCGACCTCTCGGAGATGCCGAACCTCACCGCCTACAAGGCCCGCATCGCGGCCCGGCCGAAGGTGCAGGAAGCGCTGAAGAAGGAAGGGCTGGCGCAGGCCGCGTGAAGCTCGCTTCGAACGCTGAAGGGCCGGACTGACGATCCGGCCCTTTTTATCTTCGCGATCGGGGCGCCTTGAACGATGTGGGACGCTCAGCGCGGACCCGTGCGATCTCACGGCTCCGGATTATCGTACCGCTGCTTAGACTTATGAACTACTGTTCGCCGGATGTGCGATACTGTCTTGCTACTACCCGCCAAGCGGGCAAGCTTTGCGGAATTGGTTGAAGACGACTTGTGCTCTTATTGGGGTTGAACTTGACGATTGCATTCGTCCTGATCGTTGCAAGTGCGTTGGTGGGCGCGGCGACCGGCTTCTTATTCAAGGTCTGGGCGCTGGTCGTGATCTCACCGTTGGTCGCAATCTTTTCTGCAGTCGTTCTTCGATCCCACGGATTCGACCTCGTCGCGGGCGTGACCGTCATTGCCGCCTGTCTTGCCGCCTGTCAGCTCGCTTACCTGGCCGCGACCTATCTGCTGCACGCGCGGGACATATCAGTTCATGACGAGATCGACGGCGAGCCAGGCGAGCAACGCGAGCAGAAAATCCGCGACCAGCACAAGTAAGGCCAGCGCGGCCCAGAACACCGGCCCCTTGCGACGCAGACGTGCACGCCTCTGCTGCGGCACGAGCCGCGGCGAGGACGGAACAGCATAATTCGCAGGCAGCTCAGGATCGATCGCAGTCTTCTGGAGCACCAGAGAGTTCATTGCGGAACACTTTCTTCGTTGATTTTCTTCTTCGTTGATTTTCAACTTGCCGGTGGATCGGCAAGAGTCCCAACAAGGATTGGCAAGCTCATCACCCTGGTTCGGGAGCAAGAGGAGTGCCAAGGTTGAGCAAAAAGAACGACGCCGCTCTAACGCGCATATAAATGTGCGCGACGCCGCAACGTTCCAACCATGCATGCTTTTCTTGATGAGCTGTGTGGCGGGTTCCACAAACTCAGAAAAAGCCACACTTGCGGCAATTGGGACGGGCGGCACTCGGCATCACGCATCATTGCGCCCCAGTGATGTGCTCGCGCACAGAAATGAAAAGGCCGAATCAACGATTCGGCCTTCTTGTTTCACAATCTCGGATGCGTAACTCGCGCGAGCGCGAGATTAGGGCTTGAAGCCCGGATGGAGCGAAACGCAATCCGGGACCTTCGCATGCGCGTGAACGTGTCCCCGCGTCTTAGGCCGCCTTCTTCGGTGCGAACCGACCGTAGAAGGTTTCTCCCTTCGCGGCCATCTCTTCCAGAAGCTTCGGCGGGGTGAAGCGCGAGCCGTATTTGGCTTCGAGCTTACGGCAGAGCTCGACGAACTTCTTCGTGCCCATGAAGTCGATGTAGGACAGCGTGCCGCCGGTGAACGGCGCGAAGCCGAAGCCAAGGATCGAGCCGACATCCGCCTCGCGCGGATCGGTGATGACGTGATCCTCGACAGTGCGCGCGGCCTCCACCGCCTGCACCACCAGGAAGCGCTGCTTCAACTCCTCGACATCGAGCGTATCGGGATCGAGCTGCTTCGGCTGCAGCGCCGAGAGACCCGGCCACAGGCTCTTCTGGCCCTTGCCCTTCTCCGGATAGTCGTAGAAGCCCTTGCTGTTCTTGCGGCCGAGCCGGCCCTGCTTCTCGACCATCTCCACCATCAGCTTCTTCTGATCGGGGTTGATGGCGTTGGGGCCGAGATCGGCTTCGGTCGCCTTCATGATCTTCAGGCCAAGGTCGAGCGCGACTTCGTCCGACAGCGAGAGCGGGCCGACCGGCATGCCGGCCATCTTCGCGCAGTTCTCGATCATCGCCGGCGGCACGCCTTCGAGGAACATCTCGTTGCCTTCAGCGACGTAGCGGCCGACGCAGCGGTTGGCGAAGAAGCCGCGGCTGTCGTTGACCACGATCGGCGTCTTGCCGATGGTGCGGACGTAGTCGAGCGCGGTCGCGAGCGCGACGTCGCCGGTGTTCTTGCCGAGGATGATCTCGACCAGCATCATCTTCTCGACCGGCGAGAAGAAATGGATGCCGACGAACTTGCCCTGGTCCTTGAAGCTTTCGGCAAGCGAGGTGATCGGCAGCGTCGAGGCGTTCGACGCGAAAATCACATCAGACTTCAGGTACTGCTGCGCCTTGGCAAAGGTCTCCGCCTTGACCTTGCGGTCCTCGAACACGGCCTCGATGACAAGGTCGACATCCCCGAGCGCGGCATAGTCGGCCGTCGCCGTGATGCGACCGAGCAGCGCTTCGGCGTCGGCGGGCTTGGCGCGGCCCTTCTTGATCTGATCCTCGATCACCTTCTGCGCGTGCGCCTTGCCCTTGTCGGCGCTCTCCTGGTCGCGATCGATCAGGACGACGTCGAGGCCGGCACGGGCCGAGACGTAGCCGACGCTCGCGCCCATGAAGCCGGCGCCGATCACGGCGATCTTCTTCACCTTGGTCGGCGGCACGTCCTTTGGACGCCGCGCACCCTTGTTCAATTCCTGCATCGACAGGAACAGGCTGCGGATCATCGCGGCCGCTTCCTTCGAGCGCAGCACCGAGGTGAAGTAGCGCGACTCGACGCGCAGCGCCGCGTCGATCGGCAACTGCAGCCCTTCATAGACACAGCTCATGATCGCGCGCGCGGCCGGATAGTTGTCGTAGGTCTCGCGGCGATAGATCGCGTTGCCGGCCGGGAACATCATCATGCCGGCCTTGGAGAACACGGGACCGCCGGGCAGCTTGAAGCCCTTCTCGTCCCAGGGTGCGATCGCCTTGCCGCCGCCCTTGATCCAGTCCTTCGCCGCCTTGATCAGGTCGGCGGCGGGCACGATGGCGTGAATGAGGTTCAGCGCCTTGGCCTTCTCGACGGTGACGGGATCGCCCTTGAGCAGGATGGTCATCGCGTCCTGCGGCGGCACCAGGCGCGGCACGCGCTGCGTGCCGCCGGCGCCGGGGAACAGGCCGACCTTGACCTCGGGCAGGCCGAGCCGTGTCTTGGGATTGTCCGCCGCCACGCGATAGTGGCAGCACAGCGTGATCTCGAAACCGCCGCCGAGCGCGAGGCCGTTGATCGCGGCCGCCCACGGCTTGCCGGAGGTCTCGATTCCGCGCAGCACCTGCGAGAAGCGCCGGCTCTGCTCGAACAGCATCTGGTTCGCGGCGGTCTCGCCATGCTCCTTGAACACCTTGGCGTAGGCCTGGTTCATGCCCTCAAGCATCGACAGATCGGCGCCGGCGCAGAATGCCTCCTTGGCGGAGGTGATGACGACGCCCTTCACCGCGGCGTCGGCTGTGGTCTCCTTGACGATCGCCTCGAGCTCGTTGGTCGAGGTCTCGTCGAGCACGTTCATCGAACGGCCCGGGATATCCCAGGTGACGAGCGCAATGCCGTCTGCGTCGGTCTCTACTTTGAAATTCTTGAAGGCCATGTGGTGCTCCCTCAGTGCCGCAGCCAGTCTTTCGGCGCGGCGGTTGAACTGTGATCTCGTCTT
>NZ_JALGCN010000019.1:0-148861 GCF_038085055.1 Bradyrhizobium sp. ISRA442
GAGGGCAGCGGCGTTTGCGGCGAGGTTACTCCGCCGTCTGCTCCCTCCCATCTCGTCGTCGGTGTAGGCGTGCCGAATGGCTCTCAGCCCTGCCGGAATCCCATCCGGAAGGCGCCCCAGTGCCTGCCGCAGACTGTGATCGGCGAGGACAAGTCCTTCATCAGCACGAACTGCCCGCCGCCCATGTCGCGACGGTAGGTCTGCAGCAGGAAAGGCTTGGTGTTGGCCGCGACCTTCTTCACCGCGCGATCGGTGAACAGGCGGCGGTTGCGGCAATTGGCGTTATTCCAGACCGGGTCCTTGCCCTGCGGCAGGCGGTAGTTCGGGTTGTGGGTCGGCAGGTAGCCGCCTTTGGCCCAGGCGACGCAGAACACGATGCGAGAATCGGATTTCTGAATCGGATCCTGGATCGCGGGCAGCACGCGATCGGTGAAGTCGACGTAGTTGGTGAGATACTGCTTGGGATCGGTGCCCGGAATCTCCCGATAGGTCTCGTCCATGAGCTGGTCGAGCGTGATCTCGCCGCGATCGATCGCGGCCTCGAACTCGGCCGAGATCCGTTTCGCGGTGTCGACGACGACGCGGATCAGCGGCGCGTCCGACGTCTCTACGCCGCTGTCGGCGATCAGCGCGATCAGGCCCTCGGAGATGTCGAGCAGCTTCGCCACCCGCTCGTCGGCATATTTGAGATCGCGGGAGGAGAGGTCGACGCCCTTGGCGAGCTCATCGAGCTCGCTGATGACGGTGTCGCAATGGCCGAGATTGGAGGTCGCGGCACGCGCGACGCTGTCGATCTCTGCTTCGACGGAGGCAAAGCCCTGCTGCACGCGGGTGATGATGCCGGAGATCTGCTGGGCGCCTTCGCCGGCGGTCTTCGCACGCAGCGAGGCGTCGCTGCTCTCGCCGATCAGACCTTCGATCTGGCCGTCGAGATCGCGCACGGTGTCGGAGATCTGATGCGTGGCCTGGCGGGTCGCCTCGGCGAGACTCTTCACTTCGCTCGCGACCACCGCGAAGCCGCGGCCGGCGCTACCGGCGCGCGCCGCTTCGATGGTGGCGTTGAGCGCGAGCAGGTTGGTCTGCTTCGCGATCGCCTCGATCGAGCCGGACACTTTCGCAACCTGCGCCAGCGCCGCGCCGACCGCGCTGAGCCGCGCCTCGATCCGCCCCACAGCCGCGACGAGCTCCGAGATATGGCTGACCGCGGTCTCGAC
Organism: Bradyrhizobium sp. ISRA442; assembly: GCF_038085055.1. Taxonomy (NCBI): domain Bacteria; kingdom Pseudomonadati; phylum Pseudomonadota; class Alphaproteobacteria; order Hyphomicrobiales; family Nitrobacteraceae; genus Bradyrhizobium; species Bradyrhizobium sp. ISRA442. Next base: position 1,215 of record NZ_JALGCN010000019.1, read on the forward strand.
CGCATGGCGCGACTGGGCGATCTCGCCGACGGCTGCGGAGGTGGTCGACTGCACCGCCTGCGACGCATTGGCGATGTCGTGATTGGCCGAGACCATCGTCTCGGCGGTCTTCTGCAGGTGATGAAACCGTTCCGACTGGTTCTCGACGCGACTTGCGACTTCCTGGACGTTGCCGGCGATGTCGGCGAGTTCCACGCCGAGACCGCCGATGCGGTCGGCAAGCTGGTCGATCAGTCGTTCGGCCAGCGTGCGATTGGATCCGGTGTCCAGGACTGCAAGTTGTACGACGGACATGTTCGATGAGTCCTCCAGTCAGAGCCGTTCGCCGGCCCCACGCGGCATTCCCATTTCAATTCCGACGTAAAGGGTGATTCGCGTCAATTCCGACGTAATGGGTGATTCGCGCTTCGGCGTCTTGCCTGAGCGTGCACTCAGGCACGATGAATCGTTATCGCGCTCCAGGTTTTGTTTGAGCATGATCTCCGCGCAACCGCTTCGCGTTTATCGCGAGAGAAAGCCGCTCCACACTTTTTGCGCTGGCGCGGCCCGCCTTGTTCGGATCATGCGCTAGAGTTTGTAGGCCGTCCTGAATCCGCCCCAGTGCCGGCCCTGCACGCGGATCGGGACGTCGATCTCGCGCATCATCACGGTATTGCCGTTCCCCATATCGCGCGCATAGCTCTGGATCAGGTACGAGCGCAAGTTGCGCGCCGCGGCCAGCCCTGCCGGATCGTTGAAGATGCGCCGGTTGCGGCTGTTGGCCGTGTTCCAGGCAACGTCGCCCGGCCGCTGCGGGTGCGAGTAGATATTGTTGTGCACCGGCAGGAAGCCGTTGCGATCGACCATGGCGCAGAACACCATGCGCGGCTCCCTGGCGAGAAAGGCTTCCTGGAACGGCGGCAGCGCGCGGTCGGCCCAATCCAGATATTTCGTGCGGTATTGCTGCGGATTGGTCCCGGTGATTTCCGCATAGTCGGTGTCGAAGAGGTCGTCGATCTTGACATCGCCGCGCGCGATCGCTTGCTCGAAGATCTTCGTCAGCGCGTTGCCCGCTTCCATGGCGCGGGTGACGAACTCGGTATTCTCCTCATGGATCGACCACAGCCTGTCCTCGATCTTCTCAGCTAGCACAGCAGCAGGGCTGACGAATTGCGCGCGGGCGCCGGCCTTGGACTGCTCGGTCACGCGCAGGCGGCAGGCGCCGACGCCTTCGAGCGTGCCATCGATCACCGCGTGCAGCGCGAGTCTTGCGGCGTCGGCACCGCCGATCAGCACGCCGTCCATCGCGATTTCGTAGACCGGCATCACGCCGCGTGCGCTTTCGAATTTGAGATGGCAGGGCAGCCGCTCGGTCCTGCGACGATCGTCGTGCTCGCTCTGCCTGAGCAGAACCGCGCAGCGCGACTTCAGCTTGTGCGCGAACGTGGTGACGGCCTTGCCGGCGCTGGCGACGTTCTCGCCATGGGTCTCGGCCGCCTTGGTCGCGGCGTCGATCTCGGCCGCGCTCTCGCCGACCGCGACGATGAATTGCGACGCGCTGGCGGCGTTGTCGGAGACCTCGCTGGTGGTCGCGTTCTGCTCGGCCACCGCGCCGTCGACGGTCTCGAACACGGGGCGGATCGCTTCGATCGCCTGCGAGATGCGGTGCACCGCATCGGCAGAACTGGCGGCGTCCCTTTGCAGCGCGTCGATCTTCCTGGTGATCTCTTCGGTCGCGCCCTGCGTCTGCACCGCGAGCGCCTTGACCTCGGTGGCGACGACCGCAAAGCCTTTCCCTGCCGCGCCGGCGCGCGCGGCCTCGATGGTCGAGTTGAGCGCGAGCAGCGTCGTCTGCCGCGCGATCTGCGCGATCAGGTTGACGACGTTGCCGATCGCGGCCGAGGACTCGCGCAGGCGGTCGACATTGGCGCGGGCCTCCTGCGCCGCGGCGCTGGCCTCGTCGGCGAGCTTGCCGGCCGCGCGGACCTGCGCGCCGATTCCTAGCGCGGACTGAGTGAACTTGTCGGCGGCCTCAGCGAAGGTGGATGCGGTCGACTGGGCGGCGTTGGTGCGTCCGGTCAGCGCATCCGTGCGAGCACGGATGGTGGCAAGTGTCGCTGCGGTTGCCTCCGCGCCACCGGCGACAGAATTGGCGGCACGTTCGAGCTGGCGAATCATGGCGCCGAGCTCGAGCTCCAGCAGTTCCAGGATTTCCCGGGCCGAATCGCCCTCGGTCTGGATCGGTTCGCTGACGCTGGTGGGCTCAGCGGCCTGTGCGGCTGCCGCGGCCACATCCGGCACACGCTTCCGAAAAAATGCGAACGCCATCGGGTCACTCTTGTCGGTGGACGGGCGGAGGCTATTTTCGCAAGCTGGAATGAAGTCAGGGTTAACGATGCCTCACCTCTAGGCATGATCCCTCTACGATATTACCTTAAAGGATGTGAGACCCTTTCATTCCGGTGGGTTGGCGGCCTATAAGGCCGCGCTTCCCACCCTCATTGGCGGACGACCCCAAGAGACCACTCGAAGAGACCACGCATGGCCGGACACTCCCAATTCAAGAACATCATGCACCGCAAGGGGCGGCAGGATGCGCAGAAATCGAAGATCTTCGGCAAGCTGGCGCGAGAAATCACCGTCGCGGCCAAGCTGGGGACGCCCGACCCCAACATGAACCCGCGCCTGCGCGCCGCCGTGATCGCGGCACGCCAGGAGAACATGCCGAAGGACAATATCGAGCGCGCCATCAAGAAGGCGATCGGCAGCGACGGCGAGAATTATGACGAGATCCGCTACGAGGGCTATGGCCCGGGCGGCGTCGCCGTCATCGTCGAGGCGCTGACCGACAATCGCAACCGCGCCGCTTCCGACATTCGCTCCTTCTTCACCAAATCCGGCGGCAACCTCGGCGAAACCGGCTCGGTCTCGTTCATGTTCGACCGCACCGGCATCATCGAATACGACCGCAGCGTCGCCTCCGACGACGCGGTGCTGGATGCCGCGATCGAGGCCGGCGCCGACGACGTGATCTCAAGCGAGAGCGGCCACGAGATCTACGCCTCGACCGAAAGCTATCGCGACGTTGCCAAGGCGCTGGAAGCCAAATTCGGCGAGCCGCGCAAGGCCGCGCTGATCTGGAAACCGCAGAACACGGTGTCGGTCGACGACGAGACCGGCGAGAAACTGCTCAAGCTGATGGACCTGCTCAACGAGCATGACGACGTCCAGAACGTCTACGCCAATTTCGAGGTCTCGGACGCGCTGATGGCGAAGATGGGCGGGTAGGCCAGTCCGCCCGTCCCACACTCTGCTCATCGCCCGCGAAGGCGGGCGAACCAGTATTCCAGAGGCGCCAGAGGGATACGGAGAAGCGGGGTATGACGGCATGTCTTGTGGTGGCACTCAACCACGAGACCATACTTCCCCTGTTATTTCCGTTCTGTTTCTGTTTCCCCCATGGCGGCCAGCCGCTATCACTGGCCGATGACCGCGCTCCCGATTCGCCAACCCATCCGTATCATCGGCATCGACCCCGGCCTGCGCCGTACCGGCTGGGGCGTGATCGAGGCTGAGGGCAATCGTCTGGGCTATGTCGCCTGCGGCTCGGTGGAACCGCCGGAGGGATTGCCGCTGTCGAGCCGGCTGCTCGCGATCCATGAGGGGCTTGCCGCGGTCTTGTCCGACCACAAGCCGATGGAAGCTGCAGTCGAGCAGACGTTCGTCAACAAGGATGGCGTTGCGACGCTGAAACTCGGCCAGGCCCGCGGCGTCGCCATGCTCGCGCCTGCGATGTTCGGTATCACCGTCGCCGAATACGCGCCGAACCAGGTGAAGAAAACGGTGGTCGGCGCCGGTCACGCCGACAAACACCAGATCGCGATGATGCTGAAGATATTGCTGCCGAAAGCCGAGCCGCCGTCAGCGGATGCCGCCGACGCGCTCGCCATCGCCATCACGCACGCCCATCATCGCCAGAGCACGGCGCTAAGGCTGAAAGTGGTGGGAATATGATCGGCAAGCTCAAGGGCCTGATCGATTCCTACGGCGAGGAGTTCGTCATCCTCGACGTCGGCGGTGTCGGCTATCAGGTGCACTGCTCGACGCGCACGCTGCAGCACCTGCCGTCGCCGGGTGAGGCCGCGGTGCTGTCGATCGAGACCTATGTCCGCGAGGATCAGATCAAGCTGTTCGGCTTCCGCACCGACCAGGAGCGCGAATGGTTTCGCCTGCTCCAGACCGTGCAAGGCGTCGGCGCCAAGGTTGCGCTCGCAGTGCTCGGTACGCTGTCGCCGGCCGATCTCGCCAACGCGATCGCGCTGCGCGACAAGGCCGCGGTGTCGCGCACTCCGGGCGTCGGTCCGAAGGTCGCCGAGCGCATCGTCACCGAATTGAAGGACAAGGCGCCTGCCTTCGCCAATATCGATCCTGCCGTCGTACACCTCGCCGGCGTCGTCGACGACCAGCGTGCGCCGCGCCCGGTGGCGGACGCGATCTCCGCGCTGGTCAATCTCGGCTACGGCCAGCCGCAGGCAGCCGCGGCCATCGCATCGGCCTCGCGCAGTGCCGGTGAAGGCGCCGAGACGGCGCAGTTGATCCGGCTCGGGCTGAAGGAGCTCGCGAAGTGAGCGACGCGAAAGCCTCCCGCATGGTCTCGCCCGAGCGCCGCAGCGACGATGTCGGCGACACCGCGATGCGTCCGCAGTCGCTCACCGATTTCGTCGGCCAGAAGCAGGCGCGCAAGAATCTTTCGGTGTTCATCGAGGCGGCGCGGAAGCGCGGCGAAGCGTTGGACCATGTGCTGTTCGTCGGCCCGCCCGGCCTCGGCAAGACCACGTTGGCGCAGATCGTGGCCAAGGAGCTCGGCGTCGGCTTCCGCGCCACATCAGGCCCCGTGATCGCCAGGGCCGGCGATCTCGCCGCGCTCCTCACCAACCTCGAAGAGCGCGACGTGCTCTTCATCGACGAGATTCATCGCCTGAGCCCTGCGGTGGAAGAGGTGCTCTATCCTGCGATGGAGGACTTTCAGCTCGACCTGATCATCGGCGAGGGCCCGGCGGCGCGCTCGGTCAAGATCGAGCTGTCGAAATTCACCCTCGTCGGCGCCACCACGCGCGCCGGCCTTCTCACCAATCCCTTGCGCGATCGCTTCGGCATTCCGGTCCGGCTCAATTTCTACACGATCGAGGAATTGGAAAGCATCGTCACCCGCGGTGCGCGCGTGCTCAATGTCGGCATGAGCCCGGACGGTGCCAACGAGATCGCGCGCCGCGCCCGCGGCACGCCGCGCATCGCCGGCCGCCTGTTGCGCCGCGTGCGCGATTTTGCCTCGGCCGCGAATGCCGACAGGATCGACCGCAAGATCGCCGATCACGCGCTCAGCGCGCTCGAGGTCGACGCCGCTGGTCTCGATGCGATGGATCGCCGCTATCTCACGACCATCGCGCTGAACTATGGCGGCGGCCCGGTCGGCGTGGAGACGATGGCCGCGGCGCTGTCCGAGCCGCGCGATGCGATCGAAGACATCATCGAGCCTTATCTCATCCAGTGCGGTTATCTGCAGCGCACCCCGCGCGGCCGCCTGCTCACCTCGCACGCCTTCCGCCATCTCGGCCTCACCGAGCCCAACCGCGATCCGGCGCAATTTGGCCTGTTCGGCACCGATCAGGCCGAGGACGACTGACTGCCGCAGTCACTGGATGCCTTGGCCGGGCGCGAGCGCTGGTGGCTTCTGCGCAGACGGTCTGCACAAAGGTGCAGATGGTCTGCACGAATGCACCCCAATTCCGCTCCAATCGGACCGCATCAAGGAGCCCGCATCACGACGGGCCTTCATGATCTCTCGGCGACATCTCATCCGTTCCATCGGCGGCCTCTCAGCCCTCGGCGTGTCGACCGCCGCCTACGGTGTCGGCGTCGAGCCGGTGCTGCGGCTTCGCGTCACCCGCTATCGTCCGACCCCGCGGCAATGGCCGGCGGATTTTCCGCTGAAGATCGCCGTGATCGCGGACATCCATGCCTGCGATCCCTGGATGTCGCTGGAGCGGATCGAAGCCATCGTCGACCGCACCAACGCGCTGAATGCCGATCTCATCGTGCTGCTCGGCGACTATGTCGCCGGTCTTCACCACGTGACGCGCATCATTCCGTCGAGCGAATGGGCAGCGGTGCTGTCAGGACTCAAGGCGCCGCTCGGCGTCCATGCCGTCATGGGCAATCACGACTATTGGGAAGACAAGACCGTGCAGCGCGTAGGGCACGGGCCGACGGTCGCGCATCGCGCGTTGGAGGCGGCCGGCATTCCCGTCTACGAGAATGACGTCGTGCGCTTGGCCAAGGACGGCCGCCCGTTCTGGCTCGCCGGCCTCGGCGATCAGCTCGCTTTTCTGCCGGCGCGGCGCTTCCGCGGCGCGGTGCGCTTCGGTGCCGACGATCTCACGGCGACGCTTGCAAAAGTGACCGATGACGCGCCGGTGATCCTGCTTGCACATGAGCCCAACATCGCGCCTCGCGTGCCAGCGCGGGTCGCGCTGCAACTGTCCGGCCACACCCATGGCGGGCAGGTCCGCCTGCTCGGCTGGTCGCCGGCCGTTCCGCCACAGCATGGCCTGCGGCTCGCTTATGGCCACTTTCGGCTGAAATGCGACGTCATCATCTCCGGCGGCCTCGGTTGCAGCATCATGCCGGTTCGGGTCGGTGTCCCGCCCGAGATCGTCGAGGTGACGCTGGGACGGGGACCGGCGATCGTGTAGCGCACGCTTGCGCGACCGGCCGTTTTTGCGCACAACGGACCGGTAGCGACAAGCGAAGAGGCTCGCGACGTGACAGCTCATCTCGACGGCGAGATCCGGGGCGGCCGCCACCACATGCAGGTCCGCGTCTATTACGAAGATACGGATTTTTCAGGCATCGTTTATCACGCCAACTATCTGCGCTTCATGGAGCGCGGGCGCACCAATCATCTGCGGCTGATGGGCGCCGAGCAGCAGGCATTGTTCGATCAGCCCGAGACGGAGGAGGCCGGCTTTGCCTTCGTCGTGCGCTCGATGCACCTCGACTTCCTCAAACCCGCGCGGATGGACGACGTCCTCGACGTCGTGACCTGGCCGATCGCGGTGAAGGGCGCGTCCATCATGCTGGCGCAGGAGGTGAGGCGCGGCGAGGATGTGCTGGTCAAGGCCGAGGTGCGGGTCGCCTTCATCAGCGGCGGGCGCGCCCAGCCGATCCCGAAATCGATCCGCGCGCTGATGAAGGCCGATGTGATTTCGTGATCGGGCGATAGGCAATGGCCTCTCGACACCAGCCGCTGCGGCGATAGATTCGCGCTCCCGTCAACCCGATGAGGCCGCCATGTCGCGTCCGCCGCTTCCGCCCTTCACGAGAGAGACCGCCGCGCAAAAAGCCCGCATGGCCGAGGACGCCTGGAATTCGCGCGATCCCGCGCGTGTCGCGCTCGCCTATACCGAGGACAGCCGCTGGCGCAACCGCTCCGAGGCCTTTCAGGGTCGCGAGGCCATCGTCGCGTTCCTCACCCGCAAATGGGCCAAGGAGCTCGACTATCGCCTGATCAAAGACCTCTGGGCCTTCGACGGCAATCGCATCGCGGTGCGATTCCAGTACGAATGGCGCGATGCAGGCGGCCAGTGGTACCGCTCCTACGGCAACGAGCAGTGGGAGTTCGATGAGCACGGCCTGATGAAGCGCCGCGAAGCCTCGATCAACGACATCGCGATCGCGGAGAAGGATCGCCGCTTCCACTGGCCGGCGCCGGGGCCGAGGCCTGCGGATGTGCCGGGGCTGGGCAGCGATCCGTTCTAAAGACGCAAAATAGGATGGCTCGCCGCATAGCGGCGAGACGGGTGAGAGTCTCTCTCCACGCATTACACTGGTGCATTTGAACTCGCGGATAGAGACCCTCCTCCCGCGCCATAGCCGAAGCTCCGCTTCGGCGTTCTCGTAAGAACGGCGGCCGGAGGCCTATGCCACCTTCTCCCACAACAAGGGGAGAAGGGAAGGCGATGAGAATAATGAGTAGCCGTTCTGGAACGGCGCGGTTTCCAATTCGTTCCTCAGAGTGCTTATTCGAGGAGGAAGAAAATGAGGACAATCATTGTTGCAGTTTCTGCCATCGCCCTCATAGGGACCGCGCCGGCCGTGTTTGCGCAAGGTGCCTCAAGCAATGCGCCGGGTCAGGAGATGCAAACCAAGGGGTCCAAGAAGGTCCACACGGGAGCATCGAAATACACTCCGGGACATAAGATGCATGCTATGGGTTCCAAGAAGGGCCATCCGGGTGCGTCCGGATATGCTCCTGGTCAAACCACCGGCGCGAGCACGAAGAGTGGCACGAGCACGAAGAGTGGCTACTGACGAGCAGTTCACGGTTGCCCAACGGCAAGAGCCGCCGCGGTCTCAACCGGCGGCTTTTTGCGCGTTCTGAGCAACCGGCGGAGTGCGCAGATATTTGGTGACAGTCAGCCCACCCGTGCGCGACGGCGACGGGAGAAGGGACGAGTGCCGTGCGGGGGCACGGCGCGAATTAGGAAGATGCCCGGCGCCTCGCGAGAAACCGCGTGATCGCGGCGCCGAGCTTTGCGCTGTCGAGCGGCTCGGCAAGCGAGGCCTTGGCCGTGGCAACGACAGCATCCGGTGCGTTGCCTTCGCGCAATTCGCAGCAGACATGGGCAAAATCCACGTCGAATTCTGGATGCGGCTGCACCGACAGCGTGGTGCCGTTGGCGTAGAGCAGGCCGGCATGCGGCGTGAAGTCGGATGAGAGGATCGTGCGGGCATCGCTGGGAGCCTCGATCACCTGATCCTGATGTGAGCAGGCGATGGCGAGCCGCTCGCCTGCAACAACGCCGTTGTTCGGTGTCACCTGGTAGACGTGCCGGCCGATGCCCCAGCCCTTGTCCGATTTGCGCACGGTGCCGCCCAGCGCTTGCGCGATGAGCTGATGGCCGAAGCAGACGCCGACCATCGGCGTTCCGTGCGCATGAGCGGTGCGCACGAATTCCTCGAGCGATGCGATCCAGTCGAGCCCGTCATAGACGCCGGCCGCCGCACCGGTGATCAGGATAGCTTGCACCTGGCCCGGATCGGGAAGGACCTCGCCATCGGGGATGCTGACGACGTCGAACGTGCTTGCGGGATCTGCGGCGCGGACCATGCGCGCGAACATGTCCGGAAACGAGCCGTGACGCTCGCGATATTTCCGGGGAACGTGTCCCGTCTCGATGATGGTGATGCGTGCCATGTGCCCTCGGATATGAGATTGTGCGTACCGTGCAAGCTCAGTCAGGTTTCGCCGCGAGTGGCATTTTGCTCTGCAGCAGCCTGCTCTCGTTGCGGACCTCGTTGAGGAAGGCCTTTGCCAGCCTCGACAGCGGTTCTGCCTCCGACCACAGCATGTAGGCGACCGCGTGGGTGGTCGGCGCGAAAGGGCGCACGACGAGGCCGCTGCCGCTGTTTTGCCGCGGCGAGAAGGGATCGACGACCGCTGCGCCGACGCCGGCGGCCGCGAGCACGCAGGCCGTGTTGCAGTAGCGCACCTCGACGGTCGGCTGGAACGGTGCACCGGCGCGGGCAAAGCTGTCGCGCACGGCTTCGCCGAGACGCGTGCCGCGCTCGAGCCCGATGAAGGGTAGCCCGGAAAGATCCGAGGCCGAGATCACCGGCTGATCGGCAAGCGGATGCTGCGGCGGCAGCACGCAGACCATCTCGCCGGTGTGGACCACCTCATGCGCGATTCCCGGGTGATGCGTCAGCCCGAGCGCAAAGCCGAGCTCGGCGACGCGGCTGAGCACGCCTTCGATGATGCCTTCATAGCGGCGGACGTCGAAGAACACCCGCGTCTCCGGACGGCGGCGCAGGAAGCCTGACAAAGCGGAGGGGATGATGCTGTAGGCAAGCGGCGGCGTCGCGACGATTGCCAGATGCCCGGAGCGGTTCTCGCGCAAATCACGCACGCGGTTCTCGAGCTTGGCATGCAGCGCGAAGATCGCCTCGCTCTCCTTGTACAGTGCCATCGCTTCCGCGGTCGGAAACAGACGGTTGTTGACGCGCTCGAACAGCGCAAAGCCCGCCTGTGCTTCCATCGTCTTCAACGCGTTGCTGACCGCGGGCTGCGACAGCGCCAATTCGTCCGCTGCCGCCACGGTGGTGCGATGGCGGATGACGGCGCGCAGAATCTCGAGCTGACGCAGGTTCATATAAATGCCGATTATACTCTGGGCCAAAAGATCATAGCAGAACGAATTGCTTTTGCAGCCCTGCTTGCCCGTAATGGCAGCAGATTTGCACGCTGTATCAAACAGTTCGTTCGCCCAACGAGGCGGCAGCGCGCATAGATTGGAGGCAGTTTTGGTTCGTGTTCTTCGCGCCGCCGCGGCCCAGATGGGGCCGACGCAAAAGGCCGATACGCGCGCGCATACGCTCGGGCGCATGCTTGCGCTGCTGGAGGAAGCGGCTGGCCGCGGTGCAAGTCTTGTGGTGTTTCCCGAGCTTGCCTTCACGACGTTCTTTCCGCGCTGGCTGCTCGAAGGTGCGGCGCTCGACCAATATTTTGAGCGCGCCATGCCGAACCCGGCCGTGGCAAAGCTGTTCGAGCGCGCGCGGGCCCTGCGCGTCGGCTTCTATGTGGGCTACGCCGAGCAGACGGCGGACGGCCGCCGCTACAATTGCGCTGTCCTGGTCGATCGTGACGGCGACATGCTCGGCCGCTATCGCAAGGTGCATCTGCCGGGCTCGGTCGAGCCGCGGCCAGGTGCGCGCTACCAGCAGCTCGAGAAGCGCTATTTCGAATACGGTGACCTCGGCTTTCCGGCCTTCCGCGCCGGCTCGGCTTGGGGCCACGCCATCATGGGCATGATGATCTGCAACGACCGCCGCTGGCCGGAATCCTGGCGCGTGCTCGGCCTGCAAGGCGTCGAGCTCGTCTGCATCGGCTACAATTCCGCCGCCTATGATCCCAATGGCGGGGTCACCGAAGACGCCGCACTCCGCACCTTCCATTCGACCCTGGTGACGCAGGCCAACGCCTACATGAACGCGACCTGGGCGATCTCGGTAGCCAAAGCCGGCGAAGAGGACGGCTCCGGATTGATCGGCGGCTCCTGCATCGTCGATCCCAACGGCCGCATCGTCGCGCAGGCGGAGACGCTGGCCGACGAAGTGATCGTCGCCGACATCGATCTCGACCTCTGCCGCCAGGGCAAGGACAAGATGTTCAATTTTGCCGCCCACCGGCGGCCTGAGCAATACAGGGTGATCACCGAACGCGCCGGCGTCATCGAGCCGGCCGTTCTCGACGCGGATTGATTCCAAACGGCCGGTCGCGGCGTTGGCAAAGGAGCTGACATGACATGCCTTTCGCTTTCTCTCGCCCTGGCAGCGCTTGCCGTTGCAACTTGCGCGCAGGCGGCCGAGCTTCCGGCGGAGATCAAGAAGGCGGGTACCTTGCGGCTCACGGTCAACTCGACCTACGCTCCGATGGAGTATCGCGATCCCGCGACCAGCGAGCTGGTCGGGCTCGACATCGATCTGGCGAACGAACTCGCCAAGCGGCTCGGCGGTCTCAAGATCGTCTGGAGCGAGACGCCGTTCGCCGAGCTGATCCCCTCGCTGCAGACCAAGCGCGCCGATTTCATCATCTCCGGCATCTCGGACCGCGCCTCGCGGCGGGAGACCGCCGATTTCGTCGATTACCTGGCCACCGGCCCGCAGTTCTTCGTGATGGCGGAGAGCGAGGCCAAAGTCGCCGCCGATCTCTGCGGCAAGAAGGTCGGCACCACGCGCAGCACCAGCTTCCCGGTCGAGATCGAGAAGTGGAGCAAGCAGAATTGCGAGGCGGCGGGCAAGCCGGCGATCCAGTACGTCCCGGGTGAAAACTCGATCGACGTTCGCAACCAGCTCAAGCAAGGCCGCATCGATGCCGCCGTGCAGGGCAGCGAGACCCTGCCTTACGCGCAATCGCAGGAGGTCGGCAAATATCGCATCGTCGGCGAACCCTTCGCCAAAGGCTATCAGGGCATCATGTTCCGCAAGGACGATGTGGCCTTGCGCGAGGTTGTGACGGAGAAGCTCGCTGCGATGATCGCCGATGGTTCCTACAAGGCCATTCTCGACAAATGGGGATTGGGCGCCAACGCGGCGGCCCAGCCCATGCTGAATGCGGCCCCGCAATGAAGCCGGCGTCCGCCCTCGCGCAGGGATTTCCCGACCTGTCCGGGATGCGGATCGCGCGCGAGCCGCACTGGTTTCGCTGGCTCGGCGCGGCCCTGATCGTCCTCGTGCTGGCCGCGATCGGCCGCGCCTTCGCGAGCGGCCAGATCGAATGGTCCTATGTCAGCCGCTTCCTGACCGCAAAGGTCATTCTCGAAGGCATCGTCAACACCATGGTGATGGCCGTGCTGGCGATGACGCTCGGCATCGTGCTCGGCATCGTCGTTGCGATTATGCGGCTGTCGCCCAATCCGGTGCTGAAGTCGGTCGCCGCCGGCTACACCTGGCTGTTCCGTGGCACGCCGCTGATCCTGCAACTCCTGTTGTGGTTCAACCTCGCGCTGGTGTTTCCGACCATCGGCATTCCCGGCCTGTGGACCGCGCGTGCGGTCGACGTCATGACGCCGTTCCTCGCGGCGCTGCTCGGGCTCGGCATCAACCAGGGTGCCTACACATCCGAGGTGATGCGCGCCGGAATGCTGTCGGTCGACATCGGCCAGTATGAAGCGGCGCAGGCGATCGGCATGGGACGGCTGCGCGCGCTGCGCCGGATCATCCTGCCGCAGGCGATGCGCGTGGTGATCCCGCCGCTCGGCAACGAATTCATCGGCATGGTGAAGGCGACGTCGCTTGCGAGCGTCATCCAGTATCCGGAGGTGTTGCACAACGCGGAAAACATCTACTACGCCAATTCGCGCGTGATCGAGCTCCTGATCGTCGCCGGGCTTTGGTACCTGCTCGTCGTCTCCATCCTGACGCCGCTTCAGATGCTGCTCGAGCGACACTTTGCCCGCGGCATAATGCAGTTCGCCCGATGACAAGACCCCTCGTCGCGATCCGCTCCGTCAGCAAGAATTTTGGAGAGTTTCAGGCTCTCAAAAGCGTCTCGCTCGACGTCTGGGCCGGCGAGGTGATGTGCCTGATCGGCGCCTCCGGCTCGGGCAAGACCACGCTGCTCCGCTGCGTCAACCAGCTCACGGCGATCGACAGCGGCGGCATCTGGCTCGATGGCGAGCTGCTCGGTGTGCGCGAGCAGGGCGGCCGGCTGCACCGCCTGACCGAACCGCAGATCGCGCGGCAGCGGCTGAAGACCGGCATGGTGTTCCAGCGCTTCAACCTGTTCCCGCACAAGACCGCGCTGGAGAATATCACCGAAGGCCCGCTTCAGGTGCAGGGCCGCAAGCTAGAAGAGGTGCGCGCTGAAGCGATCGAGCTGCTCAGGCGCGTCGGGCTCGCGGCCAAGGCGGAGTGGTATCCGGCGCAGCTTTCCGGCGGTCAGCAGCAGCGCGTCGCGATCGCCCGTGCGCTCGCCATGAAGCCGATGCTGATGCTGTTCGACGAGCCGACCAGCGCGCTCGATCCGGAGCTCGTCGGCGAGGTGCTCGCGGTGATGAAGGAGCTCGCGGGCAGCGGCATGACCATGATGGTGGTGACGCACGAGCTCGGCTTTGCGCGCGAGGTCGCCGACCGCGTCGTCTACATGGATCAGGGCACGATCGTCGAGTCCGGTACTGCATCCGACGTGCTCGGCGCGCCGCGCGAGGCGCGCACGAAGGCCTTTCTCTCTGCAGTGATATGAAGGGGGCGTGTTGATGATGAGAATGTTGGTGGTAGCGGCGCTGATTTGTGCCACGACGGCCTCGGCGGCGGCGAGCGAGCTGCCTGCCGAGATCGCGAAGCGCGGCAGCATCAAGGTCGCGCTGGTGCCGAACTATCCGCCGATGGAGTTTCGCGACCCCGCCACCAACGCGCTGTCCGGATTCGACATCGATCTCGGCGAAGCGCTGGGCCGCAAGCTCGGCGTCAAGATCGAATGGCAGGAGACCAGTTTCGCCGAGTTCATGCCGTCGATCGCGACGGGACGGGTGGACGCGATTCTGTCCGGCTTCACGGACTATGCGAGCCGGCACGAGATCGCGTCCTTCGTCGATTACTTGCGCAGCGGTCCGCAGTTCTTCGTGCAGCAGTCGCGCAAGGCGGAGTTCAAGGACGCGGCGGCGCTCTGCGGCAAGAAGGTCGGCGCCAGCCGCCGCACCATGTTCCCGGCACAGATCGCGGCGTGGAGCGAGAAGAACTGCGGGAGCAACCCGATCCAGTTCATCGGCACCGACGGCTCGGCCGACGCCCGCACCCAGCTCAGGCAGGGCCGCATCGATGCCGCCGCCCAGGGCAACGAGACGCTGCCCTACATCATGGATCTCGAGCCCGGCGCCTATGCGACGGTCGGCGAGCCCATTGCGCAGCAATTCACCGGCATTGCCCTGGCGGTCAAGGAAGCGGCTCTTCAGCAGGCGATGGTGGAGGCGGTCGACGCACTGATCGCGGACGGTACCTATCGCGCGCTGCTTGCCAAGTGGAAACTGAACGATAACGGACTGGAGAAGGCAACCATCAATGCTGGACAGTAAGGCACTTCAGAGCATCCCGCTCGTTCCGGCCAACACCGCGGATCCCGCACCTAGCTATCCCTGGCCGAAGCCGTATACATCGGCGATGTTCCTGTCGTTCGATGTCGATGCGGAAAGCGCGTGGACCAGCAAGGACGCCGTGCATGCGCAGCGCCTGATCACCATGAGCTATGGCGGCTATGAGGCGCGCGTCGGCACGCCGAAGCTGCTGGAGCTGCTCGACCAGCTCGATCTCAAGGCGACGTTCTTCGTCACAGGATGGTCGGTCGATGCGCACCCGGCCATGGCCGAATCCATTCTCAAAGCCGGCCATGAGATCGGTCATCACGGCTATCACCATCTCTTGCCCGATCCCGGTGATCCCTGGATCGAGGAGGAGCTGGAACGGGGTTTCGAGGCGCTGAAGCGCCGGCTCGGCGTCAAGCCGATCGGCTATCGTGCGCCGTATGGCGAGTTCACCGAGGAGCTGCGCGCCGCGCTGGTGCGTCACGGCATCGTCTACACTTCTTCGTTCCGCGATGACGTGCGGCCCTACAGGCATCGTCTCGCCGACGGCAAGCCGGGCACGATCGAGCTGCCGGTCACCGCGAGCTATGATGACTGGATGCACGGCCTCTCCGCCCGCTTCAGCCCGCGCTCGATCTTCCCTCGGGAGCACGTGCTCTCGCTCTGGAAGGACGAGCTCGACGAGGTCCGGGACTGGGGCGCCATGGTGACGACGGTGCTGCATCCGCAATGCAGCGGCCGCCCGATGCGGTTGCGCCTACTGCGCGAATTCTTGACCTACGCCAAATCCTGCCCGGACCTCTGGATCACGACCGGCGAGGCGATCGCGGCCAACTTCCTGCGCCATGAGGCGGACAACCGGTGAGCTGCGCCATGACCCCTCGCCGCATCCTGGTCATCAACCCGAACTCGTCGGCGTCGGTCACGGCCGCCATCGACGACGCGGTCGCGCCGCTCAGGATCGCCGGCGGGCCGGAGATCACGGTGGAGGGCCTTGCCGAAGGGCCACCCAGTATCACCTCGCAGCGCGACGCCGACAGCGTGGTCATGCCGCTGGTCAATCGCGTCGCGCGCGACGATGCCGATGCCTTCGTGCTCGCCTGCTTTAGCGATCCCGGCCTGCATGCGGTGCGCGAGGCGGCTGACGGCCGTCCGGTGATGGGCATCGCCGAGTGGGGCATCCTGCGCGCACTGACGCTCGGCGAGCGCTTCGGCGTCATCGCGCTGTCGTCGTCGAGCATCCGCCGCCAGCAGCGCATGGTGCGCCAGATCGGCGTTGAGACCCGCTATGCCGGAAGCTGGTCGGTCGGCGCCAGCGCCGCCGAAACGGCTGGCGCTGACATTCGCGGCAGATTGATCGAAGCCGGACGCGCGCTGGTCAGCGAGCGCGGCGCAGACGTCGTGGTGATGGGGTGCGCCGGCATGGCCTCGCATCGTGCGGCCATTGCCGAGGCGATCGGCGTGCCTGTGGTCGAGCCGGCGCAGCAGGCGGTGGCGGCTGCGATTGGCGCGGTTCTGCTGACAGCGTGAGAGGTGGACGATGCATTTTGAGCTTCTGATCAGGAACGGCACTTGCGTTACGCCTTGGGGCGAGGAGGCGGCCAATGTCGGCGTCTCCGGCGGACGCATCGCGACGCTCTCGGCAGGCGCGTCCGATACCGCAGATCATGTGATCGACGCGAGTGGCCTCCACGTCCTGCCCGGCCTGATCGACAGCCACGTCCACTTACGCGATCCAGGCGATCCCGCTGTGGAGACGCTGAGCACGGGCACCCGCGCCGCCGTGCTGGGCGGCATCGCCACGCTGTTCGACATGCCCAACACCAACCCGCCGATCGCCGACCAGGCGCAGCTCGACTGGAAGCGCGGCTTCGCCGAACAGCAGAGTTTTTGCGACATCGGCCTCTACATCGCCGGCGCCAAGACCAATATCGGCGAGCTCGCGCATCTCGAGAGCGAGAGCGGCGTTTGCGCCATCAAGGTCTTTGCGGGATCCTCGACCGCATCGCTCCTGGTCGAGGACGACGAGCATCTCGAGAAGGTCATGCGTGCCGGCCGCCGCCGCATCGCCTTCCACAGCGAGGACGAATACCGCCTCCAGGCGCGCAAGCCGATGTTTTCGCGCGGCATGCCACATCGCTCTCACATGGAATGGCGCGACGAGGAATGCGCCTTTCTCGGCACCCGCCGCCTGATGGCGCTGGCCCGCAAGACCGGACGTCCCGCGCACATCCTCCACGTCT
Organism: Bradyrhizobium sp. ISRA442; assembly: GCF_038085055.1. Lineage (NCBI taxonomy): Bacteria > Pseudomonadati > Pseudomonadota > Alphaproteobacteria > Hyphomicrobiales > Nitrobacteraceae > Bradyrhizobium > Bradyrhizobium sp. ISRA442. The sequence continues at coordinate 18,073 of NZ_JALGCN010000019.1, forward strand.
CCACGGCGGAGGAGCTGGGCTACCTGCGCGACTATCGCGACGTCGCGACCGTCGAGGTGCTGGTCAATCACCTCACGCAGGTCGCGCCGGACTGCTACGACACGCTCAAGGGCTTTGGCGTGATGAACCCGCCGATCCGCGGTGAACGCCATCGCGAGGCAAGCTGGGCCGCGCTGCGCGACGGCATCGTCGACACCATCGGCAGCGATCACGCGCCGCATGCGCGCGCGGCCAAGGAGCTGCCGTGGCCGGATTGCCCGGCCGGGCTGACCGGCGTGCAGACGCTCGTCCCCGTGATGCTCGATCACGTCAATGCCGGCCGGCTGTCACTGTCGCGCCTCGTCGATCTCATGGCAGCCGGTCCCGCCCGCGTCTACGGCCTCGTCGGCAAAGGGCGGCTGGCGGCCGGCTACGATGCCGACTTCACCCTGGTCGACATGACGGCGAAGCGCACGATCGAGGAATCCTGGATCGTCTCGCCATGCGGCTGGACGCCCTTCGCCGGCAAGAAGATCGCCGGCTGGCCGGTCGCAACCATCATCCGCGGCCACACCGTCATGCGCGACGACGAGGTGCTGGGCGCACCGATCGGCCGCCTCGCTCGTTTCGCGTCCTAGGAGTTTGTTCGATGCCGATCTCCCGCCGCTCCCTGCTCAAAGCCGCGGCCGCCGCGCCGGCCCTGTCGCTGCCGGGCATCCTGCGAGCCGAGGAACAGACCACGCTGCGCTTCATCCCGGTGATCGACCTTGCTTTCGTCGATCCGGTCTATTCGACTGCGCAGGTGTCGCGAAACCACGGCTTCATGGTCTACGACACGCTCTACGGCATGAGCTCATCGCTTCAGGTCTCGCCGCAGATGGTGTCGGGCCACGTGATCTCCGGTGATCGGCTCCAGTGGGACCTCACCCTGCGCGACGGTCTGTTCTGGCACGACGGCGAGCGCGTGCTCGCCCGAGATTGCGTCGCGAGCATCCGCCGCTGGGCCGCGCGCGACGGCTTTGGTGGCGAACTGATGGGGGCGACCGACGAGCTCTCGGCCGCTGATGACCGCACCATCCGCTTCCGTCTCAAGCGTCCGTTCCCGTTGCTGCCGCAGGCACTCGGCAAGGCCGCGATCAACGCCTGCTTCATGATGCCGGAGCGGCTGGCGAGCCAGGATCCGTTCAAGCCGCTGACCGAGGTCGTCGGCAGCGGTCCGTTCCGCTATCTCGCCGACGAGCGCGTGCAGGGCGCGCGCAACGCCTATGCCCGGTTCGAGCGCTACCAGCCGCGCACCGACGGCAAGCCGGATTGGACGGCGGGGCCGAAGGTCGTGCATTACGATCGCGTGGTCTGGACCACCACGCCCGATGCCGGCACCGGCGTCGCCGCGTTGCAAACCGGCGAGCAGGACTGGCAGGAGACGACACCGCACGATCTCCTGCCGGTGATCCAGGCGGCCGGCGACATCGAGACCCGGATCCTCGATCCCAGAGGCTACGCCTGCATGCTGCGCCTCAATCATTTGCAGCCACCGTTCGACAATCCCGCCATCCGCCGCGCACTGTTAGGTGCGATCGATCAGTCCGCCTTCATGACTGCCGTCGCCGGCACCGATCCGGCCTATCAGGTCTCGCCGATCGGCTATTTCGCACCTGGCACGCCGATGGCGAGCGAGGTCGGTCTCGACGTGTTTCGCGGGCCGCGCGACTACGCCAAGGTCAGGGCCGATCTGAAGGCCGCCGGCTACAATGGCGAGAAGATCGTGTTGCTCGTTCCAACCAACTCGCTGGCACAGAAACCGCTCGGCGAGATCGCCGTCGACAGCTTGCGCAAAGCGGGCATGAATGTCGAATATGCCGGGCTCGATTTTGCCGTCATTTTGCAGCGGCAGCTCAAGAAGGAGCCGCTTGCGCAGGGCGGCTGGAGTGCCGCGGTCGCCAACTGGCAGGGCATCGACTGGCTCAACCCTGCTGGCAACACCAATCTGCGCGGCGAGGGCAAGGTCGCCGGCTGGTATGCGAGCGAGAAGATGGGCGGCTTGCGCAGCGAGTGGCTGGCTGCCTCCGAGCTCGCCGAGCAGCAGCGCATCTGCCGCCAGATCCAGGCGGTGGCGTTCGAGGAGATTCCCTATATCCCGGTAGGCCTGTACAAGCAGCCGACCGCCTACCGCAAGGCCATTACCGGCATTCTCGACGGCACCGCCGTCTTCTGGAACGTACGCCCCGCATGAGCACGATCGCGATCTTCGGCAGCTATGTGCTGTCACGCAAGGACGGTACGCAGGAGGTCCTGCGCGACCACTGGGTTCTGGTCGAAGGCAGCAAGATCGCCGCGGTCACGCGCGACAGGCCTCGCGCTGATCAGGTTCATGACCGCCCCGGCCGCTTCGTTCTGCCGGGCCTGTTGAACCTGCACAATCACTGCTTCAGCGAGGCGGTGGCGCGCAGCCACACCGAGGACGGCAACGGCCGCCGCAACAATCAGAGCATCGTCTACACGGTGCTCCTGCCGCTGACCAAGCGCGGTGCCGGTCTGCTGACTGGGGAGGAGCGCATGGCCGTCGCGCGGCTCGGCATCCTCCAGCTTCTCAAGGGCGGCGCCACCACGGTGATGGAGCCGTTCCGCAACTCTATACCGGAAATGTTCGACGCCGCCGAGGAGATGGGCATCCGCTTCTATGGCGCGCCTTATCTATTCTCGACCTCGGACGCCAAGGCGAGGGCCGACGGCGTGGTCTGCTATGCCGGCGACGACGGCGCGGCGGACATGGCGACGTGGGATGCGCTCTATCAGCGCTGGAACGGTCGCGGCGACGGGCGCATCGGCCTTGCGATGAGCCCGCATGCGACCGATACCTGTGGCCCTGATCTCTTGAAGGCCTGCGCCGCACGTGCGCGTGAGCTCGGCGTGCCCATCACGACGCATCTGGCGCAAAGCCGGGCCGAGGTCGAGATCATCGGCAAGCGCTATGGTGGCCGCACACCGGCGCAATATCTAGACTGGCTCGGGCTCCTTGCACCCGACCTTATGGCTGCACACTGCATTTCCAGTACCGATGACGATCTGAAGCTGATGGCGGCGCGCGGCGCGACCGTGCTGAACTGCCCGCGCGTGTTCGCGCGCGCCGGCATCACCGCCGCCTTCAGCCGCTTCGCCGAGCACGGCGTGCGCACCGTGGTCGGCACCGACGGCTACAACATGGACCTGCTCGGCGAGCTCAACGCCGCCTCACTCATCTCCAAGACGACGTCGCAGCGCGCCGATGTCGCGAATTCGCCAGAACTGATCGAGGCGAACACGGCCGTCGCTGCCGACGTCATCAAGCGGCCGGATCTCGGCAGGATCGAGCCGGGCGCGACCGCGGATCTCACGGTGGTCGATCTCACCCATCCGCATCTTCAACCGCTGTTCGACCCGCGCCGCGCGCTGATCGCGCTCGCCAACCGCGCCAATATCGATCAGGTAATCGTCGACGGGCGCCTGCTGATCGATGCCGGCCGCTATCTCGGCGGCGACGAGAAGGCGATCACTGCAGCAGGCAGCGTCGCGATCGGCAAGATCTGGGACCTGCCCGAGGCGCAGGCCGCGTTCAACGGCTGAGCGCGGCCTCATGCGCGGGCTGTTCGTCGAACGCGGTGAGTGACTTGCGCACGGTCTCGACGAAATCCAGCGCCACCGGCGAGGGGCTGCGCTGCGCGGGAAAGACGGCGGAGAATTCGAAGTCGATGCGCGGCAGGAAGGGCCGCACGACGATGCCGCGGGTGGAGAATTCTTCAGCCGTGAAGGGATCGCAGATCGCAACCCCAAGTCCCGACGACACCATGCCGCACATGATCTCCGACAGTGTGGTTTCGACCCGCAATACGCGGCGGACGTCGCTGCGGTGGAAGATCTGGTCGATCAGATGCCGGCTCGCAGAGCCCGCCGAGAGCGACACGAATGTCTCGCCCTCGAAGTCGCGCGGCTCCAGCACCTGCTTTTCGGCGAGGCGATGTCCGGTCGGCAGCACCGCGACGCGCGCCAATGGCGGCAGCCGCAGGCTCGGCAGGCCGGAATGGGCGATCGGCACCTCGGCAAAGCCGATGTCGCATTGATTGTTCAGCACCCAGTCGACCACGATCGGCGAGATCACGCCGAAGAAGGCGAGGTTGAGGTTGGGCCGCTCCTTCAAGAAATGTCCGGCGAGCCGCGGCAGGTAGCCGTTCGACAGCGCCGGTAGTGCGGCGATGCGCAATGAGCCGGTGCGGCGGCCGCGAATTTCTTCGGCGGCCGCGGTGATGCGTTCGAGGCCGACGAAGGAGCGCTCGACTTCCGTGTAGAGCGCCGTTGCCGCAGCGGTCGGCACCAGCCCGGTGCCGCGCCGCTCGAACAGCTCCATTTTCAGCAGCGCCTGGAAGTCGCGCAGCAACCGGCTTACCGCAGGCTGCGTCACCACCATCAGCTTCGCCGCCTCGGTCACGCTGCCGGTCAGCATCATCGCGCGGAAGGCTTCCACCTGCCGCGAATTGATCCGCGCCATCCCGTTCTCTTCATAACATTTCGGCATGTAGAGGGTGCCATTATTCATTGGACGATGGAAGTATAGCTCTGCGATCTTTTTCATCAGCGCTGGAGACAGCCCGTTTTTCCGGCAGATCGGGGCCAAACCCTCCCGATCGCGCCAAAACCCGTTTGGCAGGGGCCGGAGCCCTGTTGGAATCGGGATTTGCGCCGAGGGGAACGCGGACTGCGCTTCGGCCGTCTGATCGTCGACACGTCCCTCATCCCGGTATTGGAGATTGGTCCTTATGAAGACTCTCAGCCTTCTGACAGCGGTCGGCATCGCGGCGCTCGCCGCGGCCCCGTCGATGGTCGCGGCCCAGCAAAAGACGCTCTACGTGGCCGGCTATGGCGGCTCGTTCGAGAAGACGATCCGCGACGAGGTGATCCCGAATTTCGAGAAGGAGAACGGCGTCAAGGTCGAGTACGTCGCCGGCAACTCCACCGACACGCTGGCAAAACTCCAGGCGCAGAAGGGCAACCAGCAGATCGACGTCGCGATCGTCGACGACGGCCCGATGTACCAGGCGATCCAGCTCGGTTTCTGCGGCAAGCTCGACGGCCTGCCGGCCGATCTCTACGACACCGCCCGTTTCAAGGACGATCGTGCGGTTGCGATCGGCATCGTCGCGACCGGCCTGATGTACAACACCAAGGCCTTTGCCGAGAAAGGCTGGGCGCCACCGACCTCCTGGAACGATCTGAAGGATCCGAAATACGCAAAGCAGCTCGTCATCCCGCCGATCAACAACACCTATGGCCTCGAGGCCCTGGTGATGCTGTCGAAGATGAATGGCGGCGGCGAGTCCAATGTCGATTCCGGCTTCAAGATCTTCAAGACCGACATCAATCCGAACGTACTGGCCTACGAGCCGTCGCCGGGCAAGATGACCGAGCTGTTCCAGTCCGGCCAAGCCGTCATCGCGGTGTGGGGCACGGGCCGCGTGCAGAGCTTTGCCAATACCGGCTTCCCGGTCGATTTCATCTATCCGAAGGAAGGCGCGGCGACGCTGCTGACGACGGCTTGTCCAATCTCCAAGCCAAATGCCTCGCCGCTTGCGGTGAGCTTCGTCAAGATGCTGCTCGACCCAAAAATCCAGCTCGTGATGCTGAAGGATTACGGCTACGGTCCGGTGCTGAAATCGGTCGTCGTGCCGCCGGAGCTCGGCAAGATGGCGCCGATCGGCGAGCGCGCGGCAAAGCTCTATAATCCGGACTGGACCGTCATCAACGAGAAGCGCGAAGAGTGGACCAAGCGCTGGAATCGCGAGGTCGAGCGCTGACCTGATCGTTCGCACCGGAGACCGCGCCATGGCCTATCTCGAGCTCGATCGGGTCGCCAAGCATTTCGGCGCGCAGACTGTCGTCGACGACTTCAGTCTCGCGGTGGGCAAAGGGGAGTTCATCTCCTTCCTTGGCCCTTCCGGCTGCGGCAAGACCACGACCCTGCAGATGATTGCGGGCTTCCTCGACCCCACGCGCGGCGCGATTCGCCTCGAGGGCAAGGACCTGACCGCGGTCCATCCGGCCAGGCGCGGGCTCGGCATCGTGTTCCAGAGCTACGCGCTGTTTCCGCACATGACCGCGGCGGAAAACGTCGCCTTCGGTCTGGAGATGCGGAACGTGCCGCGGGCGGAGCGGGCCGAGCGCGTCCGCGCCGCGCTCGCGATGGTCGGCCTTGCCGGCTATGAAGACCGCCATCCGCGCCGGATGTCCGGTGGTCAGCAGCAGCGCGTCGCGCTGGCCCGCGCGCTGGTGATCAAGCCGAGCGTGCTGCTGCTCGACGAGCCGCTGTCCAATCTCGACGCCAAGCTGCGCGAGGAGATGCAGATCGAGCTGCGCCAGATCCAGCGCACACTGGGCACCACCACGATCCTGGTCACCCACGACCAGAACGAGGCGATGTCGCTGTCGGACAGGATCGTGGTGATGAGCCAGGGTCGGATCGAGCAGATCGGCACGCCGCAGGAAACCTATGAGCGGCCGGCCTCGGCTTTCGTCTCGCAGTTCCTCGGCAAGACCAATGACTTTGCCGCGACGATCGATCGGGCCAGTGCGCCTGCGCGACTGGTCGCGGGATCCTGGAGCGTACCGGCGCCGGCCGGACTTAGCGGTCCGGTAACCGTCAGCGTTCGTCCTGAACGGATCGGTTTCGGCGATGCAGGTCTCGCTGCGAAAGTCGTCACCCGCATCTTCCAGGGCAATCACTGGCTGTTCCAGTGCGAGAGCGAATGCGGCCCGGCAATCGTGATCCGCCAGAATGACGGCCAGAAGCAGCCGGCCGAAGGCGACGCCGTGCGACTTGCCTGGCGACCGGAAGACATGAGCGTGCGTGCGGGAGCCGCTGCATGAGCGCGGTCGCCGACACGGCTCCGCAGAGCGCCGCACAGGAGCGCGGTGCGCGCGCGCCCTGGGCGCTGACGGCGCCGGCCTTGATGCTGTTTGTCGGCGTATTGCTGATTCCGCTCGCGATGACCGTGATGCTGTCGTTCCACGACTGGGGCCAGTACAAGGGCATCGAACCGGTCTTCATTCTGAAGAACTGGCACGAGATCGCGACCGATCCCTACTACGCTGAGATGTTCTGGCGGACCTTTCGGATCGCGATCCTGACCACGCTGCTCACCGCCGTGTTGGGTGCGCCAGAAGCCTACATCCTCAACCGCATGAGCGGGCGCTGGAAGAGCTTCTTCTTGCTCGTCATCCTCGGGCCGCTCCTGATCTCGGTGGTGGCGCGCACGCTTGGCTGGGCGCTGCTGTTCGGCGGCAATAACGGCCTCGTCAACAAGCTCCTGATGTCGCTCGGGCTGATCCGCTCGCCCTTGCCCTTCATGTTCACCGAGACCGGCATGGTGGTTGCGCTCGCGCATGTGATGATGCCGTTCATGGTGCTGTCGGTATGGGCGGCGCTTCAGCGGCTCGATCCGCAGATCGAGAACGCCGCGATGTCGCTCGGTGCGGGGCCTGTCACCATCATCCGCCGCATCATCATGCCGCAGATCATGCCGGGCGTGCTGTCGGGCGCGATCATCGTGTTCTCGCTGTCGGCCAGCGCATTCGCGACGCCCGCGATCATCGGCGGCCGCCGGCTCAAGGTCGCCGCGACGCTCGCCTATGACGAGTTCCTCAACACGCTGAACTGGCCACTGGGTGCGGCGGTGGCCACATTGCTGCTGGTCGCGCTGATCCTGATCGTCGTCGGTAGCAATGCGCTGATCGAGCGGCGCTATGCCGAGGTGTTCCGATGAGACGGAACGGCCCGCTCGCGCTGATCTTCCACACCATCTTCGTCATCGTCATGGTGGCGCCGATCCTGGTCGTCTGTCTCGTCGCCTTCACGCCCGAGGGCTATCTGTCGCTGCCGACCAACGGCTTCTCGCTGCGCTGGTTCAGGACGATCGCGAGCTATCCCGAATTCATCCACGCTTTCTGGGTCAGCCTCGGGCTCGGCGCGCTGTCCTCCCTCGTGGCGCTGTTGTTCGCTGTGCCGGCGGCGCTCGCGATCGCGCGCTATCGTTTTCGCGGCCGCGACGGGCTCGCGGCGCTGTTTTTGTCGCCGTTGATGATCCCGCATGTCGTGCTCGGCATCGCCTTCCTGCGCTTCTTCACCTCGTTTGGACTGGGCGGCAGCTTTGCGGCGCTGATCATCGCGCATGTCATCATCGTGTTTCCGTTCGCGCTGCGGCTGACGCTCGCGGCCGCGACCGGCATGGACCTTTCGGTCGAGATGGCGGCGGTCTCGCTCGGTGCCAACGGCTGGACGCTGTTCCGCCGCGTGACGCTGCCGCTGATCCTGCCCGGCGTCATCAGCGGCTGGGCGCTCGCCTTCATCCAGTCCTTCGACGATCTGACCATGACCGTCTTCCTCGCAGCGCCCGGCACCGAGACGCTGCCGGTGCGCATGTTCCTCTACATCCAGGACAACATCGATCCGCTGGTGACGTCGGTCTCGGCCTGCGTGATCGCGATCACCATGACCGCTCTCATCCTGCTCGACCGCTTCTACGGGCTCGACCGCGTGCTCGCCGGCAAGGGCGATACGGGACGATAGGAGAACCCATGCAAAGGGACTATGACGTCGCCGTCGTCGGCGGCGGATTGCTCGGATCCGCCATCGCCTGGGGCCTCGGCCGGCTCGGCAAGGCGGTTGTCGTGCTCGACGAGGGCGACATCACCAAGCGCGCCTCGCGCGCCAATTTCGCGCTGGTCTGGGTCCAGAGCAAAGGGCTCGGCATGCCGGCCTATACGGTCTGGACCGTGCGTGCCTCGGAAGCCTGGAGTCGGCTTGCTTCGGAGCTGAAGCAGCAGACCGGGCTCGACGTGTGCCTGCAGCAGAATGGCGGCTTTCATCTAACGCTTGGCGAGGACGAGTTCGGCCAGCGCACCGAGCTCGTCAAGCGCATGCACAACCAGGCCGGCGCGGCCGACTACAAGATGGAGATGATGCCGGCGTCCGAGGTGAAGAAGGCGCTGCCGCTGATCGGCCCCGAGGTCTCCGGCGGCAGCTATTGCCCGCTTGACGGTCATGTCAATTCGCTGCGCACGTTTCGCGCTTTCCACTCCGGCTTCAAGGCGTTCGGCATCGACTACCTGCCGGAGCGTCCGGTCTCTGCGATCACCAAGAGCGGCGGCGAATTCCGCCTGACGACGCCACAGGGCGAGGTCCGTGCCGGCAAGGTCGTGCTGGCCGCCGGCAATGCCAACCAGACGCTGGCGCCGATGGTCGGCCTCTACGCCCCAATGGGCCCGACCCGCGGCCAGATCGTGGTGACCGAGCGGACGGCGCCGTTCCTGCCGCATCCGCTGACCACGATCCGCCAGACCGACGAGGGCACAGTGATGATCGGCGACAGCAAGGAGGACGAGCTCGACGAACGCGCGCTGAAGCATTCGATCAGCGCAGTGATGGCCGATCGCGCGCAGCGGATGTTTCCGCATCTGGCGCGGCTCAACGTGGTCCGGAGCTGGGCCGGCATCCGTGTCATGCCGCAGGATGGTTTTCCAATCTACGACCAGTCGGAGACGCATCCCGGCGCGTTCGTCGCCTGCTGCCATTCCGGCGTGACGCTCGCCTCCAACCACGCCTTCGAGGTTGCGCGCATGGTGGCGCAAGGCGCGCTCGAGCCGGAGCTGGTCGGCGCGTTCTCCGCCAGCCGCTTCGGCGGCGCGGGCGCGGCGAACAACAGCGGGTATTAGAGATTCCACTGAAGGAGCCAAGAGGCATCCCCATGTTCAAACGATCCGAACAGGACACGCGACCGCAAGTGCAGGTCTTCGTCGATGGCGTCGCCATCGCGGCGCGACAGGGCGACACCGTCTCCGCCGCGTTGCTGGCCTCGGGACGCGACGTGCGCCGCACGACCGCTGTGAGCGGCGCGCCGCGGCTGCCCTACTGCATGATGGGTGTGTGTTTCGACTGCCTCGTCACCATCGACGGCGTCGGCAACCGCCAGGGCTGCCTCGTGCCGGTTGTTGAGGGCATGCAGATCGAGATCCAGAAGGGCAAGCGGGAGATCGGAAAATGACCACGGCCCCCAAGCGCGAGAGCTATGACGTCGTGGTGATCGGAGCGGGACCCGCCGGTCTCGCCGCCGCTGCGACATCCGCCGAGGCCGGCCTGTCGACCCTGCTGCTCGACGAGAATATCGGCCCCGGCGGCCAGGTGTTTCGCGCCATCGCCTCGACGCCGGTGACCACCCGCGATCAGCTCGGCGCCGACTACTGGGTCGGCGCCGATCTCGTGCGGGCGCTGCGCGCGAGCAACGCGGAAGTTATCCAGCGCGCGACGGTCTGGAGCCTCGACCGCAATCTCGAGATTGGCGTCTCCATCGGCGGCGCCTCGGCCTTCCCTAGGGCGCGGCGGGTGATCCTCGCGACGGGCGCGCTGGAGCGGCCGTTCCCGATTGCCGGCTGGACGCTGCCGGGCGTGATGACCGCCGGTGCCGCGCAGACCATGCTGAAGTCGTCGGCGCTGGTGCCGGATGGCCGCACGGTGATCGCGGGGCAGGGGCCCCTGCTCTGGCTGCTCGCCGCGCAGATCCTGCGTCTCGGCGGCCGTGTCGATCGCATCCTCGACACCACCGAACGCGGCAATTACTTCGCGGCGCTGCCTCATGCGTTCGCCTTCCTGACCTCGCCGTACTTCGCAAAAGGCCTTTCGATGATGCGGGAGGTGCGGGCGAAGGTCCGGGTCGTCTCCGGCGTCACGGAGCTGGCCGCGGCCGGCGACGGGCAACTCGCGAACGTGAGCTATGTCGCCGGTGGCAAGCGCGAGACCATTCCCGCCGACCTGCTGCTGCTGCACCAGGGCGTCGTGCCCAATGTCAATCTCGCGATGGCGGCCGGCGTCGAGCATCGCTGGGACGAGCTGCAATTGTGCTGGTCGCCGGTGCTCGATCGGAGCGGCAACTCATCGATTGCGGGCATCGCGGTCGCCGGCGACGGCGCCGGCATCGGCGGCGCGACCGCGGCCGTGGTGCGCGGCCGCATCGCGGCGCGCGCCGCCGTGGACGCGCTGGCGCCGGCGGCCGCGGCGAAGCTCGCGCCGATGGCGGCGTTGCGCTCTGATCTCGCCAAAGCGGAGCGTGGCCGCGCCTTCCTCGACACGCTGTTCCGCCCGGCGCCGCAGTTCCGGATTCCGTCAGGAGACACCATCGTGTGTCGCTGCGAGGAGGTGACGGCAAAGGACATCCTCGACGCGGTCGCGATCGGCGCGACGGGGCCCAATCAGCTCAAGGCCTATCGCCGCACCGGCATGGGACCATGCCAGGGCCGGCTCTGCGGCCTCACCGTCACCGAACTGATGGCGCAGGCTCGGGCTAAGAGCCCGCAGGAGATCGGCTATTACCGCCTGCGCGCGCCGGTCAAACCGATCACGCTCGCCGAGCTCGCCGCCGTTCCGAAGAGCGAGGCCGACGTCAAGGCGGTGGTGCGCGGATGACCAAAAACGTGGATGCGATCGTCGTCGGCGGCGGCATCCACGGATGCTCGACCGCGCTGCATCTGTGCCTTGCCGGCATGAAGCCGGTGCTGATCGAGAAGGACTATGCGGGCCGGCACGCCTCGGGCGTCAACGCCGGCGGCGTCCGTCAGCTCGCGCGTCACATCCCCGAAATCCCGCTTTCGATCCGATCCATGGGAATCTGGGAGAAGATCGCCGAGCTCGTCGATGACGATTGCAGTTTCGAGAGCCATGGTCAGGTCCTGGTCGCGGAGAACGAGGACGAGCTTTCGACCTGCCGCGCGCGCGTTGCCGAGCTCAATGCACTCGGCTTCACCCATGAGGAGTTGATCGATGCGGCCGAGCTGCGGCGGCTGGTGCCTGCCGTGGCCGACACGTGCCCCGGCGGCGTGGTCTCGCGCCGCGACGGTGCGGCCAATCCGGCGCAGGCGACGACGGCGTTCCGGCGCAAGGCGGAGCAACTTGGCGCCATCGTGCGCGAGGGTGTAGCCGCGAGCAACATCCGGCACAGCGACGGCCTCTGGCGCGTCGATGCCGGCACTGAAAGCTATGCCGCGCCGGTGCTGGTCAATGCGGCCGGCGCCTGGGCCGGCCGGATTGCGGCGGCGCTCGGCGAACCCGTTCCGGTCGAGACCGTGGCGCCGATGCTGATGATCACCTCGCGCGTGCCGCACTTCATCGATCCGGTCGTGATCCTGCGCGGCCGCAAATTGTCCTTCAAGCAGTTCAAGAACGGCACCGTGCTGATCGGTGGCGGCCATCTGGCAACGCCCTATCAGGACCGTAACGAGACGGTGCTGGACTGGAAGAGCCTCGCCGTCAGCGCCCGCACCGTATTCGAGCTGTTTCCGGTGATGCGCAGCGCGACCATCATGCGCGCCTGGGCCGGCATCGAGGCGAAGATGAAGGACGATTTGCCCGTGTTCGGGCCGAGCGCGCGACACAAGGGCCTCTACCACCAGTTCGGCTTCTCGCTGCACGGCTTCCAGCTCGGCCCCGGCGCCGGCGCCGTCATGGCGGAGCTGATCGTGAACGGCGGCACCCAGACCCGCATCGGCGATCTCGGCATCGACCGCTTCCATCCTTCCCTGCTCTAAGAAGAGGATATCATGAGCATTACCCGCAGCATCCGCACGCCCATCATGCACCGCGCGGTCGAAGCAGGCGGCTTCGTCTTCGTCGGCGGCACGATCGCCGACGACACCTCGGTCTCGATGGGCGAGCAGACCCGCAACATCCTCGGCAAGATCGCCGGCTATCTGAAAGAGGCCGGCACCGACGCCTCGCGCGTCGTCAGCGCCTCGATCTTCGTCACCGATCTCTCCAAGAAGAAGGAGATGGATGCGGCCTGGACCGAGTTCTTCGGCGACAATCTGCCGGCGCGTGCCACCGTCGGCGTCGCCGATCTCGGCGGCGGCGCACTGATCGAGGTGGTCGTGACCGCGCTGAAGGGCTGATCAGGTCCGGCGCCCTCGCCTTGGAGGGCGCGGTGTCATTCTTCGCAACGACTACAAAAGCCCGACGCTCTGCCCCCAGCGCGTCGGGCGGAAAAACTTAGTATCAACCGGTGATCACAACGCGTCTGTTGTGACGCGCATCTCATCAATTTTCTACTCCGGGAAAATACCGCGTTGGAACTCCGTAGAGTTGTGTTCGCGGGGCCTGCGTCTCACCTGCCGCCGCCCGGCTCCAACGCCTCGCCCATCTCCAGCGGATGAGCCATGGTCTCGTGCAGCGCGTCGCGGTCGAGTTCGCCCTCGGAGAGGCTGATGACGACGCAGGCGACGCCATTGCCGATCAGGTTGGTCAGCGCGCGGCATTCGCTCATGAACTTGTCGATGCCGACCAGGATCGCGATCGACTGGATCGGGATGTCCGGCACGATCGAGAGCGTGGCGGTGAGCGTGATGAAGCCGGCGCCGGTCACGCCCGAGGCGCCCTTCGATGTGATCATGGCGATGCCGAGGATGCCGAGCTCCTGCCAGATCGTGAGATGGGTATTGGTGGCCTGCGCTAAGAACAGCGTCGCCAGCGTCATGTAGATGTTGGTGCCGTCGAGGTTGAAGCTGTAGCCGGTCGGAATGACGAGGCCGACCACCGAGCGCGAGGCGCCGAGATGTTCCATCTTCTGGATCATCTGCGGCAGCACCGTCTCCGACGACGAGGTGCCGAGCACGATCAGGAGCTCGTCCTTGATGTAGGCGATGAAGCGCACGATCGAGAAGCCGGCGAGCCGCGCGATCGCGCCGAGCACGATCAGCACGAACAGGATGCTGGTCAGGTAAAACGTGCCGATCAGGGCGGCGAGGTTGAGCAGCGAGCCGAGGCCGTAGGCGCCGACGGTGAACGCCATCGCGCCGAAGGCGCCGATCGGCGCCACGCGCACGATGATGCGGATGATGCCGAAGAACATCTTCGCGGCCTTGTCGATTGCCTCCGCGATCGGCTCGCCGGCCTTGCCAAGGAAGGCGATCGCGAAGCCGGAGAGAATCGAGATCAGGAGCACCTGCAACAGGTCACCGCGCGCGATCGCGCCGAGATAACTGTCGGGGATGATCGCCATCAGATGGGCAACGATGCCCTCTTCCTTGGCCTTCGTGACGTAGGTCGCAACCGATTTCGGATCGATCGTGGCCGGGTCGATGTTGAAGCCGTGTCCGGGCTGGAGCACCTCGCCGACGAGCAGGCCGACCGCCAGCGCGACGGTGGAGACGGTCTCGAAATAGATCAGCGCCTTCAGCCCGACCCGGCCGACGCGCTTGAGGTCACCCATCGAGGAGATGCCGTGCACCACGGTGCAGAAGATCACCGGCGCGATCATCATCTTGATCAGCGCGATGAAGCCGTCGCCGAGCGGCTTCAGCGCCTTGCCGAGATCGGGATAGAAGTAGCCGATCAGCACCCCGAGCACGATTGCGATCAGGACCTGAACGTAGAGGATGCGGTACCAGGGCTGGTGACGGCGATGGACGGCTGGCTGGATTGCAACTTGTGTCATCATGTGTGCCCGGAACGCATCGATCGTGCATGATCGATATCATGTGATGACCGCCGCTGAAGCGACAATCACATTTTTGTCGGTTCGCGCGAAGGTTGATCGTTGCACTGCACTTGAGTCGCACTTGGGGGAAACATGTCGACTACAACGGGCTCGGAAGAGCAGGCGCAAGGCTATTTTCCACGTTGGAGACTGAAGACCTCCGGCGTGATCATGCCCGAGGAGCGTTTGCCTTGGGGCCAGACGATCGTCTCCGGTCTCCAGCATTGCGTCGCAATGTCGGGTTCAACGATCATCGCGCCGTTGCTGATGGGGTTCGACCCCAATGTTGCGGTCCTGTTCTCCGGCATCGGCACGCTGATCTTCTTCGTCATCGTCGCAGGGCGCGTGCCGAGCTATCTCGGCTCGAGCTTCGCGTTCATCGCCGTCGTCATCGCCGCCACCGGCTATGCCGGGCAAGGGCCGAACCCGAACCTGTCCGTTGCGCTCGGCGGCATCGTCGGAGCCGGGGTGCTGTACGGCCTGATCGCGCTGATCGTGATGTGGTCTGGGGTTGGCTGGGTCGAGCGGCTGCTACCGCCGGCTGTCACCGGCGCCGTGGTCGCTGCGATCGGCCTCAACCTCGCGCCGGTCGCGGTGAAGGCAGTGAGCGCCAGCGCGTTCGACACCTGGATCGGGCTTGCGACCGTGCTGATGATCGGCGTGGTTGCCGTTGCCGCTCCGGGCCTGTGGCGCCGCCTGCCGATCATCCTCGGCGCGATCGGCGGATATCTCTTGTACTTGCTGTTCGCGAACGGCCTCGGCTTCGGCAAGCCGATCGACTTCACACAGCTCTCGGCCGCGCCGTGGCTCGGCCTGCCGAACTTCACGGCCCCGAGCTTCCATGCCGATGCGATTGTCCTGATCGCACCGGTCGCGATCATCCTCGTCGCCGAGAACCTCGGTCACATCAAGGCCATCGGCGCGATGACGGGTCGGAGCCTCGACGATTTCCTCGGCCGCGCGCTGCTCGGCGACAGCCTCGCCACGATTGTGTCCGCCTGCGGCGGCGGCACCGGCGTCACCACCTACGCCGAGAACATCGGCGTCATGGCGGCTACGAAGGTCTATTCGACGCTGCTGTTTGCCTTTGCGGCCACGGTGTCGATCCTGCTCGGCTTCTCGCCGAAATTCGGCGCGCTCATTCTCTCGATTCCGGGACCCGTGATCGGTGGCCTCTCGATCGTGCTGTTCGGATTGATCGCCGCGATGGCGGGCCGGATCTGGGTCGAGAACAAGGTCGACTTCGCAAATCCCGCCAATCTGATCACCGTTGCCGTCGCGCTGACGGCCGGCGCCGGCGATCTCACGCTCAAATTCGGCGCATTTGCGATGGGCGGCATCGGCACCGCGACCTTCGGTGCCATCATCCTTTATCAGATCCTCTCCTCGCCGCTGGCGCGGCGCGCGGAATGAATCCCAGGGATGCGCTGCGGGGATGGAACAAAATTCCCGTTCCGTCGATGATGAGGAGTCCCGGAGAAAACTCATGCCACAAACCGATCGTTCACCCCAACTTCCCTCGCGCCTTGTCGGTCAATATGCGCTGGTGACCGGCGCCTCCCAGGGCATCGGTCGCGCGGTCGCCATCCGCCTCGCCCAGGAAGGCGCGACCGTCGCCATCAACTATTTCGATCATGCCGGCAGGGCCGAGGAGACGCTCGCGGCCGCACGGACGGCGTCGAGCGATCGTGGCCATGGCAAGCTCGATCACTTCATCGTCAAGGCCGACGTCGGCAATGAACAGGACATCGCCGCGATGTTCGAGACGATTTTGGCACGGTGGAAGCGCCTTGATTGCCTCGTCAACAATGCCGGATTCCAGCGGGAATCGCCGAGCGATGCGCTCGATGTCGAAACCTATCGCCGCATCATCGACGTCAACCTGAACGGCGCCGTGCTCTGCGCGCAGAAGGCGCTCGCGCATTTCGTCGGGCGCGGCGGAGGCGGCACCATCATCAATTGCTCAAGCGTCCACCAGATCATCCCCAAGCCCGGCTATCTCGCCTATTCGATCAGCAAGGGCGGCATGGCCAATCTGACGCGCACGCTGGCGCTGGAATTCGCCGCGCGCGGCATCCGCGTCAACGCGGTCGGGCCCGGCGCGATCGACACGCCGATCAACGCCGCCTGGACCGGCGATCCCGAAAAGCGCGGCGTCGTCGCCAGCCACATCCCGCTCGGGCGCGTGGGGACGCCGGAAGAGATCGCCGCCGTGTTCGCCTTCCTCGCCTCGGATGAGGCGAGCTATATCACCGGGCAGACCATCTACGCCTGCGGAGGTCTGACACTGTTTCCCGAATTTCGCGAGAACTGGGCGAGCTAGGCATGTACTCAATTGCGCCGGACTACATGAACCCCGGATTGCGCGGAAGATAGCTGTTCCAATTTCCGAATTGTCGGCTCGACATCAGCAGCATCGGGAACGTGATGCGCATCCCGTGGTCTATCGCCGCCTTGAGGGCTGGCTCGCTCGCACCCGGCAAGAAAGCCGAAATCGTTTGAGCGTTGCTCCGCGCCGCGAATGATAACGCCGCAGCAAATGCGCCGCCCATTGCGCCGGGACAGCCGACTGCAAGCGGGCCAATGTGCCCGTCGGAAATATAGACATACCCCACGCACCCGCTGCCAGCGTGGATGATGAACCCGCTCGTCGCGCTGTCGCCCAGCAGATATCGATGATGTTTCTCTCTGGAGACGCCGAGAGCGCTGACATCGATGCGTGCCAGTTCATCGAACCTGGCCGTCTTGGCCGTGAGAGGTTCAAGGTGGAACCGCGGCTCAGCCAGCCGCAACGCGAGGCGATCACGAGGCACGCTGACCATGTAGATCGGACAGCGCGGGAATAGTCCATGGCTGATGTAGAGGCCCTGCGACACGTTGTTGAATGCAAACGTGATCAGCGCTTTGATGGATGCTCCACGCATTTGTGCGTGAGCGAATGCCTTGCCTAAGAGCTGATTGCCGATGCCATCGCTCTGGCGATCGGGCGATACGAAAAGCTGCGCCAGGAACCAGAGTTCACCGCAAACCCAACTCCACGCGAAGCCGATGATTTCTCCGTCATCATCAGCGGCCCACAGCCCTTCGGCGTCGTCCCTCAGCGAGAACGCTTGGAAATTCGGGGGATGAGAAGATGCCATCTGTCCGAAGCCCCGTCGCTCGGTGAGTTCATTGATGCTCGCGACGACGATTTGGTCGGCTCGCTCCAGGTCCTCCATGCGGGCAAGTCGGCACACGACAGGCATCTTCAAATTCTCCAAAGCCCTCCCTTGATGATCAGGCCAGCGGCCGGATGTTCTGGTTCATGCGGAAGACGTTCTTCGGATCGAACTTGGCCTTGATCCGCTGCAGACGTCGGTAGTTGGGTCCATATGCGGCAGCGATGGAATCGGCCGTCTCGTCATCGTCGAGATAGTTGACGTAGCGGCCGGCGGCGAAGAAGGGCTGCATCCTTTGATAGGTTTCACGTGCCCAGGCAATGCAGCGGCTCGTCTCGCTCGCCTGCATCCATTGCGCGAGTATCAAGAAATTGTAGCCCTGTTGCCGATGCGGAAAGGCCGTATCAATTGCGGCGACACGGGTCGCGGCGCCGTGGATGTGCTCAAGAAGGAGCTGCCCCATAGGGGTCGGGCACCGCGCGAAGCATTCGATCATGGTCGCAATCGCAGCATCACTTAACTCCGTAAGGAAGTTCGACTTCCAATAGTTGAGGGCCCCTTTGGGGTAGTTGGCGTCGAGCATGCTGTTGAGCTGGCAGTACGGCATCGGCCCGACAGCGTCCAGGATTGGAGCACCGAATTGCTTCAGCGGCCGCATCGCCTGTTCGGCGTCGGCGACTGGGCCGCAATGGCAGGTAACCAGAGCGACAACGTCGGTGCCGGACCCGTCGGGCGCATGTGTCAGCGTCGCGAACAGAGTGTGCTCGTCCGGTAGCGACCGCGTGCTGGCCCGGTAGAATTCGAGCACCTCGCGCGAGCGTTCGATAGGGTGCACGATCGGGCCGCCAGTGACCGTTGGCCCTATTGGATGAAGGTCGTATTCCAGACTGGTGGCGATCCCGAAGTTTCCGCCGCCGCCGCGGACGGCCCAGAACAGGTCGGGCTCCTCTTGCTTGCTGGCGCGCAAAACCTTGCCGTCGGCGGTGACGAGTTCGACAGCTCGTAAATTATCCAGTGCCAGGCCGTACTTGCCCATCACCCAGCCCAGCCCTCCACCAAGGGTGAGCCCGGCGATCCCTGTGGTGGAGACCACGCCGCCCGTGACCGCGAGGCCGTGAAGTTGGGTCTCGCGGTTGAGCTCACCCCAGGTGGTCCCGCCCTGCGCCCGCACCGTTCGTCCGACAACATCGACGTGGACTGCCCTCATGGGTGACAGGTCAATCATGACCCCGCCGTCGGTGGTTGCGCGTCCCGCCACATTATGACCGCCGCCACGGACCGCAACCTCGAGGCCGAGCTTTGTCGTAAGATCGAGCGCATCCATGACGTCGGCTGCACTGCGGCATCTGGCAATCAATGCTGGCCGCTTGTCGACCAGCCCGTTGTGGACCTTTCTCGCCTCCTCATAGCCCTCGTCTCCAGGCTTGAGGAGTTGTCCTCCGAAGGAGGCACCAAGGTCGGCGGCAGCGTTGGCGACGGATGCGATGGGCGACATGACACACTCCCCGTTCAACTCGCCACAGCTTCGATCGGAGGCTGTCTCGGAGCAAACTTGAAGAATTCAGGTGAAGATGAATTGATTTCATCTACACTGGCCACATGCACAAGCTGCCGCCCCTGATCGAGCTCCGCGCTTTTGAAGCTGCCGCCCGCCACTTAAGCTTTAACAAGGCTGCGGCAGAACTCGGCGTGACGCCAACGGCGATCAGCCACCAGATCGGGCTGCTCGAACAGTATTGTGGCCGCGCTCTGTTCCGCCGCCGACCGCGGCCTCTTTCGCTGACCGATGCAGGAGCACGGCTCTTCCCCGCGATTCGCGATGGGATTGAGTTGTTTGCCGCGGCAATCGCCGCCATCAAGCGCGATGGCGAGCAAGAGCCTCTTCGCGTAACGACAACGAACGCGTTTGCCAGCCGCTGGCTCGTGCCCCGCCTGCCCGCCTGGCGGAAGTTGCACCCCGATGTGCCGCTGGAGGTCATCGGCACGGACAGCGTGCTCGATCTGCGCGCTGGGGACGGCGATGTCGCCATTCGTTATGCGACCAGCCGACTGGTGCCGTCAGACGGGATCGCCGATGATCTCTTCAGTGATACATTCTGGCCCGTCTGCAATCCGCGCTTGCTCGAAACGGGACGCTTGAAAAGACCTGCCGACCTCGCAAAGCACGTTCTGATCCACTCCTATTGGTCGCCAGCCGATCGTGAGCCGCCTACATGGCAGAGATGGCTTGCCGCGGCTCAGCGGAGGTGGCGCGAAGTGCCCCAATTCAAGGACATGCAGCACTTGAGCTTCCGTGAGGAATTGCACGCGATCGAAGCGGTGATCGCCGGGCAGGGAATCGGAATTTTCAGCGATGTGCTGGTGGCGCGCGAACTCGCCGCCGGCGCGCTCGTGAAGGCGTTCAAGCTGAGTTTGCCTGGCTACAGTTTCCATGTGATCCGCAGGGCGGGCCATCCGCGCGCGAAGGCCATCCGCGCATTCTCGGAGTGGTTGCGGTCAGCGACTTGATCCGCATTTCTCGTATATTCCCGGCTCGGACCGTTGCGGATGCTCAGCGGCCCGCAGCACATCTGGCAAAACCGTTCAGTGCAGACTACATCTGCGCCCATGGCAAAACGTCCGCTCGAAGAGTTTGTTGACCGGCACGAACGTCTGTTCGTGCTGACCGGGGCCGGCTGCAGCACCAATTCGGGCATCCCCGACTATCGCGACAGCCACGGCAACTGGAAGCGGACCCAGCCGGTCAACTACCAGGCCTTCATGACCGAGGAGCGCACGCGCCAGCGCTACTGGGCACGCAGCCTGATCGGATGGCGGCGGTTCGGCCAGGCCCGTCCGAACGATGCGCACCTTGCGCTGGCCCGGCTCGAAGCGAACGGGCGGTGCGAGATGCTCCTGACCCAGAACGTCGACCGCTTGCACCAATCCGCGGGTCACCGGCAGGTGATCGATCTGCACGGTCGGCTCGATCTGGTCCGCTGCATGGGCTGCGGCCGGAAGACGCCGCGCAACGAGTTTCAGGATGCGCTTGGTCGCGCCAATGCCGAATGGCTGATGCCCGACGCCGCAGACGCGCCGGACGGCGACGCCGATCTCGATCACGCGGACTTTGCATTATTCGTCGTGCCGCCTTGCGAATCCTGCGGCGGCATCCTCAAGCCCGACGTGGTGTTCTTCGGCGAGAATGTCCCGCGCGACGTTGTTGCCACCGCGCAGGAGCATCTGGAGCAGGCCGACGCCATGCTGGTCGTCGGCTCCTCGCTGATGGTCTATTCCGGCTTCCGCTTCGTGCAGATGGCGGCGCGGCGCCAGATCCCGATCGCCGCGGTCAACCTCGGACGCACCCGCGCCGACGATCTGCTCGCGCTCAAGGTCGAGGAGCGCTGCGAAGCAGCGCTTGCATTCCTGCTCTGAACGCGCGCGACGCGAACACGCCTTGCCTATCGCATAGGTGCCAAGCAGAATAGCCGGGCGCAGCGTTGCCGTGGCCGTCGCTGGCATGGAAATTGCTGCGCTTTGGACCCCAGTCTTGACGATCAGCACGGAGAATTTTGGAATGCTTGAGGGAGCCGAGGTGCGGCTTGCCGTCGATATCGGAGGCACGTTCACCGACATCGTGCTGGACGTGGGGCAGGATCGCAAGACGCGCAAGGTGCTGACGACGCCGGCGCGGCCCGAACAGGCCGTGCTGGACGGGATGCGTCTCATTCTCGCCGATGCGTGCGTGCATATTAGCGATATCGACGTCTTCATTCACGGCACCACGCTCGCCACCAACGCCATCATCGAGCGGCGCGGCGCCAAGACGGCGCTGATCGCGACCGAAGGATTTCGCGACGTGCTCGATATCGGCACCGAGAGCCGCTACGATCAATACGACCTCTCGATCGACAAGCCGAAGGCGCTCGCGCCGCGCAGCCTTCGTTTCACCGTGCCAGAGCGTGTCGACGCGCATGGTGCCGTCCGCCTGCCGCTCGATGAAGCCGCAGTCCGCGCGCTCGTGCCGAAATTGCGCGCGCAGAATGTCGAGAGCATCGCGATCGCCTTCCTGCACTCCTACGCCAATCCCGAGCATGAGCGGCGCGCCGCCGCTATTATCGGGGAGGAGATGCCCGGCGTCTCCGTAACGATGTCGTCGGCAGTATGTCCCGAGATCCGTGAGTATGAGCGCACCTCGACCGCCGTTGCCAACGCCTATGTGCAGCCTTTGATCGATGGCTATCTCGCGCGCATGGCTGATGCCTTGCAAGTCGAGCAGTTCCGCGGTGCCATCTATCTCGTGACCTCGGGCGGCGGCGTCACCTCGATCGAGACGGCGCGGCGTTTTCCGGTACGCCTCGTCGAGTCCGGGCCGGCCGGCGGCGCCATCTTCGCGGCGCAGATCGCGGCGCGTCTCGGCGAAAGCAAGGTGCTGTCCTTCGACATGGGCGGCACCACGGCAAAGATCTGCCTGATCGAGGAGTATCAGCCCGAGACCTCGCGCGTGTTCGAGGTCGATCGCGCCGCGCGCTTCCTCAAAGGCTCGGGCCTGCCGGTGCGCATCCCCGTGATCGAGATGGTGGAGATCGGCGCCGGCGGCGGCTCGATCGCCCATGTCGACGCCATGAAGCGCGTCACCGTCGGGCCCGAGAGCGCCTCGTCGGAGCCGGGGCCCGCCTGCTACGGCCGCGGGGGACAGCGTCCCGCCGTGACCGATGCCGACGTTGCGCTCGGCATGATCGATCCCGACGCCTTTGCGGCCGGCACGATCAAGCTCAGCCCCGAGCTGTCGAAGGAGGCGCTGCTGCGTGACGTCGGCGAGCCACTGGGCCTGTCGGCGGAAACCGCGGCCTATGCCGTGCACGAAGTCGTCTGCGAGAACATGGCGAGTGCGGCGCGTGTGCATGCGGTCGAGCGCGGCGTCGTGGTCGGCCAGCACACGTTGATCGCGTTCGGCGGCGCTGCGCCGCTGCATGCGGCGCGCGTCGCCGAGAAGATCGGCGTCTCCCGGGTGATCGTGCCCTCCAACGCCGGCGTCGGTTCGGCCGTCGGATTCCTGGCGGCGCCCATCGCCTATGAGCTCGTGCGCAGCCGTCACGTTCGGCTCGATGATTTCGATACGGACGTGGTGTCGGATCTGCTCCAGGAAATGGCGACCGAGGCGCGGGCCCTGGTCGAGCCCGGAGCCGCTGGCGCCACGGTGCACGAACGCCGCGCCGCCTTCATGCGCTATGTCGGCCAGGGTCACGAGATCGCGGTCGAGTTGCCGAACCGGCGGCTGACGGCGGCCGATCTCGCCGGCCTGCGCCAGAAGTTCGAGACCGATTATGCGGCGATGTTCGAGCGGGCGATCCCGGGCGCTGCGATCGAGGTCTTGAGCTGGTCGGTGCTTGCCACCACCGAGCCGCGCAATCCGCCGGTGGTCGCTGCGGTGGCGCGCAGGCCCGCCGGCAAGGCGTCCGGCAGCCGAAAGTTCTTCGACGGCCGGGCCGGGGAGGTCATCGAGATTCCGCTCTATCGTCGCGAGGACATGGCGCCGGGTGCGACCGTCGCGGGCCCCGCCGTGATCGCTGAGGATGAGACCTCGACCTTCGTGTCGACCAGTTTTGATGCCCATATCGATGGTGCCGGCAGCATCGTCATGGAACGAAAGGCGGCGTGATCATGAGCAACGCAAACGGCGCGAGCCTGATCGATCTCCAGATCATGTGGCACCGGCTGATCGCCGTGGTCGAGGAGCAGGCGCAGGTGCTGCTCCGCACTGCGTTCAGCCCGATCGTGCGCGAATGCGGCGACCTCTCGGCCGGCGTGTTCGATCTCAAGGGGCGGATGCTGGCGCAGGCGGTGACGGGCACGCCCGGCCACGTCAATTCGATGGCGGAATCGGTCAAGCACTTCATCGCGCATTTCCCGCTTCAGACGATGAAGGAGGGCGACGCCTACATCACCAACGATCCCTGGATGGGCACCGGTCATCTCAACGACTTCGTCGTCACCACGCCCTGCTTCAAGGACGGCAAGGTCGTCGCGCTTTTCTCCTGCACCAGTCATCTGATGGACATCGGCGGCATCGGCTTCGGCCCCGACGCCACCGACGTGTTCATGGAGGGGCTCTACATCCCCATGCTGAAGCTGATCGACCAGGGCGTCGTCAACGAGACGCTGATGGCGATGATCCGCACCAACACGCGGCTGCCGATCGACACCGAGGGCGACACCTATTCGCTCGCCGGCTGCAACGACGTCGGCTGCGAGCGCCTGGTCGAGATGATGGAGGAGTTCGGCATCGATACGCTCGATGCGCTCGGCGACTACATCTGCGACCGCTCGCGCGAGGCCGTGCTCGCCGAGATCGCAAAACTCCCGAAGGGAAGCTGGCGCAACAGCATGGTCGTCGACGGCTATGATGCGCCGGTGACGCTGGCCGCGACGCTGACGATCTCGGATACGGGCATTCACGTCGATTTCGACGGCACCTCGGCCGCCTCGAAGTTCGGCATCAACGTGCCGTTGTCCTATACGACCGCCTACACGGTGTTCGGCCTCGGCTGCGTCGTTGCCTCGCAGATCCCGAACAATGCCGGCTCGCTGTCGCCGCTCACGGTGTCGGCGCCGGCGGGTGCGATCCTCAATGCGCCAAAGCCCGCGCCGGTCGCCTCGCGCCACGTGATCGGCCAGATGCTGCCCGACGTGGTGTTCGGCTGCCTGCGCCAGATCATCCCCGAGCGCGTGCCGGCGGAAGGCACCTCGTGCCTGTGGAATCTCAACGTGCGAGGACAGACGCGCTCCGGCGCCGGCGGCAACTACGGGTTCTCGATGGCGGTGACCAGCAATGGCGGCACCGGTGCTCGCTTCGGCAAGGACGGGCTGTCGGCCACGGCCTATCCCAGCGGCGTGCGTGGTACGCCGGTGGAGATCGCGGAGACGCAGACGCCGCTGATCTTCTGGCGCAAGGAGCTGCGTCCCGATTCCGGCGGGGCAGGGCGCACCCGTGGCGGCCTCGGCCAGATCATCGAAGTCGGCAGCGGCGTCGATGCGCCGTTCGATATCCTCGCAGCCTTCGACCGCATCGATCATCCGCCGCGCGGCCGTGACGGCGGAGGCAACGGCGAGGCCGGCTATGTCGGCCTGAAGTCCGGACGAAAGCTGCGCGGCAAGGGCTTTCAGCAGGTCCCGCCCGACGACCGCCTCGTGGTGCTGACACCCGGCGGCGCCGGGATCGGCGATCCCAGGAAGCGCGATCGGGCGGCCATCAACGACGATGTCGAGAGCGGCCTCGTGTCTGCCGACAATGCGGCTGCGGTTTATGGGTACGCGCGGTGACGCGCTGAAGCTTAGTGCGCGATAGCGAACGGAGGGGCCAATGATCACGCGACGAACGTTCACCGCGGGCGCAGCGACGCTGCTCGCCACAAGTCACATCTCGACGCGCGCGCGGGCGGCGACGGTGAGCTGGGACATGTCGACGGTCTGGCCGGATGGCAACTTCCACACCCAGAACGCGATGGCCTTCGCCGGGGAGGTCAAGAAGCAGACCGGCGGTGCGGTGAACATCACCGTGAAGGCGGGCGGTCAGCTCGGCTTCAAGGGGCCCGAACATCTGCGCGCGGTGCGCGACGGTCTGGTGCCGCTCGCCGACGTGCTCAACATCCAGCAGGTGGGCGATGAGCCCTTCATGGGCGTCGAGAGCATTCCCTTCCTCTGCGGCTCGATGGACGAATTGAAGGTGCTGCACAAATATGTGCGGCCCGAATACGAGAAGGTCGCCGCGCGCAACAACCAGAAGATTCTCTACATCGTGCCGTGGCCGACGCAGTATCTGCACCTCAAGGTGAAGGTCGCCGACGTCGACGGCCTGAAGAACATCAAGATCCGCGTGCCCGACAAGAACGCCGTCGACATGCTGGCCGTGGTCGGCATGGCGCCGGTGATGATTCCCTGGGGCGAGACTATCCCCGCGCTCGCCTCCGGCGCGGTCGCCGGCGTCTCCACCTCGGCGGTGTCGGGCGTCGACGGCAAGTTCTGGGAGTTCCTGAAATACATCTACCCGACCAATCATGTCTGGTCGTCGCAGATGCTCACCGTCAACCTCGATTCCTGGAAAACGCTCAGCAGCGATCAACAGCAACTCGTCGCCGGCATTGCCGCGAAGATGGAGCCGGACTTCTGGGCGAACTCGCTCAAGGCCGATGTCGACAGTCTCAACCGTCTCAAGGAGGGCGGCATGGAGGTGGTGCCGGTCTCGGATGCGATGATGGCGGAGATCCGCCGCAAGACCGCGCCGCAGCTCGACGCCTTCCTCAAGCGCGTGCCTGCGGCCGATAAGCCGGTGCGGGCCTATCTCGCCGAAATGAAGCGCTGAGGACCGGGCCATGGTCAGCGTATCGCCCGCGGCTCCGCAAAGTCTCAACGCGGCGGCGCCGGCGCCGCTGCGGATGCTGCTCGACGGCATCGATCGCCTCGGCCGGCTTGACGGCTGGATCGGCGGCGGCTGTCTGCTGACGTTGACCTTCCTCATGTTGTGCGAGGTCGCGACGCGCTTCCTCTCGAACTTCCTGCCGTTCTTCCCGCCGACGATCTCGATCGCCTGGGAGTACTCCTCTTATCTGATGGCGGCGTCCTTCACCTTCGGCGCCGCGATGACGCTGCGCGTCGGCGGTCACATTCGCGTCGTCCTGCTGCTCAAGAACGTGCCGGCGCCGGTGCAGCGTGCGATCGAAATTCTCTCCGCCGCCGCCGGCTTCGCCTTCATGGCGTTCCTGACCTCCGCCATGGCGAGGTTCGCCTGGGGTGCCTTCGTGCGCGGCCAGGTCTCGACCTCGAGCGATACCCCGCTGTGGTTTCCACAGGCGATCGTCACCTTCGGCATGCTGCTGCTCACGCTTCAGTTCCTGGCGCGCGCGATCCAGGCCGCGCTGGGGCTTCCGCTGGAGGATCACCGCATGAAGGCCTCGCCCGTCGAATGAGCACGCCGTGAACGTTCCCTCGCCCGCCATCGGACACCGGATCTCATGACCATCGAAGTCGTCGCCTTGTTCGTGATCCTGTTCGCGCTCCTGGCGGGCGGGGTGTGGATCGGCCTGACGCTCGCGCTGACCGCGACGCTGTTGCTCGCGATGTTCCGCTCGATCCCGCTCGACAAGCTGCTGCCGCAATACGCCTGGAACATCCTGACCACGCAGGAGCTGCTGGCGCTGCCGCTGTTCATCCTGATGGGTGAGCTGCTGTTCCGCACCCGCTTGTCGCGCTCGCTGTTCCAGGGGCTCGCGCCCTGGGCGGGACTTCTTCCGGGCCGCCTTCTGCATGTGAACGTGATCGGCTGCACCATCTTTGCCGCCATATCGGGCTCGTCGGCCGCGACGACGCAGGTGATCGGCCGCATGTCGCTCAACGAGCTCTTGCGCCGCGGCTATTCGCGCGACATCGCGATCGGCTCGCTCGCCGGCGCCGGCACGCTCGGCTTCCTGATCCCGCCGTCCAACATCATGATCATCTACGGCGTGCTCGGCGACGTTTCGATCCTGAAACTCTTCACGGCCGGCGTGCTGCCCGGCCTGCTGCTGGCCGGCACTTTCATGGCCTGGGTGATGCTACACTCGACGCTCAACGGCACGATGGTGCCGGAGACGGAGGCAAAGCTCTCGCAGGTGCCCTGGAGCGAGCGCTTCGCCGCACTGAAGGACCTGGCTCCGGCGCTGTTCCTGATCGCCTGCGTGCTCGGCTCGATGTATGGCGGGCTTGCGACGCCGTCGGAAGCCGCCGCCGTCGGGGTCCTCGGGGCCGCGCTCGTCGCCTGGGCGCAAGGGTCGATGTCGCAGCAGGTGATGCGCGACGTGCTGATCGGCTCCGTCGTCACCTGCTCGATGATCGCCCTGATCGTGCTCGGCGCCTCGATCCTTGGCAACGCCGCGGCGTTCCTCGGCATCCCGCAGGCCGTGGCCGCCTTCGTGAAGGGTCTTGGCCTGTCTCCCTTCATGCTGATCGTCGTGCTGATCGTCTTCTATCTGATCCTCGGCTGCTTCCTCGATGGCTTCTCGATGATCGTGATGACGCTGCCGATCGTATTGCCGATCGTGAAGGGGGCCGGCTTCGACGAGGTCTGGTTCGGGATCTTCCTGGTGCTCGCCGTCGAGATGGCGCAGATCACCCCGCCCGTCGGATTCAACCTGTTCGTGATCCAGGGCCTGACCGAAGACGGCCTCGGCTACATCGCGCGCGTCACGCTGCCCTATCTCCTCATTATGGTGGGCTTCGTGCTGCTGCTGACGTTGTGGCCGGGCATCGTCACGGTGCTGCCGAAAGTGCTTTACGGGTAACTCGCTTCGGCCTGAGATTTGCAGGTTAAACGAAACGGTCAGTGCCACTGCCGTTTCAAAAAATTCGCCCGCGCGCGTCAAATTCATACCATGCGCGCATTCCGTCTTTGCACTCCTTACGATCCGGCGTAGTCTTCAACGGCGAGCAGAAGTGCAACAGCAACCACTCCAGTGAACGTAGCTTCTTTGGCGATAGGCGCCGAGAGAGAGGGATATCTGTTGGCAGATCATGTCCGATGGAGAGCAATCGACGCGTACTGAACTGCAAACGCCCCTCGCAGCGGCGCTCATCACGCAATCAATAAACACGAAAGCGGGAGGAAGTGCATATGAGGAAGCAGTGGCTTAACTCGGGTTTACCTGTTCTTGTCGGTGCGACGCTTGCGGCGTCGGCGGCGTTGGCTCAAACCGTGGATACGGCCCGGATCGAGGCCGGCGGTCAGAACGATTGGCTCACCTATCACGGTTCATACAAATCCTATCACTACAGCCCGCTCGCGCAGATCAATGCAAACAACGTCGGCAATCTGGGCGTAGCCTGGATCCACATTCCCGGACGATCGACGCGCGGCCTGCAGTCAATGCCGCTCGTCGCCGATGGCGTGCTCTATTACTCGGGTTCTTACAGCCGGGTCTTTGCCCTGAACGGCGCGACGGGCGAGGTGATCTGGTCGTACTTTCCGGAGCTGGATGAGGCGCTGATCAGCCGACAGACCCACTCGCCCTACAACCGCGGCGTAGCTATCGGTGAAGGCAAGGTCTTCGTCGGTACGATGGATGGCCGTCTCATCGGGCTGGATGCGAAGACGGGGAAAGTCCTCTGGGACACCAAGCTGATCGATTCGCAGAAGCTCACGGTCGGCTTCACCGGCGCGCCGCTTTACGCGAAGGGGAGCGTGATTATCGGCGCGCAAGGTGGTGAATGGCCGGGCCGTGGCCCGATCTTCGCCGTGGATGCCGCCACCGGCAAGAAGAAGTGGGAGTTCCTGACTGTCGCTGGCACCGACGAGGCCATGAAGACTTGGGGTAGCGATTCCTGGCGCACCGGCGGTGGTGGCGGCTGGATGCCGGGCACCTACGATTCAGAGACCAACACCATCCTGTGGGGCACCGCAAACCCGGCGCCGCTCTACGATTGGTCAGGCGCTGACTACAAGACGCAAGGTGCGCGTCCCGGCGACAATCTCTATACGAGTTCGGTGATCGGTCTCGATATCGATACCGGCAAGCTGAAATTCTACCATCAGGAACTGCCGCACGATGCCTGGGACTTCGACAGCGCCGTCGGCGAGTTCGTGATGCTCGAGCGCGACGGCCAGAAGCTCGTAGTTCATCCGAACAAGAGCGGCTACATCTTCGTCTATGACCGCAATCTCGGTTTGAAGAACG
This sequence comes from Bradyrhizobium sp. ISRA442, assembly GCF_038085055.1. Taxonomy (NCBI): domain Bacteria; kingdom Pseudomonadati; phylum Pseudomonadota; class Alphaproteobacteria; order Hyphomicrobiales; family Nitrobacteraceae; genus Bradyrhizobium; species Bradyrhizobium sp. ISRA442. The sequence continues at coordinate 47,437 of NZ_JALGCN010000019.1, forward strand.
TCTGGCGGATCACCCAGAACAGCAATTTTGTGAAGAACATCGACCCCAAGACCGGCGAACTGGTTGGCCGGCGTGACTTTACGGCCGGAAAGGTAAATGAGCCGCTGTGTCCGCACATCTCCGGCGGCGTCAGCTTCAATTCCGGCTCCTACAACCCGAAGACGGGGCTCTACTACAAGCTCGGCCAGGAATGGTGCATGACCCTCGAGGTCATGAAGACGACGCCGGTAGTCGCCCCGCAAGCACAGCTCAACATTGGGGCCGATTTCAAGATTGCGCCTCCTCCGGGCGGGGAGATTTATGGGCACCTCGACGCGCGCGACCCGGTGACCGGCGCCAAGAAGTGGGAAGTCCGCTTCCCCGAACCGCCGCTCGCGAGCGTCCTGTCGACCGCTGGCAATCTCGTGTTCGTGCCTGACTCCCGCGGCATCCTTCATGCCTACGATGCCGAATCCGGGACCGAGCTGTGGAATCACTCTGACGGCACCGGCCATCAGGGCGGAATCATCAGCTACTCCGCAGGCGGCAAGCAGTACATCGCGGTGACCGCGGGCTTTGGCGGCATGGCGTCGGACGATTACGCGCCGACCTTCGGCGGCGTCTACAAGAGCATGCCTCGCGACGATGGCGCGCTGATCGTCTACAGCTTGAAATAGGTCGTTCGGATGACCTGTCGGGGAGCGGGGACACTCCCGCTCCCCACGCATTTCAGTGGCTGATGAGGCTTTGCGAAAACGGAGCGGTATCCCGTGAAATCGAATTTGGGGACAATGACGTTACTGCCGGCGGCACTGGCCGTCTTGCTGGCATGTCCCGTGCCGGTCCATGCGCAGTCCGCCACTCCTGCGCCGGACAAGGAGACGTTCGACGTCGGGCAGTTGTTTGCAACCACCTGTGGCTGGTGTCATTCCGATGGGGGGCGCGCGGCCGGCAAGGGGCCGCAGCTCATGAATAACTCCCACGACGATGATTATCTTCGCAGCCGCATCAAGAACGGTAAGCCAGGTGCGATGCCCGCATTCGGCGAAACCTTCAGCGACGCGCAGATCGACCAGATCATCACATACATCCGGCAACTCAAGCCGCGCGAGGGCTGAACCGCCGAAACCCGATCCATCCAAATGAGGACGCGGAATGAAGGCAATTGTCCCGCTCATCGTCGGTGCCGCCATCGGGTTATCGGGACCGGCGCAGGCGCGAACCCTGGACGCGATCCGCTCGAGCGGCGAGATCGGGCTATGCGCGCATCCCAACTCGCTTCCCTTTGCGCGCAAGGCCGGCGATCCGCCCGGCTTTCAGGTCGAGTTGGGACGGGCGCTGGCACGCGAACTCGGCGTGTCGCTGAGACTCGACTGGACCATCACGCAGTACCAAATGCGTAGCGCCGGCTGTGACATTGTTCTGGACGTCATTGCCGATCGCGAAGCGCAAGGCGAAACCCGCTTGAGGATCTCCAAGCCCTATTATCGGACGGGCGTCGCGCTTGCGGTACCGTCATCCAGCACGCTCACCTCGTTCAAGAGCCTCAACGAGGCTACCAAGGTGGGAGTGCAGGTCGGATCTGTCGCAGCCATGATCATCGGTCAGCGGCGCGTGCCCACATCGACCTTCGGCTTCGAGAGCGACAGCCTCGACGCCGTGTCGAACCATGAGATCGATGCCGCCGCGGTCACCCCCACAGCGGCGAGCTATTTCAATCTGATGCATCCGGACAAGCCCCTGCGGATTCTCGATCGCGACGAGAGCGTGGCCGATCTCAACTGGAATGTCGCCGTCGGCATGGTCCGCCCGGATGATGCGTTGCGCGAAGCCATCGACGGAGCGCTGGAACGGCTGCGGAACGAAGGCGCGATCGATCGGATATACGGTCGCTATGGGATCGTGCTGCAAGCGCCGAGGAGCTGAATTGCTCAAGAGAACGACGCCGTCCGGGCCGATCCGGCACGACGTCGCTGATATGCGAAATATCAGATTTGGCTTTGGCCTTAAGCCGCCGCCTTCTTCCGCGCCTGCTCGGCCTTGTACAACTCGAACTCTTCCGCAATCGCCTTCGCGATCGAGGGACGCTGGCGCAGGCGCTCGTAATAGGCCTTCACGTTCGGCCATTTCGCGAGCTCGATCGGTGGTGTCGCCATGGTCCAGTTGATGACCGTGACGAGATAGGCGTCGGCGACGCTGAAATGATCGAGCAGGAAGTCGCGGCCCTTCAGGTAGTTGTCGAGATAGTCGAGCCGCGACAGGTTCTTCTCCAGCACGTAGGCCTTGGCCTCTTGCGGCGCCTTGCGGTCGAGCACGGGCACGAACAGGCCCTCGTGCAGCTCGGTGCCGATGAAACAGAGCCATTGATGCAGCCGCGTGCGATCGATGCCGGGTCCCGTGCCGATGCCGGATTGCGGAAAGCGGTCGGCGACATATTGCAGGATCGCCGCGTTCTCGGTCAGCACCACGCCCTCGTCGGTGCGCAGCGTGGGAACGAGGCCGATCGGATTCACGGCGCGAAAGTCGGAGTCGTCGTTCAGCACCTTCTTGGTCGGCGGATCGACTTCGAGATAGTTCGCCTCGGCGCCGGCTTCATACAGCGCGACGCGGGTCGCCATCGAACAGGCGAGGGGCGAGAAATAAAGGTCCATCTGTAGCCTCCTTGGGCAATTCCTTGGGATGTCGCTCAACCTGGCCAGATTGATTTTTGTACTGTCTTGCATAATATAAGTCGGGTCAAGGATTATTTTGCGAAATGGTACAAAAATCGAAAGAGCCGATGGCGGCACCCGGACAGCCCAAGCGCCGCGGCCGGCCGCGCGCCTATGAGCCCGACGTGGCGCTCGGGAAGGCGCTCGACCTGTTCCGCAAGCAGGGCTTTGCGGCGACCTCACTCGACGATCTCAGCCAAGCGACCGGGATGAACCGGCCGAGTCTCTATGGTGCCTTCGGCGACAAGCGCGAGCTCTACATCAAGAGCTATCAGCGCTACCGCGAGGACGCGCGCGCTTCGATGGTGGCGATCTTTCGCGAGGAGATGCCGCTGCGCCAGCGGCTGGAGCGCATCTTCGCCTCGGCACTGAACATCTATCTTTCCGGCGACACCGGCCCGCGCGGCTGCTTCACCGTGGTGACCGCAGCCTCGGAAGCCGTCGGCGATCCCGAGATTCGCGCCATGGTGCTCGACGGGCTCACCGAGCTCGACAAGGCCTTTGCCAATTGTTTCCGGAGGGCGAAGGAGAAGGGCGAGTTGCCCGAGACGGCGGATCCGGCCGCGCTGGCGCAGCTCGCCTCCGCCACCGTCCACTCGATCGCCATCCGCTCCCGCGCCCGCGTGCCGCGCAAGGAGCTGGAAGCGATCGTGGCGGGCGCGATCGACGTGATGGTGGGGGCTGGCGCCAAAACTTGAGCCGTCATCCCGGCCTGCGCCGGGACGACGCCCGACTATGCGGCGCGATCGGTTTTCTTTCAGCCAGGCCCTAATACCCCCGGCCGCGATCCACCACATTCTCCAGCACGCCGCCGGCCTCGAACCGTGCGATCTGCTCGGCGACGTAGGCGGAGATCGCCTCCGCATCGGTGTCGGCCGCATTGTGCGGGGTCAGCACCAGCTTCGGATGGGTCCAGAAGCGGCTGTCTTGCGGCAGCGGCTCCTGCACGAACACGTCGAGCGAGGCGGCGCCAAGCGTGCCGTCGTCGAGGCAGGCCAGAATGTCGGCCTCGTTCTGCAGGCCGCCGCGGCCGGCATTGATCAGCACGGGCGCTCCGAGCGGACTGTTGCGGTTGAGCTTGGCAAAGACGTCGCGGTTGAGGATGCCGTGGGTCTCCGGCGTCAGCGGCAACAGGCAGACGAGGATGTCGGTCGCGCGCAGGAATGCGTCGATCTGCGCGGTGCCGTGGAAGCACTCGACCCCCTCGACGGCCCGCGGATTGCGGCTCCAGCCTGCGACGCGAAAGCCGAGCCGCCGCAACACCACGGCGGCATCCGCGCCCAGCGTGCCCAATCCCATGATGCCGACTGTGATAGCGCTCGCCGGCCACTGATATTTCGGCTCCCAGCGCTTCTCGCGCTGTGATTGCCGCAAGTAGAGCTCCTGGCGATGATGCATCAGCACGTGCAGCACGGCATATTCTGTCATGCGATTGGTCAAATCGGGCACGGCGACGCGGACCAGCGGCACGTCGGGCAGGCTGCGATCGGCCATCACCGCATCGACGCCGGCACCCAGATTGAAGATTGCGCGCAGGTTCGGAAACGCGGCCAGCTCGCCCGGTGCAGGCTTCCACACCGCGGCATAGTGGACCTCGGACGGATCGAGCCCCGCGTCGGGCAGCAGCGCGACGCGGCGGCCGCCGCAGACCGCCTCGAACCGGGTCTTCCAGCGCGCCGGCAGCCAGTTCTGCGACCTGCTGTTGATCAGGACGGCCAGTGTGCCTTTGCTCATTCCAGGTGTCTCATCGGGTTCCGCTTTTGAAGGCCTTCCTTGGCACGAACCAGCGGATTTTTCTCGCAAATTATTTCCGCATCGCTGTCGGGGCAGGGCATATTGGCTCGTCTTCAGAACAAGACGAGGAAAGTGTCGACCATGCTCTATGCCATCCTTTGCTATCACGATGAGGACTTCGTCGGTTCCTGGAGCAAGGACCAGGACGAGGCCGTGATGAAAAAGCTCGCCGTGGTGCAGGAGAAGCTCACCAAACAGGGCCGGCTCGGGCCGGTGGCCCGACTGCTGCCGACGACTGCGGCCGCGACGCTGCGCAAGGAAGATCCGCCGCTGGTGCTCGACGGTCCCTATGCCGAAACCAAGGAGCAGTTGCTCGGTTTCTACATCGTGGACTGCAAGAATCTCGACGACGCGCTCGACGTCGCGCGCGAGCTTGGCGCGGCCAATCCCGGCGGCGCCTATGAGGTGCGCCCCGTGGGCGTGTTCAGGCCCGGAGGGAATCTGACGTGAGCGAGACCGATGCCGCCTGGATCGAGACCGCGCTGACCTCGGCGCGACCGCAGGCGGTGGGCGCGCTGCTCCGCTATTTCCGCGATCTCGACACCGCCGAGGAGGCGTTCCAGAACGCCTGCCTGCGTGCGCTGAAAACCTGGCCGCAGAACGGACCGCCGCGCGATCCCGCCGCCTGGCTGATCATGGTCGGCCGCAACGTCGCCATCGACGAGGTGCGGCGTACCCGCAAGCAGGAGCCGCTGCCGGAGGACGACCAGGCGATCTCCGATCTCGACGATGCCGAAGGCGAGCTCGCCGAGCGGCTCGACGGCTCGCACTACCGCGACGACATCCTGCGGCTGATGTTCATCTGCTGCCATCCGCAGCTACCGGCGACGCAGCAGATCGCGCTGGCCTTGCGCATCGTCTCCGGCCTCACCGTGAAGCAGATCGCGCGCGCTTTCCTGGTCTCGGAAACGGCGATGGAGCAGCGCATCACGCGCGCCAAGGCCAAGGTCGCAGAGGCCGGCGTGCCGTTCGAGGCGCCCGGCGCGGTCGAGCGCTCGGAACGGCTCGCCGGCGTCGCGGCGATGATCTACCTGATCTTCAACGAAGGCTATTCGGCGAGCGGCGATACCGCCGAGATCAGGAAGCCGCTGTGCGAGGAAGCGATCCGGCTGGCGCGGCTCTTGCTGCGACTATTCCAGAGCGAGCCGGAGATCATGGGGCTCACGGCGCTGATCTTGTTGCAGCATGCACGCAGTGCCGCGCGCTTTGCCGAAGACGGTTCGCTGATCCTGCTGGAAGACCAGGACCGCTCGCTGTGGAACGGCACCATGATCGCGGAAGGGCTGGCGCTGATCGACAAGGCGATGCGCCACCGCCGCAGCGGCCCCTACCAGATCCAGGCGGCGATCGCTGCGCTGCATGCGCGAGCTTCGACTCCGGAGGAGACCGACTGGGTGCAGATCGACCTGCTCTATGGCGCGCTCGAACTGGTGCAGCCCTCGCCGGTGGTGACGCTCAATCGCGCAGTTGCGGTCTCGAAGGTGCGCGGGCCGCAGGCTGCGCTCGACATGATCGAGCCGCTGGCGCCGAAGCTCGCCAACTATTTCCATTTCTACGGCGTGCGCGGCGCCTTCCTGATGCAGCTCGGCCGCAACGATGAGGCCCGCGTCGCCTTCGACCGCGCCATTGCGCTCGCCAACACCTCGGCGGAAGCCGCCCACATCCGCATGCATCTCGATCGCCTGATCAGGGACAGCCAGCCGACGGGGACCAGTGGGAGTTCCAAGCAAGGCGCGAAGGCGAATTAGAGCGGATCCCGTCCGCCCGTCATGCCCGGGCTTGTCCCGGGCATCCACGCCTTTTCCATCCGCGCCAAGAACGTGGATGGCCGGGACTAGCCCGGCCATGACGTGGGGCGGGCAGCGCAAAAAAAGATCCGTCCATCGTGTCGATCTCGCGCAGCGTCATTCGTCCTTAGCCCATACCCAAGGGAGTCATTCATGCTGAAAGCTGTTGCCATTTTCGCGGTCGTGATCGCGGTCGGCCTGGCCGCCGTCCTCGTCCTCGCGCTCACCAAGCCCGACATGTTCCGTGTCGAGCGCTCGCTCGCCGTGAAGGCGCCGGCCGAGGCGATCTATCCGCTGGTTGCCGATTTTCATCGCTGGACCGGCTGGTCGCCCTATGAAGGCCGCGATCCCGCGATGAAGCGCAGCTTCGGCGGAACTGCGGAAGGTAAGGGCGCGACCTATGCCTGGGACGGCAACAACAATGTCGGCGCCGGCCATATGGAAATCCTCGAGGCGAACGCGCCGTCAAAGCTTCGGATCAAGCTCGATTTCGAGCGGCCGTTCGAAGGTCACAACACCGCGGAGTTCACCTTTGTGCCGCAAGGTGATGTCACACTGGTCACATGGGCAATGTATGGTCCGGCACCGTTCCTGTCCAAGTTGATGCAGGTCTTCATCAACATGGACCGCATGATCGGCAAGGATTTCGAGACCGGCCTCGCCAGCCTGAAGAAGCTCACCGAGAAGTAACGCTTCACTGCCAAGGAGAGAAACGATGCTCAATCCCTATCTGTTCTATCAGGACACCTGCGAAGCGGCGTTCAACTTTTACGTCAAGGCGCTCGGCGGAAAGATCGAGGCGATGATGCGCGCCTCCGAGGCGCCGGCGGACATGCCCGCGGCGCCCGGCCGCGAGAAGACCATCATGCACGCGCGCATGTCGTTGCCCGACGGCAGCGTGTTGATGGCCTCCGACGCGCCGCCCGAGCATGCGCAGAAGCCGCAGGGCTTCTCGATCTCGCTGACCCTGGCAGATCCCGCGGAGGCCGAGCGCAAGTTCAATGCACTCGCCGACGGCGGCACGATCACCATGCCCTTCAGCAAGACGTTCTGGGCCAAGGGCTTTGGCATGTGCGTCGATCGCTTCGGCATCCCCTGGATGGTGAACTGCCCGGAAGGGATGTAAGCCCAAATGTGAGCGCGCGCCGATGACGCGCTGACAAGCACGCTCTCTCGCGCCAACGGCGCGAGAGAGCGCACAAGCAAGCCCTCACCGCGATAGGTTGACCGCGCGCTGCTTCAGCGGATCAATCCGGTGACGTCCTCCTGCGGCGCCCTTCAAGATTCGGATTGGAGTCGCTCTCTGCAGGTGCGCCTGGCGATGCCTTGCGACGGCGGTCCGGTTCGGGTCTTGGCCGAGTCCGTCCCGCGCGATTGGGCGACGCACCGAGGTCGGCGCGGTCGCGCATCCGGCGAGCGCGGCACGAAGGCCGAGCAGGATAAAGATATATCGGTCATGCCGAATGTGACTCTTGCTTTCGCCTCATTCTGCGTGAGCGCGCATCGCGGAATGAGGTGGACTGCATCGCACAACAATTGGCGCAATATTGGGCTGTAAACTGCCCGTCAAAATCGATAGCTTCGTCTCAAAGAATCACAAACTGGGGTGGACGTCACTTAAGAGGGGAGCGACCGATGGCGGCGGCGCTACAAATCAACTTTGCCCTGTGGGGGATGCTCATCTGCGCCAGCATGAAGCTGGCTCCGATGATCCAGATTCTCTTCTAGGAGAACAGCCAGTTCACGACGGCCAAGGCTCCCTCTGCGAGCACGTAGAGCCAGCCAACGGTTACGACTGCGCTCGTGATCAGGAACGCAGTGGTGACAGCCTGCTCCTTCCATGTCCGCAACTGTGAGGGCTGAGCTTGTTTACTGGGATGTCCGTCGGTGCTGATGCTGGTCATGACTATCTCCGAAGACATCCGTGTCGTGTGGTTTCAGGTATGCCAATCCAACTTGGCGTTAGTGTGACGCAGTTCACAGTTGTGACGCATTCTGCCGGCGCGGCGCGCTAAAACCTACGCAGAGGTTCCGACAAATAACGAGCGCGATCTGCAGCCGGTGGAGCGGTCGCCAAAACGCTATCGACAGCGCGGATAGATCGCCGCGAGCTCGCGCCCCTTCAACAGCAACAGTCGCGAGCTCAGTCCGCCGTGACGGCTGATCCAGTCGCGCACCGGGCCGGGATAGGCTTGCAGCACGGCTTCTGATGCTTCTGGCTCGGCATAGAAACGCCCGCGCTGATCCACCGAACGCGCCGCATGGAAGCCGAACACCGCGCGGCGGGTGACGCAGATGCGCTCGCCCGGCACGATGCTCAGCACCAGCGTGCAGGCTGACAGGCAGGGGCCGTCGATCACCACGCGGTCGCCGCTTTCGCGTACCTTCTCGAACAGATCGAGGAACGGGCCGACCTGTCCGCCGGGACTTTGCATGATGCGGACTTCTGCCGAGGCAGGCGCGGCGGCGAGCAGGGCTGCAGCGAGCATCGCAGTCCCGACAAAGCCAGCGTGTTGCATGAAGCCTCCACGAGCTCGATTCGTAGGGCGGGTTAGCGAAGCGTAACCCACCACTTTTGCATCCGCGGCGTCAGAACCGGTGGGTTACGCTGCGCTAACCCCCTACAAGTCTCATCCGTTGCGGCGCTGCCCGCGCAACGTCGGCAGACCGATGCCGGCCGCATCGAAGCCGCCATCAACGGCCAAAATTTGGCCGGTGATGTAACTCGCGCGGTCCGAGCAGAGGAAGAAGATCGCTTCGGCGAGTTCCTCCTCCAGGCCGTAACGGTTGAGCGGAATGGCATCGTGATAGTCGGCGCGGATCTCCGCCGTGTGCACCTGCTTGGCCATCGCGGTGTCGACGGGACCCGGCGCCACCGCATTGACGCGGATATTGAGGGAGGCGAGCTCGACGGCGAGCTGCTTCGTCAAATGCGCGAGCCCCGCCTTGCTGGTGCCGTAGGCCGAACGCAGCGTCGAGGCGCGCACCGCCGAGATCGAGGTGATGTTGACGATGGCGCCGCCGTTACCATCGCGCATCAAGGGCACCGCCGCCTTGGTGCAGAGGAAGGGGCCGGTGAGGTTGACCTCGAGCACGCGGCCCCAATCGGCATCCGACGTCTCCATCAAGGGCGAGAACACCGCAATCCCGGCATTGTTGACGAGCGCATCGAGGCGGCCAAAACCCTGCTCGATCGCCTTCATCGCCGCGCTGAGGCCGGCAGCGCTGGAGACGTCGCAGGTCAGCGCCAGTGTCGCATCGTACCTGCCGATCTCGGCCGCGGCGCGGCCGAGCAGCTCGCCCTCGATGTCGAGCAGCGCCACGCGCCAGCCCTCGGCCAGGAATTTCTTCGCGGTCGCAAGCCCGATGCCGCGCGCGGCTCCGGTGACGAGGGCGACTTTTTGTGGGGCTTGCGGCATTTGCTGATCTGTCCTGTGTTCGAAAGGTTGGTCGCGCGCGGGCGCTTGGCCCCTTCTACTTCGCTTTCATCCCGCGGAGAAAGGTTTCAGGGCATGCCGATCGGTCCCGGTGCGGCGCCGATCCTGAAGTCGCTGCCGGAGGGGCGCTATGCGAGTGCTCAGGATGATAGGGACAGACTTTCCGCTGCCGCGCCGATGGCCGGCCATGACCGCCGAAATAATTTTCGTTCCCCTGTCGGTTCGGTAGAACGGCGTTCGTCTTATTGGGGAGCGCGGGTCAGGCCGGCCTGTCGATGAATGGATTTCCGGGCCTGCGCCTTGCGGCGCATCCCGGAATGACCACGCAAAAGGATATCTCCATGCGATTCATGATGCTGATGATCCCTCTCGGCTACGAGACCGCACCGCCGGACGTGCAGCTCGATCCCGAACGCGTCGCCGCGATGATGCGCTACAACGAGGCGCTGAAGGACGCGGGCGTTCTGATCACGCTGGATGGCCTGCATCCACCGTCGATGGGTGCGCGCGTGTCGTTTGCGACCGGCGAGCCGATCGTGACCGACGGCCCGTTCACTGAGGCCAAGGAAGTCCTGGGCGGCTACTGGATGATCGAGGTCGCCTCGCGCGAGGAAGCGATCGCCTGGGCCAAGAAGTGTCCGGCTTCGCCGAACGAGGTTATCGAGATCCGCCAGGTCCAGGAGATGAGCGACTTCCCGCCGGACGTGCAGGAGGCCGCCGCTGGCTTTGACGACCCGCCGCGGCCGACGCCGCGGCTTCCGTCATCATCACCACCCAAGGGAGAAGCAACCGATGAGCACCGACACCTATCTCGCCGTTTTCCTCGGCAGCAAGAACAGCCCGAAATGGGCCGCATGGAATGCGATGTCAGAAGCCGAGCGCAAGGCGAAAGAGCAGGAAGGCATGGCGGCCTGGAAGGCTTGGGTCGAGAAGCACCAGGGCGCAATCCAGGCGATGGGCGGCCCGCTCGGCAAGACCAAGAAGGTCGATGGGACGGGCGTCGCCGACATCGCCAATGAGATGGGCGCTTTTACCGTGGTCCGTGCCGCGTCCCACGAAGCGGCGGCGAAGATGTTCGAAAACCATCCGCACTTCGCGATCTTCCCGGGCGAGCGCGTCGAGATCATGCCGGTGCTGCCGATCCCGGGCGGCTAGCAATCGAAAGTCATTCCGGGGCGGCTCGACAGAGCCGAACCCGGAATCTCGAGATTCCACAATTCGCAATTGCGGATTGGGGTTCGTGCTCTGGGCCGCTTCGCGGGCCCATCGCGTCGGCTCGGAATGACCGTGCAAATACGGGGTTAATCACACCCCGTTCCCGCTAGTGACCTTCGCGCGCGGCTCATGTAAAAGCCGTTCACATGAGCTGGCGCAAGGAGCAGCGCCGCGCCGAGCGCGGCTATCACCACGGCAATCTGAAGGAAGCCTTGTTGCAGGCTGCGCTCGGGCTGATCGCCGAGAAGGGCGCGGCCGGCTTCACCTTCGCCGATGCGGCACGCATGGCCGGCGTCAGTGCGGCCGCCCCATACCGGCATTTTCGCGATCGCGACGAACTGTTGTCCTCGATCGCGCAGCGCGGCTTCGAGCAGTTCGAGGCGCGGCTGTCCGCGGCCTGGGACGACGGACGGCCCGATACGATCACCGCGTTCGAGCGCGTCGGCAAGGCCTATCTCGCCTTTGCGCGCGAGGAGCCGGCCTTCTATGCCGCGATGTTCGAATCAGGCCTTCCCACGGATGCCAATCCGGCGCTGATGGCCGCAGGCGAACGCGCGTTCGGCGTCATCCGTGCCGCCGCCGAGCGCCTCGCTGCACTGACGCCGCCCGGCGCGCCGCGCCCGCCGGCGATGATGATGGCGCTGCATATCTGGTCGATGTCGCATGGCGTTGCTTCGCTGTTCTCGCGCGGCGATGCCGCGCGGCGGAAGCTGCCGATGTCGCCCGATGAACTGCTCGAAGCCGAAGTGCTGATCTATCTGCGCGGTCTCGGCTTCCCGACCGACCGCCGTTCCGCGGCGAAAGGCGCCGAGCCGCCGCCCATTCCACCGGAGGCCCCCTCCGGTACACCCTCGGGTCCCTGGGGCAAGCCGAAATAAAGTTGCTCAAATAAATCGGCGTGCCTATCGGGCGGCCGGCTTGACAAAAACGCGGGATGGTCTAGCTATGTAAATGTTATTTACATTCACAACGGCGCTGGTGCCGTGATGGAGATGGGAAATGGCCTACACCGCTGATGTCAATCGATGGCGCGGCCCCTCGGAACAACCCTACGACCGCCCCCACATGCTCGACACGCCCTGGCATCCCGGCTGGATCGCCGTGACCATCCTGGGCTTCATCATCTGGTGGCCGATCGGCCTTGCCCTTCTCTTTTTCACACTCGGGAGCAGAAGAATGTCGTGCTGGAGCCACCAAGATCGCTGGCAGAACAAGATGGAGCGGATGCAGTACAAGATGGATCGCATGCGCGACCGCATGGAGCGCCGCGGCTTTGGCTTCGGCTTCGGCCCGCCGTCCTCCGGCAACCGCGCCTTCGACGAGTACCGCGCCGAAACGCTGCAGCGGCTCGAGGAGGAGCAGCGCGAGTTCAAGGATTTCCTGACCCGTCTGCGTCACGCCAAGGACAAGGAAGAGTTCGACCAGTTCATGGCGCAGCACCGGACCCGTCCGACGCCGCCACCGACGGATCAGCCGCCGCAGGGCTGATCCGACCTCTCAAAGCCTTCAGGCGCATGCCCCCAAAGTCCTGATGGCCCCAAGCCGCCCGCCTGCATGTCGCAGGCGGGCGGTTTGGTTTTCATGAGACGCTCGTTGCGTGCGTCCGAGCCGTCCCATTCAGGCGGCGTGCCGGTGGCTCTCGCCACCATGCTGCGGCGTGACCGGTTCTGAACTCGTCTGGCCCGGCGCGTCGACCACCGCGACGTGGTGACGGTACACCATCCCCCAGCCCTTCCATCCCGTGAACAGGAGGATGCCGACGACGATCAGGGACAGCACCACGCCCCACGGCTTGATCGCGGCTTCGGCGCCTTGCGCATAGCGGAGATAGAAGTTGATCAGCGCCAGCACGACCGCCGCAAGGTTGCCGACCATGTGGTACCAGGCATCGTTCAGGCTGCGGATCCGGGACTCGCTCAAGAAGTCCGTAAAGCCGGCTATGGCGGCGACCAGCGCCATGACAATGCCGGCGCCGACCAGCCACATCGCGGCGCGGGCCCAGAAACCGTCGCCGGTTGCAATAAAGACCAGATCGGCGATTGGCGCGCCGACCAGGAACGCCACAGGAAACGGGATGATCATCGGATGGATCGGGTGCTCGCCGATCGCAGCAGTCGTCTTCGGGTTGATGCTCATGGCAAAACCTCATCGAAAATGACTTTCCGGAACAATTTTCGGCCCGAGCGCTGGTTCCTCCGTTTCTGCCGCAAAGAGGCAGCCTGGCTGACCGGCGCGGCCGGTCGGCGGTGCAGCTAAAAGAGCGTGCCGAGGAACATCGCGGCATGCTCCGAGAGGCCGACGATCTTGCTGGTCGCCTGACGATAGAATTTGAAATTGAGCTCGGTCTCCGTGTGGCACCCCTCTCCCTGGCCCTCCCCCGCAAGGGCCCGCAGGGGTAGGGAACCGACCTCGCTCCGCGTCTGGCAGCGCCGCCCCACCTTCCTCGTCCAACCGCTTGCCCGGCCTCTCTTTCCCGCAGCCAAATTCGTCCGCGGTAACCCCGCATTAACCATCGCCGGGGTCTGGTAAAAGTCGGTAGGTCGCGCCCAAAGGCTTAGTCGAGGCCCTTAGTTTTGACATCTTGGCAGGGAAAGCAGACGGCCGGCTTTGGACGGGCCGCTGCAATCCAAAAAGACAAGGCTTTGCGCAGGCTTGTGAGCTGCGCGTGACCCGCGCGGCGTTGGGGAACCGGCAGCCATTTTGCTCCCGGAGGATATGGAACGATCGCCTTGAGAGGATACTGCTTATGAATCCGGCCGACGTGGCTCAGTCAGCCCTTCCGGTTGCCGCTTCCGCCGACGTGTCGCTGATCGCGCTGTTCTGGCAGGCTCACTGGATCGTGAAAGGGGTCATGCTGGGGCTTTTGTCTTGCTCGGTGTGGGTCTGGGCGATCGCCATCGACAAGATATTCCTCTACGCGCGCACCCGCCGCTCGATGGACCGCTTCGAGCAGGCGTTCTGGTCCGGCGAGTCGATCGAGGAGCTCTATCGTACGCTGTCGGCCAAGCCGACGCATTCAATGGCGGCCTGCTTCGTGGCGGCAATGCGCGAGTGGAAGCGCTCGTTCGAGAGCCATGCGCGTTCGGTCGCCGGCCTGCAGATGCGCATCGACAAGGTGATGAACGTCTCGATCGCGCGCGAGGTCGAGCGGCTGGAGCGCAGGCTGCTGGTGCTCGCCACCGTCGGCTCCGCCGGCCCCTTTGTCGGCCTGTTCGGCACGGTCTGGGGCATTATGTCGAGCTTCCAATCGATCGCGGCGTCGAAAAACACCTCGCTGGCGGTGGTGGCACCGGGCATCGCCGAGGCGCTGTTTGCGACCGCAATCGGCCTTATCGCCGCCATTCCTGCCACTATTTTCTACAATAAATTCACCTCCGAAGTGAACCGGCAGGCCCAGCGGCTCGAGGGTTTTGCGGATGAATTCTCGGCCATCCTGTCGCGTCAGATCGACGAGCGAGGCTAGTGGACGGTATAGTGTGGGCCAGAGCGTGAGCACCAGACGATGGGCATGAACGTTGCAAGTTCGTCCGGGGGCGGCGGCCGCCGCAGCCGGCGCAAGCCGGTCATGGCCGAAATCAACGTCACGCCGATGGTCGACGTGATGCTGGTGCTGCTCATCATCTTCATGGTGTCGGCGCCGCTGCTCACGGTCGGCGTGCCGCTCGACCTGCCGCAGACCCAGGCCAAGAGCCTCGAGCAGAACGACCAGAAGCCGATCCAGCTCTCGGTCGACATCAAGGGCAAGGTGTTCATCAATGACGCCGAGATCGACATCAACGAGCTGGTGCCGAAGTTGAAGGCGATCACGGATGCGCGCGGGGGCTTGGACGAGCGCATCTACATGCGGGCCGACAAGAAGGCGGACTACGGAACAGTGGCCAGGGTGATGGGCCTGTTGTCCGGTGCGGGCTTCAAGAAGCTGGCGCTCGTCACCGAGGCGGATCAGGGGTCGTAAGATCGTGAAGGTGAAGGTCGACAAGACACTCGTTGCGTCGATTGCCCTCCATGTCCTCGTGCTTGGGTGGGGGATGGTCACCTTTTCGTCGCGCTCGATGGAAGCGCCGCCGCCGGAATCGCTGCCGGTCGACATCATCTCCGCCGATCAACTGTCCAAGATCACGCAAGGCATCAAGACCGGCGACAAGAACAACCCGAAGCCGATGGTCGAGAAGGTCGCCGAGCCCAAGCCCGTCGAGGATGCCATCGGCAAGGTGACCGAAAAGAAAGAGATCATCACCTCGTCCGCGCCCGAGCCGCCGCCGAAGCCGGTGGAGAAGCCGGTCGAGAAGAAGCCCGATCCGCCGAAGCCCGTCGCCGAGAACAAGCCGAAGGAAGAGCAGAAGCCCGCTGAGAAGAAGCCCGATCAGGCCAAGGAAGATCCGATCGCCGAAGCGATCAAGAAGCAGGAGGCCAAGAAGCCAACGCCGAAGCAGGAGACCAAGCCCGCACAGGCGCAGCCGCAGCCTCCGAAGCCGAAGCAGGAGCGAACCTTCGACCAGACCAAGATCGCGGCGCTGCTCGACAAGCGCGATCCGACCCGGCAGTCGATCACAGGCGCGTCGCTGAACGCCTCGGCCTCGCTCGGTACGACGCGCGGCACGGCCGCGACGCTGTCGCAGTCCGAGCTCGACGCGATGCGCGCGCGGCTCGCGAGCCTGTGGAACGTGCAGCCCGGCATCGAGCATCCCGAAGAGCTGTTCGTGACCGTGCGCATTCACCTCGGACCGGATCGACGACTGACGCAGCCGCCGCAGGTGGTCTCGACCGGCTCCTCGCCGCGCTATCAGGCGGCGGCTGACGCTGCCGTTCGCGCCGTGTTGCAGGGCCAGCCCTACACAATGTTGCGCCAGGAAACCTACGATCAGTGGAAATACATGGATATCGATTTCGATCCGAAGACGATGTTCCGCAGCTAATGTCTGAGAGCCCGCAATGTCCGTGAAGTCTTTGCCGTTGTCGCCTTTGCCGATCGATCGCCGTCAGCTTCTCATCGGTGGCGCCGGTGCCGCCGCCGGGCTGCTGCTTCCCTCGCAGTTGGTCGCGCAGACCAAGCTGCAGATCACCGAAGGCAACGTCGCACCGATGCCGATCGCGATCACCAACTTCGTGGCGGGCTCTCCGTCCGATGGTGAGGTCGGCAACGGCGTCACCCAGGTCATCACCAACAATCTGAAGCGCTCGGGGCTGTTCAATCCGATCGACCAGGCCGCCTTCATCGAGCGCATCAGCAATATCGACGTCGCGCCCCAGTTCCAGAACTGGAAGACGATCAACGCGCAGGCCCTCGTCACCGGCCGCATGACGCGTCAGCCGGACGGCCGGCTCAAGGCTGAATTCCGCCTATGGGACGTGGCCTCGGGCCAGCAGCTCACCGGCCAGCAATATTTCACCTCTCCGGAATATTGGCGCCGCATCGCCCACATCATCTCCGACCAGATCTACGAGCGTCTCACCGGCGACAAGGGCTATTTCGACAGCCGCGTGGTGTTCGTGGACGAGACCGGCGCCAAGGAGCGGCGCGTCAAGCGGCTCGCGATCATGGACCAGGACGGCGCCAATGTGCGCTATCTGACCCGCGGCTCGGACCTCGTGCTGACGCCGCGCTTCTCGCCGAACTCGCAAGAGATCACCTACATGGAGTTCGGCCAGGGCGATCCGAGGGTCTATCTCTACAACATCGAGACCGGGCAGCGCGAAATCGTCGGCAACTTCCCCGGCATGACCTTTGCACCGCGCTTCTCGCCGGACGGCCAGCGCGTCATCATGAGCCTGCAACAGGGCGGCAACTCCAACCTGTTCGCGATGGATCTGCGTTCGCGCTCGACCACGCGGCTCACCGATACGCCCGCGATCGACACCTCGCCGTCCTATTCGCCCGACGGCACCCGCATCTGCTTCGAGTCCGACCGCGGCGGCAAGCCGCAGATCTACGTGATGTCGGCGAGCGGCGGACCGGCGCAGCGCATCTCATTCTCGAAAGACGACACCAACGGCAGCTATTCGACGCCGGTGTGGTCGCCGCGCGGCGACTACATCGCGTTTACCAAGCAGGGCGGTGGCCAGTTCGCGATCGGCATCATGAAGCCCGACGGCTCCGGCGAGCGCATCCTCACCTCCGGCTATCACAATGAGGGCCCGACCTTCGCGCCGAACGGCCGAGTCGTGATGTTCTTCCGCGATCCCGGCGGCAACTCCGGCCCGTCGCTGTTCACGGTCGACATTTCCGGCCGCAACGAGCTGAAGGTGCCGACGCCGGGCTTCGCGTCCGATCCGGCGTGGTCGCCGCTGTTGTCTTCGACCTCAGGCTAGCGGTCTGGGCTCCGTCTTGGCGCGCGATTCCGAATGCGCGCCTTTTTCGCAAAGATTTGCGAGATGTTTGCCCGCATCAATCTTTCGTTTAGGCTGTGCTCGGTAAAATTTTCCCAGTTGCTTGATCTGATTGATGTATTTCAATCGCCTGAGGTTCAGAAACACTCGACTTTAACGATGTTCCCTCAGAAAGACTTCACTCCGGCTCAGTAAAACTGCGCTCCAAACAGGACGCGCGTACAGGGCCAGATGCAGCTTGCAGATCAGAGCGGAGAGCCGGACCAGCGGCAGCCCTCGCCGACCATCTCGGCAGCGCTGATCGATTCGTTGTACGAGGCTCCTGGCACGGTGCTGACCGGCATCGTCTTCTCTGCCTTCGCTGCAACCTTGACCGCGCTGAAGACGGGACAGACCTTGATCTGGGGATTCGTCCCTCTCCTCATCCTGGCGGGAGCTGTGCGGGCATTCGATCTACATCGATACCAAGCCCGCGAATCGAACGTTACCGCCGAACAGGCCGCGTACTGGCAGAGGCGCTATCAGGTCGGGGCGCTGATCCAGGCTGCTGCAATCGGCCTGTGGTGCTCCACCACGCTGTTGAGCAGCAGCGACGCCGTCGCCCACATGATCGCTGTTTCCGTGACCACCGGAATCGTCGCGGGCGGCGCGGGCAGGGCCTACGGACGGCAAACGATATTTCGTCTGCAAGCCCTGCTGATATTCGGTCCAGCAGTGGTGGCGTTGGCGCTGCACGGCACACCTTACTACATTGCAATGTCGGTCATATCCGCCGCCTTTCTTCTAGCGGTGGTGCAGCTATCGGCCAATCTGCACAGGATATTCCTGCGAGCGGTGGTGGCGCGCGAGCGCGAGGCGGCGCTTGCCAGCCAGTTCGACACGGCATTGAACAACATGCCGCACGGTCTGTGCATGTTCCGCGCCGACGGGCAGCTCGCGGTGATGAATCATCGGTTCGGTGAAATGACCGATCTGTCCGGCGACCTCGCGCAGAGCGGCGCCGGCGTGGCCGACATCATCACGGCGTGTGTGAACTCTGCCTCGATCTCGGCGGAAAGCGGCAACCTGATCCTCAACGAGATCTCTGATGCGCGGATGAAAGAGATCGTCACCAACGATCCCGATCTCGCGCGGGGGCGGACGCTGTCATGGACGCTCCAGCCGATGGCGGATGGCGGCACGGTCGTGCTGCTCGAGGACATCACCGAGCGCAAGAACGCGGAGGCGAGGATCAGCCATCTCGCCCGCTATGACGAACTCACGGCGCTGCCCAACCGGGTCAGCTTTCGCGACGAGATCGAGCGGCTCCTGGCCATTGCGCACAATGCCGAGTGCCTCTCCGCGCTGCTCTTCGTCGACCTCGACCAGTTCAAGCAGGTCAACGACACGCTCGGCCATCCCTGCGGCGATCAGCTCCTCTGCGCGGTCGCCAACCGTCTGCGCGAGATGCTGCGGCCCGAGGATTTCGTCGCCCGCTTCGGCGGCGACGAATTCGTCGTTTTCCAGCAGAACATCCACTCGGCCGAAGATGCCGCGGCGCTCGCCCGCCGCATCGTCGAGCGGCTGAGCGAGCGCTACCGCATCGACAATCACCTGGTCGAGATCGGCGCCAGCGTCGGCATCGCACTGACCTCGCCGGAAGGCGATGTCAGCGCCGACACATTGCTCAAGAACGCCGACATGGCGCTCTATCGCGCCAAGGCCGACGGCCGCGGCACCTTCTGCTTCTTCCGCGACGAGATGGCGGCGACCGTCGAAGCCCGCCGCATCCTCGAGCTCGACCTGCGCAAGGCGCTCGCCAACGAGGAGTTCGAGCTGTTCTACCAGCCGCTGGTCAATCTGAAGACCGGCAGGATCACCACCTGCGAGGCGCTGCTGCGCTGGAATCATCCGGTGCGAGGCACGGTTTCGCCGGTCGACATCATTCCCGTCGCCGAGGACATGGGCCTGATCGTCGATCTTGGCCGCTGGATCCTGCGCCGGGCCTGCATGGAATGCATGAAGTGGCCCGAAAGCGTCAGCGTCGCGGTCAACTTCTCGCCGCAGCAATTCCACCAGCGCGACGTGCTGAGTGAAATCCGCTACGCGCTCGAGGTCTCGGGCCTGCCGGCCCATCGCCTGGAGATCGAGATCACCGAATCCTCGCTGTTGCGCAATACGCAGCTCACCCACGACATCCTGTCACAGCTACATGCGCTCGGCGTGCGCATTTCGCTCGACGATTTCGGCACCGGCTATTCCAGCCTCAGCTACCTGCACAACTTCCCGATGCAGAAAGTGAAGATCGATCGCTCCTTCCTCGAGGGCATCGACACCGACCGCCCGCTGACGCTGCTGCGCGGCGTGGCGCGACTGTCCGCCGACCTCGGCATGTCGGTCGTGGTCGAGGGCATCGAGACCAACGAGCAACTCGCGCTGATCAACGCCGATGGTACGGTGAGCGAAGGGCAGGGCTATCTGTTCAGCCGACCGATCCCGGCGGTGCGGATCCGCCAATTGCTCAACGCCTCGCACGGTCGCCGTGTTGCCGAGGATCAGATCGCCCTGGTCTCATCGCGATCCATCGCCTGATCTTTCTCCGATAGGACTGGAGCGTCATCAGAGCTCTCGCCTGCGCTCTCTCCGCGATTCTACGGAGCCGCAAAGGTTAACCCTAACACTTCGAAGCCTTTGCAATTCTATTAAGGAACTATTAATGTTCCCGCACTCGCGGAAGTTGCCTGGAGTTGTAGGGGTAAGAGATGAAGTCCGGAGCCGAACCGCATACGGCGCTCCTTCCGCGGGGAGCCGCACTGTTTGACCGCATCGACTACCGGCTCATCGAGACGCCGGAGGACAGAGATCGCCTCTACTTGATGCGCTACCGGGCCTATCTGCGGGCTGGACTGATCTTGCCGGCAGAATCGCAGCGCGTGACCGACCGCTTCGACGATGCGCCCAATGTCTGGAATTTCGGGGTCTATGTTGACGACGAACTCTGCAGCGCCGTCCGCATTCACGTTCTGACGTCCGAATGGCGGATGTCCTACACGACCGAGGTGTTCGGCGATGTCCTGCATCCTCGCCTCGATCGCGGCGAGCTTTTCGTCGATCCGTGCCGGTTTGTTGCCGATCCCGAAATGCAGCAGCGCTTCCCAGAACTGCCTTATCTGACTGTGCGGCTGCCTTTCGTGGCATGCGAACATTTCAACGCCGACGTCGGACTTTCGATGGTGCGTGTCGATCACCAGGCCTTCTATCGCCGCGTCTTCCTGTCGGAGACCCTGACCGAACCGCGTGGGTTTCCGGGCTGGCCTACGAAGAAGGCGGTCTTGATGGCATCGGATTTCCCGAGGACGCGCGAAAGGATTTTGACGCGCTTTCCCATCATGCGCTCCAGCGCCTTCGAACGACGCATGCTGTTCGAGCGCTCCAGCTCGCGCCAGGCTGCGCCCCGGCCCGTGCTGCTGGCCACCTCTCGGAACCCGGACGCAGCAGCGTCATGGGTCGGTTCCGCCCGCTAGGCACGGCACCGGGGTTCCCCGGCCTGTTGCTTAAGGGCCAGACTCCCGGCAAAACCGACGCTTCTGCCGGCCGAGACGCCTTGCCTTCACCCTCGCGCCACATTTACAACTCATTAACCATCGCGGTTGCTTTTCGCCGATTGGGGGCATTTGACCGGCTTTAGCAACGTCCCATCAAGGTTGACGGAACGTTCGCTTAACCAACCCCCTGTAGACCGGACAGCAGTGGACTAAACGCGAGCGTGGAGGCTCCGGAATGAAACATCCTATGCGTATCCTCCAGGGATTGAAGCTGGCTGCAGTGCTTGCGGTCGCGCTGTCGATGGGCGCCTGCGCCAACAAGAACCTTGCTTCGGATGCGATGGCCAACGCCGCGACGCCCGGCAGCCAGCAGGATTTCGTCGTGAACGTGGGCGATCGCGTGTTCTTCGAAAGCGACCAGACCGATCTGACCCCGCAGGCGATCGTGACGCTGGAGAAGCAGGCGCAGTGGCTGCAGACCTATCCGCGCTACACCTTCACCATCGAAGGTCATGCCGACGAGCGCGGCACCCGCGAGTATAACATCGCGCTCGGCGCCCGCCGCGCCCAGTCGGTGCGCTCGTTCCTGGCCTCTCGCGGCATCGATCCGAACCGCATGCGCACCATCTCCTACGGCAAGGAGCGGCCGGTCGCGGTCTGTAACGACATCTCGTGCTGGTCGCAGAACCGCCGCGCCGTCACCGTGCTGAACGCGAGCTCCTGACGGTCAGTCACGCGCTGTTCAGCTTCCGACATGGATTATGCCGGCGCCCCCTCGGGCGCCGGTTTCGTTTCACGGGGCGCATAGAAACCCCTTGGTAGCAGTCACAGTTTTGGCGTACTCCCTCTCTCAATGTGTGGCGCGGCGAGTGATCCGCCGCGCGCCACGTCGCTTTCGTCGTCAGGGCAAGATGTCATCCAGATTTCAGGTCATTACCGGCACCGTGGCGATCGCCGCGCTGCTCTCTTTGTGCTCGCCCGTCCTCGCGCAGTCGGAGGATGCCGACCCCGAGATGCGGATCGAGCGGCTGGAAAACCAGCTTCGCCAGCTCACCGGCCAGAACGAGGAACTGCAATATCGCAACCGCCAGCTCGAAGAGCGCATCCGGCAGCTCGAGGGCGGTGCGCAAGGCGCGCCCGGACATGCGCCGGCCCAGCCCAGCGTGGCGGCCGTGCCGCCCGCTCAGTCCGCGCCGGTCTATCGCCAGCAGCAGGCTGCCCAGCCCGCTTATGAGCCGCAGGGCGCGGCGCCCGCTCCGATCGTTCAGGAGGCGCCGCCCCCGGGAGCACCCGGCGTCCGCCGCCGCGGCGATGCATTTGACCCGAACCAGAACCCGAATGCCCCGGGCGCGCCGCGCGCGCTCGGCGGCGGCCAGCAGCCGATGGCGACGGCTCCAGTCGGCGCGCCCGGCGGCCGCGGCGCGGGCGAGCCTCTCGACCTCGCCAACACCGGCGGCCGCTACCCGCAGCAGGGCTATTCGGCCCCGGCGCAGCAGGGCTATCCGGCACCGGCCGGCGGCGGCCTCACCACGCAGCCGCCCTCACAGTCGCCGCGCGACGAGTTCGACCTCGGCATAGGCTACATGCAGCGCAAGGACTACGCGCTCGCCGAGCAGACCATGAAGAATTTTGCGCAGAAATATCCGAGCGACCCACTGCTCGGGGATGCCCAGTATTGGCTTGGCGAGAGCTATTTCCAGCGTCAGCAATATCGCGACGCGGCGGAATCTTTCCTCGCCGTCACCACCAAATACGAAAAGTCCGGCAAAGCCCCGGATGCGCTGTTGCGGCTCGGTCAGTCGCTTGCCGCGCTGAAGGAGAAGGAGGCCGCCTGCGCCGCCTTCGGCGAGGTCGGTCGCAAATATCCGCGCGCCTCCGCCGGCGTCAAAGCCGCCGTCGACCGCGAACAGAAGCGGGTGAAGTGCTGACGTGCGGCGTTGAAGCGCTGACAAGGCGGATGGTGCTGCGCTAGACAGTCTCTGGCCATCCGCCGACGATTGCTGGGCAGCGTCATGTCAGACGACGACAATTTGCCGATCTCGGCCCGTGCGGCGAAGCTGCTCTTCGCCGATCTGAAGAACGCGCCCGCGCTCGTGCTCGCGGTTTCGGGCGGGCCGGATTCGGTCGCGCTGATGTGGCTTGCGGCGCGCTGGCAACGCAGCCTCGCGCACGGCCCGCGCCTCGTCGCCGTCACTGTCGATCACGGTTTGCGGCCGGAGGCGGCGCGCGAGGCGCGCGAGGTCAAGCGGCTGGCGACGGCGCTTGCATTGACGCACCGGACCATGCGCTGGACCGGCCCGAAACCGAAGACGGGTCTGCCCGCCGCCGCGCGCGAAGCTCGCTATCGCCTGCTTGCGCGGGCCGCGCGTGCGGCCGGCGCAAGCCATGTGCTGACTGCGCACACCCGCGATGATCAGGCGGAGACGCTTCTCATGCGCCTGTTGCGCGGGAGCGGAATCGCCGGACTGTCTGCGATGGGGCGCGTCACCGAGCGCGACGGAATCATCCTGGCGCGCCCGCTGCTCGACGTTCCGAAGTCGCGGCTCGTCGCGACACTGAAGCGGGCCAAGATTAGTTTCGCGGACGATCCCACCAATCGCGACACCACCTTCACACGTCCGCGGCTGCGCGCACTTCTCCCGCAGCTCGCGGCCGAAGGCGGCGATGCCCGAGGTCTGGCGCGGCTCGCAGCGCGGCTGGCCCGGGCCAATGCTGCAGTGGAGGTGTTGACCGATGGTGCCGAGCGTTTCCTCAAGTTACGGGATCGCGGCGTTGCGCCGCATGACCCGGCCGCGCAAAGCTTCGAGGCGTCAGCCTTCGCCGCGCTGCCGGAGGAGGTCCGGCTGCGGCTCTTGCTGCGCGCCATCAACGCGCTCGGGCATGAGGGGCCGGCGGAACTCGGCAAGGTCGAAACCCTCATGGCCGCGCTTGATCAATCGATCGCGGGGGCTGCCCATGCACGCGCCAACGGCCGACCGCTCCTGAAGCAGACGCTTGCGGGAGCCCTGATCAGCCTTGCCTGGGGACGAATCCACATCGTGCCGGCACCCGCCCGGCGCCCAAAGAACGCATCAACGGGCGGATCATGACACCGGTCGATCGAGCCACCATCGTCAGCGCACCTTAACCAGGCAGGAAAAACCCCCGATCTGGTGCCATTATTTCAGCAGGAATCGGGCTAAGATGGGATAAATAGTCCCATCTCGTTCCCTTGGCAGCGACCGGGGCGGCACCTAAATTGTATGCATCTAACCGAGAGGATTCCTTGGGGATTTCCTCGTATTGCCCAAAGTAGCTGGGCCAAGTAACTCCCGAAGGATCAGGGCCGCGATCCGCGCGACCACGAAGGAAGATCGATGAACGCCAATCTGCGCAATTTCGCCCTCTGGGTCATCATTGTTTTGCTGCTGTTGGCGTTGTTCACGCTCTTCCAGAATCCGGGCCAGCGCGCGGCCTCACAGGACATCGCCTTCTCGCAGCTCCTGACCGAAGTCGACCGGGGCAATGTGCGCGACGTCGTGATCCAGGGCCCCGAGATTCACGGCACCTTCACCAACGGCTCGAGCTTCCAGACCTATGCGCCGAACGATCCGACGCTGGTCAAGCGCCTCTATGACAGCAAGGTCCAGATCACGGCGAAGCCGCCGGGCGACAACGTGCCGTGGTTCGTCTCGCTGCTGGTCTCCTGGCTGCCGTTCATCGCCCTGATCGGCGTGTGGATCTTCCTGTCGCGGCAGATGCAGGGCGGCGCCGGCAAGGCGATGGGCTTTGGCAAGTCGCGCGCCAAGATGCTCACCGAGGCGCATGGCCGCGTCACCTTCGAGGACGTCGCCGGCGTCGACGAGGCCAAGCAGGACCTGCAGGAGATCGTCGAATTCCTGCGTGACCCCGGCAAATTCCAGCGGCTCGGCGGCCGGATTCCGCGCGGCGTCCTGCTGGTCGGCCCTCCCGGCACCGGCAAGACGCTGATCGCGCGCGCGGTCGCGGGTGAAGCCAACGTGCCGTTCTTCACCATTTCAGGCTCCGACTTCGTCGAGATGTTCGTCGGCGTCGGCGCATCCCGCGTCCGTGACATGTTCGAGCAGGCGAAGAAGAACGCGCCCTGCATCATCTTCATCGACGAAATCGACGCCGTCGGTCGTCACCGCGGCGCCGGTCTCGGCGGCGGCAATGACGAGCGCGAGCAGACGCTGAACCAGTTGCTGGTCGAGATGGACGGCTTCGAGGCGAACGAAGGCGTGATCCTGATCGCCGCGACCAACCGCCCCGACGTGCTCGATCCCGCGCTGCTGCGTCCGGGCCGCTTCGACCGCCAGGTCGTGGTGCCCAATCCGGACGTCGTCGGCCGCGAGCAGATCCTGAAGGTTCATGTGCGCAAGGTGCCGCTCGCGCCCGATATCAACCTCAAGACCATCGCGCGCGGCACGCCCGGCTTCTCCGGCGCCGACCTGATGAACCTCGTCAACGAGGCGGCGCTGACCGCCGCCCGCCGCAACAAGCGGATGGTGACGCAGGCCGAGTTCGAAGAGGCCAAGGACAAGGTGATGATGGGCGCCGAGCGCAAGTCGCTCGTCATGACCGAGGAAGAGAAGCTGCTCACGGCCTATCACGAAGGCGGCCACGCCATCGTCGGCCTGAACGTGCCGGCGACCGATCCGATCCACAAGGCGACCATCATTCCGCGCGGCCGCGCGCTCGGCATGGTCATGCAGCTACCCGAGCGCGACAAGCTCTCGATGTCGCTGGAGCAGATGACCTCGCGCCTCGCTATCATGATGGGCGGCCGTGTCGCCGAAGAGCTGATCTTCGGCCGCGAGAAGGTGACCTCGGGTGCAGCCTCCGACATCGAGCAGGCGACGCGCCTTGCCCGCATGATGGTGACGCGCTGGGGCCTGTCGGAAGAGCTCGGCACGGTCTCCTATGGCGAGAACCAGGACGAGGTCTTCCTGGGCATGTCGGTGTCGCGGACGCAGAACGCTTCTGAAGCCACCGTCCAGAAGATCGACTCCGAAATCAAGCGCCTGGTCGAGGAAGGCTACAAGGAAGCCACCCGCATCCTCACCGAGAAGCATGCCGACCTCGAGACGCTCGCCAAGGGCTTGCTCGAGTTCGAGACGCTGACCGGCGAGGAGATCGTCGACCTCCTCAAGGGCAAGAAGCCGAATCGTGAGTCCGTGCTCGAGCCGACCACGCCGCGCGCTTCCGCCGTGCCGCCGGCCGGCAAGTCGCGCCCGCGGCCCGATCCGGATCCCGGCCTGGAGCCGCAGCCGCAGGCGTAACCGCGAACGGCCAGAGCAAATGGAAAAACGCGGCGGCAACGCCGCGTTTTTTGTTGTCTCGCGGTGCGTCCTGTCGGCTTGCGGCGCGCGGAATTGGCAATGGCGCCCGAGCGGCCGTCATGGCATGCTTCTCTCCAATAAGGTGCGGCCCGACCGCGCCAGACAAAGGGGAGGGGAAGCCGATGCGCTTTGCGACGGCATGGGGCGCGCTTGGCGCCGTTTCGTTCCTGACATTTTCATTTCCGACATGGACGACCCCGTCGATCGCCGCCGAAATGCGCGGCGTCACCCCAACCGAAATCAGGATAGGCCAGACCATGCCCTATAGCGGGCCGGTCTCGGCGTTCGGTGCGCTCGGCAAGGGCGAGGTCGGCTATTTCAAGATGCTGAACGAGAAGGGCGGCATCAACGGCCGCAAGGTCAATCTCATCTCGCTGGACGACAGCTACGCGCCGCCGAAATCGGTCGAGCAGACGCGCAAGCTGGTGGAGAGCGATGAGGTCGCCTTGATCTTCTCCTCGATCGGCACCGCCCACAACACGGCGATCGCGAAGTATCTCCAGGCCAAGAACGTGCCGCAGCTCTTCATCGGCTCCGGGGCCTCGAAATTCGCCGACGTCAGCCAATATCCGCAGGCGACGATGGGCGTGCAGGCGCCGTTCCGCTACGAGGCGCGCCTCTATGCGCGCTATGCGCTGGCCAAGAATCCCAACGCGAAATTCGCGGTGATCTCGCAGAACGACGACTACGGCCGCGACTATCTCGCCGGTCTCAAGGACGTGCTCGGCGAGAAATACGACGCCATCGTCACCAGCGCCACTTACGAGATCCAGGACCCGACCATCGATTCCCAGATCGTGAAGCTGAAGGCGTCAGGCGCGGACGTGTTCGTGATCGCGGCGACGCCAAAATTCGCAGCGCAAGCGATCCGCAAATCCTTCGAGATCGGCTGGCGGCCGATGACGTTCCTGTCCAATGTCGCGGTATGGGTCTCAACCGTCATGGAGCCTGCGGGACTGGAAGCCGGCACCGGCATTCTATCGACCGCCTATGTGAAGGATCCCGACGATCCCGCCTGGAAGGACGATCCGGGCGTCAAAGGTTGGCGCGAATTCATGACCAGGTACGTGCCGGAGGCCGACCAGCACGACACCAACTATGTCAACTCCTACAACAGCGCGATGGCGCTCGAGGCGGTGTTGAAAGCCTGCGGCGACGATCTGTCGACCGAGAACATCCTGAAGCAGGCGTTCGCGATCCATGACCTCGAACTGCCGATGCTCCTGCCCGGCATCAAGGTCAACACCAGTCCGACCGATCACGTCCCCGTCGACCAGATGCAGTTCATGCGCTTCAACGGCAGGAGCTGGGAGCGCTTCGGCGAATTGCAGACCGGGAATTGATGGCCAATGCGGGATCGGCTTTGGTTGAATCAGTGTACGCCCGGAACTCGGATCGCCTTACTCTCTCATTGGGACGTTGAACTAGACAGCCTGAACTCAGTTCGACGCGCTCGGGCGTGTACTCATAAGTCCGATCGGCCCGCGAACGCATGTCACGTCCGCTGCGGCCCCAGGAGCGAAGCAGGTCAACTCGCCCTCGCGTGTCCAGGGCCATAAGCGGACATCAGCGAACTTCCCGAAAACGGACGCATTGTCGATTGCGGGGGACGTGAATCTGGCTTTGCCAAAGGGACATAGCGCCCCGGCAGTTGGTGTCACGGTTGCGCGCAGACGCATTCAATCTTGCCGGAAGGAGGATAGCGAGATGACAGAACGAATTTCGTTGGAGGGAAAGGTCGCGGTTGTGACTGGCGCAGGTCGCGGGCTTGGGCGGGCATACGTCGAACTTCTCGCCGAGCGCGGCGCCCGGGTGGTTGTGAATGACCTGGGGACCGACGTATCGGGGTTCGGGAAGGATTCCACGATCGCGGAACAGGTGGCCGATTTCATTCGATCCCGTGGAGGCGAGGCAATCGCGAATGACAGCAACGTTTCCACCCCTGAAGGTGGCAGTGACCTGATCGCGACGACCATCGAGCATTTCGGGAGAATAGACCTCCTCGTGAACAACGCTGGTATCTGCAGAAGCCAGCTATTCGAGGCCGCCACCCTTGACGATTTCGATCACTATTGGCGGGTGCACCTCGGCGGGCCGGTTAACACGGTGAAGGCTGCCTGGCCGTATATGGCCGCACAGCGCCACGGGAAGATCATCTTCACGACGTCAGTCAGCGGCCTGTTTGGGTTACGTGGCCAAGCCACCTACGCTGCGGCCAAGTGCGCAGTAGTTGGATTGATGCGCATTCTTGCAATTGAAGGTGCTGAGCATGGGATTCTCGTGAACACCATTTCGCCAGCCGGGTACACGAGGATGCACCCAGCAGCGGTTGCGGATCCCGCTTGGCTGAAGCAGAGCGAAGCCACAATGCCGGTTGCGGCTGTTGCGCCAGCGATCGTCTGGCTCGCGAGCGATAGTTGTTCGGAGACGAACAGGATCTACAACGTGGAAGCTGGAGTAATCCAACGTATCGCTATCGTCATGGGACCTGGCTTCTACGATCCACATCTGACACCCGAGAGCATCGCCGAGAACTACGCAAAGGTCGAATCGATCGAGGGCTTCTTCGAGCCGGGTCCATTCGAGCCCGGTCAGATGCCCGCAACAGCGAAGTCTTGAGGAACGAGGTTACGCCATGGCGACGTTCGACTGTGGCAGACAGCGTTACTCTATGAACTTCTGCGCAAGTCATCAGCGGCCGCGCCGCGGCGGAGCTACACTGGCCGCCGAAAAGCAGACCTGCTGAAGGTCAGCTAATGGTCATTCTCGACTGAGCCAGCCAGTCCTGCCCGCCGTCCGATGTCCGTTTTGACCTGAAAACGACCTAGTTGTGTACGCACGAGAAATGACTGCAGTGCCAAGAGCGGGCGTCAAACAATTGTGCGGTCATCGAACAGTCGATAGCATGCCCCTTCAGCTACATTAGGCGACAGCGGACCATGGACATTGGGAACCGGGAGGACAAGGCCATGCAAGACACACCATCGCTGTCCGCCCTCTCACGTCGCAGCCTCCTGACCGGCCTTTTGGCCGCGCCGGCGCTCGCCGCCACAGTCCAGCCAGGCACCGCGCAAGCCAACGGGGCCCACTGGTCCCCGCAACAAGCGCAAGCCGCCCTGAAGGATAAGGGCACTAAGCTGGTGCTACTCGGCACCGCCGCTGGTCCAGTGCCGGGCCGCTCGCGAGAAATGACTTCACACGTGATGCTGAGCAACGGCGCGGCCTATGAGCTCGATTGCGGGATGGGTGTTACCAACCAGTTTGCCCGCACTGGGATTCCCTTTCACGCGCTGAAATCGATCTTCATCACGCACCATCACCCCGATCATAACATTGAATACGGTCCGCTGCTGATCGTCGGCTGGATACAGGGATTGCCGCTCGACGTGCGCGCTTTTGGTCCGCCACCGCTGAAGCAAATGACCGAGGATTTCATGCGCGCCTATAAGCAAACCGTCGATTTTTGGGCTGAGGATTTTCGGATGAAGCCGCTGACGTCAGTCAACGTCCAGGAGGTCTCCGCCGCTGGTCCGGTAACGCAGGATGACAACGTCAAGGTGTCGGCCATCCTTGTAGAGCACCCGCCAGTGAAGCCAGCGCTGGGCTATCGCTTCGACTTCAAGGACCGCTCGATTGCATTTTCCGGCGACACAGCACCACTCGAAGCCGTGGCGAAAATGGCGAAAGGCGCCGACGTACTGGTTCACGAAATTATGTACGTGCCAGCCGTCGAGACAGCCATAAGGGCACGGATTGCTCAGGGTTGGCCGGTGACGTTCGACGCATTCATGGCGCATATGAAGGCGGACCACACACCCTCCGAAGATGTCGGCCGCATTGCCCAGGACGCAGGTGTCAAAACACTCGTGCTATCGCACCTTACTCCGGCCAGCGACAGCATCGACGATGAGACCTGGCGTGCCCCAGTGGCGAAGTACTTCAAGGGCGAGATCATTGTCGGCAAGGACCTGATGGTGGTGTAACGCGGTGAAGGCGGCATGTCGCCTTCGGGGCCATGAGCTGCCGTGAGCAGTCGCAGCATAAGCCGCCGCAAGTCTCTCTCACTTGACGCCAGTCACCATCGAGTCTGGGCCGCCCAGCGGTTCGACGCGTATCTCTGTAAAGCCTGCCTCCTTGAACCAATCCACGCACTCTGCGCCTGTGAAGTCAAAGCCCTCGCGGGTCTCAATCAGCATGTTCAGGCTCATCAGTAATCCAAAGGCATTGCGCCGACGGTCATCGTCGATGATCGGATCGTAGACGATCAGCGCACCACCGAACGGCAGGGCATCGTAGGCTTTGCGGATCAGCGTCCGTTTTTTCTCGAGGCTCCAGTCGTGCAGGATATGCCCCATGATCAGCACATCCGCAGCGGGCATCGCCTCTGCGAAGAAGTCACCGGCGTGGAACGAAAGCCGAGCCGAGAGACCGTGCTGCGCCGCGTAGGCGTCGAAATGCGGCCTCACCACCGGCAGATCGAAGCCTATGCCAGAGAGATGGGGATGTGCCCGAGCAAGCTCGACTGCAAGGCCGCCCTCTGCGGTGCCGATGTCGGCGAAGCTCTTGTAGTCAGCCCAAGGAAATTTCTCTGCAATGGCGTGCGCGGCGCCGAGGCTCAATCCCGTCATCGCCTTGAGGAAGTCTGAGAGGATCGCTGGGTTGCGGTATATCTCATCGAACAGGTCGCGGCCCTGCTTCGCCTCGTTCTGCGGTTCCCCGGTACGCAACGCATCGGTCAACGCACTCCAGAATGGATAGAGCCGCGCGTTCGCCATTTCGAGGATTCCGCCGACATAGGTTGGTTTGCGTCGATCGAGAAATTGCGCGCCGGCCGGCGTGTTGGAGTAGAGGCCATCGTTACGTTCGAGCTGTCCGAGCGACACCAGCGCATCGAGGAAATCGCGTACGCTGCGTGGATGAAGCTTCAGCCGGGTTGTCAAGGCGTCCGCGCTGAGCGGCCCGTCGGCGAGCAAAGTGAACAGCCCGAGTTCGACTGCGCTCAGCAGCGTCTTTGAACCCCAAAAGGCGAAGCCGAGCTGCATGATAGCGTCCGGCGTTACAGATACCGTCGCGTTGTAGTCCTTCGACTGGATTTGCTGGTTCATGGTGGGGTCTCCCGATGAGGTATGGAGCGCAGCCAGATTAGTTTCGGAGCGGGAGATTGGCCTTGAAGCCGCATTGATTTTTCATGCTCTTTCCATTGATATGCTCACAGCGGCCCGGAGCCGCCTGCCGGAGAGCGATAGCGTGCGCCTCCACTTCGAGAAGTGTGTGTTGGATACCGACCGGCGCGAGCTTCGGCACGGCGAAAGCTCTGTGCCGGTGCAGCCGCAGGTATTCGACCTCCTGGTCTATCTGATCGAGAACCGTCACCGAGTCGTCACCAAGGACGATCTACTGGAGGCCGTCTGGAACGGCCGCCTCGTCTCTGAATCGACGTTGATCAGCCGCATCAATGCAGCGCGCCGTGCTATCGGCGACGACGGCGACCAACAACGACTGATCCGCACCGTCGCGCGAAAGGGGGTTCGGTTCGTTGGCGAGGTGGAGAAGGGCCCTGCTGTCACCGATTCCTTGCCTGTTGAGAGGTCGTCCGACCCCTCAGCCACAACAATGGCACTCCCGGATCGGCCGTCGATAGCGGTCCTACCGTTCACCAACATGTCGGACGACGCCGAACAGGACTTCTTCATCGACGGGATCACGGAGGACCTCATCACGGCGCTCAGCCGCATCCGGCAATTTTTCGTGATCGCGCGCAATGCGACGCTCCGTTACAAGCGCGAGCTCCCTGACGTACGCGAGATCGCGGCGACGCTCGGCGTACGCTATGTCGTCGAAGGCAGTGTCCGCAGGGATGCCGGACGCGTCCGGATTTCTGCCCAACTCCTCGACTGTAGTACCGGCAATCACGTCTGGGCCGAGCGGTTCGACCGCAAGCTCGACGATATCTTTGCTATCCAAGACGAGATAGCTCGGGAAATCGCCGGACAGATCGAGCCGGAACTGGGCCGCGCCGAATACGACCGGACCAAGGCCACGCCGCCGGAAAACCTCGGCGCTTGGGAGCTGTTCCATCGCGGTATGGCGTTGATCGCGCAACGCACGCGGGACGGCAATGCCGAGGCGCGCCGGCTGCTCGAACGTTCGCTCGCGCTCCACCCCAGTTTCGCGCCCGCACACGCCGCAATCGCGTGGAGTCAGGCGGAGGATCTTTTCTTCTGCTACGCGATACATGACCCGAAAGACATTCTCAACCGTGCCCGCCGCGCCGTCTTGCTCGACGACCGGGACGCTCTATCGCATCTGGCGTTGGCCTGGGGCCTGACTTTCAGTCGCCAACCAGAATCCGCGATCGATGCGGCGAAGCGAGCGATCGCACTCAATCCGAGCTTTGCGCACGCCTATGCGATCCTTGGCCGGCTCCTGATCCAATCTGGCCGCTGCGACGAAGGTATTCGACAGGCCGAACGGGCGCTCCGGTTGAGTCCATTCGCGCCGAGCGCACGTCAGTACCTCAACGTCCTCGCCGTCGGTTATCTCTATCTAGGCAATGATGCTAAAGCGGTTGAACTCGCCCGTGAATCCATCCACTCATTCGACACGTGGGCGCCGCACATGATCATCACGTCGGCACTCGGCCATCTCGGCGACCACACAGGCGCGGAGCAGGAGAGTCGCGAGACGCGAAGACACCGGCCAGATTTTTCAATCGCGCAGGTGCGGCGGGATTACATCGTTTTCGACGCAGCTTGTCTCGATCGGTTGCTGGCCGGGCTTCGCAAAGCGGGCGTTGCAGAAATGTCGAAAGTGGCCTTACCGTTCACCCAAAGCTAGACAACTGTTATTCTCGCGGCGAGAGTTCAGCTCGTCGGCTGTGGGGCGCTAACGGACCTCCTGCCATGACCTGAACCAGATCCGGTCTACTCCCGAAAAACCGACATGGGCAGCGCGCAGTCTCGGTACGTTTGGGAGGCATCGCCGACGTTAACCCTGTCGGCAAATGATCCGTGCGTGGGTAGCTAGCCGCCGACAAGTTGCCTCATTGGAGCGGAGAATTTTAAGCGGCACTAACTCAGGTTAGAGGCGCATCATGCTGAGAATGGTGTTGTTGGGCCTGCTTATCCCGTTGTGTGTAGGCGTGCTGTCGGCAATGGAGTTCAGAACTCCACAGCGCAGCGCAGTCGCGATCGTCCAGCCCCTTGCTGAGCCAGACGCCGGCATTTCCGATTCACATGGCGTATTGGCAAAGGCTGATCGCCTTGAAGTCGTCGCTGTGAGCAGCGAGAGGCCAGCACAGCTTGCTTCGGTCGACCAACGCATTGCTCCGCCGGAAGACGCCAGTATCGGTTCTTCGGAGCCTCCGAGCCCGATCGCCCGTCATCGGCACAATCCGAAGAAGGTCACTACCGCTGCAGGCCCCAAGTCGAAGCCGAAGGCAACCGTTGTCAAGCGAACCGCGATTGTCCAGCCTTCAAAGGCCGCCAGCGATAGCGAACCCTGTCGGCTCAAGGCGTTTGGTGGCTTACGTAAGGCTTTGAATTCAACCGGCTGCGAAATCTGAGGGCTTCGAAGTCGAACAATCTGTGTTCGTGGCCCGCTGAGCGGCGGAAGCGGAAGTCTGGGGCTACTGATAAGTACTTGGTCGCTTCGTCTTTGATAGCAGATATGCCGGGCTTTCGCTGCACGTCGGCTCAGGGCCAACCGGCGACACAGCCGGAGTGCCTTGGTCGAGTCTGCTTCACGCTTTTGAAGCGGGCATCTCATTTTACGTGTGCGTACCCCGGAGCTACGTCCTCACTTCGACGACGTCGCGGTCGCGGCTTCCCCGTTGTCGCGCACATGGATCACGGCGATGTCGTCCGCATAGAGCCGCTTCCAGCCCTTGATGTGATCCAGCACCTGGGCCGCCGGCGCGTCCGCGACCAACAGCGTGGCGTCGATCTTGTACTCGTCGAGCAGCCGGGTCAGGTTGTCGAGCTTCTTGACCTCCACCGCCTTGAAGAAGTCCATCACGAAACGCTCGCCATAGAGCTCGGCGCGCCCGTCGACGAACACCGGGATGTCGCGCGAGATCAAATAGCCGCCGAACTGATAGGCGTTGAAGATGCGCTGCGCCTTGCGCTGCTCCAGCAGGTCGACCGCGGCGACCGGCGTCTGCCTCATGGTGAAGTTGAAGCGATGATGCGACATGTAGATCGAGGTCGAGGTCCAGGCTGCGCCCACGATCATCAGCGCGCCTGTTACGGTCACGTAGCGGGCCGGCCGGGTCTCACCAATCAGTGAATCCGGCCGGGACCGCGGCGACTGCTCACCGAGCGGCTTGGCCAGCACCAGTGGCACCAGGAAGGCAAAGGCCTCGATGTTCCTGACATGGGTCAGCGCCATCCAGGTCAGCAGCAGGATCAATAGAATGCGCGGCAGGGAGAGCGTGAGCCCACAGAACAGACCGAGCCCGATGAGGCCCAGTACGGCGCCTTCGAACGTGCCGAACGAAGCGAAGTTCGGCGGCATCCATTCCGAGATGATCGACAGCAGCTCGCCGAGATCGAGGATATTCGTCGCGCCGAGCAGCGTGCGCCAGCCATAGGGCGTGACGCAAGCCGCGGCCAGCGCGGCGACGCCGAACAGGAACCACCGCAGCAACAGCCGCACCTGCTTGCCGGAATCGAGCGTCCAGATCGCCTCCAGCGCCATCGGGCCGATCAGCGCGAGGCCCAGCACGAAGCCGCCATGCAGGTTGGACCACAGCGACATCAGCGGCAGCCAATACCAGGATGGTGTGCCCTTGCGATCGGCCGCCGTCATCAGCATGCCGGCCCAGGCGATCATGACGGGCAGTGCCAGGATGTGTGGCCGCGCCAGAATGTGATGCAGCGACAGCACGACCGCCAGCATCGCGAACAGTACCGCGCGCGGGATCTCGAGATGCGCATCGAGCAGATACACGAAGATCGCAGCCGACAATGCCACCGCAAGCGTGGTGATGATCACGGGGCCGGCCCATTCCCAGTGCGCGTAGGACAGCGCGAAAAGCACCTGCGACAGCCACGATGTCGAGATCCAGGGCGCGCCAGGGCGCGTGAAGGAATAGAAATCGGTATAGGGCAGCGCCTGATGATCGAGGATCCATTGCCCGATCTTGATCTGCCAGAACGAGTCGGAATCCTGGAGCAGCGTGTTGCCGACGTAGAGGAAGAAGAGGTAGGCGCCGGCGCCGACGCTCAGCGGCAGCAGCGCTCGCGCGCGGCTCTGCACCGCGATGCTGTTGGTGAAGGAGAGGGACATGCCGCCTCGTCGTCCTGCGTGTTCTTGTCCGGTTGGCCGGGCGCAAGGCATTGGACCATGGCGGTCATAACTTCGGGTAAATCGGCGCACCCCGCTCGCGTCGTCGACGATTTAACCGATCGTTTTCAATTTCGATTTACCATCGGCGAATACACGCAAACCGCCCTGTGTTTACGCGGTCGAATTAACTGCGGCGCAATTCTTTGCATTTACAGTCGGTTCCATGGTCGGACGGCGCTGGGAAGCCGAGAGACCAGACTAGTTGTAGCCTTGTGTACTCTTTGGAGCAGTCTATGAAGAACCTCGTTGCGCGCTTCGTGAAGGATGAATCCGGCGCCACCGCCATTGAATACGGCCTGATCGCTGCCGGCATCGCGCTGGCGATCATCACCGTCGTCAATCAGCTTGGCACCACGTTGAACACCAAGTTCGGCGCGATCTCGTCCAGCCTCAAGTAAGGCCAGACGAACTGGAAATCGAAAGAGCCTCGTCCTGGACGGGGCTCTTTTCTTTTGGTCGACGCGTTCGATATGCCGCGGCCGCCGGCAATGGGCCGACCTATGGCCGCACTATTCCGCGAGGCTGGGCCGCCAGACCGGCGATGCAGCAGACGGTGCGGAAGCCTGCGGTGAGCGGCCGAACCGTTCGAGATAGAGTTTCGCGGCTAGAATCGACGCTGCGGCGAGCGCAATGCCGCCGAAGACGTCGATCATGTAGTGCGCGCCGATCACCGGCGTGGCGGCGATCATCAGCAGGTTGAGCGCGGCTGCAATGCCGCCGATGCCGCGCACCGGCCACAGCGCCCACATGTAGAGCACGGCCGATGCGGCGTGAAAGCTCGGGAACGAGACAATACCGGAGAGCTTGAACAGTTCGAGCTCGCGCAGGCTTCCGTCGCGCAAGGCCAGCATGTCGTGCAACTGACCGGCATAGATCGCCGTGTTGACGTCAGGGAAGTGGGCGGCCGCCAATTGCAGTCCGTAATAGGTGCCGATCGCCGGCACGACGGCCGAGATCGCGATGGTGATCGCGAGCGCAAGATTCATGGCGAGCACGAACAGTTGCAGGCGCACATAGCGCGCGGTCAGCGCCAGCACGACGGGAATGCCGAGCAGCGGCCATTTGATCAGTCCGTAGCAGCGCGACAGGCCGTCGGCGAGCCAGGGATGATCGTTGACATAGCGTGCGATCGGTTCGGGATCCATGCCAAGCGCGCGATCGATCGCAAGCAGCGCATGGTCCTGCAGCGGCCAGCCCATCTTGGCCGCGACGTAGCTGAGCGGTCCCACGATGGCGCAGGTGAGGATCACTTGCCCGATCGTGCCGATCGAAAACACCAGCTTCGGATCGGCGAGCTCGCCCTTCGTCATGCGATGACGATAGGCGACCGCAAGCAGCACGGCCGCGATCGCCAATGTCACGCCGAAGGCGATCGGCTCGAGCCGAAGTCCGGTGAAGGCCAGGCCGAGCGCGAGCAGGCTGCCCATGGCTGCGATGGGAAGCCAGTTCACGTGGAAGAGCTGCCAGGCGGTCCGGGCGTCCGTATCGACCATGCTGCACCAGATTTGACGCCGTACAGTCGCGAACGCGCTTTAAGATGACGGTAAGAATCGTGGTTAGCCCTTCGCCAAGAGATCCGCTGCATTTTCGTCGTACAGGCCGTCTTGCGTGGATTGCGGGGGCACGCATTTGGTTCTTGTCATTCGCTCTGAATAGTTGTTCAGTTCTTGGGGGCGATTTGCAGCGAAAATCGGTGACGAAGCGTTCGGGCGCAGGGCGTGCGGCCGGCGTGGGTGGGACAGGAAGCGCGCCATGGTTTATCGGCGGACGCATCAAGTGGTTAAGCGCCTAGCGGCCCGGCGCAGCGCCATTCTCGCGGCGGCGCGCGAGGCGGCGGCGGAAGGCGGGATGGCGGCGGTGCAGATCGCGCCGGTCGCGGTCCGGGCCAGTGTCGCGGCCGGCACCGTCTATCGCTACTTCCCCTCCAAGGCCGACCTGATCTCCGAATTGATCGCCGAGGTCTCCCGCGACGAGCTCGCCGCGATCCGCCGGGCAGCCGACGCCGCGCCGGGCCCGTCGTCGGCGCTGGCGGCGGCCGTCACCACGGTTGCCGTCCATACCCTGTCCCAGCGCCGGCTGGCCTGGGGCATCCTGGCCGAGCCGGTCGACGTCGATGTCAGCGCCTCCCGGCTAGCCAGCCGGCGCGAGATCGCGGGCGAGATCGCCGCCCGGATCGAAGCCGCCGTGCGCGCCGGTCATCTGCCGGCGCAGGACACCGCGCTTGCCGCGACCGCGCTGCTCGGCGCGCTGCATGAGGCCCTGGTCGGGCCGCTCGCCCCCGACAATCTCGAAGATCCCGCAAAGCTGCGCGACGCGGTGCAGACCGTCACGCTGCTCGCGCTGCGCGCGGTCGGCGTGATGGACGCCCGCGCCCGCGGCCTCGTGGTGCAGCAGACGCTGCTGCCGACCACGAAGGCGCTGGTGGGGGCTTGACCAAGGCCAACGCGTGATCGAAGCGGGATGAGACCTCGTTGCGCTTAAGTCATTGTTTAGGCGCTACTTTTCGAAAAGCGGCAGCACGCTCAAGGCCTCACGCCAGCAGCCATCGGCTACTTTGCATGGGGTTGTTTTCGATATTTTTGCTGGGCTCAGGCCAGCGTCGCCGGAGATGGGCCGCAATCTCCAGATTCCGGGTTCGCCCGCGCATTCCGCGCGCGCCCCGGAATCATAGGAGCCTCACATATTCGCCTCGCCCTCGGGGCCAACCGAGGCGATGCGCACCATGTTGGTGGTGCCGGGGATGCCGAGCGGCACGCCGGCGACGATGATCACGCGCTGACCGGCGCGGACGAATCCATCCCGAAACGCGATCTGGCCGGCGCGGCTCACCATGTCGTCCTGGTCGCGCGCATCCTCAGCGACCACGCAATGCACGCCCCAGACAACCGCCAGCCGGCGTCCGGCCGTGATGTTCGGCGTGATTGCCACGATCGGCGGCTTCGGCCGTTCGCGCGCAACGCGCACGGCGGTCGAGCCTGAGCTGGTCCAGCAGATCAGCGCCGGCAGGTCGAGCGTCTCGGCGATCTGCCGTGCAGCATCTGCAATGGCATCGCCTGCGGTCGCCTCGGGCGACGGGCGCTGCGCCGCGACCACCGAAAGATAGGTCGGGTCGCGCTCGACCTCCTCGCCGATGCGGTTCATGGTCGAGACGGCCTCGACCGGGAATTTGCCGGCGGCCGATTCCGCCGACAGCATGATGGCGTCGGCGCCTTCATAGACGGCGGTGGCGACGTCCGAGACTTCGGCGCGGGTCGGCACCGGCGCCTGGATCATCGATTCCAGCATCTGGGTTGCGATCACCACCGGCTTGCCGGCGCGGCGCGCCATGCGCGTCATCTGCTTCTGCAGGCTCGGCACACGCTCCAGCGGCAGCTCGACGCCGAGGTCTCCGCGCGCCACCATCAGCGCGTCGGAGGCCTCGATGATGTCGGCGAGGCGGTCGATGGCCTGCGGCTTCTCGATCTTGGCCATCACGGCGGCGCGGCCGCGGATCATCTTCTTGGCCTCGATCACGTCATCGGCGCGCTGCACGAAGGACAGCGCGATCCAGTCGACGCCGGTGACGAGCGCCGCCTCGAGATCGGCACGGTCCTTCGGCGTCATCGCCGAGACCGCCAGGTCCGTATCGGGCAGGCTGACGCCCTTGCGGTCGGACATCTTGCCGCCGACCACGACACGCGTCACCGCATGCTCTTTGGAGGTTTCCTCCGCGATCAGCCGCACCTTGCCGTCATCGAGCAGGAGCGCATGCCCCGGCCGCAATGCGGCGAGGATCTCCGGATGGGGGAGATGGACGCGCGTGGAATCGCCTGGCGCCTTGTCGGAATCCAGCGTGAAGGTCTGGCCGTTCTGGAGCTGGACCGAGCCGTCGGCGAAGGCGCCGAGCCTGAGCTTCGGGCCCTGGAGGTCGACCAGGATGCCGATCGGCCGGCCGTAGCTGCTCTCGACGTTACGGATGGTCGCCACCAGCTCCCGCATCTTGTCGTGCGGGGTGTGGCTCATGTTGATGCGGAAAAGGTCGGCGCCGGCCTCGAACAGCCGGCGGATCATCGCGAGGTCTGAAGAGGCGGGTCCGAGGGTCGCGAGAATCTTGATACGGCGAAGACGCCTCATGGCTTATTCCCAGGCGGGGGAGGGGCACCTGGCGGAAGACCAGGCGAGCCCGGGGGCGTAGCACCCG
Source organism: Bradyrhizobium sp. ISRA442 (assembly GCF_038085055.1). Classification (NCBI taxonomy): domain Bacteria; kingdom Pseudomonadati; phylum Pseudomonadota; class Alphaproteobacteria; order Hyphomicrobiales; family Nitrobacteraceae; genus Bradyrhizobium; species Bradyrhizobium sp. ISRA442. The sequence goes on from NZ_JALGCN010000019.1 coordinate 87,078, forward strand.
GCGGGCTATTGGGCAAACCCGGAACGCCGCCGCCCGGGCCAACTGGTCCGGGCAGACCCGGCACCCGCTGCTGCGAGGGCTGCTCGTTGGCGTCGGTGAGCTGCACCGTCCAGGCCCGCTGCTCGCCGGTGTCGACCTCGAAGAAGCCGGTCCGATCGTAGCCGCGCGCCAGACAATCCTCCGTGCCGCGGATGGTGAATTCCTTGTCGCGCGAGCACATGAAGGCCTGCCCGGACCACTCGCCGCCGCGGTCGTAGTCGATCGCATAGATGTAGTAGTAGCGGGCGACCAGCGTTCCCCGCAGTAGCGTCTCGCAGGAGCGGGACGAGATGTTCCACCAGCCCTCGGTGGTCCAGCCATCGGCGTCCTTGTAGCCGAGTGCGATACCGACCCGGCTTGCGGTGTTGTTGCACAGGCGGAAATCGGCCGATGCCGGGCTGCTCCAGAGGCACAGCAGGGCAACCGCCAGCACCGGGACCAACCGGGCGAGCAGGCGGAGGGGTGAACGGGGAGATTCGGCGATCATTGTCGCGGAAGCTATATCAGATGGTTGACGATTTCGCGTAGAGGGGGCGGAGCTACTGTACTGAACCTCCTCGGCGGCCCGTTTGCGCCGCGATATGGCAAAATCTGTGACAGGACCCCACCTGATCCCGTAAGGATGAGCCAACCACCGGGTCAGAGCCAAGGGATCCAGCTATGGCAATCGACGACAAAACCAGAACGGAGCTCGAGGCCGCCGCCTTCCGGCGCCTGGTCGAGCATCTGCGGACGCGGACCGACGTCCAGAACATCGATCTGATGAATCTGGCGGGCTTCTGCCGCAATTGCCTCTCCAACTGGCTCAAGGATGCGGCCGACGCGCAAGGGGTGGCCCTCAGCAAGGACGAGAGCCGCGAGGCCATCTACGGCATGCCGTACGAGACCTGGAAGTCGAAGTACCAGGGCACGGCCACGCCGGAGCAGCTTGAGGCGATGAAGAAAGTCCATCCCGGGCACTGAGCCCGTGGCCTGAGTCGCGCACAGCACAACAGCTTTCTTTATCCTCCCGCAGGAAGGTGTGGGCGCGCTGTGGACGATTGTGTTGTTGCCTTGAACGCAACGGCCGCCAACCCTAAGGGTCAAGCAGCACGCGCGGTGACGATGCCGGCGTCACCTCGTTTTGCCAGTTCCATTGGGAGTACAAGATGGCCACCTCCGCCGCCGTCCGCGACGACGAGCCCGCGACGAAATTTGCAAAAGACCAGCTCAAATCCATCATCGAGCGCATCGAGCGTCTGGAGGAAGAGAAGAAGGCGATCTCCGACGACATCCGTGACGTCTACGCCGAGAGCAAGGGCAACGGCTTCGACGTGAAGGCACTGCGCACCATCGTGCGCCTGCGCAAGCAGGACCCGAACGAGCGCGCCGAGGCCGAGACGATCCTCGAGACCTACATGCAGGCGCTGGGGATGCTCTGAGGCGTCCGGCCTCCGCCATTGCAAGCAACGTGTAGCCCGGATGGAGCGAAGCGAAATCCGGGCCACCAAACTGAAATTGTGAAAACAGCGAAAGTCGGACGGGCCTTAGCGCAGTGCGGCCGTGCGCATGACGAACGACGTCATCTCGAACTTCGCCGTCGCGCTTCCCGAAAAGCTGTCGCAGGACATGCCCTGCATTGGATCGTCGGTGAAGCCCATCGCGATCACGGCTTGCGGCTTGACGAAGTAGGCGCGCATAGCAGCCATATCGATCTCGCCCATCAGCGTCACCGACATTGCGCGGCTCGCGCTTGGCGACAGCATCACGATCTTGAGCCACAGGCTCTCGCCCTTGGCGGCGGAGAGGCGGGCTGAGGTCGCGATCGCGCCCTGGGACCCCTTGGCCACAACCGTGTTGATTTCAGTGGCCTGGGCGAGGTTGCGGGAGACCGGACGGCCTGGGCGCGGGATCGGTGCCGAGGCGGCGACGACCTTGGCGTGGTCAACCTGGGAGGCGTCGCCCGGCGCATAGGCCAGAGCCTCATAGGCGGATGAGGAGACGCTCGCGGTCGGCTGCGGATCGGTGGCGGCGGCGAGCGCCTGGCGCGCCTTCAGCGCGGCGACCTGGGCTGGCGTCGCCTGCTGCGGCGTTGCCGGCGTATCCCAGAAGCCGCGGGCATTGATGATGTCGGCCGGCGTCTCCGGCTTGTCGGTCGGCTTGGCGTCAGCCGGCTTGTCGGCGACGGGTGCGGGCTTCGGCTTGGCCGGCGCAACGATCTGCGCATCGGCCGAGGCGAGCTGGAGCGTTGCAGCAGCTTGCGGTTTGGCGCGCGGCGTCGGCACTGGATCGGCCGGCTTCGCGGCGGCGACCACGGTCGGGGCCGTCGGCTTCGCGCTCGCGGCGGGGGCGCCTTCGTCATCCTCTTCGCTGCTGGGAGCCGACTTGCTCCTGAACAGGGCAGCGAAGAAGTTCAACTTGCCGCCGGTCGCGGCGTCGTCGCCATTGCCGCGCCGCTCGATGTCCGCCTTGGCAAGCTCATAGCCCTTCAGCGGCGTGCCGTCGGCGGGCACATGGACCGTGCGGCCGTCCGGGAAGACGCGCGCGAGCTGATCATGCGTCATGCGCGGCCAATGCCGGATGCTGCCGGTGTCGAGATGCACGAAGGGCGAGCCGGAGGTCGGATAGAAGCCGACGCCGCCGCGCTGCAGGCGCAGGCCGGCAAAGCGGATCTGCTCCAGCGGCACGCCCGGAATGTAGAAGTCCATTGCATGTCCCAGCATGTGCTGGCTGAAGCGCGCGACGCCCGAAGAGCGGCGGCGGAGCATGGCGTTGGTGGCGGGGGAGCGGTAGGAGGAGATGATCTGGATCGGCTGTTTGGCGTCGACGTCGCGATAGACTTCCCAGAGGATGTCGAAGAGGTGACGGTCCATGACCGTCTCGTCCTGGGTGCGCCAGTCGCGCAGGAAGTGATTGAGCTGCTTCAGCGCAGCCTCGTCATAGCGCCCGTCGCGCTTGAAGGTGACGGTGAGATCTTCACCGGAATGGGTGTGGTGGAAGGAGAGCGTGCGGGTCTCGTTCAGCGCCGCCGCGTCATGAACCGATCCGGCGGCGGCAAGCAGCAGCAGCGCGGCGAGGCCGATCCTGGATCCGGCCTTCACTCCCGCATGGGACAACGACACCGCAGAAATTTTGCGTGCGAAACCAGCCAGCACGTATGAGCCCACCCAGTCGACGAGCGTTCAAATGGACTCTCCCGCCAACCCCGCTAGCGCGCGAAAGAGGATGAACGCTTTCTTAAAGCGAGAAGGTTAATTCGAGGTGTACCTTCCCGCCCCCAAACCAAGTCTGAATACAAACCTAAGCGGTTGACTGTGGCGAAAAAACGCCGGCTGACCGGCCTCGGGTGAGAGAATGGTTAACGTTAAGCGATCCCGACCAGGGGACGGGATCGCCGATTCTGTTGCAAAATTCGAAGGAATAAGCGGCTGAGAATGGCCTCAGCGGGTAAACACCCGCTGCGACCTGCGGCCGACCGGAGCCGGCGGCGGGGTCGGCGCCCCGAACAGGCGCTCGAAGAACGAGGGGCCGGACGAGGAGAAGCCGCCAAAGCCGCCGCCATTGTTGGCGATCGCCACGCCGGACGGCAGCGTCGTCGCCGGGCGCGAATAGCTCGGCTGAGAATGTGCGACGACGCTCTCGAGGTCCTTGCCGCGGCTGTTCTTCAGGATGTTGATCATGGTCGCATCGCGGCCATAGACGTCCCTGCGGAATTGCAGCTTGCCGGCGTCATCCACGAACGCAGTCTGGTAGGTGATGTTGACCGGGATCGGCGTCGGGAATTTCAGATCGATCTCGCTCGAGCCGTACATGCTGCGGATGCGCTCGGGCGTGTAGTGCTCGTTCGGCATCGTGATGTTGAGCAGCACGGAGGCGTACTGATCCGGATTCTGCACGCGCATGCAGCCGTGGCTGAAGGCGCGCTCCTCCTTGGCGAACAGGTACTTGTCCGGCGTGTCGTGCTGATAGACCAGGAATTTGTTCGGGAAGTTGAAGCGGACGCGGCCGAGTGCGTTGGCTTCACCGGGCGGCTGCGAGATATGCACGGAGCCGTCGCGGTTCTGCTCGAGGCGCAGGCCCATGCGCTGGAGCACGGTCGGGTCCTGCTGAAGCGCCGGCAGGTATTCGTTGTAGACGATCGACGGCGGCACGTTCCAGGTCGGGTTGACCGTGATGTACTTCATCGTCTCGCTGAGCAGCGGGGTCGCATGCTGGCCCGGCTTGCCGGTGACGACGCGGGTGGTCCAGACCTGCTGGCCGCGCTGCATCACCTTCAGAGTGTAGTCGGGGATGTTGAGGATGACATAGGCGTCGCCGAGCGACGGGACGCCAAGGTCGCGCGGCAACCAGCGCCAGCGCTCCATGTTCACCAGCACCGTGTCGATCTGCCTGTCGCGCTTCGGGCTGTTCAGCGCCTTGACAGTCCTGTCGTCGAGGATGCCGGTGGCCTTGAGCTCGGCGCCGTCCTGGAATTTGCGCACGGCTTCGGCAACCGTCGCGTCGTAGCGCGCATCGTTGGCGTTCTCGGTAATGCCGAGCTTGGCGCGGAGCTGCGGCACCCGCGGATCTTCCACCACGACCTCGGCCTGCTTCTTGCCGCGGGCCGGGGTGTATTTCAGCGCGGGGCCGTCGCCGATCTCGATCATCGGGCCTTCGCCCTGGCCGCGGAGCTGCGCGAGCTTCGCCTTCAACTCCTTGTAGAGCTTCTGCGGCGGGTTGTAGCTGTCGAGCGCGGCGGACGCGTCGGCCGCGGTCGTGACCTTGGTCAGTACCTCGTTCGGGTCGACCGGGTGCTCGGGATAGAGGATATCGGCGCTGACCTGCGACCAGTGCATCCGGCCGCTCTGCGCCTGACGCGCATAGTCGAGCATGCTGGCGGTGAGCTTCAGCTCGGCTTCGGCGAGCGCATCGGGCGTCGTGGCGGCGGCGAAATCCGGCACAGGGTAATCGGCGGGATTGAGGCCGTCGGAGGCTGCATCCTTCAGCCGCGCAATCACGCCCTTGCCCGCGGCGGTCAAGCTGCCTGCTTGCGTCCAGACCGGCGCGAACTCGCGCGCGCCGTAAAACTTCTCGACGGCGGCACGCTCGTTCTTGCGATCGAAATAACGCGAAGATTTGGTGCCGATCATGTCCTTGAGCTTGTCGGCGACCGGCTGGTCGGCGGCGGGCACGTTGCTCGCGGCCTTCACCGGCTCGGCGGCGGGCTCCTTGGCGATCTCCTTCGGCGGTTCGGCCGGGGCCGCTGCGGCGGCTGCAGGTGCTGCGGGAGCGGTCGGCACTGCCGTCGCGGTGTCAGATTTGGCAGGTTCAGATTTGGTCGGCTCAGATTTGGTCGGCTCGGTCTTGGCCGTCTCGCTCTTCGGCGCGTCGGCTGCCGGCGTGGTGGCGACGTCGGAGGGCTTGGTCTCGACCTTGTCAGGCGCCGGAGCAGCTTCCGCTTTTGTCGGCTCTCTCATTGCGTCCTTGGCGGGGTCCTGAACCGCTGCCGTGGTGTCGAGCTTGATGTCGGCGGCGGTGGGGGGCGGGACGTTTGCCGGTTCGGGGCGCGGGATTGCGGCTTCGATCGCGAGCTCGGCAGCACTGCTGCGCGCCTGATCCTGCGCCAGTGCCGAAGTGGCCGACACCGTGAGGAAGGTTGCCGCGACCGTCATCAGCACGCGGTCAAAGCCTCGACGGTGGTTCGAACAGTCAAGCATTGTGTCACACCCCTCGGGCGAACTGTCCCTCATGGAACAGCTTCGTTATCGTCTTTTCAGCTTCGGCTAACCGCGCCGGCCTCTCGCAAGTTGCACGCCTGCACGCAACGCTTCATACGCCGACGATATACAGGCCCCGATTTTGCAGCCAGCGCTACCCGGGACAACTCACGACAAACTGACTTCAAGGAAGCCTCTTTGCAACGGATTGTGCGCCTCTGCCACGCGCTTTTCCCTTTGTCTGTCACTTCCAAGTCACGGTTCACGCCGCAGTCGAAAATGCCGTAAACCAAAGGGCTTGCGCTCATCTCGGAGCGTCAGGCAAACCGCGGTTCACAGCGCGGCCTAGTGCGTCTCCTCTCCGCTTTTCCCGCCATGTCCGGACACGCCGGCTTCGTCGAGTTTGCGGTAAAGCGTGGAGCGGCCGATTTTGAGGCGGCGGGCCACCTCCGACATCTGTCCGCGATAATGCGAGATCGCGAATCGGATGATCTCGTTCTCCATGTCCTCGAGCGGCCGCACGTCGCCGGTCGAGGTCAACATGGCAAGAGCGCCTGCCGACGGCAGGGGGGCGATCGGTATTTCGCTACCCGATACCATTGTGGGCGCCGCAATCGGCTCGAGCATCAGCGGCGCGGTCGGAATCTCCGTCCCGGGATGCGGATGCGAGCTGAGCAGCGGGAAATCGCCGAGGCCGAGCTGGTCGCCCTCGCTCATCACCACTGCGCGATAGACGGCGTTCTCGAGCTGACGAATGTTGCCGGGCCAATCGAGCTGCGCCAGGTGCGCCACCGCCTCGCCGCTGATGCCGGTAATCGCGCGGTTCTCCTCGGCAGCAAACCGCGCCAGGAAATGACGAAGCAGATGCGGGATGTCCTCGCGCCGCGCGCGCAGCGCCGGGATCGTCAGCGGCAGCACGTGCAGGCGATAGAACAGGTCCTCGCGGAAGTGGCCCTGCTTCACCCGCTCCAGAAGCCTGCGGTTGGTTGCGGAGATGATGCGGACGTCGACCTTGACGGGCTTGCGGCCGCCGACCGCCTCCACCGCACCTTCCTGGAGCGCACGCAGCAGCTTGACCTGCGCGGTCAGCGGCAGCTCGCTGACCTCGTCCAGAAACAGCGTGCCGCCATGGGCCTCGACGAACTTGCCCATGTGCCGTTCGGTCGCGCCGGTGAAGGCGCCCTTCTCGTGACCGAACAGGATCGACTCGACGAGATTGTCAGGGATAGCGCCGCAATTGACCGCGACGAACGGCTTTGCCTTGCGCTCGCCGCTTCCATGGATGGCACGCGCGAACATCTCCTTGCCGACGCCGGACTCGCCTTCGATCAGCACGGGGATCGAGGAGCCCGCCGCCTTCTGCGCGGCGCGCATCACCGGCGTCATCGCCTCGGCACGCGTGACGATGTCGGAGAAGGTCAAGCGTCCCTCGCGGCTGTGGCGGATGCGCTGCAATTCGCCCTTGAGTGCGGAGGCGTTGAGCGCATTGCGCAAGGAAACCTGAAGCCGCTCCATGCCGACCGGCTTGACCACGAAATCGGCCGCGCCTGCGCGCATCGCCGAGATCACGTTGTCGATGCCGCCATGGGCGGTCTGCACGATCACGGGGACGCTGAGCCCCGCCTCGCGGATCTTGGCCAGCACGCCCATGCCGTCGAGGCCGGGCATCACGAGATCGAGGATCACGGCGTCGATGGCCGGCGCGTCGGGCGCGGTGAGGGCGGCGATTGCGGCATCGCCGGAGTCCACGACGACCGTCTCATAGCCGCATTTCTGCACCATGTTCTCGACCAGACGGCGCGCTACGGCGTCGTCGTCGGCGATCAAAATACTGGCAGCCATGGTGTTCCCCGCACGCTACAACTATCTGTCTCGAATCGGGTCACTCTGGCCGAAGCCGATTAACGCACTCTTAAACCTTGATGATCTCTGCGATCGTTGAACACAGGTTTCCAGCACAATGACTTCGCGCTCCAAATCTGCACTTAGCAAGTCTGCTCTTAGCACGTCCGCTCTCCGCAAGCCGAACACCAAAAAAAACGCCGCCAAAGCAAAGTCCTCCAGAAAGCCGGCGAGCAAAACCGGCAAGCTTCCGGAGTGGAACCTCGCCGATCTCTATTCCGGGATCGATGCGCCGGAAGTGGCGCGCGATCTCGAGAAGATGGACGCCGATTGCGTCGCGTTTGAGACGGACTACAAGGGCAAGCTCGCGACAGGGACAGCAAACGAAGATGGCGGAAAATGGCTCGCCGAGGCCGTGCGACGCTATGAGGCGATCGATGATCTCGCCGGCCGTCTCGGCTCCTATGCTGGCCTCGTCCACGCCGGCGACAGCGTTGATCCCAAGATTTCAAAGTTTTACGGCGACGTCTCCGAACGGCTGACAGCGGCGTCCACGCATCTGTTGTTTTTCGCGCTCGAGCTCAACCGCATCGATGACGATCTTTTGACCCGCGCGATGCAAACCGCCGAGCTCGCGCATTACCGTCCGTGGATCGAGGACCTGCGCAAGGAGAAGCCGTACCAGCTCGAGGACAAGCTGGAGCAGCTCTTTCTGGAGAAGGCGCAGACCGGGTATTCCGCCTGGAACAGGCTGTTCGACCAAACCATCTCGGGCCTGCGCTTCAAGGTCGGCTCCAAGGAGCTCGCGATCGAGCCGACGCTGAACCTGTTGCAGGACCGCGACGGCGCCAAGCGCAAGACCGCCGCCGAAGCGCTGGCAAAGACGTTCAAGGCCAATGAGCGCACCTTTGCGCTGATCACCAATACGCTCGCCAAGGACAAGGACATCGCCGACCGCTGGCGCGGCTTCCAGGACGTCGCGGATTCCCGCCATCTGAACAACCGCGTCGAGCGCGAGGTGGTCGATGCGCTGGTCGCTTCTGTGCGCGCGGCCTATCCGAAGCTGTCGCATCGCTACTACGCGCTGAAGGCGCGCTGGTTCAAGAAGAAGCGGCTCGCCTATTGGGACCGCAACGCGCCGCTGCCCTTTGCCGCGACCGACACCATCGCGTGGCCGGACGCGCGGAACATGGTGCTCACTGCCTATCGCGGCTTCTCGCCGACAATGGCCGAGATCGCCGAGCGCTTCTTCGCCGACCGCTGGATCGATGCGCCGGTGCGTCCGGGCAAGGCGCCCGGCGCCTTCTCGCATCCGACCACGCCGTCGGCGCACCCTTACGTGCTGATGAACTACCAGGGCAAGCCGCGCGACGTGATGACGCTCGCCCATGAGCTCGGCCATGGCGTGCACCAGGTGCTGGCGGCCAAGAACGGCGCGCTGATGGCGCCGACGCCGTTGACGCTCGCGGAAACCGCAAGCGTGTTCGGGGAAATGCTGACCTTCAAGCGGCTGCTCGCGCAGACCAAGAGTGCGAAGCAGCGCCAGGCGATGCTCGCCGGCAAGGTCGAGGACATGATCAACACGGTGGTGCGGCAGATCGCGTTCTATTCGTTCGAGCGCGCCGTGCATACCGAACGCAAGAACGGCGAGCTCACCGCGACGCGGCTTGGCGAGATCTGGCTGTCGGTGCAGGGCGAGAGCCTCGGACCGGCGATCGAGATCAAGGCGGGCTATGAGAACTACTGGATGTACATCCCGCATTTCATCCACTCGCCGTTCTACGTCTATGCCTATGCGTTCGGCGATTGCCTCGTGAACTCGCTCTACGCCGTCTACGAGAACGCCGCCGAGGGCTTTGCCGAGCGCTATCTCGACATGCTCGCCGCCGGCGGCACCAAGCATTATTCCGAGCTGCTCCGCCCCTTCGGGCTCGACGCCAAGGACCCGAAATTCTGGGACGGCGGGCTCTCGGTCATTGCCGGCATGATCGACGAGCTGGAGGCGATGGGCTGAGCGCGGAGATGCCTCAATTGTAGGCAGGATGTAGTAAAACACCTGTTGAACTGCTGCCGCGGATGGCGTTATACAGATGTATAACGCCATCTATCTACGGTGAGACGGCCATGAAGATCGAGATCAAGAAGATCGGCAATTCGGATGGGCTGTTGTTGCCGCGCGAGCTGATGCAGCGCCTCGACCTCAAGCGCGGGCAGCAACTGCACATCGTGGAGTTGCCGGGTGGCGGCTTCCAGGCACTGCCCTACGATCCTGACTTCGAGCGGACGATGGAAATCGCCGACGAGATCATGGACAAATATCGCGACACGCTAGCAGCGATTGCAAAATAGTTGGCTCACTCGCATGAGCGAGCCTCAGGAACCGCTTTGGATTGCGTACGAGCAAGCTGTCGCCATTCACAGTCGACAGCTTCGCCGTTTCGGCGGTGCGCCAGGATTGCGCGACGAAGGCATGTTGCGCTCGGCGTTGGAGCGGCCGATCAACAAATGGCGCTATGAGCAGGCGCCACTGGACGAGCTCGCCGCAGCCTATGCATTCGGCCTCGCAAAAAACCCTGCATTCGTCGATGGAAACAAGCGCATCGCTTTTATGGCGATGATGGTGTTCTTGGGTAAGAACAGCGCGGCCTTCAGTCCCGATCCCGCGGAAGCTGCAATCATCATCCTCTCACTCGCCGCAGGCGAAGTCAGCGAGCGGAGCCTCACGCGCTGGATCCGCGACAATTGGGATTCCGAATGAGCCTATTTGCAGGAAAACCGCGCCTCCGCGCCGTTGCCCTGTCCGGTTTATTGCGGTATTGCCAGCGAAGAATTGGACTTTCGACTGGGGACATCCATGGCTGAACATAGCGAAGTGGCGTACACCACCGCCGACGGCAACGACTACGTTGCGCACGAGCAGACCTATGAGGGCTTCATCAAATTGGTGAAGTACGGCACGGCCTCGGTCGCGCTCATCGTGATCCTGATGGCGATCTTCCTCACCTGATCCTTCTTCGGTAGCTGCCTACGCCAGCGGCGGCGGCTGCCCACAATATTTGCATCCAAGCCGGTATCAAAACCGGTATCCAACGTCGCGGGAGTAACGCTACTTTTTTGTGCGTGCGCTGTCCCGCGCCCGCCGGAGGACCTATGAAGATCGCCGTTGCCAAGGAAATCGATCCGTCAGAGCCGCGGGTCGCCGCTTCGCCTGATACGGTGAAGAAGTTCAAGGCGCTGGGCGCCGAGGTTGCCGTCGAGCCGGGCGCCGGCCTCAAATCGGGCCTTCCGGATTCCGAATTCACCGCAGTGGGCGCTACCGTCAGCGCCGATGCGCTGAAGGATGCCGATATCATCATCAAGGTGAAGCGGCCGGAAGCATCGGAGCTCGCCCAGTACAAGCGCGGCGCGCTCGTCATCGCCATCATGGACCCTTACGGCAACGATGCAGCGCTGAAGGCGATGGCCGATGCCGGCATCGCCGCCTTCGCGATGGAATTGATGCCGCGCATCACGCGCGCGCAGGTGATGGACGTGCTGTCCTCGCAGGCGAATCTCGCCGGCTACCGCGCCGTGATCGAGGGCGCTGAAGCCTTCGGCCGCGCCTTCCCGATGATGATGACGGCTGCCGGCACCGTGCCCGCGGCGAAGGTGTTCGTGATGGGCGTCGGCGTTGCCGGCCTCCAGGCGATCGCGACTGCGCGCCGCCTCGGTGCCGTCGTCACCGCCACCGACGTGCGGCCCGCGACCAAGGAGCAGGTCGAATCGCTCGGCGCAAAGTTCCTCGCGGTCGAGGACGAGGAGTTCAAGAACGCGCAGACCGCCGGCGGCTACGCCAAGGAGATGTCGAAGGAGTACCAGGCCAAGCAGGCCGCGCTCACCGCCGAGCACATCAAGAAGCAGGACATCGTCATCACGACGGCGCTGATTCCGGGACGCCCGGCGCCGAAGCTCATCTCAGGCGAGATGGTCAAGTCGATGAAGCCGGGTTCGGTGCTGGTCGATCTCGCGGTCGAGCGCGGCGGCAATGTCGAGGGCGCCAAAGCCGGTGAGGTCGTCGACCTCGATGGCATCAAGATCGTCGGCTACACCAACGTCGCCGGCCGCGTCGCGGCCTCGGCCTCCAGCCTCTATGCGCGCAACCTGTTCTCCTTCATCGAGACTATGGTCGACAAGAAAGAGAAGAAGCTGGCCGTGAACTGGGACGACGAGCTCGTCAAGGCGACCGCGCTGACCAAGGACGGCGCCGTCATCCACCCGAACTTCCAACCGAAAGCCTAAGGAGAGCCGTCATGGAGCATGTTGCACAGGTCGTCGATCCCTTCATCTTCCGGCTGTCGATTTTCGTCCTCGCCGTCTTCGTCGGCTATTTCGTGGTGTGGTCGGTGACCCCCGCGCTGCATACGCCGCTGATGTCGGTCACCAACGCAATCTCCTCGGTGATCGTGGTCGGCGCACTGCTCGCGGGCGGTGTTGCGAATGTATCGAGCGGGTCAGGCTGGGCGCGGGGCTTCGGTTTCATCGCGCTGATCTTCGCCTGCATCAATATCTTCGGCGGCTTCCTTGTCACCCAGCGCATGCTGGCGATGTACAAGAAGAAGTCGAAGTAAGCGGCCACCTCGGGCTGATGGGATAATGGGGACCTGAGATGAACGCTAATCTCTCTGCATTGTTGTATCTCGTGGCGGGTGTGCTGTTCATCCTGTCGCTGCGGGGACTGTCGAGCCCGGCGACATCGCGCCGCGGCAATCTTCTCGGCATGATCGGCATGGCGATCGCGGTCGCCACGACGCTCGCCAACCATCCGCCGGCGGACGGCCTCGCCTGGCTGCTCGTCATCGTCGGCATCGCCATCGGTGCAGCGATCGGCGCGGTGATCGCGCGCCGCGTGCCGATGACCTCGATGCCGGAGCTGGTCGCCGCCTTCCACTCGCTGGTCGGCATGGCCGCGGTGCTGGTCGCTGCCGGCGCGTTCTATGCGCCCGAGGCCTTCGACATCGGCACGCCCGGCAACATCCACACCCAGAGCCTGGTCGAAATGTCGCTCGGCGTCGCCATCGGCGCGCTGACCTTCACCGGCTCGGTGATCGCGTTCCTGAAGCTGTCCGCGCGCATGAGCGGCGCCCCGATCATCCTGCCGGCGCGGCATCTCATCAACATCGCGCTCGCGGTTGCGCTGGTCGCCTGCATCATCGGCCTCGTCGTCACCGGCAGCGTCGTGTTCTTCTGGCTGAACGTCATCCTCGCGCTGGCGCTCGGCGTGCTCATGATCATCCCGATCGGTGGCGCCGACATGCCGGTCGTGATCTCGATGCTGAACTCCTATTCGGGCTGGGCTGCGGCGGGTATCGGCTTCACGCTCGGCAATTCCGCGCTGATCATCACCGGTGCGCTGGTCGGATCGAGTGGTGCGATCCTGTCCTACATCATGTGCCACGCGATGAACCGGTCCTTCATCTCGGTCATCCTCGGCGGCTTCGGCGGCGAGACTGCGGCTGCTGGCGGCGGCACGGGCGAGCAGAAGCCTGCCAAGCTCGGTTCGGCCGACGATGCGGCCTTCATCATGAAGAACGCCTCCAAGGTCATCATCGTGCCCGGCTACGGCATGGCGGTGGCGCAGGCCCAGCACGCGCTGCGCGAAATGGCCGACATGCTGAAGAAGGAAGGCGTCGAGGTGAAGTACGCCATCCATCCGGTCGCGGGCCGCATGCCCGGTCACATGAACGTGCTGCTCGCCGAAGCCAACGTGCCCTATGACGAGGTGTTCGAGCTCGAGGACATCAACTCCGAATTCGCGCAGGCCGACATCGCCTTCGTGATCGGCGCCAACGACGTCACCAACCCCGCGGCCGAGGAGGACAAGACCTCGCCGATCTACGGCATGCCGGTGCTCCAGGTCTGGAAGGCCGGCACGGTGATGTTCATCAAGCGCTCGCTCGCGTCCGGCTATGCCGGCATCGACAATCCGCTGTTCTATCGCGACAACACTATGATGCTGCTCGGCGACGCCAAGAAGGTCACCGAGAACATCGTCAAGGCGATGTAGCACCGAGAGAGGCGGACCGGTGGCCCTGAACAAGGAGTGGCACCGGTCCCATCGCATGCCGCCCAAGGCCACGCGAGAGCAGCGCATCGCGTGGCATGCGGCCCATAAGGCGGCATGCGGCTGCCGCGACATTCCGGCGAGCATCCGGCCGGATGTCCTGAAATTGCTGCGAAGTCGTCGCAAGCCTTGAGGCCTGTGGCGGGCCCTTTCGGACGAGGCTGCGTCGTTCGCGATGTCCCGCCGAAGGATTGGGCCTCAGCCTCGTGTCGCCTGCATGACCTTCATCAAGTGGATCGCCATCCTCGCTGCGGCCGGCTATGTCGCCGGTCTCGTCCTGCTCTATGCGAAGCAGCGCGAGATGCTGTTTCCGATCCCGACCGTCGAACGGACGGCGCCGGCCGCCGCAGGATTTTCACTGGCCGAGGAGCACCTCCTGGCCACGTCGGACGGCGAGAAGGTGATCGTCTGGCACGTGCCTGCCAAGCCCGGCCGTCCCGTGATCCTCTATTTTCACGGCAATGGCGATTATCTCGCCGGTCTTGTCAGTCGCTTCAAGGCCATGACGGCCGACGGCAGTGGTCTCGTCGCGCTGTCCTATCGCGGCTATGCCGGCTCGAGTGGTGCGCCGAGCGAGCAGGGCCTGCTGCGTGACGCGGCGGCCGCTTACGCCTTCGCGACCGCGCGCTACGCCGCGGAGCGGATCGTCGCCTGGGGCTTCTCGCTCGGGACCGGCGTGGCGATTGCGGTCGCATCCGAGCACACGATCGGCAAATTGATCCTGGAGGCGCCTTACACGTCGATGGCCGACGTCGCGGCCTCGCTCTACCGGTTCGTGCCGGCCCGCTTGTTGATGCGCGACCAGTTTCGCTCGGACGAGCGCATCGCCCGCGTTACCGCGCCGCTTCTGATCATGCATGGTACAGACGATCCGACTATCCCGATCGAGTTTGGGGTGCGGCTGTTCGCGCTCGCCCACGAGCCCAAGCGCCTCGTCCGACTTTCCGGTGGCGGACACAACGATCTCGATGCCTTCGGGGCCATGGAGATCGCGCGACAATTCATCAATGGCAGCTAAGGGCTGACGCGCGCGATCTTCTCGCGCATAATCGCACCGGCTCGATTTAAGGATTTGTCTATATGAGCGCTCACGGACCGATGCCGCGGTCGTCATGGATTTTCCCCGCCCTGGCGGTGCTGTTGTTCCTGATCGTCACCGCGACCGGCTACGGCTTCACGCTGTCGGCCGGGGGCTTCGTGTTTGCGATCGTCCTTCTGGTGATCCTGTTCGGCACGGTGTTCGCGGCCGTCCATCATTCCGAGGTGATCGCGGAGCGGATCGGCGAGCCCTTCGGTACGCTGCTGCTCACGCTGTCGGTCACCATCATCGAGGTCGCGCTGATCACGACGATCATGCTGGGCGACAAGCCGGCGCCCGAACTCGCGCGCGATACGGTTTTCGCGGTCGTGATGATCGTCTGCAACGGCCTGGTCGGCCTCTGTGTCTTCATCGGCGGCCTGCGCTACCGCGAGCAGGGCTTTCAGGTCTCCGGCGCCAACGTCTATCTCAGCGGATTGATTGCGCTCGCGACCATCACGCTGATCATGCCCAACTACACGCTGACCACGCCGGGCCCGTTCTACTCGGCGCTTCAGCTCGGCTTCGTCGACCTCGTGACGATCGTACTGTACGGCGTATTCCTCTATACGCAGACCGTCCTGCACCGCGACTATTTCATCAATCAGACCGGGGACGACGATGGTGGCGGGAGCCATCTGTCGGGCAAGATGCTGGCGCTCAGCCTGGTGCTGCTCCTGATCTCGCTCTTGACCGTCGTTCTCCTCGCCAAGAAATTCTCGCTCGTCGTCGATGCCGTCGCCGGCATGATCGGCGCTCCGCCCGCGTTTGCGGGCCTTCTGGTTGCGCTCCTGATCCTGATGCCGGAAGGCGTCTCCGCCATCGCGGCGGCGCGCAAGAACGACCTCCAGAAGAGCATCAATTTGGCGCTCGGCTCCTCGCTTGCGACCATCGGGCTGACCATTCCGGCGGTCGGGCTCGCCACCTATGCCTTCGATCAGCCGCTCGTGCTGGGCCTGAACCCGCAGAACACGGCGTTGCTGTTCCTCACATTTTTGCTGAGCATGCTGACATTCGGGACCGGTCGGACCAACGTCCTGTTCGGACTGGTCCATCTGGTGGTATTTGCCGTCTACGTCTTCATGGTCTTCGTGCCCTGAAGCGCGATGAGATTGGGATAAATCTTCATCGCGCTTCAGTTTGTTGTTTGGGCATGATCTCCGCGCAAACGTGTTCCGCGTTTGTCGCGAAAGCCGCTGCCCACTTTTCCGGATCATGCCACTGGAGAATTCCGATGCTTGCCGCCAAATCCGAGGTCCAGATCGACAACGAGCAGGTCCGGGTGACCGAGTGGCGGCTGGCGCCGGGCAGTGCGACCGGGCACCACGTCCACGGGATGGACTACGTGATCGTTCCCGTCGTCGCCGGCGAAATGACCATCGTCGCGCCCGATGGCGGGCGCTCCAAGGCGCAGCTCGCGGCGGGGAAGTCCTACTTCCGCAAGGCGGGTGTCGAGCACGACGTGCTTAACGAAACCGCAACCGAGATCGTGTTCCTTGAGATCGAGCTGAAGCCGTAAGTCCCGTTCACCAATTGCCATCGATCCGTCGCAGTTGATCCCTTACTATGCCCCAAAGTTCCCGCATCAGATCGCGCGGGGAGTGGCCGGAATGCTGAAATACCTCGCTAAAATTTCGATGGATATTTTCCCCTCGGTGCTCGCGACGATCATCGGGGCGTACATCGTTAATCATTACATCAACGCCAAGCCTGCCCCCGACACCCCCGCGGCGGCCATTGCGCCCGCCCAGCCCGGCAAGGACGGTAAACCTGCCAACGTCGCCAATCTCCCCGCACCGGGCGTCAAGGCCAAGGGCATTTCCGAGAAATCCGTGACGGACAAGCCGGCGGCTGAGAAGCCCGCCGACAAACCCGCCGATCGGCCGGCCGAGACCAAGGCTGCGGATGCCAAGGCCGCAGATGCCAAGCCTGCGGATGTAGCGCCCGCCGAGACCGCCTCCACAAACGTCCGCGGCCGTCCGTCGGCGCGTGAGAAGGCCGTCGCCAAGTCCACCCCCGCCGCTAGCGCTCCCGCTGCGGCCGCGCCGGTCGTCGAGGCCAATTCGGCTCCGGCGGCCGCCTCGACGGCTGCAACCCCGGATGCCAACGATCTTGCGCGCGCCGCCATCGAGCGCCTGCGCAAATCGCCTGAGAGCAGGTCGGCCGAGAACAAGTCGGCTGAGCCCGCGGCGCAGGAGTCGGCCCACGCGATCGAGGCGCCCCGGGCGCAGGAGACGCCGCGGGTAGTCACCGCGGGACCATCGGCCGTGCGGCCGCTGCCGCCGCCGATCACGGTGTCGACGCCATCAGGCGAAACCTATGGCAACGGTCAGTCGTCGGCGAACCCGCCCTACACGGCGTCGGTCGGCAACGACGATCCCAACAGGCTGACCCCGCCGGCTGATATTCCCGTGCCGATGCTTCCGCCGCCGCTCGATTTGCGTGCCGACGCGGGCGGGTCCGCTGGCCCGCGGCCCAAGACCAATGTTGCCGACGACATGCTGTCTGGCATGAAGTCGATGTTCCACGCCGTCCTGCCGAAGGGCGTCACCCCGGATTAAGGCGCCAGCACCGCGCCTGGCCTGTCAGCCACCGACGCGGGCAAGGCCGCTGCGCGCGGCGTCGTCGCGCGGCCGAAGCGCGACCGCCTTGGTGTAGGACGCTGCAGCCTTGGCCTTGTCACCCAGCCGCTCGTAGGCCTGCCCCCTCGTCGTCCAGACCTGGGCATTGTGCGGATCAGCCTCGGACGCCTCATCGAGGTCGGCTGCCGCCTCCTTGACCTTGCCGAGCGCGAGATAGCTGACGGCGCGGCCGAGCAGCGGCTCGGCCTTTTGCGGGTTGAGCCCGCTCGCCGCGCCGAAATCGGCGATCGCGAAATCGTGCTCGTTGTTGCCCTGGTAGATCAGGGCGCGGCCATAGAGCGCCTGCGCGTTATAGGGATCGAGCGCGACCGCCCGATTGAACTCGTCGAGTGCGGCAGCCGTCTCTCCGGACTTCGCCAGAGCCTGGCCTTTCGCGGTGTGGGCCTGAGCCTCGCTGACATTGCCGGCACTGACGGCGCTGTCGGTGGCTGCCGCCTTGGGCGCCTCCTGCGGCTTGTCCTTCTCAGGCATCAGCGATCCCAGATCGAAGGAGCAGCCGGACAGTATGATTCCCACTAAAGCCAGCATGAGCGGCTGCCGCCATACGTGGCGCGACCGCGCCAACAGGCGCTCGGGGAAAGGGGAAGCCATCTACGGTTCGCTCGCGCTGGTGCCGCATCTGTAGTGCCCCGTCCCAGGAAAGGCACCGCTACAAACTAATAACGCGGGCCCGGGGCCCGCGTCATCGAAAACTCAGTCGTGCAGATCAGGAAAATCAGCGCGGTCCGCGACCGGCGCCCGGACCACCACGGCCGCCAGCACCGCGGTCGCCACCGGGACCTGCGCCGAACACCGGCTTCGGCTTCATCGGCAACAGGCCTTCGCGCTGCAGCTTCTTGCGGGCGAGCTTGCGCGCGCGGCGCACGGCTTCAGCCTTTTCGCGGGCCTTCTTCTCGGAGGGCTTTTCGTAATGGCCGCGGAGCTTCATCTCGCGGAAAATACCCTCGCGCTGCATCTTCTTCTTCAGCGCCTTGAGGGCTTGATCAACATTGTTATCGCGAACGAGAACCTGCACGCGGCATCCTCTTCAGTGGATCGGATTTGAATTCTGGTAAGTCAAAGGGGGTGGCAAAACGCCCGGCCCTTAACCTTGAGCGCGCGGATGTATCAGACAAAAGGTGAGATGTCCACCTGCGAACCAGCATTTCGGGCCAAGTTCGGCCACTAAATGAGGCGAAAGTGCCCTTGTGCGGCCCCGATTTGGGAGATTTGGCGCCAAGGACGGGGCGGCAGCCGGAGCTTTGCTCCGGAAATCTTGGAAATCAGGGGAAACGCCACATGGACATGAAAAAATACGCCGCCGAGGCTATCGGCACCTTCTGGCTCACATTCGCAGGTTGCGGGAGTGCAGTGATCGCAGCCGGCTTTCCGCAGGTCGGAATCGGCCTGGTCGGCGTCTCTCTGGCATTCGGACTGAGCGTGGTCACCATGGCCTATGCCATCGGCCACATCTCCGGCTGCCACCTCAACCCGGCCGTCACGGTCGGCCTGGCTGCCGGCGGACGTTTTCCGGCCGGGCAGATCCTTCCTTACGTGATTGCACAGGTGGCGGGCGCAATCGTGGCCGCCGCGCTTCTCTATGTGATCGCGAGCGGCGCTGCCGGATTCGACGTCGGCAAGGGCTTCGCCTCCAACGGCTATGATGCGCACTCGCCCGGTCATTACAGCATGGTCGTATGTTTCATCACCGAGGTGGTGATGACCATGATGTTTCTGTTCATCATCATGGGAGCCACCCACGGCCGCGCGCCCGCGGGCTTCGCGCCGCTCGCGATCGGGCTTGCGCTGGTGATGATCCATCTCGTCAGCATTCCCGTCACCAACACGTCGGTGAACCCGGCGCGCAGCACAGGGCCTGCTCTGTTCGTCGGCGGTTGGGCGATGGCACAGCTCTGGCTGTTCTGGGTCGCTCCACTGATCGGCGGCGCGCTGGGCGGTGTGATCTATCGCTGGCTGAGCGAGGAGCCGACGGGCGTCGTCGCAGGCGTGAAGACGGCGTGATCGCAGGCACGCGCCGCGATCCCGTCACTTGCCTCGTGCCGGTCGAACCTCGGTGACGTGGCCCATCTTGCGGCCGG
The DNA here is from genome assembly GCF_038085055.1 of Bradyrhizobium sp. ISRA442. NCBI lineage: Bacteria > Pseudomonadati > Pseudomonadota > Alphaproteobacteria > Hyphomicrobiales > Nitrobacteraceae > Bradyrhizobium > Bradyrhizobium sp. ISRA442. The sequence goes on from NZ_JALGCN010000019.1 coordinate 106,532, forward strand.
GGCGCGGCGCGCCCTTGCCGTAGAGGTGGACGGTCGCGCCCGGGACGGTCAGCCACTTCTCGTAATCGCTGATCTCGTCGCCGATCAGATTGGTCATGGTGACGACCTCACCGTGGCGCACCGGCTTGCCGAGCGGCCAGCCGGCAATGGCACGGATGTGCTGCTCGAACTGTGAGACCGAAGCGCCGTCGAGCGTCCAGTGACCGGAATTGTGCACGCGCGGGGCGATCTCGTTGACCAGCACTTTTGGCCCGGTGCCGTTGGCGAGCACGAACATCTCGACCGCGAGAACACCGACATAGTCGAGCGCGCTCGCGATCCTGCTGGCGATGCCGCGTGCCTCATCCGCGAGCGAATCCGGAATCGGCGCCGGCGCGCGGGACACTTTGAGGATGTGATCGCGGTGCTCGTTCTCGGTCACGTCGAAGCATTCGACCTGGCCCGCGGCCGAGCGCGCGGCGATCACGGAAATCTCGCGCTCGAACGGCACGAAGGCCTCCAGGATCGCCTGCTTGGTGCCGAGGCTGGTCCACACCTTGGCGATGTCGTCGCCCTCGCGGATGATGGCCTGGCCCTTGCCGTCGTAGCCGAAGCGGCGGGTCTTCAGCACCGCCGGCAGCCCGATCCTGACGATGGCCTCACGCAGCGAAGTGACCGAGGTGACGTCGGCATAGGGCGCCGTGCCGATCCCGAGCCGCGTCACGAAATCCTTCTCGGCAAGCCGGTCCTGTGTGGTCTCGAGGATCTTGCGGTTCGGCAGCACGGGGCGGCGCGCGTCCAGCACCATTGCGGCGGCGGCCGGCACGTTCTCGAATTCATAAGTGATGACGTCGACGTCGCTGGCGAACAACTCCAGCGCTTCGACATCGGCATATTCGGCGCAAGTCGCGTTCAGCACAACGTCGAAGGCCGGGGAATCGGGATCGGGAGAGAACACTTGGCAGCGCAGGCCCAGCCGCGCCGCGGCCATGGCCAGCATCCGGCCGAGTTGTCCGCCGCCGAGGATTCCGATGGTGTCGCCGGGCTTCAGCTTCACCCGATTGGTGTCAGTCACGCCTTGTCCTCCGGTCGCTCGGCAACCGCCTCGGTCTGCGCCTTGCGCCAGGCGGCCAGGCGGTTCGACAGCGCCGGATCGGACAATGCCAGCACGGCGGCCGCGAGCAGCGCCGCATTGATCGCGCCCGCCTTGCCGATCGCCAGGGTGCCGACCGGGATGCCCGCCGGCATCTGGACGATCGAGTAGAGCGAGTCGAGCCCCTTGAGGGTCCTGGATTCGACGGGGACGCCGAAGACGGGGAGTTCCGTTAGCGCCGCCGCCATGCCGGGCAAATGGGCTGCGCCACCGGCGCCGGCGATGATGACCTTGAAGCCTGCGGCCTTGGCGCCCTTGGCGAAGGCGAACAGCCGATCCGGGGTTCGATGCGCGGAGACGATGTGGCTCTCGCAGGCAACGCCGAGCGCTGCGAGCGTGTCGGCGGCATGCCGCATTGTCTCCCAGTCCGACTGGCTTCCCATGATGATGGCGATCGGCGCGGTCATGACGTCAATTGTGCTCGGGAATACAGAAACATAGGCCAGATTATCGGTTCCGGCCGGCGGCTCGCAAGGCGGTGGCAAGGAGAAGGGAATGCACTATCCTGTCTTGGTGAATCCCCGCAAGCCTTCATTGAGCAGGATGCCCATGAAGAAACCAAAAAGGGCTATCGCTGCGAAGGCCAAAAAGGGCCGAAAGACCAGCGGGAGCCGGTTCAAGACCGCGGCCAAGCGTCCGGCCGGGCTGGCGCGGCGTCGCGTGCCGGCCGGCGACGGCGCCAAGGCGACGATCCGCAGCCTGCGGACCAAGCTCAAGGAGGCCCTGCAGCGGGTGGCGGAACTCGAGGCGGTGGCCGATACGGACTTCCTGCTCGAAATTCCCAATCGGCGCGGCTTCGAGCGCGAGCTCCAGCGCGCCATCGCCTACATGAAGCGCTACCGCGCCAGCGGCGCGCTGATTGTGCTCGATGTCGACCGGCTGAAGCCGATCAACGACTCCTTCGGCCACGCCGCGGGTGACGAGGTCCTCAAGGTGATCGCCGCCACACTGACGCGCCAGGTGCGCGCGTCCGATGCGGTCGGCCGTCTCGGTGGCGACGAATTTGCGCTGCTGCTGTGGAATCTCAGCGAAACCGACGCCAAGGCAAAGGCCGCGACCTTTGAGCAGGCGATCGACGAGCTGTCGTTCGTCTTCCGCGGCCAGCGTGTGAACGCGGGCGCGTCCGCCGGCGTGGCGCTGCTCGGGCCGCAGTCCGATGCCGGCCGTGTGCTGGAAGAGGCCGACGCCGCGATGTATGTACGCAAGGCGCATCGGCGGCACGAGCCAACGTCACCACGAGCCGCGGATCGGGCTGGTCAGCACCTGATCTAAAGGGCGCCGAGGTCTTCCGGCACGCTGCCGAATTTCCGCAGCAGCTTGGGGTCGCCGAACTCGCCGGTCATGGGATCGCCGCTGCGGCTGAACGCGATCGCGCCGATGTGGCCTGCGCTGCGCGCCAGGATTTCGGCGCGCCGCAGGGCGGCCGCCGAATTCTGGCATTCCTCCGCGGTGCCTGCGACCGGCGATCCGCTGGCATCGATCAGGAAGGGCATTGCAACGTAGTAGGTGATATCCGACATGGCGTTGCTCCGGATGGTGGCATCAGGCGGCGCTGCTCTTGCTCCGCATCTCGCCGCGCGAGGTCTCGGGGATGCAGCCGGCCGAAATCGCCGCCTGCAATTCCTCGAGCTCCGCCTCCAGATATTCGTTGGCCATGATCAGCGCCTTGATGGTGCTGCGCAGGTTGCCGTCGCACATCGCGATCGCCTGATCGCAGGCTTGTTCATAGTGACTGTTGTCGAAAAGGGGTGCTGGCATTGGGTGTTTTCCTGGGGCGGTTGGCTCCCAAATGTTCTCTTTTTGTTCCAAGTGAGTCAAGCGGAATCCCGCGCTGCGCGCCAGATGTTCGCAGACCAATTGGTTCGGAGACATGGCCGGCGCTTTTGAAGGCGAGCCGCCACGAAAGGCGCGTCGCGATCAGGCGATAATGTCGGGCGTGATCTGGTCTTCGATGAACGCGATCCGGTCGCGTAACAACAGCTTGCGCTTCTTGAGGCGCTGCAACCGCAATAGGTCGGGGGCGGGCGATTGATGCAGCGCATCGATCGCCGCATCGAGATCTCGGTGTTCCTGCTGCAACCGGGCGAGCTCGGCTTCGAGCTCGCGCTCATTTTCATTGGTCATGATCTGCGGTGGCCGAAAAACCCGATGAGCGCTAAGACAAGGCTGTGGACGTCCTGTGGAAATTATCGTCCTTGCGCGGCGTGATCGCAAGCGATCTCGGTCGTCACGCACCGTTCTCTTGCAACATGGTGCAGTAGATCGCTGCGGCACTGGACGAGCGCATTGATATCACGGGTTTTTCCGGGGCGGTTCCGTACTCACGCTTCATTACATATGAATTTTCAAAAATGACGGTGCGACAACGGATAATCATCGACAGAAGGAATCGCTGATGTACACTTCGCCGTCCGGATCGAATCCTAAGGTTCAACCCTACCGAGGAGGTTTCGAATGACAATTCAGGCACATCTGGTTGAATTGGAGCGGAAACACAAACTTCTCGAAAACGAATTGCACGAAGCACTCGTGCACCTTTCAACAGACGACCTGCAAATTGTTGAGTTGAAGCGCCGGAAGCTGATGGTCAAGGACCAGATCGAGCGGTTGAAGCACAACTCGGACGACACGCTTCACTAGTCATCCCCGTACACAGCGTAGAGTTGACCGTATCCCTTCATGCAGGGATGAGCGCGGTTGCGCTCGTCCCTGCGGTGAGGACCACCGCGCAATCATCATTGCGCGCGATTTAGATTCCTGCGAGTGCGGCGACGTGATCCGCGATCGCAAGCGATGACGTCAATCCCGGCGATTCGATGCCGAACAGATTGATCAGGCCCTCGACGCCATGATCGCGCGGGCCCTGCATCAGGAAATCCTGCGTGGCGACCGCCGGCGGCACGATCTTCGGACGGATGCCTGAATAGCTCGGCATCAACGCGCCGTCAGGCAGCGTCGGCCAGTATTCGCGAATGGCCGGATAGAAGCGCTCGGCGCGCGACGGGTCGACCGCGTAGTCGACCGTCTCGATCCATTCGACGTCCGGACCGAACCGCGCCTGGCCTGCCATGTCCAGCGTCAGATGCACGCCGAGTCCGCCTGGCTCGGGCACCGGATAGATCAGGTGCGAGAACGGCGCCCTGGCGCTGCAGCTAAAGTAATTTCCCTTGGCGAGATAGGCCGGCGGAATCCGTTCCAGCGGCATTCCGTCAATGTGGCGCGCAACTGTGGTCGCCGCGAGGCCGGCGGCGTTGACGAGCAAGGCGCATTGCAGCGTCATCGGAGCGTCGCCGCCGGCATCGATCTCGATGACACCGCCCGAGGCCTTGGCCCGGATCAGCGGCGTGTGAAACGCAAAGGCCGCGCCGGCCGCCTCGGCCTCGCCCCGCAGCGAGAGCATGTAGGCGTGGCTGTCGATGATGCCCGTCGAAGGCGAGAGCAGCGCGGCATCGCAAGCGAGCGCCGGCTCAAGTGCGCGGGCGGCCTCGCCCGCGAGCAACTGCATGTCGAGGACGCCGTTGGCTTCGGCGTGGGCCTTGATCGATTGCAGCTTCTCGGTCTCTTTCGGAGTGGTCGCAACGATCAGCTTGCCGCAGTTTTTGTGCGGGATGCCGCGCTCGGCGCAGTAACGGTAGAGCGCGTGCTTGCCGCTGACGCACATGCGGGCCATCCAGCTCCCGGCGCGGTAGTAGATGCCGGCATGGATAACCTCGCTGTTGCGCGAGGACGTGACGGTGCCGATGGCCTCCGCTTCCTCGAGCACGATCACCTCGCGCCCGGCCTGGGCGAGCCGTCGGGCGACCGCGAGCCCGACGACGCCCGCTCCGATGACGACGCAGTCGACCCTATCCATGGAAGTGCAGAGCTTTTGCTGGAAACGCCGATGGCGCGAGGGCCTGTTTGCCTGGAAAACGGGCCACAAGGCCGCCTTCCGTTAAGGAAGCATTTATCATGTCAGGGCAATTGCCGTATTTCACGTCACATTTTTCTGTCGCGCGTACAGGCGTTTACCCGATCCAAACCCGTGAAGCCAGACAATCCGCAGTGGAAATCGCGGGTGGCTGATGGCTGACAAGAACTGGCACGCGGGCAGCACGATACTGATTCCTGTGCAGGCCGCGGTGTGCCTGGCCTGCGCGGCTGCGCCTGCACGCGCTTTTGCACTGTCCGACCAATTCGCTCCGCCGAGCTATATCGGCAGGCTCGATCCCAGTGTGGTCTGGGAGGCCCTGATCGGGGGCATTGCCGTCTGCACCTTCCTGGCCGCGATCGCACTATGGATCCATTCGGCGTTGCGCCGGGCCAAGCGGTCGCAGTTGCGCCGTAACGCGTTCGTCTCCTCCGCCATGAACAATCTCAACCAGGGCGTGGTGATGACGGATGCGCAGCAGCGCATCATGTTCTGCAACGACCGCTACCTCGATATCTACGGCCTATCGCGCTCGGACCTCTGGGCCAACATGACCGGGAACGACATTCTCAAGCTGCGGCGCGACCGCGGGGTCCTCGGTGTTTCCGACGACGAGTTCTATGAGAATGCGTCCAGCCCGAACGGCCTGATCACCGAATTGCCGGACGGGCGCGCCATCCTCGTGAAGTACTTCGTGCTTCCGAACGGCGGCTCGGTGGCTACGCATCTCGACGTCAGCGAGCAGCGCAAGCTGTCGCGGCAACTCGCGTCCACCAAGCAGTTCCTGGAAACAGTGCTGGACAACGTGCCCGCCTGCGTGGCCGCGAAGAACATCGAGGACGGCCGCTACATCTTCGCGAACAGCGCCTATGAGCGGTTCTGGGGCTTCTCGCGGGACCAGGTCGTCGGCAAGAATGCGAGCGAGCTGTTCGCGCCCGCCTCGGCGGCCACCATCGAGGCCACCGACCGGGCGGCGCTCGAAGCGAGCGACGGACAGTTCCGCAACCAGTTCGAGGTCGAGCGCGGTGCGGCGCGGCGCATGGTGGCCTCGATCCGGATCGTGGTCCGCAACGAGAGCAATCAGCCGGAATTCCTGCTGGTGGTGTTCGAGGATATCACCGACCGGCGCTCGCTGTCGCAGGAGCTGGAGAGCGCCAAGAAATTCCTCGACCTCGTGGTCGACAACATCCCGGTGGCGCTGATCGTGGAGCAGGTCAAGGACGGGCGCTACCTGCTTGCCAATCGCAGCGCGGAAACGATCCTCAACCGCAAGCGCGAGGAAGCCACGGGTCTGACCGCCGCCGACATTTTCAACGCCAAAGAGGCGAAGCTGATCATCGCGCGCGACGAGGCGGCGATCAAGAAGCGCGGGATGATCACCGAGGAGCATCCGATCTCCACCAAGGACGGCCTGCGGCTGTTCCTGACCCGCCGCGCCACCGTGCTCAATGATTCCGGCGAGCCGCAATATCTGATCAAGACCCACGAGGACGTCACCGACCGCCGCCAGACCGAGTCGCGGATGGCGCATATGGCCTATCACGACGGCCTCACCGACCTGCCGAACCGCGCCGCGTTCCTTCAGGCGCTGACCCAGATGATCGAGGCCTGTGAGGGCACTGGCGAGGAGTTCGCCGTGCTTTGCATCGACCTCGACGGGCTGAAAGAGGTCAACGACGTCTTTGGCCATGCTGTCGGCGACAAGCTCCTGGTCGAGGTGGCCCAGCGGCTCCAGGATGCCGCGCGCGGCGGCGTGGTGGCGCGCCTGTCCGGCGACGAGTTCGGCCTGATCATCGACGGCAAGCAGCCGGACACCGGGCTTGCGCTGGCCCGGCAGCTCGGCGACGCCTTGGCCCAGGAATTCCACATCGACGGCCGCGCGGTCCGCGCCGGTGTCACCACCGGCATGTCGATCTTCCCGCACAATGGCGCGGACGGCGCCTCGCTGCTCGCCAACGCCGGCGCGGCGCTATTCCGTGCCAAGCAGAAGTCGCGCGGCTCGATCAGCCTCTACCAGCCCGAGATGGACCAGCAGATCCGCGACCGCCGCGTGCTGCACCAGGACCTGTCGAAGGCGATCAAGAACGGAGAACTGTCGCTGGCGTTCCAGCCGCAGGGCATTGCGGGCAACAGCGTCGCCGAGACCGAGATCATCGGGTTCGAGGCGCTGGCGCGATGGCAGCATCCGATGCGAGGTCAGGTCTCGCCGGCGGAGTTCATCCCGATCGCGGAGGAAAGCGGCCTGATCGTCGAGATGGGCGAATGGATCCTGCGCGAGGTCTGCCGCGAGGCGGCGTCATGGCCGAAGCCGCTCCAGGTCGCGGTCAACCTGTCGCCGGCGCAGTTCATGCACGGCGACGTGGTTGGGCTCGTCCATTCCATTCTGCTTGAGACGGGCCTTGCGCCCGGTCGGCTGGAGCTCGAAATCACCGAGGGTGTTCTGATCGAGGATTTCGACCGGGGCCTTGCGCTGCTACGTCGGCTGAAGGCGCTCGGCGTACGCATCTCCATGGACGATTTCGGCAGCGGCTACTCCTCGCTGAGCTATCTCCAGGCGTTCCCGTTCGACAAGATCAAGATCGACCGCGCCTTCGTCATCAACCTCGGACGTAACCCGCAATCGGCGGCGATCGTCCGCGCCGTGATCGATCTCGGCCACGGCCTGGAAATGTCGATCATCGCCGAAGGCGTCGAGACCGTCGAACAACTCGCATTCCTCGCCAGGGAGGGATGCGACGGCGTGCAGGGCTATCTGCTCGGCAAGCCCAAGCCGATCGAGCAGTATGCCGGCCTGATCGGACGTGCCGAGACAATGGAGCTTGCACTCAAGACCGGCTAGTGGTGGGCGGACGCTTGCTTCGCTCCCTCTCGACGGTTTCATGGCGGATTACGACCTCGCGATCATCGGCGGCGGCCTCAACGGTGTCAGTATCGCGCGCGATGCTGCCGGCCGCGGCCTGCGCGTCATCCTGTTCGAGCAGGGCGATCTGGGCGGCGCCGCATCGTCGGCGACGCCGCGTCTGATCCATGGCGATCTGTCGGTGCTGGAACGTCGGGGCTTCTGGCGCGTGCGCCGGGCGCTCGCCGAACGCAGGATCTGGCTGTCCATTGCGCCGCATCTGGTCCGGCCGATGCGCTTCGTGATCCCCGCGCATTCCGACGAGCGGCCGCCCTGGCTGCTGCGCGCCGGCCTGTTCCTCTATGACAGCCTTGCCGATCGCAGTGGCCTGCCGCGATCGACGACCCTCGACATTACCCACCATCCGGTCGGCAACGCGCTGAAGCGTCCGTTCGGCACCGCCTTCGATTATTCGGACTGCGTGGTCGATGATTCCAGGCTGGTGGTGCTCACGGCACTGGACGCAGCCGAGCGCGGCGCTGCGATCCGGACCGGGGTGCGCTGCGTGCGCGCTGATAGAACCGACGTCTGGCGGCTCGCAGTGGTCGATCGCGGCAACCGCCGGGTGATCACGGCGCGCGCGCTCGCCAATGCCTCCGGCGGCTGGACGCCGCTCGTTGCGGAGACCGTGCTGCGCCAGCCGTCGCCCCCCATGGCGGCGATGCAGATGAGTCAGATTGTCGTGCCGCGGCTGTTCGAGTCCGACAACGTCTATGTGTTTCAGAACAGCGACGGGCGGCTGATCTTCGCGAGCCCCTTCGAACGCGAGTTCACGCTGATCGGCACGGTCACGCACGCCTTCACGGGCGATCCTGCAATCGTGGCGATACGAGGCGCCGACGTCACCTATCTGTGCGAGGCGGTAAGCCGCTATTTTCGCGAGCGGGTCACGCCGACCGACGTGGTGCGAACCATCTCCGGCGTCAACCTGACGCTGGCCTCCGTGCGCGGGCGCGACGGGACGACGCTGTTCCACGCGCGCCGCCGCAAGGCGCCGTTGATCACGTTGTTCGGCGGCGACGTCACAACCTCGCGGCTGCGCGCCGAGCGGGCCGTGACGAAGCTGACGCCGTTCTATCCGATGTCGCCACGTTGGACGGCCGGCGCCGCGCTCCCGGGCGGAGACTTTGCCTGGCACCGCTTCGACACCGAGGTCGACATTGCGCGCGACCGCTGGCGGTTTCTTGCCGAGCCAGAGGCGCAGCGGCTGGTCGCGGCCTATGGCACGCGATTGCCGGCGGTGCTTGGCGAAGCCAAGAGCCGCGACGAACTCGGCCTCGCCTTTGGTCCCGAACTGACGGCTGCGGAGGTGCGCTATCTGATGAGCCACGAATGGGCGCGCTTCCCCGACGACATCCTGTGGCGTCGCTCCAAGCTCGGCCTGACCATGCCTCCGGCCGATCGCGACGCGCTCGCCGCGTTTATGGCCAACGCCATGTGACATTTCGAACCGGTTGAGCAAAGGCCGATCCGCCGCTAGCGTGCGGCGGCATCGGGGTTGGCGAGGAACATGTCTGAAGAAGTGCCTGGAACAGAAGTCGTGGCGGTCGCGGCCAGCGGAGAGGTGCAGCCGGCGGCCGGCCGGCCATTGCTGCGCATCGAGGGCGTCGCCAAGACGTTCGGCACGTTCCGAGCCGTGGATGGCGTGTCGCTCGACATCAAGGCCGGCGAATTTTTCGCCCTGCTTGGTCCCAGCGGCTGCGGCAAGACCACGCTGCTGCGCATGCTCGCCGGCTTCGAGGCGCCGGACGAGGGACGCATCCTCCTCGGTGACAAGGACATCGCGCAGGCGCTGCCGCACGAGCGCCCGATCAACATGATGTTCCAGAACTACGCGCTGTTTCCGCATCTTTCCGTGCGCGACAACATCGCCTTCGGCCTGAAGCGCGCCGGCATGGCGCGCGCCGACATCGCCGCCCGCGTGGCGGAGATGGTCGCGCTGGTGAAGCTCGAAGGGATGGAGGCGCGCAAGCCCGACCAGCTCTCCGGCGGCCAACGCCAGCGCGTGGCGCTGGCGCGCGCGTTGGCACGCCGACCGCAGCTTCTGCTGCTCGACGAGCCGCTCGCCGCGCTCGACAAGAAGCTGCGCGAGAGTACGCAAGGCGAATTGATGGAGCTCCAGCGCCGGCTCGGCATGACCTTCATCATCGTCACCCACGACCAGGAGGAGGCGATGACGATGGCGAGCCGGATCGGCGTGATGAATGCCGGCCGGCTCGATCAGGTTGCAGGCCCGCGCGAGCTCTACGAGACTCCGCGCTCCCGCTGGATCGCGGAGTTCGTCGGCGACATCAACCTGTTCGGCGGCGAGCTCAAACTGCGCGATGGTCATCGTCTGGTCATTGCCACCGACGACGCCGGCACGCTGGTGACGGCCGAGCCGCGCGAGCCGATCGATGGCACCAGATTGTCGGTGGCGATCCGCCCCGAAAAGGTCAAGCTGTCGCGCCGCGCCCCGGTGGGCGAGGCATCGGCAATCAACCAGCTCGACGGCGTGATCGCTGACATCTGCTATCTCGGCGGCTCTACCACCTACAAGGTGAAGCTCGACGGCGGCGGCATGGTGCGGTCCTCGGTGACCAACTCAGCGCGTCTCGACGTCGATGCCTATAGCCTCAACCAGCACGTCGTTGCCTGGTTCAGCCCCGATGACTGCATGGTGCTCGACCGATGAGCGCGCGCCGCATCTTCGCCCGGCCGGCGCGGTTTGCCGCGATCGCGCCCTATGTCTGGATGGCGCTGTTCTTCCTGGTCCCGTTCGGCTTCGTGCTGAAGATCAGCCTGTCGCAGACGGCGATCGCGCAGCCGCCTTACGAGCCCGTGTTCGACCTCACCGCGGGCTGGACGGCAATCAAGACCGCGTTCGCCGCGCTGTCGATCGATAATTTCAAGCTGCTCGTCTCCGACGAGATCTATGTGTTCGCCTATGTGCGCAGCCTCACCGTTGCTGCCACCGCGACCGCGCTCCTGCTCCTGATCGGCTATCCCGTCGCCTACGGCATGGCACGGCTGCCGCGGCGTTGGCAGGCGGTGGCGATGGTGCTGGTGATTGTGCCGTTCTGGACCTCGTTCCTGATCCGCATCTACGCCTGGATCAACATCTTGCAGCATGACGGCCTGCTCAATCAGATCCTGCTGGCGCTGCATCTGGTCAGTGAGCCCGTGGTGTGGCTTTCCACCGACAGCGCGATGTATCTCGGCATCGTCTATTCCTACTTGCCGTTCATGATCCTGCCGCTCTATGCCACGCTCGCCAAGATGGAGGCGGCGCTGGAGGAGGCCGCCGCCGATCTCGGCGCCCCGCCGCTAAAAGTGTTCTGGCTCGTCACCTTTCCGCTGTCGCTGCCCGGCGTCGGCGCCGGTGTACTCCTGTGCTTCATCCCGATCGTCGGCGAGTTCGTCATTCCGGATCTTCTGGCCGGCTCCAACTCGCTGATGATCGGCCAGACACTGTGGCTCGAGTTCTTCACCAACAAGGACTGGCCGGTCGCTTCCGCCGCGGCCATCGTGCTTCTGATCGTGCTGCTGGCGCCGCTGTTGCTGTACGAGCGGCTGCAGCGGCGGCAGTTGGAGGAGCGGTGAGATGCGCAAGCCCTCCCGTCTTTCCCGCTTCAACATCGCCTCGCTCGCGCTGGGATTGGCGTTCCTTTACTTGCCGATCCTCATCCTCGTCATCTATTCCTTCAACGCCTCGCGGCTGGTGACGGTGTGGGGCGGCTGGTCGCTGCGCTGGTACCGCGAGTTCTTCAACGACCGCGCCATGATCGAGGCGGCGTGGATGAGCCTGCGCGTCGCGGTCGGTTCGGCGACGATTGCCACGCTACTCGGAACGCTCGCCGCGGTGGCGCTATCGCGCGGTGAGCGCTTTCGCGGCCGCACCCTGTTCTCCGGCATGCTCTATGCACCGCTGGTGATGCCGGAGGTGATCACCGGACTGTCGCTGTTGCTGCTGTTCGTGGCGCTCAACGCCGAGCGCGGCTTCTGGACGGTGACGATCGCCCACACCACGCTGACGATGTGCTTCGTCGCGGTGGTGGTGCAGTCCCGCCTTGGTTCGCTCGATCGCTCTCTGGAGGAGGCAGCGATGGATCTCGGCTGCGATCCGGTGCGCGCCTTCGTGTCCGTCACCCTGCCGCTGATCGCGCCCGCGATCGTCGCGGGCTGGATGCTGGCCTTCACGCTGTCGCTCGACGACCTCGTGATCGCGAGCTTCACCACCGGTCCCGGCTCGGCAACGCTGCCGATCCGGATCTATTCGGAGGTGCGGCTTGGCGTGAAGCCCGAGATCAACGCTATCTGCACGCTGGTGATCGGCGTAATCGCGGTGGTCATCGTCATCGCCTCGCTCGCCTCGAAATTGTCGAGCTCGCAAGGCGAGAGCGCGGCGCCGCTCTAAGTGGTCATTCCGGGGACGCGCCAAGGGGCGCGCCCCGGAATGACGTTGCGAATGCCCTACGACTTCACCGCGCCCGCCGTCAGCCCGCCAACCATGTAGCGGCGGAAGGCGTAGTAGATCGCGGCTGGAGGCAGCGCGTAGATGAAGCCGGTGGTCATCAACAGCTCCCAGGGCGAGTCGTCGGCGGCGAGGAAGTTGCCGAGCGCGACGGGGAGCGTGATCTCGCGGTCGTTCGACAGCAGCAGGAACGCGTAGAGATATTCGTTCCAGGCGAGCAGCACCGCGTAGGTGCCGATCGCGACCAGCGAGGGCATCATCAGCGGCAGGTAGACCAGGCGGAAGATCTGCAGCGTGGTGGCACCGTCCATCACCGCGGCTTCATCGAGCTCGACCGGGAGCTTGTCGGAGGCCTGCTTGAGCACCCAGATCGCGTAGGGCGAGGCAATCGTCACCATCGCCAGGATCAGCGACCAGTGATTGTTGAGCAGGCCGTAATTGCCCATGGTGCGGTACATCGGCACGGCGAGGAACGCCGCCGGGATGAAGTAAGTGAAGAGCGCCAGGTTCATCACCACGCGCCCGCCGGGCACGCGCAGCCGCGAGATCGAGAACGCCGCGGCGGTGGCGATGAACAGCGTCAGCACGCCGACGGCTGCCGCGATCAGCGTCGAATTCCAGAACTGCACATAGAAGTCGCGCAGGAAATAGTGCTGCTGGTTGAACACGATCGAGAAGTTGTGCAGCGTCGGATGATCCGGCCACAGCTTGCCCGAGAACGCGTCCTCCTTCGGTGAGATCGCGAACAGGAACATGTGGTAGATCGGGATCATCGTCCAAAGGAAGACGGGAATGCCGATCAGCAATAGCCGCGCTTCGGTCGCGACTTCGCGTAAGGTAGGGAGCTTCATCGCGACAACCGTTTCATCATGAAGTACACGAGCGGCAGCACGAACGGCATCGCGCAGACGATGGAGGCCATCGCCAGCGAGAGCTGATCGAGCCGGAGATAGCGGATGCCGAGCGTTGACAGCACGTGGGTCAGGTCGGCCGGCCCGCCGCCGGTGAGCAGGTAGACGCTGTTGAAATCGCCGAGCGTCCAGATCATCGAGAGCAGCGTGCAGGTGACGTAGAGTGTCTGCATCGACGGCCAGGTGATGTAGCGGAATTTCTGCCACCAGCTCGCACCGTCGACCTCGGCGGCCTCGAACAGGTCATGCGAGATCGCAAGGCGGCCGGTGATCAGGATCAGCGTCCAGAACGGCAGCGACTTCCAGATGTGGACGGCGATCGCCATAGTCAGCGCCACCGTCGGATCGTTCAGCCAGTTCGGGCCGTCGTCACCGGTGAGGGTGAAGATGAAATGGTTGACCATGCCCCACTCGGGATTGAGCATGAAGCGAACCGACAGGATGGTCGGGATCGACGGCACCGCCCAGGGCAGGATGAAGATCACCGAGAGCCATTTGATCCAGGTGCGCTGCTGGGCGAAGAAGCCGGACAGGAACAGCGCGATCAGCATCTTGATGTTGATGCCGATGACAAGGAAGATCAGCGTGTTGACCGCGGCGCGCGCGAAGATCGGGTCGTTGTAGAGCGCGACATAGTTTTCCGGCGCGCGTGCCAGCCACAGCCCGTAGCCGACGGGATAGACGACAAAGGCGAGGAAGACGAGCAGATAGGGCGCGAGCAGCACGATGCCCCAGACCTGCGCCGGGGTCAGCCGCGACGACAAGGGCGCTGAAGGTATCGTTTGATCGCCAGAGAGCGTGATCGCCATTCTTTCGAACTCTTTAGAACGGACTGCCGGCCGCACTAGGCGGCCGGTGATGGTCTTGCACCTCTCCCCGCGAGAGGCAAGGAGAGGTGAGGATGATTTAGCCTGCCACCTGCTTGATGCGGGCGATCAGTTCGTCGACGGCCTTGTCGACCGGCACCTTCTCGCTCACCACCCGATTCATCGCCTTGGCCCAGACGTTCTCGTTGTTCAGGATCGTGAACTTCCAGTTCTTGGTGAAGTCGAACGGCGCGGTGCCGCCCATGAACTGGTTATAGACCGCCTTGCGGTGCTTGTCGGCCTGCCAGAACGGGCTTGCCTGGCTTTCCTTCGTCACCGGGAACCAGCGGCCGAGCGCGCCCTCGATGTAGGGACGGACGTTCTCTTCCTGGAGCAGGAAGCTGAGGAACTGCTTCGCCTCGGCCTTGTTCTTGGCCGCGGTGAAGATCAGGCCCGTTTTGACGTCCGAGCGGTACTTGATCGTCGATCCATCCGGCGCCTTCGGGAAGGACGCGGTGATGATGTCCTGCTCATAGGCCTTCTTGCCGGCTTCGCGCTGCTCGGGCGTGAGCGCCTGATTCTGGGAGTCCTCGTACCACTTCGCCGCGATCGAGATCGTGAAGTTGTGCGTCATCACGATCGTCTTGTTGTGGAAGGCGACGTTGTTGTCCGGATCCTTCCAGGTCGTTGAGGAGGGCGGAGTGCAGCCCTTGATGTAGGTGTCGGTGTAGTCCTTCAGCGCCTTGATCAGGCCGTCGCGGACCTTGGGATCGTCGACCAGCAGCTTGCCGTCGTCGTCGACCAGCTTGACATGGTAGGCGTCCATGAAGGTGTAGAACGACTGGAAGGCATCGGTCGATTCCACGCCCATCGGCTGGCCGACGCCGTAGATGCGCTGGCTGGTCGCCTTGCGGATGGCGGGCTGCACCTTGTCGCACCAGAACGACCAGTAGCCGGTCCAGTCGGTCGGGATGTCACTCTGCTTGAAGCCGGCCTTCTCCAGCATGTCGCCCCAGATCTGGACGTGCATGCTCTGCTGCTTCAGCGGGAAGCCGTAATAGGCCTTCTTCTTGGTGACGTCGTTGTAGAGGATCGACGCTTCCAGCGTGTTCGGCGCGAACCTGTCCTTGATCGGCTCCATGACATCGGACAGATCCTCGAGCTTGCCCTCGTAGGCCCACTTGCCCTGCGCCTGCACGTCATAAGAGTCGGAATAGGCGATATCCGGCACGGTGCCGGCATCGAGCGCGGCCACCGTCTTCGGAATCATGTCCTGAATCGCGTACTGCGACAATTCGACCTTGATGCCGGTCTTCGCTTCAAACTTCTTGATGGCCTCGATCAGCGCGTCGTCTTCAGATCGATAGAAACCCTTGCCCCACCAAACGGTGATCGTCTTCTGCTGCGCAAAGGCGGGTGCGGTGGCGGCAAACAGCCCGACCGCAGCGACCGCGAGTGAAAATGCGCCAATAACCCTGGATCTCACGTTTTTCTCCCTCAAACGACCGGCCTTTTAACCGGTTAGCTAAAACACTAGCGCATGGGCATTAGCCGATCTAGCGGCTTCTTGTCCAACCTAGGTCTGGGGTGAAGGGCTGTGGAGATGCGTCAGCCGCGCATCGATCCAAACGCCGCATCAATTCGCCCGGATCATTTCGCGTTGATCAGATCGCGACAGGTCGATCGGCATTTTCAGTTCGATTTGGTTTCAGTTCGACTTGGCGCCGGCCTTGCCGTTGTCCGCCGTGGGCGAGCCCTCCGGTGCCGGGTGCTTTCCGCCGGTGATGCGCTCGATTGCGGAGCGAACGGCGTCGCCGGTCTTGCGCTCCTTCAGCATGTCGAGCAGGGGAGCCGACGCCGGCGAGCGGCGGATCAGGCTCTCCGGGTCGGGGAAGATCAGGGGATCGTCCCAGGGGCCCTGCACCACGAAGGGCAGCTCAAAGCCGGAGGAGGTGTTGAGGCTCGCCACACCCTTCATGTCGTACTCGCGCGTCGGGACCGAGGCTGTACCGGCCAGCGTGATCTTGGCCGAAGGTCCTTCGACGCGGATGTCCTCGGCGGTGGCGATCCCGTCGGCGAACTTCACCGCGATGGTGAGATTGTTATAAGGCGTCGAGCCGTTGCGGAAATTGCCGCCGCCAGACAGCGGCCGCCGCTCCAGCCGCTTCAGGAGCTGCTCGGCATTGAAGCCCGAGATCGCGCCGTCGTGCCCGACCACGGTGGCAGTGCCGTCGAGCGACTGGGCGAGACCGAACGGGCTCGAACCGGAGGCGACGAGCGACACGTTGATGTTGCCGCGGCCGGACAGCTTGTTGATGCCGAACAGCTCGGAGGTGCAGGCCTGAAGGTCGACATCGGTGAACTGGAATTGCGCCTTGACGTCGGCGACGGTGTCGGATCGTGCAATCCCAAACGAGCCTCTGGCGATGCCGCCATAGACCTGCGCTTCGCCGACCGAGAGCGCCAGCGTGCCGTTGCGCAGGTTCGCGCCGATCGCGGTACGGCCGAGCTTCGACGGTCCGACCGTCAACCGCGCGGCCGACAGGCGCATGTCGAGATCGGTGCTCGACAGGCCGTTGAGATCGAAGAGCTGCCTGTTCCAGTCGCGCGCGCCACTCGCCAGCAGGCGGAAGGTCGAGATGTAGGGCGTGAAGTCGAGTGCGTCGGCGGCCAGCGTCGCCTGGAGCGTCTGCCGGCCATTATTGGCGTAGGTCATCACGCCCTCGGCGACGTTACCGTCGAGTTCGACATTGACGTTGGTGAGCGCGATCGAGGCGCCCACGACATTGGCCCGCGCTTTCAGCGCGAAGCGGCCGAAGCCGCCGCTGCCGGGCTGCGGCTGGCCGGTCCAGCGCAGCGCGTTGCGCAAGGACGGGCTGTCGATGGTGAGGGTGCCCTCCATCATCGGGCTGGTGCGGTTGGCGACGCTGCCGTCGAAGGCGAGCTTGAGCGGGGCGCTGGCGATGCGCGCCTTCAACCCCGAGCGATCGCCGGAGAGCGCCGCGACGAAATCGGCGAAGCTGATCGAGCCGTCGACGCGCTCGCCGCGCCAGTCGAACTGACCGGTGGCGGCAAAGGACCGCGAGATCGACGGCCAGGCCAGCGACAGGTCGATGTCCTCGAGCTTCTCGGTGGCGTGGGTCGCAACGTCCTCGTAATTGAGCACGCCGTCCTGGATCCTGATCTCGGAGAACGAGACCTGGTTGTCGGCGCCGGGTTTCATCGTGCGCGCAATGGTCTGGATGAAGGGCGTCCAGTTGCTCTCGCCGTCCGGCTTGAGGCTGACATGGATATGCGGCCGCAGCAGCATCAGGTCGGCGATCTCGAACCGTTGCAGCAGCAGGGGCAGCAGCCGCAAATTGGCGGTGAGCACGTCGACATGAAGTGCGGGATCGCTGGTGCCGCCGCCCTTGAGGCCGACGTCGTGGAAGGAAATGTAGCTTGCCGGCAGGATCGAGATATCGATCGCACCTGCGACAGTGAGCTCGAGCCCGGTGACGTCGCGGATCTGTGCCTCAACCGCCCTGCGCAGCGTGTCGCGGTTGATGAGCCATGAGGTCGCGATCAGGGCGATCAGCGCGACGCCGAGCAGCGCCGCGATCGGCGTCCCGAGGCGCTTCATTCCTTGGGCCATGGTCAATGGCATATCCTGATCGGGTTGGTCGTTGGAGCCGGAAAGGTGCGCCGGGTAACCTGCGCGCCCACGCCCAACCCCCGCAACTTGATGGGTTTTCTTGTCGCTTTCAAGGCCGCGGACTGGTTATGCCCACGGCGTGGGCAGCTTCTATCACCCACCGGCGGGGCGGAGAACCCCGTATGATTGACGGCCTCGGACCATTTCGCCTAATAATCGCCGCGAATGAAGGGCGCGCGACGCCTCCAAGCCGAAGGTTTCCTGCATGAACAAGGTCTATCCCGACGCGAAGTCGGCCCTCGACGGCATTCTGAAAGACGGCATGATGATCATGTCCGGCGGCTTCGGTCTCTGCGGCATCGCCGAGGAGCTGTCGGACGCGATCCGCGAGTCCGGCGTCAAGGGCCTCACAGTGGTCTCCAACAATGCCGGCGTCGACGGGATCGGGCTCAGCCGCCTGCTGGAGACCCGGCAGATCAAGAAGATGATCTCGTCCTATGTCGGCGAGAACAAGCTGTTCGCCCAGCAATTCCTCGCCGGCGAGCTGGAACTCGAATTCAATCCGCAGGGCACGCTCGCCGAGCGCATTCGCGCGGGCGGTGCGGGCATCCCGGCGTTCTACACCAAGACCGGCGTCGGCACGCTGATCGCCGAAGGCAAGGAAGTGAAGGAGTTCGACGGCGAGAAGTATCTGATGGAGCGCGGCCTGTTCGCCGACCTCGCAATCGTGCACGCCTGGAAGGGCGATACCGCCGGCAACCTCATCTACCGCAAGACCGCGCGCAACTTTAACCCGATGATGGCGACCGCCGCGAAGATCACGGTGGCCGAGGTCGAGCATCTGGTTCCGGCCGGCGAGCTCAATCCCGACCACATCCACACGCCCGGCATTTTCGTGAAGCGCATCGTCGAGGTCGGCACCGCCAAGAAGCGCATCGAATTCCGCAACACCCGCCCGCGCCCGGCAGCTTAAGATCAGGAGAACGACATGGCCTGGACCCGTGAACAGATGGCCGCGCGCGCCGCGAAGGAATTGCGTGACGGCTATTACGTCAATCTCGGCATCGGCATTCCGACGCTGGTCTCGAACTACATCCCGGATGGGATGGATGTCAGCCTCCAGAGCGAGAACGGCATGCTCGGCATGGGTCCGTTCCCGTATGAGGACGAGGTCGATGCGGACCTCATCAACGCCGGCAAGCAGACCGTGAGCGAGCTGCCCTCGACCGCCTATTTCTCCAGCGCGGACTCCTTCGGCATGATCCGCGGCGGCCACATGGATCTCTCCATCCTCGGCGCCATGCAGGTGGCCCAGAACGGCGACCTCGCCAACTGGATGATCCCCGGCAAGATGGTGAAAGGCATGGGCGGCGCGATGGACCTCGTCGCCGGCGTCAAGCGCGTCGTCGTGGTGATGGAGCATTCCGCCAAGGACGGTCCGAAGCTCCTGAAGAAGTGCAACCTGCCGCTGACCGGCGAGCGCGTCGTCGACATGGTCGTCACCGATCTTGCCGTCTTCACCATCGACAAGCACGGCGACGGCGGCATGGCCCTGATCGAGCTCGCCGATGGCGTTTCGCTCGACGAGGTCAAGGCCAAGACCGAGGCGGAATTCCGCGTCGCGCTGAAGAATATGTAAGGCAACCGGTCATGGGGCGCGTATGACGATACGGTCTGCGCGTCCCGACGACGCCGATTTCATCGCAAGAACCATCCTGTCGGCGCAGCGCGGCTATCGGCCGCGCGGCTGGTTCGACGTCGCGCTCGGGTGGCCCGAAGCGCAGTGCCTCGATTTCATGGCACGCATCGCAGTCGCGCGTGCGGTGTCGATCTGGCACGTCTCACAATTCCTCATCGCTGAAGTCGACGGCAAGCCGGCCGCCGCGCTGTGCGCGCTGCCTGCGGCCGGCACGGGACCTGCGGCCTGGCGCGCGATCGAGGAGGTTGCCGCCGCGACCGGGCTCGCCGCGTCCGAGCTCGAAGCCATCCGACAGCGCGGCGCCTATGTTCGGGGTTGCTGGGTGCAGGGCGGCGAGGGCGACTGGATGATCGAGTACGTCGCGACCGATCCCGCTTATCGCGGCCGCGGCCTGGTGCAGGCGCTGATTGCGCGTGCACTGGACACCGGCAGAGCGGCTGGCTTTGCGCGGGCAACCATTTCGTTCCTTATCGGCAACGACGCGGCCGAGCGATGCTACAGCAAGGCCGGATTTGTCTCCGCGGAAGAGAGGCGTGATCCCGCCTTCGAGGCTTTGATCGGTGCACCGGGCTTTCGAATGTTCGCGCGCGGTCTCCACATTTGACACTGTCATGCCCCGGCTTGACCGGGGCATCCAGCACGCCGCGGCTTATCCGTATTCGTCGCCGCCTCTGCAATACTGGATCGCCCGCTTTCGCGGGCGATGACACCGAGAGCGGGGCATGCACGTCCCCCGATCTCGTCATTGCGAGCGCAGCGAAGCAATCCAGGTTGTCTCCGCGGAAAGATTCTGGATTGCTTCGCTGCGCTCGCAATGACGGAGTGTGAGGCGCCTGTGTCACTCCTCCAACTCACGCTTCAACGCGCGGACACGTTACGACCGCGCCGTCCACACCTTGCCGAGCCGCGCCGACACGCCCGCGATCCACGACCTCTCCTCGCGCACCAGGCGGAAGCCGAGATTGGCCGGCGGCACGCCTTGGGCGCAGCCGCCGGCACGGGCGTCGCGGATGAAGTCGGTGACGTAGGCGCGGTGGGCGCCTTCGACGACGCGCACGCCGCAGTTCACGGTCTCTCGCGCGGGCTTGCCGCTCTCGTCGACCCGCGAGCGCACGAAGCATGTCGAGGTCCACTCCCAGACATTGCCGGAAAGATCGGCGAGGCCGTGCTCATTGACGCCGAAGCGGCCGAACGGATAGGCCGTCGTGTCGGAAAGGTCACGATCGGACTCGCGCTCATAGCGGCTGATCCAGCGTTTTGACGGATCGCTCGCATCGACGGGCAGGCCGTCGTCCCTGAACCTGCTGCCCGCCGCATAGGCCCACTCCTCGTCGCTCGGCAGCCGCCACGTCGTGCCGGTCCTGCGCGACAGCCAGGCGGCATAGGCTTGCGCATCGTGCCAGCTCACCTGCACTGCGGGGCGATCGGGCGCGACCAGGACGCCGCGGTCGAGCGCACGGCACGCGCCGTCCCGCACGCAGAGCTGGTAGTCGGCGGATGACACCTGCTGTCGCATGATCGCGAGCGGCTTTGCAAAGCGGACGTCGCGCAGCGGCGCTTCCGCCTGCCGGCCGCCGCGCGTGAAATCACCGGCGGCGCGATAGGAGAGGTGGCCCCGTGCGATCTCGACGATCGCGGGCGCCGTGAACCCGCCTGGTGTGGCGACCTCCGTGACCAAGGGCGCGACGGCCACGGGCGCGACGAGTCCGGCGGCGCAGGCGAGCATCAGTTTCAGCTTGAATGCGAGCAGCATGGTGGTCCCCCGAAAGAAGAAAGGGCCGGCGAGCCGGCCCCTTCATGCTCTAGTTGGTGTTGGGAGCCGGGATGTCCGCAGGCGCCTTCACCTGCATCATCAGATCATCGTTCCACTTGCCCTCGACCTTGAAGTGCGCGGTGGCACCGAGGTCGGCCGCCTCGATCAGATTGTGCGTGACGTAGGCGTAGACGCCGGGCTGCAGAAATCTGTACATCGCAGCGCCGGCCGAGCCGCCGCGAATGAACCAGGTCTCGAGCCCGGTCTCCGGCGCGTTGGAGAATTTCCCGGTCTCCCAGACATAGTCGCCATGGCCGCCGATCAGATGCGGACGGCTGTCGCGGTTGGCCTGCGAATGCACGATCAACACGTTCTCGCCGACATTCGCGGTCAACGCATTCTTGCCGGTGAGCGCGCCGACCTTGCCGTTGAACACCACGTGGGTCGGGGTCAACTTCTTCATCACCTCTTCGGTGTCGGTGTAGGCCTCGCCGGGCGACTCGTAGGACTTGAAGTTGCCCTTCTCGTCACGCGGCACGTACATATCCTGCTCGCCGATGTAGTAGACCTTGTCGTATTTCAGCGCGTGGCCCTTGCCGTCGTTGAGACCGTCGCGCGGCAGCACCATCACGGCGCCGTTCATGCCGGAGACGACGTGCCAGGGGATCATCGGGCCGCCCGGGGCGCAGTGATAGACGAACACCCCGGTCTTGGTCGCCTTCCAGCGCAGCACCACCTGCTCGCCGGGGTTGACGAGGGTGAGCGCGCCGCCACCGAGTGCCCCGGTCGCGGAATGGAAGTCGATGTTGTGCGGCATAGTGTTGGTCGAGGGATTGACCAGCGTCACTTCGACATAGTCGCCCTCATGCACGACCATCAGCGGACCCGGCATCGAACCGTTGAAGGTCATCGCTTGGAAGGTGGTGCCCTTCTCGTCGATGACGACCTTCTTCTCCTGGATCGTGAGCGTGAACTCCATGATCTTGGGACCTTGCGTGGTGGCCTGCTCATGTGCGTGCACGAAGGGCGGTGCGACCAGCTCAACCTTCTGCCGCGGCAGCTTGAGATCGTTCGCGGCGAGGGCGGGCGCTGCCAGCATCAGGGCGGTCGCGGCGGCGCTGATCAATGCGGCTCTGCGGGTGAACATCGGAAGCATCCTTCATCTGAAATGGTTTTGATGACGGGATGCAGTGTGCGCCGATCACCGCAAGATGATTTGCGCTGCAACAAACTTTTTCCGAATTCGCCTCCGTGAAGATGCCTAAGAGGCTTGCCGAGCAGCATCGGTAACGCGAACGGCACGACGACACGCAGCGCGCCATCAGTCGGGCCAGCAGCAAATCGTTGGCATGTTCAGTTGCGTACGGTTGCGAATGTCTGGACGCGCGGGCGCTAGAGCAGCCGGATCGCCAACCAGACCGTCCCCCAGACCGCAAGCGACAGCGCTGCGATGATCGAAACCATGATCGCCAGCACGCGCATCAAATGGCCGGTGCCGCTCGGGGGCGCTGCCGGCACGGGGCGGAAGTCGTCGAAGCGCGGGATATGACCGCGAAGGCCGAGCAGCCAGAGAACGAGTTCGAGCGCGAACGGCGCCATGGCGTCATCTCCGAAAGGGATATGTGGTTGAACGTCACACTGGCCGTATTCCGGCGGTTCGACTTTGAGCGAGCGCAAGGTCAGTTCCTCAAATCAGGGCTAGCTGAATGCATTCCTGAACTTGCCGCGCCCGTCTGCGGCGGCATTTTGCGAGTGGGTAAGAGATGAGAATCGATCTCGCAGCGAGCTACGGCGAGGAACATCTGCCGCGCTACACGAGCTATCCGACCGCTCCACATTTTTCGCGTGCCATCGGCGCAGACGCCTATGCGACATGGCTGGCCGAAATTCCGACCAACGCCAGCGCCTCGCTCTATCTGCACGTGCCGTTCTGCCGCGAGATGTGCTGGTATTGCGGCTGCCACACGCAGATCGTGCGTCGCGACGGTCTCATCGCTGCCTACCAGCGCATGCTCCGCAGCGAGATCGAGCTGGTGGCCGAAAAGGTTGGCCGCCGCATCAAGGTCGAGCATCTCCATTTCGGCGGCGGCACGCCGACGATCATGGCGCCGGACGCCTTTGTCGAGCTGATGGCGACGATGCGAACAGCGTTCTTCGTGCTGCCTTCGGCCGAGATCGCGGTCGAGATCGACCCGCGGACGCTGACTGCCGACATGGCGGAGGCGCTACGGCTCTCCGGCGTCAACCGCGCCAGCCTCGGGGTGCAGAGTTTTGACCCGGTCGTGCAGCGCGCGATCAACCGGGTGCAGAGCTTCGAGCAGACCGCTTCAGTCGTCAACATGCTGAGGCGGGCCGGAATCAAGGGAATCAATTTCGATCTCATCTACGGGCTGCCGCATCAGACCGTTGCCTCCTGCCTCGATACCGTGCGGCGCGCGCTGACGCTCGCACCCGAGCGCTTCTCGGTGTTCGGCTATGCCCATGTGCCTGATTTCAAGAAGCACCAGCGCATGATCAATGAGAGCGCCTTGCCTGATGGCCTGGCGCGCCACGACCAGGCCTGCGCGATCGCCACCGCGTTGAAGGAGGCCGGCTATGTGCAGATCGGGCTCGACCATTTTGCCAAGGCCGACGACTCCATGGCCGTAGCCTTCAGGAAGC
This sequence comes from Bradyrhizobium sp. ISRA442, assembly GCF_038085055.1. NCBI lineage: Bacteria > Pseudomonadati > Pseudomonadota > Alphaproteobacteria > Hyphomicrobiales > Nitrobacteraceae > Bradyrhizobium > Bradyrhizobium sp. ISRA442. The sequence goes on from NZ_JALGCN010000019.1 coordinate 130,390, forward strand.
AGACGCTGCGCCGCAATTTTCAGGGCTACACCACCGACACAAGCGAGGTCTTGCTCGGCTTCGGCGCAAGCGCGATCGGACATCTGCCGCAGGGCTATGTCCAGAACGAGGTGCAGATCGGCGCCTATTCGCAAAGCATCGCCGCCGGCCGCTTCGCCACCGCGAGGGGCTATGGGCTCACCGACGACGATCGGCTGCGCGCCGACATCATCGAGCGCATCATGTGCGAGTTCGGTGTCGATCTTGGCGCGATCTGCGCGCGCCACGGCGCCGCGCCCGAAGCGATGCTGAAGTCGGCACCACGGCTGAAGTCGCTGGTCTCCGACGGTGTCGTGAGCCTCGACGGCGACCGTCTCGCCGTCGCCCGGGATGCGCGCTTCCTGGTCCGCAGCGTCGCCGCCGCGTTCGACGCGCATCTCGATGCAGCGAAGCAGTTGCACAGCAGGGCGGTTTAAAGTCACCTCGCCCCGCTTGCGGGGAGAGGTCGGAATTCAAGCGCCAGCTTGAATTCCGGGTGAGGGGGACTCTCCGCGAGCCCAGCTCTTGTCGTGAATGCGGAAGCAGCCCCTCACCCCGACCCTCTCCCCGTAAGAACGGGGAGAGGGAGAGAAGCCTCCGCCAGCTTGCGCTTCGACAAAGATACCTCCGCCGCCTCCGCTATCGTCGTTTCGGAACGGAGTTGTCCATGCCTTTCCGATCCGACGATCTGGTCGATGACATCATGCGTACGGCGCCGCACACGATCCGGGTGTTTCTTGCCTTCAGGATGGCTTGTGTCGGCTGTCCGATCGCAACGTTCCACACGGTTGATGATGCCTGCCGCGAGCACGGCATCGACCGCGACAAGTTCCTGGCTGCGCTGTGCGAGTGCGTGCCGGCGTAAGGACAGACCTCGCCCCGCTCTTGTCCGCCGAAGCTTCAGCGAAAGGTGGATGCGGGGAGAGGTCAACCCTCACGCCGGCCCGCTGTCCGGATTCCGTTCCGCCAACACGACGATCCTGTGCGGGTCGCGCAGGATGATGCGCTGGCGGCCGCTCTCGACGAGGCCCTGGCTCTCCCAGCCGCTCAGGATGCGGCTGACCGTATGCAGCGTCGTGCCGGTCATCTGTGCGATGTCCTGGCGGCTGATCGGGAAATCGATCTCGATGCCATGGTCGAGTTTCTTGCCCGATTGCTTTGCCAACCGCAGCAGTGCGTGCGCGACGCGCTGCTCGACCTGCTGGGTCGATATTTCCAGGATACGGGTATGGCTTTCCTGAAGGCGCGATCCGACGGTCCGCAATGTGCTGCCGGCAAGCGATGGAAACCGCTCCACCAGCCGCGGCCAGGCGGCGGTCGGCCAGATCAGCACAACGCTGTCGTCGACGGCGGTCGCGGTCGCCGGATATTGCGCGAGCCCGATCGCCATTGCGAGCCCGAAAGTCTCGCCGGGCGCGACATAGCGCACCACGATCTGTTCGCCCGTCGGCGTGGTCTTGGCGGCACGGACATGGCCGTGCAGCAACAGGAAGAAAGCGTGCGCGTCCGCGCCCTGCTCGAAGATGGCGCTGTTCTTCGGGTAGCGAGCCGAGCGGGCCTCGCGAAGGATCTCCTCGAGCTCCTCGGCTTTGAAGCCCGCAAACAGCGGCAAATGTGCAACCAGCGACGTATCGACCTTGGCCATCCCGCCTCCAATGCGCGGTGTTCCGGAGTGTGATGGCACCTCCAATCGTCCGACAGTTTGCGATAGCGCAAAACCGGCCGGCCGGGTGGCGATATTTTTCCTGACAACGATCTGATCTCCCTGGAGTTGCCCCATGGCTGGCGCCCGATCCCGCAATTCGCAAGGCTGGCCGCTGTTCGCGAATAGTTTCCGCCCCTTCTTTCTTCTGGCCGCGATCCAGGCCGCGCTGTCGATCCTGGTCTGGCTGCCGATGTTCTATGGCGAAGTGTCGTTGACATCGGCCTTTGCGCCGCGCGACTGGCATGTCCACGAAATGCTCTATGGTTTCCTGCCGGCGGTGATCACGGGGTTCCTGTTCACGGCGATCCCGAACTGGACCGGGCGGCTGCCGATCCGGGGTCGATCCTTGGGCGCGCTGGTGGTGGTCTGGCTCGCCGGACGCGTGGCGATGACCCTGTCGGCCGAGCTCGGCTGGGCCTTTGCACTCGCGGTCGATGCCGCGTTCCTGGCTCTGGTCGTCGCCGCCGCAACCCGTGAGATCATCGCCGGCGGTAATTGGCGCAACCTGCCGGTGGTGATGCTCGTGCTCATGCTGCTCGCCGGCAACGTCGCCTTTCATCTCGAAGCGCATGTCGAGGGCGCGGCCGATGTCAGCATCCGCGTCGGCATCTCGGTGGTCGTGCTGTTGATCTCGCTGATCGGCGGCCGCATCATCCCGAGCTTCACCCGCAACTGGCTGGTCAAGGTCAATCCCGGCCGCCTGCCAGTGCCGTTCGGCCGCTTCGACGGCGCCGTGATCGGATGCAGCGCGCTGGCGCTGATCGCGTGGATCGTGGCGCCGCTCAGCGCCGTCACCGGTGTTGCGATGATGGTCGTCGGCAGCTTGCACCTGGTGCGGCTTGCGCGCTGGGCCGGCGACCGCACCTCGCGCGAGCGGCTGCTCCTGATCCTGCATGTCGGTTACGTCTTCGTCCCGCTCGGCTTTCTGCTGCACGCGGCGGCCGCCTTCGGCGCCCTGCCGCCGAGTGCCGGCATCCACGCCTGGATGGCGGGCGCGGCCGGTGTCATGACGCTCGCGGTGATGACCCGCGCGAGCCTCGGCCATACCGGGCAGGCACTGACGGCCTCGTGGGCGACGCAGGCGATCTATGTCGCGATCATCATCGCGGCGGTGGCGCGGATCGCCGCGGCGGTATGGCCGGCGCATGGCGACGTACTGCTGCATGTTGCCGCCTGCGGCTGGGTCGCCGCCTTCCTCGGCTTTGCCATTGCGTTCGGTCCGCTGCTGCTCGGCAGCCGATTGCGTGCGCTAGCTATAGTGTACGCGGTCGCGCCGGCGCGCTGACTTAGGCCGCCGTCGCCGTTGAGGCCTGCGGCCGCACGCCCCTGCGCCATTCGGTGATGGTGCAGCCGAAGCGGCTCCGGAACCAGCGCGCCATGGCGCTTTGCGCGGAGAAGCCGAGCTGTGTGGCGATCGCCGACAGCGGCCGGCCGGGGGCCTCGATCAACTGGATCACGAGCTCGGCGCGGCGCGCGTCCAGGATGGCCGAGAAGCTGGTTCCGGCTTCGGCGAGGCGGCGGTGGATGGTGCGGCGGGTGCAGGCGAGGTGCTCCGCCACGCGTTCGACGGTGCAGTCGCCGCTGGCGAGCAGGGTGCGCACGACTTCGTCGACCTTCTGCTCCCAGCTAGCGGGCCGCATCTCGATCGCCTCGATCCGCTTGCGCAGATAGCTCGCGATCAGCGGATGCGCGCTCGGGATCCGGCGGTCCATGTCGTGGGCCGACAGCAGGATCGCATCGTCGCCGGCGTTGAAGGTCACGGGGCAGCCGAAGAATTCGCGGTAGCGCTGGCGGTCGCGAGGCGGCGGATAGTGCAGATGCACTTCCTGCGGGCGCCAGTCATGACCGAACAGCGACTGGATGATGCGGTGGATGCTGCCCAGTGCCATGTCGATGGACTGGCGCGAGGCGCTCGGCTGCCGGCCACGCAAATGCAGCGTGACGGTCACGGTCGTCCTGTTGCGCACGACGTCGAGCTTCATGCCGTCGTGATGGACGTGGATGAACCGCGAGAATGCGTCGATCGCATCGCCGATCGTGGCCTGCTCGCGCACGATCAGGCCGACGGAGCCGAAATTGGTCAGGCCGCCACGTTCGGCGAGGCGCAAGCCGAAATCCTCGGCACCGGATACGTCTGCCGACAGTTCGAGCAGGCGACGGAGCCCCGAGACAGCAATGGGAATATCGGGCTTGTCGAGGCAGGCCAGCGGAAGGCGGACCTTGCGCATCATCTGCCTGGGGTCGAGCCCCACCGACCGGGCGACCTCCGGGTAATAGGTCAGGCCTGCGCTGCGAATGAGGTCGGTCATGCGAACCGTTCCTGCCAGCCATTCCCGCAGATGTCCCGAAATGTAAATTTTCTGTCCCGGTCCGTCAAATCGGGGAACCCGCTGGAACATACATAAGGGAAAACCGAAGCACCGGCGGAAATGCCGTGCTCATGACGGGGGCGGGGCGATAACGCCGGCCGCCGTCTCGGACCATTTGACCAAGACATTGCTGGATCGGGATCATGCTAGGGAACGTGCTTTCCAGGGGTGAGGTATTCGTCATCGACACCGATGCGGCATTGCGTGAACAACTCTCACTCGCGCTTCAGCAGAATGCGTATGACGTGATCTGCTTTGCCGACGGCGCGTCCCTGCTGTCGGAAGCGAAGGCGCGGATGCCAGCCTGCGTGCTCCTGGAGATGCCGTCCGATCGCTCCGGCCTCGACGTGCTCAAGCGCTTGCGCGAGGAGAATTGCATGGCGCCGGTGCTGGTGACGTCGGCGAACGGCAGCATCGCCATGGCGGTTGACGCAATCAAGAGCGGCGCGTTCGACTTCATCGAGAAGCCGTTCCGCACGCATGACATCGTCGAGCGGATCGATGCTGCGATCGACGAATTTGTACCGCCGACGCCGAACCGTCAGCGCTGGCTGGCCGGGTGCGAGCCTCTGACCGAGCGCGAAAGCGACGTGCTCGAGCATCTCGCCGCCGGCTTGACCAACAAGGAGATCGCTCGCCGGATGCAACTGAGCGCGCGCACGGTCGAGGGCTACCGCGCCACCATCCTCAGAAAGGCCGACGCCAGGAACGTGACCGATCTGCTCCGCCGCATCTACGGCCAGGGTACGGTTAATCAAAGCTAAAGACGCGGAGACGCGTTCCGCGGTCACGGGCCTGCCGCAGCGCTGCCCCACGGAAGCCCCAATCGAACCGGTTCCTCCCCCGCCGCGTCTCACAACGATGGCGTGGCACTTATCACGCGTCCGGCTGGCGGCGCGTGATGGCAGGAGGGAATTTCATGCGCACGATTATGAAGTGTCTGGCGACGACGAGCCTGGTCCTTTTGACCACAGCGGCCGCATTGCCGGCCTGGGCCGCCGACGTGAACGCCACATCGGCCATCGATACCGTCACCGTTTACCCCGATGGCGCGAGCGTCACCCGCGTCATCACACTGGACCTCTCTTCCGGTGATAGCACGCTGGTCGCCAAGGACTTTCCGCTCTCGCTCGATCCGTCTTCGCTGCGGGTCGAGGGCGAAGCGGGGGCGAAGCTCACCATCGGCACCATCGATGCGCGGCCGCCTCGCGCGGCGCCACCCGTCAACCTGCCGGAGCTCGACAAGCGCATCGAAGACCTCAAGGATCAGCGCGCCGACCTGCAAGGGTCGATCGATGCGGCCACCGCCCCGCGCAAGTTCGCCCAGCACTTTGCCGAAGCCTCGCCGGCCGGTCTCGGCGACAAGGGCGAGGCTCGTCCGATCACGGAATGGCGCGCGGCTTTTGCTGCAGTGGCCGAGGAGATCGCCACCGCCGACACCGCGATCCGTGACGCCGCGCGAAAGCAGCGCGAGATCGATCGCCAGATCGCGCAACTCGAAGCCGAGCGCTCCGCCAAGCCGCCGAGCAAGCTCGAGGTGCGGATCGACGTTGCCGCAGCGGCCGCAACCAAGGCGACGCTACGGGTGACCTACGCCGTGCGCAGCGCGCGTTGGGCGCCGCTTTATGATGCGCGCCTCGACACCGGCGCCAAGGATCGCAAGCCGCAGTTGGAGCTGGTCCGCCGCGCCGAAGTCACGCAATCGACCGGCGAGGACTGGTCCAATGTCGCGCTCGGCGTCTCCACCGTCCGCATCGGCCGCGGCGGCAGCGCGCCGGAGCTGAACTCACTGATCGCGCGGTATCCGCAAGTGCCGAAGCCGCTGGCCCTGGGCACGGCCTCGGACCTGGCGCGGGCCGCGCCGAGCTTCCGCCAGCGTTCGGCGCAATTCGAACCTATGTCCAAAGCCGCCGAGGCGCCCGAGCGCGCCGACGAGCAGCAGGCGGTGGCCGAGATCGGCGACTTCCAGGCGACCTTCAAGATTCCGGGGCGCGTCAGCCTCGGCGCCGCGGAGGGCACCAAGAGCCTGCGTATCGCCTCGATGACGGTGCCCGCCGATCTCGCGGTGCGCGCCGCGCCGGTGCTGGATCCAACCGCCTTCCTCGAAGCCAGCTTCAAGCAGACCGATGAGGCGACGCTATTGCCTGGCAAGGTCGCGATCTATCGCGACGGCATCTTCGTCGGCCGCGGCAAGATCTCGGCCTCCGCCAAGGACGAGACCGTGCGGCTCGGCTTCGGCGCCGACGACAAGGTCAAGATCGAGCGCGCGGTGCTCAAGCGCAACGAAGGCTCGGCCGGCCTGCTCGTCACGACGTCGAAGACCGACGAACGCGCGTTCAAGACCACCATCCGCAACGGTCATGATTTCCCGATTCACGTCGCGATCGAGGATCAATTGCCGGTCAGCGAGAACGAGGACATCGTCGTCGAGATGCTGCCTTCGACCACGCCGCCGACCGCAAGCAATATCCGCGACAGGCGCGGCGTGCTGGAATGGTCGTTCGAAGCCAAGCCCGGCGAGATCAAGGACATCAACTTCGCCTGGCGCATCCGCTGGCCGAAGGACAAGGGCATGGTGATCGTGCCGGCGGGATAGAGTCCAGCGGAATTCACAGTGCGGGTAGCTCTTTCCGCTGTCATGCCCCGCGAAGGCGGGGCATCCAGTACGCCGAGGCATTTCCGTATCACACAGGCGTCTCGGCGTACTGGATCGCCCGGTCAAGGGCGATGACGGTTGGAGAGAGTAACCGCCTTACTTCGCCTTCAGGAAGTCGGCGACCTCGAGCAGCATGAACTCGTCGTCGTCGGCCTTGTTGGGATCGCGGCTCGACGAGAACGGCAGGTTGTTGTCGTTGCCGACGATGATGTGGGTCTCGTCGACGCGGTCGACGTTCTCGATGGTGAAGAACGGGAAGGTGTAGACGCCGTCGTTGAGCGGCTTCTTAGCCTGCTTGTCGGGATCCCTGATCTTCAAGAGATCGACATAGCCGATCTTGCGCACGGGCTTGCCGACGTTGGCGTCCGACAGCTCGATCTTGTAGATGCGTTTGAACTTGGCGACGTCAGGAAAGCAGTTCTCGCCGCGGGCGCCTTGCGGACAGGCCTTGTCGGGCGTGCCTTCGCCGTTGTCGCGCTCGATGACGAGGCCGGCGCTCGGATCGATCATGTTGAAGTCGCCGATGGCGTTGCCGTTCTGCTCGAACACATACTGCCAGTAGCGGCCGGTGAACTTCTCCGCGGCGACGTCGAATTCGAGGATGCGCGAGGCTTCCTTGCCGTCGACCTTCTCCCAATCCTTCTTGTCGGCCTCCCACAGCGGGCCCTCGAGCAGGCCATAGAGGAACTTGCCGTCCTTGGAGGAGGCAAAGCCCTCAAAACCCTTGGAGCGGCGCAGATTGACATTGGTGTAGGTCGCGCCCGGCGCGCCCGGCGTCTGCACCGCCCAGTGATCGGGCGAGCGCACCGGCTTGCCGTCGGCGACGGTCTCGAACACGCCGAGGATCTTGCCGGTCTTGTCGGCCTTCAGGATGTAGGGGCCGAACTCGTCGCCGATCCAGAAGGCATCGCCGATGATCTGAAAACCTTCGGTGTCGAAGTCGGAGCCGGTGAGGTAGCGCTTCTGCGTGTCCTCATGCATGATGCGGAACGGCACCTTTTTGTCGGGATCGTGCAGGAACACCGTCTCAAGCCGCTCGATCTTGCCGCTGGCCCAATCCATTTTGTAGCGGTTCAGGTACAGCATCGAATCCGGCGAGTTGGCGCGCGCGCCCATGCCGTTGTCGGTGATGACCCAGAAAGTGCCGTCACCCATCGACTTGATGCCGGAATGGCCCTGCAGCGGCTGGCCCTTGAACGGCAGCGACACGCCGGTCGGCCGCTCATAGGACTTGCCCATCACGGTGCCGAGCGCGTCGACGCGCTTGCCCGTGGTGTATTTGCCGGAGGTCTTGAGATCGGCCGGCGCATCCGCCGGCGCGTCGATGAACGATTCGGCCGGCATCACCACGTGGCCGGCGAGCTTGGCGGGGAATTCGCCTTCGTTCTGCGCGAGCGCGGGGCTCGCGGCGAGAAGGATGGTTGCGACGGAAGCGAGAAAGGTCGCGCGCATGTGCGTCTCCTGTTGACGGAGGCCGTCTTATGCGGATCGCGTATTGCAGTAGTGTGAAGGCGGACCAAACGCCGCAGGCGTTTGCTACTCCTTTACCGCGCCGGTCAGCGAGGACACGTAGTAGTCCACAAACAGCGAGTAGAAGATCGCAACCGGCAGCGAGCCGAGCAGCGATCCCGCCATCAGCGCGCCCCACTGATAGACGTCGCCGGTGACGAGCTCGGTCAGGATCGCGACCGGCACGGTCTTGTTCGCGCCGCTCTGGATGAAGGCGAGGGCGTAGATGAACTCGTTCCAGGACAGGGTGAAGGAGAAGATGCCGGCCGAGATCAGGCCGGGCACGGCGAGCGGCAGCGTGATCCGCCGCAGGATCTGTAGCCTTGTGGCGCCGTCGACCAGCGCGCATTCCTCGAGCTCGTAGGGGATCGACTTGAAATAGCCGATCAGGAGCCAGGTGCAGAACGGCACCAGGAAGGTCGGATAGACCAGGATCAGCGCCATCGGGCTGTCGAACAGGCCGAACTGCACCACGACGGTGGCGAGCGGAATGAACAAGATCGACGGCGGCACCAGATAGGCGAGATAGATGCCGAGGCCGACATAGGGGCTGCCGCGGAAGCGCAAGCGCTCGATGGCGTAGGCCGCGAGCGTGCTGGCGATCAGGGACAGCGTGGTCGAGCCGATCGCGACCAGCATCGTCGTCTTCAACCAGCGCGGATAGGCGGTGTCGAACAACAGATGCTTGATGTGGGCGAGTGTCGGCGAGGAGATCCAGAACGGGTTGTGATCCCTGTAGTTCATCAGCTCCGCGTTCGGCTTGAACGACGTGATCGCCATCCAGTAGAACGGAAACAAGAGGATCAGCACGAAGCAGCCGAGCGGCAGGTAGATCATCATCAGCCGCCGCAGCCCGGAATCCCAGGCCATGGTGTCGGGCGCGGCGTTGCCGACGGCGGACGGTTGCGCGGCGGTGTCAGTCATTGCCCTCTCCCTGCTGCCATTTGCGGCGTGCGAGACCGAAATAGGAGAACAGCGTCGCGAACACCAGGAACGGGATCATCGAGACCGCGATCGCCGCACCCTCGCCGAGCTCGCCGCCGGCGATGCCGCGCTGGAAGGCGAGGGTGGCCAGGAGGTGCGTCGAGTTCACCGGCCCGCCGCGGGTGATGGCATAGACGAGCTGGAAGTCGGTAAAGGTGAAGATGATCGAGAAGGTCATGACGATGGCGAGGATCGGCATCATCATCGGGAAGGTGATGTAGCGGAAGCGCTGCCAGGCGCTGGCGCCGTCGAGCATCGCGGCCTCGTAGAGCGATGGCGAGATGGTCTGCAGGCCGGCCAGCAACGAGATCGCGACGAAGGGAATGCCGCGCCAGATGTTGGCGGCGATCAGCGAGAAGCGCGCCGGCCAGGCCGATCCGAGGAAGTCGATGTTGCTCGAGCGCCAATGCAGCACGTCGACCAGGAGATAGGAGATGATCGAGAACTGCGGATCGTAGATCCACCAGAACGCCAGCGCCGAGAGCACGGTCGGCACGATCCAGGGCAACAGCACGATGGCGCGGAGCAGGCTCTTGAACGGAAAATGGTTGTTGAGCAGCAGCGCCAGCCAGAAGCCGAGCGCGAACTTCCCGAAGGTCGCCACCGCCGTATAGAACACGCTGTAGAACACCGCGCTCCACCACAGGGGATCGGTGAGCAGATACTGGAAGTTCTCGAGGCCGACATAGACGCCGCGCCGTCCGATCGTGGTGTCGGTGAAGGCGAGCCAGATGCCGAGGCCGAGGGGATAGGTGAGGAAGACGGCGAGCAGCCCGATCGCGGGCGCGAGGCACATCACGATCAGGAACGGCTTGTAGTCGAACAGCCGCACCAGCCACGACGGCTGCCGCAGCGCGAGGGCAGGAGAGGAGAGTGTGGTCACGGACATTCGGGTGTGTCCTGCTTGAGACTGTCATTCCGGGGCGGCGAAGCGCCGAACTCTGGTGCGCAATCGCGCACCAGAGAATCTCGAGCTTCCGGGTTCGATGCTCCGGGCCGCGCTCGCGCGGTCCCGTCGCATTGCCCCGGAATGACGGAGAACAGCTAGTGCGCTGTCACCGCCGGAAGTACCGCTTGCAGCGGCGCTCCGCCTCGGCGGCCGCCTGTTCCGGCGTCGCCGCGCCGGTCGCGACGGAGGCACACATCTGCACCAGCACGTAATCGGCGCTGACGGCGCCGGTCGCCGAGGAGATCGGCCCCTTGTAGCCATCGTAATAGGTGCTGTTCATCGTGTTCTTGAAGATCGCGACCTTTGGATCTTCGGTCCAGACCTTGGCCTCGGCGTAGGCGGCCAGCGGCTGGGCCCAGTAGCCGGAGTTGGCGTTGAGCCACGGCTCATACTGGTCCTTCTCCAGCATGAACTGCAGGAACGCCTTGGCCGCGTTGGGATACGGGCTGTGCTTGAACACCATCGCGTTCAGCGTCAGACCCGCCATCGGCGAGATCTTCGCGTTGCCCTTCGGCAGCAACTGATGCTCGCTGTCCTCCGCAATGGCACGGGTCGCCGGATCGTTCTTCAGCGAGAAGTACAGCGAGACGCCGTTGGCAGTCAGCGAGATCTCCTCCGACGAGTAAGCACGATTGTTGCTGACGTCGTTCCATGACGGCGTGCCGGCGATGAAGGTCGGGTACAGCTCCTTGACCCAGTTCAGCGCGGCGATCGTCTCCTTGCTGTTGATGACGACCTTGCCATCCTCGTCGAGCAGCGAGGCATTGTGCGACCACAGCGCCCAGTTGGCGAAGCCGTTGCCGTCGCCCTTGGCATTGCCGAGCGCGAAGCCGGCCGGCTTGCCGGCCTTGTGCAGCTTGCGGCAGAGGTCGACAACGCCGGCGTGATCCTCCGGAACCTTGTCGAAGCCGACCGATTGCAGGATCGACTTGCGGTAGATCAGGGGACCGGCAGTGGCGCCGAACGGCAGTCCGATCCAGGACTCGCTCTTGCTCTTCATGCCGTACTTCTGCGCCAGCGGCAGCCAGCCGCCGTAGCGCTTGCCAAGATAGTCGGCGACGTCGGTGAGCTCGATCAGCTTGTCGACATAGATATGCGGCGCGTCGGAGAAGCCGATGATGATGTCCGGGCCGGCGCCGGAGTTCGCGGTCACCGCGGTCTGCTGGGCGATGTCTTCCCAGCCGACGAAGTCGACCTTCACCTCGACGCCAGTCGCGTCGGTGAAGCGCTTGGCGTTGGCGCGGAATACGTCCTCGTCCGGCTGCACGAAGCGGACCGGGCGCAGCATGCGCAAGGTTGCGCCCTTCTCGACCGGCAGCTTCGGCGCCGGAACATCGGCGGCTTTGATCGGAGATGGTGTTGTTTGCGCCGCAGCACCGGTTGCGGCGAGCGCCGCAGCGGACAGGCCCAGCGCCAAGGCGTCACGACGTGTGAGGTCGTTCCTCATCAGTTCCTCCCTGTTATCTCCCTTCCCGGCGTTGATCGCCGGTGAAGGGTCTTCCGGTCTTTCGGCGCGTTTTTGCGCCGGCCGCCTAGCTGTTCGGCCCGCGGTCCATGCTGACAGGCTGCCAGCGGCGGAGCGCGGTGTCTTGCAGCACCGACGGATTGACGCAGCTTACCGGCCACATGCCCTGAAGCACCAGTGACAATTCGTAGCCCACGCGGCGCTTGCGCGCTTCGTCGAAGCGTGCCGAGGCCGAGGCGACATGGGCGGTCAGGGTCACGTTCTCCATGTCGAGCAGGGGATTGTTGTGCGACGGCGGCTCCTTCTCCAGCACGTCGAGCGCGGCGTGCGCGATCCACCCCTCCTGCAACGCCTTGATCAGGCTTTCCTCGTCCACGGTGGCGCCGCGGCCGGTGTTGATGAAGATGGAGCCCTTCTTCATCTGGCGAAAATGCTTCTCGGTCAGCATGTGATGCACCTCGGGCCGAGCCGGCGCGTGCATCGAGACGAAGTCGGATTGCGACAACACCTCGTTCAGCGTCGCCGGCATCACGCCGTGATCGTACATCAGCGTTTCCTGGATGAAGGGATCGTAGGCCATCATGCGCAGGCCGAAGGGAGCTGCGCGTTTCGCAACTGCACGCGCCACGCGGCCGAAGGAGATGAAGCCGAGCGTCTGGCCCATCAGCCGCGGGATCTTGAGCAGCGCAGGCCTGCCCTCGGCCCAGCGGCCGGTGCGCACCATCCGGTCCTGCTCGACCAGGCGGCGGAAGCCGGCGAGCAGCAGCATCATGGCGTGGTCGGCAACTTCCTCGATGAAGGTGTCGGGGATGTTGGTGACGGGAATGCCGCGCGCTGTTGCGGCCTTCACGTCGACGCTGTCGACTCCGACCGAGCCGAGCGTGATGACCTTGCAGTTCTCCAGTGCGTCGATGACGGTCTTGGTGATCGGCATGCCCTTGGCATAGATGGCGTCGGCGGTCTTTGCGGCTGCAATGAACTCGGCCTCGTTGGCCGGCGCCTCGACGATCTCGGCGTCGATCGGATCGAGCGCCTCGCGCTCGTACGAATAATCGCTGCCGGCGACCGTGAAGCTCGCGCCCTTCGGCGTCACCACCCTGTATTTCGGCATTCCCTGCTCCCGATTTGGTTTGTCGGTTCTTGTTGTGGCCCGCACCCGTGACGGGCCTTTGCGTCTTTTACGCGAAATCGCGGCGATCGCGTACAATTCCCGGTTGCTGGAGGCGGTGGAAACGGTCGGTTTTCCACTCACGATCCGGGCTTCTACGGAGCTGCCCGTAACAGGTTGCTAATTGGTCTCGCCCTAGAAGTTGATTCAATTTGTATCGATTCACTCGCGTGCCGTATCCCTTTTGCCTCGGAGCCTCCCGTGAAGTTGAGCAATCTGAAGATCGCCCCCAAGCTCGGCATTCTTGTCGGCGTCACCTTGTTCGGTCTGTGCATCTCCGGGGTTCTCGCCGGTTATCTGATGAAGCGCGAGATGGTGCATGCGCGCATCGATCAGACCAAGGCCATCGTCGAGCTGGCCCGCAACTACGCGGCAACCTTGATGAAGCGGGTCAACGCCGGCGAAATGACGAAGGATGCCGCGCTCGCGGAACTCCGCCGTTACGGCAATGCGATGACCTACGACAAGGGCTCCGGATATCTGTTCGGCACCACCTATGACGGCATCACGCAGCTCGCGCCCGATCCGAAGCAGATCGGCGCCAACCGCATGGACGTCGAGACCAACGGGCGAAAGCTCTCCCGTGAGATCATGGATGGCGTCAAGGCCCACGGCGATATCCTTCTCTTCTATGAATATGTGAAGCCCGGCCAGGAGAAGCCGATCCGCAAGCTCGGCTACGCCGTCGCGGTCCCCGGTTTCGAGATGTATCTCGGCACCGGCGCCTATCTCGACGACATCGACGAGAAGATGGGGCCGGTCTACTGGCTGCTCGGCCTCTCCGTGCTCGGCATCGTGATCGTCGCCGGCAGCGTCGCCTGGCTGCTCGGCCGCAGCATCAGTCATCCGCTGGCGCTGCTCGGCACGCGCATGAAGGAGCTTGTCGACGGCAAGCTCGAGGGCGACATCCCCGGCGTCGGCCGCGGCGACGAGGTTGGCGCGATGGCGTCGACCGTCCAGATCTTCAAGGACAACGCGATTCGCATCCGCGACCTCGAGCAGACCGAGGCTCAGGCCAAAGAGCGCGCCGCGGCGGAACGACGCAGCGCGATGGAAGATATCGCCAGCGACTTCGAACGCAGCGTCAACGGCATCGTCCGCTCGGTCTCCTCGGCCGCGGCCGGCATGCAGACCACGGCGCAGTCGATGACCGCCACCGCGAGCGACGCCAGCGCGCGGGCCGCGACCGTCGGTGCGGCTTCGCAAAAGGCTTCCGGCAATGTCGGCACGGTTGCGGCCGCCGCCGAAGAATTGTCGAGTTCGGTCGCGGAAATCTCCCGCCAGGTGACGCGGTCCACGGAAGTTGCGAGCAAGGCCGTCAGCGATGCCGAGCGCACCAACGCCACAGTGCAGGTGCTCTCCTCCGGCGCCGAGAAGATCGGCGAGGTGGTCAAGCTGATTCACTCGATCGCGGCGCAGACCAACCTCTTGGCGCTCAACGCCACCATCGAGGCGGCGCGTGCCGGCGAATCCGGTCGCGGCTTCGCGGTCGTCGCCTCCGAGGTCAAGGCGCTCGCCAACCAGACCGCCAAGGCGACCGAGGAAATCTCGGCCCAGGTCGCGGCGATGCAGACCTCGACCAGCGACGCAGTGTCCGCCATCGCCGGCATCACCCAGACCATCGCCGAGATGAGCGAGATCACCGCCGGCATTTCGGCATCCATCGAGCAGCAGGGCGAGGCCACGCGCGAGATCGCCCGCAACATCCAGTCGGTCGCGGCCGGCTCGAGCGAGATCAACGCCCATATCGGCAGCGTCACCTCGGCTGCGGAGGCGACGGGCAGCGCGGCCACCGACGTGCTCTCCAACGCCCGCGAGTTGGACAACCAGTCCGGTGCGCTGCGCAGCGCGGTCGACGGCTTCCTCGCCAAGGTGCGGGCGGCGTAAGCACTTCGGTCATGCCCCGCGAAGGCGGGGCATGCGGTAGCCGCGGCTTATCGATTCAATCACGACCGTCTCGGAGTACTGGATCGCCCGGTCAAGCCGGGCGATGGCGGAGTAGGTGGCCGCCCTCACTGCTTCTCGATCCCCGCGTTCTTGATCAGCTTTTCCCACAGCACGAGCTGCTCGCCCACGAAGGTGCCGAGCTCTTCCGGCGTGCCGGAGAAGGCATCCATGCCGAGGGTCGCAAGCTGGGCCTTGATCTCCGGCTTCTCGATGATCTTCCTGATCTCGGCGTTGAGCCGGGTCACGATCTCCTTCGGCATGCCGGCCGGGCCGAAATAGCCCTGCCATGACGAGATGTCGAAGTCCGGCACCCCGGCCTCCTGCATCGAGGGCAGATTCGGCACCAGCGGCGAGCGGTCCTTGGTGGTGACGGCGAGCGCCTTGAGCGCGTTGCCGTTGACGTGGGGAAGGCCGGTGAGAATGTCGACGAACATCATCGAGACGCGGCCGCCCATGACGTCGTTGAGCGCCGGCGGCGAACTCTTGTAGGGCACGTGCAGCAGGTCGAGCCCGGCATTATGCGCAAAGGTTGCGCCCGACACGATCGCCGAAGACGAGCCCGAGGCGTAGCTCAGCTTGCCCGGATTGGCCTTGCCATAGGCGACGAGCTCGCCGACGCTCTTGGCTGGCACTTCCGGATTGATGACCAGCATGAAGGGCAGGTCCCCGGTGCGCGCGATCGGGGTGAAGTCCTTCACGGGATCGTAGGTCAGGCTCTTCAGCAGGTAGGGATTGGCCGAATGCGTGGTGTTGGTGGTCACCAGCAGCGTGTAGCCGTCCGGTGCAGCGCGCGCGACATAGGTCGCGGCGATCATGCCATTGGCGCCCGCCTTGTTCTCGATGACGATGCCGACGCCGAGCGCCTGCGACAGATGCTGGGAGATCAGCCGCGTCGTCGTATCGGTGCCGCTGCCGGCCGCGAACGGCAGCACCAGCGTGATGTTGCGGCTGGGATAAGTGTCGGCCTGCGCGGCAGATGCGGCGGCAAGACACAGCGCAGCAGCGCCGGCGGTGCGGATGACAGAAATCAGCGATGACAGCATGTCTGGACGTTCCCTCTTTTTCGTTGGCCGGGAACCTAGCGTCTCCTCGTTGAAATCGGAAGGTGTGAGTTTGTCGCCAGGTCTCGTGCCCCGGCGCGGCGCAGTGCGCCCTTCGCGGCGTGATGCGCTGCTGAACCGGGGCCCATACTTGCGGCAATCTCGGTCCCGGCTCAGCGTCGCGTCATTGCATGCCGCGCCGCGTCCGGGACACGCGACTTGCCCCGCATCCGCGGCGCGGAATTACTTCACCGCGGAGCCCTGCCGCGACGCGATCACGACGCCCGCGAGCACCAGCGCATAGCCGATCAGGTGAAAGGGCTGGAGCTTCTCGCCGAGCAAGAGGATGGCCATCGCCGAACCGAACACCGGCACCAGATGGAAGAACGGCGCGGCGCGGTTCGGTCCGATCAGCGCCACGCCGCGGTTGAAGAAGAGATAGGCGAGCGTCGAGGGGAAGATCAGGATGTAGGCCAGTGTCGCCAGCGTCAGCGCATCGAATTGCAGGACGTTGCCGCTCCAGGCTTCCCAAACCGCCGTGGGCAGCAGCATCGTCGCGCCGCAGCAGGTGGTGAAAGACAGGAACGAGAGCTGGTGGATCTTCGGCCGGCGCGGGATGAAGGCGGAGTAGATCCCGAAGGCAACCAGCGAGGACGCGAACATGATGTCGCCGCGGTTGAAGCTGATGCCGGCGAGCGCCGACAGGTCGCCGCGCAGGATGATGATCAGCACCCCTGCGAGCGAGATCGCGATGCCGGCAAGCTGCGCACCCGTCAGCCGCACCCCGAACAGCACCAGCGACCACAGCGCCACGAACAGCGGTCCGGCCGACTGGATCAGCAGCGCGTTCAGCGCCTCCGTGTATTGCATGGCCCAGTAGGAGATCGCGTTGTTGAAGGCGAAGCCGACCAGCGACAAAAACAGCATCAGCGGCAGGCTCTTGCGCAAGCTTGGCCAGTCGCGCTTGAGATGCGGCCAGGCGAACGGCAAGAGGATCAGGAACACGCCGAACCAGCGGATCGTGGTCACCGTCAGCGGCGGCACATGCGCGCCGACATGGCGCGCGAGCACGATGTTGCCGGCCCAGAACAGCGAGCTCAGGCTCAACAACAGGTAAGGCTGATTATTGAGCCAACTGGCCGGATTCGAGGCCGGTGGCGCGGGCGAAGCAATCGTCATTGGCGTTCGATGCGAGCTTGCGCCGGATTCTCGTTGCAGCACAAGTCACGCGGCCGCAATGCTACAATGCAAGCAGACCTGAGGAGGTGTCATTGGCGGTTAATATGTTGAACATCGAAGGCCTGGAGCAGCTCGATCGACATGCCCCGGTGGTGATGCTGAACCTGATGCGCTTCAACGCGCGCTCGCGCGACGGTGACGGGTCCGGCTGGGACGCCTACTTGCGCTACAGCGCAATCACCGTGCCGATGATCAAGGCGCGCGGCGGCACGCTGCTCTGGACCGGCGAGGCAAAGGCCATTGCGCTCGGCCCCCACCAGGGCAATGGCTGGGATTTCGTCGCACTGGTTTACTATCCGTCAGTCGCGGCCTTCCTCGACATGATGACGTCACAAGCCTACGAGGCAGAGGCCGACCCGCACCGCCGCAACGCCTGCGCCGAGCATGTGATCATTGCGACGAACGAGGCGTACAGCAAGTTCAAGGTGCGTTGACGCGCGATATTCAGGTTATTGTCGTACGGCACGGTCTTTTCCCTCTCCCCTTGTGGGAGAGGGTGGCTCGCCGCGATAGCGGCGAGACGGGGCTTTCTCCGCACACGAATTTCTCGGTATGTGATCCCGCGGAACAGCGCGAGGACAGCGACTTGGTTGCAGCGTTGCATAAGGTCAGGCTTGCTGAGAAAGCTGGGCTGCAATACCTGCGTCACGACAGAAAAGGTCGAGCAACGACTGTTTATCTATAGTTAGCTTGAATGGTGTCACCGGGGCGTTTTCCGCGCCATAAACACCAGAAGCCTCGACCAGCCGATCCGTCGCGTCTCTAAGCGGGGTCGTCATCTCGCCAAAAGGAAGCATCCGATAGTTCTGTTCGGAGCCATCCTTCCGAAGCAAGGCAATCGCTGATGGAAGGTCCCGCTGGCCAGTATAGCGAAAATCTAAACCCGTACTCCGTTCGGCAAGCGTCATCTCGTCGCCTACGTGAATGAGAGTATCACGCGTTGCGTAAAAGCCGATCATTTCTTCCGCCGCGGCGCGAGGCCTTACAATATCCGACACGTTGTTAGCGACGCCCCAGAACGACCCTTTGATGCGCAGGTAGCGGCGCATGTTCTTTTTGTTCGATGCAAGCACGAATCCACGAATGGGAAGCTGAGCGATCATCTCTAGCGCGGTCCGCTTTTGAGCGGCCGACAAATGCCTATAATGAAGATCACTGCGCTTACTTCCGATCTTGGACAGGATTGTTCGAACCCAGTTCTGCACCTCGGACTCATGCTTTGCTCTGATAAGCACCGCACCAAGGCACAGCCATTCCGTGGCGCCAACCGGATCGATGGGGCGCACAGCCTTCAGTCCTGCGTCGCCCGCCTCATCAATGTAAGCAATGTAATAGGGGGCAGGGATTTGAGTCGCCATTAGCGCGCAACTATGGCGTGTCTGCAACAATTGAATCAATCCGTTTAGGTCTTGCGCGGTGGCCG
>NZ_JALGCN010000020.1:0-140894 GCF_038085055.1 Bradyrhizobium sp. ISRA442
ACTTGTTACCTTTCTGGTAGCTACGCGTCCTGTTTGACCGAAATTGATCAAACGACCGGCGGACGGTGCGTCCAAGCCTCTAACAATCCGTGAAATGAAATCGCCGGTTTGTCCCAGACGGACTAACAAAGGTACCCCGAGCCGGCCCGAACCGGCCTCGAACTGGCCCCATCCCCATTGAAATTATTACGCTTTCTGCGTCGACCGTCAGCGTTTACGACCCGTTAACCACATTCAGCAAGGATCAACTCCAAATCAGAGCCGACTGCCGTCATCGCGTGGCGCGCGCGACGCTCGTTACTAAAGAGTTGATGGAGAACAGGCATGGCCCTCAAGGTCGAGCTCAGGCCGCACGAACGCATCATCGTCGGCAATTGCGTGATTACCAACACCGACCAGCGCGCCCGCCTCCTGATCGACGGCGACAACGTGCCGATCCTGCGCGAGCGCGACATCCTCACGCCGGAGACCGCCAACACGCCGGCCAAGCTGGTCTATCTGGCGGTCCAGCTCATGTACATCTCGCCCGATCCGCAGACCCAGCACGGCACTTACTTCAACCTGGTGCGCGACATCGTCACCGCCGTGCCGAGCGCCTGGCCGATCATCGAGGGCATCAACAACAACATCATGAGCGGCGATCTCTACCGGGCGCTGAAGGATGCGCGCAAGCTGATCGCCTATGAAGACAAGCTGCGGAATCAATACGAGGCCACCCATCCCAAGGATGACGTCAAAGGTGACGTCAGTACCGCGGCCTAAGCGCTTCGCCACATCACAATGGTCAACGCCCTGGACGAGGTCCGGGGCGTGTTCATTTCGGTCGCTCTCGAGCTCACTGTACCGCGAGCGGCGGCGCCTCGGTTTCGATCAGGCCTTGGCCCGATCGCCGCGCGCCGAACTCCAGCACGGCCGATACCAGCGCATCGATGTCGGTCTCATCCGTGCGGTGATTGACGATCGCGGCTCGGATCGCGAAGTTTCCGTCCAGCGTCGTGCTCGACGGCGCCGCAATGCCGGACTCCTGGACGTCGGCGACGATCTCGCGATTGATCGCATCGTCGGCGCGATAGCGGAAGCACACGATGTTGAGATTCACGGGGGCGAGCAATTCCAGCCGCGGCTCCGCGAGCACGCGCGACTCGAGATATCTTGCCAGCGCGCAGCTTCGCGCGATCACCGCGCCCAGCCGGTCGGTGCCGAACGTCTTCAGCGTGAACCAGGTCTTCAGCGCGCGGAAGCCGCGCGACAGATCCGGACCGAGATCGCAGGGCCAGACCGCGCCGGCCGCAAGCCCCCTCGCCTCGCGCCGCAGATAGGCCGCGGGCTGCGCGAACGCCTGCCGATGCCGCTCACCGTCGCGCACCAGCAAGAAGCCGGCGTCATAGGGCACTTGCCCCCATTTGTGGAAGTCGAGCGCGATCGAATCCGCCAGCTCGATGCCGTCCAGCAGCGGCGCGAGCTCTGGTGAGAGTATCGCGAGCGCGCCGAACGCGCCATCGACGTGGAACCAGATCCCCTCCTCGCGGCACAGCGCCGCGAGTGCCTTGAGATCGTCGATCGCGCCGATGTCGACCGTGCCGGCGGAGGCAACGACGAGAAACGGCTTGAACCCGACCTCGCGATCAATCGCGATCTGCGCACGCAGTGCGGCGACATCGATGCGATGATCGGCATCGACGTCGATCTTACGCAGCGCGTCGGTGCCGAGCCCCGCAATGTCCATTGCCCTGGAGATGCAGCCATGCGCGGATTTCGACGTGTAGGCCGTGAGCAGCGCGCCGTCATTGCCGATGCCATGCTGCCGTGCCAGCGCGCCGAGCGCGCTCGAGCGCGCCACCAGCACAGCCATCAGATTGGCCATCGACGTGCCCGTAACGAAGAGGCCGCTGGCGCTCTCCGGGAAAGCGAACAGGGCGCGCATCCAATCGACGATCTGGCGCTCGACCTCGATCGGCATGTGATCCCGCCCGCCGAGATTGGCGTTGAGTCCCGCAGACAACATCTCGGCGAGCATGCCGACGGCGGTGCCGCCACCATGCACCCAACCCATGAAGCCGGGATGGACGTTGCCAGTCGCGTAAGGAGCGACGCTCTCGGAGAATTCGCGATAGACATCGGCGAGATCAGTTGCCCGACGTGGCACGTCGGCCCTGAACTTCGCGCGGATATCGTCGGGGATCGACCGCCAGACCGGACGCGCACGGACGTTTGCAATGCCGTCGATCGTCTCGTCCAGCATGCGATGGGCGAGCGCGCGAAACTCGTTCCAGTCCTGCGGATCGAGCGAATTGCCGGTGACGGCTGCTTGCGTGTTGCGGATGATCTCGTTCATGTTGCACTCCCCTCGCCGGCCCCGGCGTGACGGGCCAGCATGGCCGTGAACGCCGCGAAGATCTTGCGCATCTGCGGCTGCTTGTACGGAAAGACGTCCGGCGAATCCATGTTGTGCACGACCGCGGTGTTGTCGGCCTCGAAGATCAGCAGCTCGCCGTCTTTGTTCTCGGCGCAATCGATCGTGAAATAGTCGAGCCCGACGCGCCCCGACATCTCCCGCAGCGCGCCACGATGACGCGCGGCGAAGACATCGTCGAAGTTGCGCATGAATGCAGCCTCTTCCGCGCGCTTCTCTTCGCTGAACGCCATGTAGGCGTTGAGATACCAGATGTCCCAGCGGTCGGCGATCGCCATGTGGCAGGCGTAGGGTTGGCCGTCGACGATAGCGAGACGATACTTGCGATAGAGCCCGTCGGCGCTCGCATAGTCGACGAAGCGCGCGACGAAGAATTCCTGCTCCTGCCTCTCGGCGAGATAGGCCGCGAGCGATGCGGCGTTGTCGAGCTTCGCCAGTCCCGCGCCGGCATGCGAGCCGCGCGGCCGCGCGATCATCGGAAAATGCAGATCTCCGGTGATGTCCGCGCAGCGGATCGTGCCTTGTGCAAGCGCCGACAATTGCGCGCGCGTGACGTTGACGGTTGCGGGAATGTCGAGACCGGTGATACCCGCGAGCAACCGATGCAGCTTGTCGCGATCCAGATTGGCGATGCGGTCCGGATGATTGAGCAGCGGCCGCGGCCAGCGCGGCGCCGCCTGCTCGATCGCAGCAAGCGCCTCGCGGCACTCCTCGGAATCGGATGCGATGACAATCGCAATGTCGTGATCCGGCAGTGGATCAGGCAAACCGAATCCCTTGACGACGTAGAGCGTCATCAGCTCGATGTCGGAGCCTTCGAGCAGGAATTCGATCGGCGTATTGCCGCCCATGTCGATGGCGGCTGCCAGCGCAAGGACGCGCAGGGCCGGCTTTGTGACCGCGCAGGGCGAGCGAAACAATTGATGAAAGGCGAGCACCTCGGCCTGGATTGCGAGTCCCGCCTCCTTGTCGCCGAGAAGCTGGGCGATCAACGATAGATCGAGTCCTTCGCCGGCCTGCGCAGTGCCTTCCGCGATCCGGGCGACGAGCCGGTCGCGGAGCGGACGCAGATCGACGCCGTCAAAAGCCTGGTGAGTCAGCCGGGCAAAGCCGATGCGATCGGCATAGTTTGGTACGGTCACGCCGATCGGCGCGGAAACGGGATGCTGCATTTCACACCTCGAACACGGACTTGCCCGGCAGAGCCGCGCCGTCCACGCGGCCAAGCAGCAGCTCGATCTTCACCAGGACGTGGGCGATACGATCGAGGACATGCTGCAGATTGCGTTGCACCTGCGCTTCGTCCGCCGACCAGGCATCGGTCACGTTCCGCGCGCCGACGCACAGGCGCCGCGGGCCGCCGCCGGAGGCGAGCAGCGTGTCGAGCGGCGTGAAGACATCGCGCAGGCCATAGCGCGAGCCGCCGCCAAAGAGGCGCTCCGCTGCCTGCCAGCGGGATGCGCCGATGCTCATCCCGAAAGACTCACGCCGCATCGGCCGCCGACGTCGCGGGTGCCGGCGCGAATTGCGAGGCGATGTCGCCGTGGAAGACAGACGGGCCGACATGATCGAGCGAGCTCTGGATGTCGGCCCAGATCTCGCCGCCGATGTCGGTCCAGCGCTTGCAGAAGGCGAAGTCCTCGGAAAGGTAGGTGCCGGTCGCCGGATCGATCATGCATTCGAACAGCGCGAACCGGTTCCGGCTCGCCGCCAGCGTGTCATGCGAATGCTCGCGGAAGAATTGCAAGCCCGCGTAATTCGGATGGCGGCACATCGCCTCCAGTACGTGACGCCGGATCATCAGGAATCCGGTGCCGGCAAAACGCACACGGGTAAAGCCGTTGACCACCACGATGCGGTCGGGATCCTCGATCTCAAGGACATAGTCGAGCGAGGCTGCCGCCACGTCGGTCCGGCCTGCCGTGATCGCTCGCTTGGCCTTGTCCCAGTTGACCCGCTTGATCGGATAGCAGCCGGCGACGACGTCAGCCCCGCATTCGACCAGGCGGAACACCTGCTCGGGCTTGAAGCCGATGTCAGCGTCGACGAACAGGAAGTGCGTCGCCGCGGGATCGTCCAGGAACATCGCGACCAGATTGGCCCGCGCCCGCGTGATCAGCGCATCGCCGTCCCGCAGGAGCACCTTGAGCTCGAGATTGGACATTCCGTGCACGGCACGCTGGAGCGCGAAGATCGAACTCGCATAGATGCTCGAGACCTGCCCGCCGAAGCAGGGCGTTGCTACCACGAGCTGCATCTTATCCGGCATCGACGGCCCCCGCCCCCACCTCAAACCCTCACCAAGAGGTAAACAGGCATGGTTAACGGCGACTTAACGCTCCCTTAAAGGAACTTGACCAGCGAGAGCTGCGCGAGGTTCGCGGTGGTCTGGTAGGAGGCCTGGAGCGCGTTCTGGAGCGCCAGAATTTCGCTCGCCACCTGGTCGGGAGAGGCCGACTCCGCCTGGTCGATAATGCTCTGGAGCTGCGCCTTGGCCTGGGTCTGGCGCGTGGTCGCGTCCTTCATCGTGTTCTGGGCCATCGCGATATCGGTCTGGATGTCCTCGATGCGCTGCTGTCCGGGCTGCTGCGTCAGCGCCTGGGTCGTGCGCAGGCTCAGCGCCGCAACCTGCCCGCTTGAATATTGCCCGGTCGGCGAGGTCGAGAACGTGCCGAACACGGCGATCGCCTGGAGCTGCCGGCGGATCGCGTCCTCATCGGCCTGCGCGCCATATTGCACGGTGATGGAATCGTCGACCCGCGCCATCGCGGTCGAGCGCGGCGAGCCGGGCCCATCATTGCCCTGGTACCATTTCACGGTGTTGGCCGAGCCGTTCACCAACGTCGTCGCCGAGCTTGCTGGCGACGAGCCGACACGCAGCGGCGGCTGCGTTGCCGTGATCGGGGACGAACTGAAGCCAAGCGAGGTCATTGCCGCCGTGTTCGTGCTCGTGATGTTCAGGCTGGCAGCATCGTCGGTGTTGATCGTGATCACGCCGCCATGGATCGTCGATGGCTTCGATGTTCCCGTGATCGAGTCGATCTTGCTCAGCAGGGTCTGGATGCTGTCGGTGACGTTGAGCTGGTTCCCGGTCGCACCTGAATTGACGAATGTCAGCGTGGTCCCGTTCACAGTGATGGTGTTGCCGGCGGTGAAGCCGGGCGAGATCGAATCCGATGGGTTGGTGCCCCACAGCGCCGTCGCGCCCGTGGCCGTGGTCGAAGCCGGCGGTGCGGCCTGATTGGTGACCGCCGTAGTCCCGATCGCTGAACTCGCCGTGTTGAAGAAATTGTCGCCCGCCGTGACGGCGGACGCCGCCACCAACGATGTGTTGGCGAGCTTCTTGATGGCGTCGTTCAACGCCGCGTTGAGATTCGATACCGTGTTGGCTGGGTTGGGCGGAGTGCTCGTGTCGATCGCGAAGCTACCCGTCGGCGTCGGCGTGGCCGTGGACGCAGTCAGGTTGACCTGCTCTGTCGATCCGTCCGGCAGCGTGAACTGAACACTCAGCTTGTCGCCGTTGCTCGGATTGGTGCCGTTAAGATTGATCGAGAACGACACCGGCGAGCCGCTCGGGCCGGTGAGCGTTGCACCCGTCAGCGTCGAGGAGACCGCCGCGATTTTCAGGCCGAACGGCGAGGTGGCAGAATCTTCCGCCACCGTGATCGAACTCCCAGTCTGCGTCTGCACCAGCCGTCCCATGCCGTTGGCACCGAGGTCGGCCGCCTGTCGCTCGGCCATCACAGTCTTCAGCCCCGCCTGTGTCGTGGTGCCATTGATGATGATGCCCGCGTCCGCGACCGACTGTGTATTGACGGCCGTTCCGGAGAACAGATAGCGATTGCCCGACTGCGTGTTGAGCACGCCGACCATCGAGCCGAACTGGGCGGCAGCGGTGTTCTGCGCGATGGTCTGTCCGTTGACGTTGAGATCCTGCGCGGTGTTAGCCGAGCCCGTCTGCACCGTATTGCGGATCGTCGTCAGCGACTGAAGCGCCGTGTTGGCGAGGTTGATGTTGACGTTGACGTTGGTGATCGTGTCGGTATAGGCGCCGATGTTGGAAAGCTGTGCGCGCGAGGCGATGGCAAAGCCTTCGTTGGTGCCCATGCCCGAGTAATTCTGCGACAGCTTGCCCGTGGAGAGCTGCGTCGACAGGTCGGTGAGCTGCTGATTGATGTTGCGGATCTGCGCGCCGAGGACCGACGAGGAGTAGTTGATACTGCTGATCGACATCTTTCAGAGCCCTGTACTGGTTACACTTGAGCCTGGATCAAGGTGTTCATCATGCTCTGCACCACCGACATGACGTGGGCGTTGGCGGCGTAGGCGTTCTGGAGCTGGATCAGGTTCGACATCTCCGAGTCGAGGTTGACGCTGGAGGTCGAGTTGAACTTGGCCTGGAGCGTCGACACCACGACACTCTGCCCTTGCTGGAGCTGGGTCGCCTGCGTCGACGCGTTGCTCTGAACGCTGAGGAACTGCTGGAGGTAGTTCGAGACGCTGCCGGTGAAAGGCTGGCTCGCCGAGCCGAGGCCGGTCTGCGGTGAATATGAGAACACCGCCGTGGTGAGCTGCGAATAGAGATAGTCCGAGCGGGTGGTGTCGCCGGCCGGCGTCACCGGCGAGGTGCTGTAGACCGACAAGCGGGTCGGATCGGCGGCCAGTGACGTGTTCACCGCGATGCGTCCGGCAAGGCCCGTCATTTGCGAGCCGGATGCGGTGATGGCGCCTGTATACAGCGCCTGGCCACCGTCGGTGAACAGCGGCAATTGCGGATTGCCCGAGGTCAGCGACGAGATCGTCTTGGTGCTGGACGAGGAATTGACCTTGGCGAGGCCGGTGTTGTCGTCCGTGATCCGCAGCGTCGTGGCGGTGGCCGGCGATGGCGCAGCCGAGAACGTCAGATGTGAGCCGGCAAGCGCGGTGTTGAGCGCGGAGGCGATCGCGCCCATGCCGCCGGAGAAGTTCACACCAACCCGCATCGGGTTGGCATTGGTGGCGTTCTGGAGCGGCAGCGCCGCCGGATCGGTGACGTTGACCAGCGTGATCTGGCGCTGGGTGTTGGTCGTCGTGTCTGTGTAGGTGATGTTGACGGTGTTGCCGGGCTGCGCACCGGCGAGGTCGACGTCGAAGCCCGCCGGCGGGCCGGAAACCGTGCTGCCGGCCGTGGTCTTGTCGGAGAGCGCGCTCGCCATCGTCGCAGCGAGCTGGTCGATTTGGTTCTGCGCCTGCACCAGGGTCTGGTCGCGCAGCTTCAGATCGGCCGCGATCTGGCCCGAGGAGACCACGTTGTTGGCGACGACGTCGACCTGCGAGCCGTTCGGCAGCCTGATGTTGAACGCACCGACGCCGGACTTGGCCGGATCGGTATTGTAGAGCGAGGTCGCCCCGAGCGCGCCGGCCGACGCGAAGGAGAATTGCGAGGCGAGCCCGGCGCCGACGAGCTGGATGCCGGTGTTGGTGAAGATGTTGGCCTGGTTCGAACCGTCGGTGACGACGCGGACGTCGACGTATTTCGACAGCGTATTGATGGCCTGGTCGCGCTGATCCATCAACGTCGCGGCGGACGGATCGTTCGCCGACAGGCCCTGGAGCTTGGTGTTGATGTCGGCGATCTTCTGCATCGCCGCGTTCGCCTGCTGCGCCGAGGTGCCGAGATCCTGCTCGACGTTCGAGCGCAGCGACTGGATACCCTTGGTCGTGACGTTGAGCTGCTGTGCCAGCGTCTGTGCCGCACCGAGAGCGACCGTCTGAGCCGACGAGGAACCTGCGCTTGTCGACAGCGCCTGCAGCGCCGAGGTGAAATTGTTCAGCGCAGTTTCGAGCGTTCCGTCATTGCCGGGCGTGCCGTAGACATTCTGAAGCTGCTTCAGAATGTTGGCCATCTGGTCGGCATAGCCGCTGCCGCCGGTCTCGGTGCGGAGCTGATTCAGCACATAGGTGTCGAGCTCCCGGCTGACGCCGGTCGTCATCGCCGTCGAGCCGAAGTCGCCGGTGGTGACCTCGATCTGGTTCGGCGTCTGGACGACGTAACCCGGCGTCTGCGAGTTGGCGACGTTCGAGGAGACGATCGAGAGCGCGGCCTGGTTGGCACGCAGGCCGCTCATCGCGCTGGCAAGGGCTGAACTCAAACCCATGTTGACTGGCCGCCTTTGGTTACGTCACGCGCCGATCAGCGCAACACGTTGAGGAGGTCCTGCACCATCGAATTCGCCGTCGTGATCACCTTGGTGTTGGCCGAATAGGCCTGCTGGGTCACGATCAGCTTGGTGAATTCGTCGGCGATGTCGGTGTTGGATCCTTCCAGCGACGAGCCGCTGATGGTGCCGGATGCGCCGGCGATGGCCGGGCCCGACTGGTCGGTTACCGCGTAGGCGCCGCCGTCGAGCGCCTTCAGGTAGTTGGTGCCGTTGAAGTGCGACAGCGTCACCGCGGCGAGGTCGAGGTTCTGGCCGTTGGAGAAGGTGCCGACCACGAGGCCGTTGTTGTTGACGGCGACCGAGCGGAGCTGACCGGCGGCGTAGCCGTTCTGCGTGATGGTGTTGATCGTGACCGCGCCGCTGGTGCTGGCATATTGCGTCAGCCCGCCGGAAGAGATGTTGAAGGCGACCGAGCCGAGCGACTGACCGCTGACGACAACGTTGTTGATGGTGATGCCCGAGCCGCTCGGCGACGTCAGCGAGCCGTCGCTGGCGAAGGTGAAAGCCTGTCCAGTGTTGACCCAGCCGACCGTCGTGCCGGTCGCGTTGGGGTCGGTCTGGTAGAACAGGTTCCAGGTGTCGGAATGACCTGCGCCGAGCGAGGCGCTGTCGGTCTTGGCCCAGCGCAGTTGCAGGTTCACCGGCGTACCGGCGGCGTTATATGCGGTCACCGCACCACCGCTGATCGACTCCTTGGTGAAGGTGGCGATATCGTTGCCGATCACGGTGCCGGTGCCGGCGGTGCCGCCGCCGTCGCGGTTCTTGCTGATGGACGAGGTGAATCCGAGCGCAGCGAAGGCTGCGCTGTTAGAACTGGACACTGTCAGGTTAGAGGCGGTGCCGGTGTTCAGAGTGATCACGCCGGCGCTGCTGATCGAGGAGCCCGATGCGCCGCTGAGCGCGTCGATCTTGCCGAGCAGCGTTGTGATGTTGTCGGTGACGTTGATCTGGTTCGGGCCGGATGCACCCGAAGCCACGAAGGTCAGCGTCTGACCGTTCACCGTGATGGTGTCGGCGGGAGGTCCTGCCGAGAAGCCCGATGAGAGCACTTCCGCACCGCCGGCGGTCGCGGTGCCGCTGAGTACCGTCGCACCAGTGATGGCGGGCGTGGACAGCACGTTGCCGCCGCGGGTCACGCTACTGATACCGAGCGCGGTGGCCGCCGTGCCGCTGCCGATCGCCACGTCGGTGCCGGTGCCGGTCGAGATCTGGATGTTGCCACTGGCGCTTAGCGACGCCGTGACGCCGGCGCCGCCGGCGGTCTGGATCGCGTTCAGGATATCGGACACCGTGGCCGTCGTACCCGCGCCGAGACCGATCGTGGTGTTGCTGCCGACCGTCGAGACGGTGGTGCCGGCGTTGAAGGTGATCGTATTGCCGTTGATGGTCAGCGTCTGGCCACTCAGCGCGGTGAGGATACTGGAGGCGAGATGCGTGCCCGCGGAGTTATCGAGGGAGGTGGTTGTGGAGGCTACCGCCGAGGAATTGTTCTGGAGCGCAACCGTGCCCGTTCCGGTCGTTGACGAGTAGGCCGAGCGGACGTTGCCAGTCGCGGCTGCGCCGGAGACCGTCGCATTCGTATAGGGCGCCGGCGGCGTACCCACCGGCAGCGGGTTGGCGGAGAAGTCCGACGGGTTGAGCCCGCCGGCCGCGAGCAGCGATCCGCTCTGCGCCGTTGAGCTTGCCACCGTGTTCGGCTGGGTCGGCAGGTTCGCCGCGTATTGGATTGCGGTCGTCGCCTGCGCCGGGATGAAGTTGTTCTGGAATTGCAGCACCGTCGGCACGTTACCGAGCGGGTTGCCGGTCTTCGGGTCGACCGCGACGCCCATCAGGTAGTAACCGGCGCCGTTGACCAGATTGCCATTGGCATTGACCTGGAAGTCGCCGCGGCGGGTGTAATAGGTGACGCCGTTGAACACCGGCACGTTGTCGACGACACCGCTCGCCTTCTGTACCGAGAAGAAGCCGTCGCCGGTGATCGCCATGTTGGTGGCGACGCTGGAGGCCGAGATTGTGCCTTGCGTCGTGATGGTCGCCTGCGCATGCGCAGTGACGCCGCCGGCGACCTGCTTGCTCGGCACGGAGGAGTCGGGGATGAGATCCTCGAAGCTGGTCCCGATGCCCTTGTAACCGGTGGTGGATGAGTTCGCGATGTTGCCGGAAATGTTCTGAAGCGCATAGGACTGCGCCTGCAGGCCACCCACCGAGGTGTTCATTGCATCGAAGATACCCATAACTTTGTCTCCAAATCCGATCTCGGCGGCCGGTCGACCCATGGCCGCAGTCGAAAGGAGACGTCGCAAGGCCTATGCCAATGCGGTATCTTAAGGAAATCAATGGCTTAAATAGTGATGCCCCGGCCGAATGACCGGGGCACAATTGCCGGGCCGGCAACAATTGCCGGGATCCGACCTACGTCGCGGACGGCGTCGCCGGGTGGAAGACCAGCCCGAAACCGTCGATGCAGTAGCGCAGTCCGGTCGGCTTCGGACCATCGTCGAAGACATGGCCGAGATGGCCGCCGCAGCGGCGGCAATGCACCTCGGTGCGGACCATGCCGTAGGTCCGATCTTCGGTCTTGCCGACATTGCCCTCGATCGGCTGGTAGAAGCTCGGCCAGCCCGTGCCGCTCTCGAACTTGGTGTCGGACGAGAACAGCGGCAGGTCGCAGCCGGCACAGGCAAAGACGCCTTTGCGGTGCTCCTTCAGAAGCGGGCTGGAGCCCGGCCGCTCGGTGCCATGGTTACGCAAGATTTCGTATTGCTGCGGCGTGAGTTGGGCACGCCACTCGGCCTCGGTCTTCTCGATCTCGAACTTTTCCGCGGCCTTCTCACCGGCCTCGGCAGGTGATGCTCGCAGCCAGCGGAGGGCCGAAAGGCCGAACAGGCCGGCGACAGTCGTCAACAGGATGCGGCGGTCAAACATCTCTTTCTCCGTGCGCTGGCCAAGTCCACGCGCTGAGATACGGGTTCTAACGGCCGACGTTACACCGTCAGGCGGAGATTTTTCTCAACTTATTGCGAGAGAGGTTCCTCCTCCCCGGCCCTGCTGCCTGCCACTGGTGCCCGTTCCGGCGGGGCGGCAGGCCGCACCGGCGGGTGCTCTGGGCGCGGACGCCGCGGACCCGTACCGGCGGCCCGGTTGGCTTCGGCGAGCCGCTGCTCCCGCTCGCGTTCCTTGACCCGCGCCTTTTCGCGATAGCGCGCAAGCGAACCTGCGGCGCTGGAACTCGCCCTGGTCCAAATCCCGACGAGCTGGCCCGCAACCCTTCCCGTCGCGCCTCCCGCCCACACCAGTTCGAACGGCGAGAACAGCCGCCAGCGCTCGTCTCCCCTCAGGATGCTACGCGCAATCAATTGTCCGGCCATGGCCGAGGTGTTCATGCCCTGGCGGCCAAAACCGCTCGCCACCCACAGACCTTTGCGCAGCTCACCGATCTGCGGCATGCCGTGCACGGTCTGTCCGGTGGCACCGCCGAACATGTCGGCGATCTCGACATTGCCGAGCTCGGGGAAGATGGTCCGGATCCGCCGCCTGACGGCGCCAGCGAAACGCTGCGGGCGTGCGGCCCAGGTGGTTTCCGGGCTCTCCCACATCAGCCGGTCGCCATCGACGATGCGGAAATGGTCGATGCCGTCGGAATCCATCACCGAGCCCTTGAATGCGATGATGTCATGGATGCGCTCGCCGAGCGGCGCGGTGATCCCGGCATAGCGCGACACCGGCAGCAACGTCTCCGACAAGCGCTTCAATGGCGCGCCAAGATGGATGTTTCCCGCGAGCACGATGTGAGTGGTGCGCAGCCGCGCCGACGGTGTGACGATGCGCTTGCGGATACCGGAATGATCGATGCTGACCACCGGCGTATCCTCGAAGATGCGCGCACCCGCCCGCCGCGCCAACGCCGCAAGACCATGCACATATTTGCGCCCGTCGACCTGGAATGCCCTCGGATAGTACACGCCGTGGAAATACCGATCGGTCCCGAGCACGTCGCGGACGCGATCGACCTGCCAGCCCTCGACTTCCGTGTCGAAATCCTCATTGAGCATCTGCAAGCGGCTGATCAGCCGGTCGCCGGCATCGACATTGGATACTTCCAGCACGCCGTCGCTAACGCCAATGCCCGGCATGTTCGCCTCGGTGGCATTGGCGCGAACGAACTCGGCCCCCTCCTTCGACAGCGTCCACAATTCGCGCGCGTCCTCGAACCCGATGCGCTCGACCAGCTCGGCAAGCGGCAGCGCGAAGCCCGGCATCACCGTGCCGAGCTGGTTGCCCGAGGCGTTCCAGCCGACGTGACGCCCCTCGAGCACGGCGACGCTGGCGCCGAGCCGGGCCGCCTCCAGCGCCACGGAAAGCCCGGCGAGACCGGCGCCGATGACACAGATGTCGGCGTCGAGATCGAACGTCAGCCGCTCGCGCTCACGAAAGCCGGCTTCTTCTTTCTGGGACATGCTTGTGAAAGTCTCGCTCATGCCGTTTTCTTAAAGGACCGATCCGGCGCTTGTCACCTTGTCCGCAACCGGCGTCTGTAGATTATCCAGGACGCGTAATGATTCGAGAATGCCATGCGCCGTTTGATGCTGCTGCGTCACGCCAAGACCGAGACTGACGCACCCAGCGGCCGTGACCGGGATCGCCGGCTCGACGACCGCGGCCACAGGGATGCGGCGCAAATGGGGGACTGGCTGGCCGCCCATCCGCCGTTCCCCGAGGTCGTGCTGGTGTCTCACGCCGTCCGGGCGAGGCAGACCTGGGACATTGCCTGGGAGACGATGAAGGACCGCGTCGCGGCGCCGCAGGTCGAAATCCTGCCGGAACTCTACGGCGCCGATCCGGCGCAGATCCTGGATTCAATTCGCACTGCAACCGCGCCCGCCGCCCCCAGGCGGCTGATGCTGATCGGCCATAATCCCGGCATGCATGAGGTCGCCCTGATGCTGATGGGCGGCGGCGATCCGGCCGGCGCCAAGGCGCTCGCCCACAACCTGCCTACCGCGGGACTTGCGATCTTCGACTTTGACGTCAAGGATTGGGAAGACGTGGCCTACCGCCGCGGCAAGCTGGTGCTGTTCGTCAGCCCCAAGCTGCTTCGACTGGGATGAGACGCGCGGGCGCCGTCTCGACCGGTTGATCCAGCTTGATCAACAGGGAGGCGCAGATGTTCAAGTCCATTCTCGTGCCCATCGACCTCGCCGACACCGATCTGGCAAAGCCGGCGATTGCGACCGCGGCGACGCTGTCGCAGACTTGGAGCGGAACGATACGGCTGCTCAACGTGCTGCCGATGACGCCGGTTATGCTCGCCGAATATGTGCCGGCGGATTTCGACGAGCAGCAGCGCCAGACCTCGGAAGAAGCGCTCGCCATCGTCGCGCGCGAGTCCGGCATCGAGCCGGCGCGCATCTCCAGCGTGGTGCGCCAGGGCGGCATCTATCACGAAATTTTGGAGGAAGCGGCCCACATGAAGGCCGATTTGATCGTCATGACCTCGCACCGGCCGGCGATGCGCACCTATTTCCTGGGCTCAAATGCCGGGCATGTCGTGCGCTACGCCAAGTGCTCGGTGCTGGTCGTACGGCACTAACCTTCGCGCCTATTCCGTCATTGCGAGCGCAGCGAAGCAATCCAGACTGCCGCCGCGGAACGATTCTGGATTGCTTCGCTGCGCTCGCAATGACGATGGTCAGGCATTTCACGCCTCTCGATAGGTCATCACGCCCGGGCGTATTCCGGGCATGATGGTCGTCGAAACACCCTTACAGATACCGCGTCAGCTCGGCTTTGACCTGTCCGTAGACGGCGTCCTCGATCTGGCAGCGCGTGATCCCGATGTCGCGCAGCGCGCGGTCGTCGAGCTCGTTCAGCGTCTTGATGGCGGAGCGGCGCTCCAGGCGCTCGAACAGCGCATAGGCGCCGCTGGCAAGCGCGCGGAAAAATCCGCCCGATGAGGATGGGCGTAAATTCTGCCCGGCAGTTTGCGAGATCGTGGTCATTGTTCTTCTCCGGCGTAGCGTCCCGCGCGGCGCAGCCGATGCCGTTGGCGCACACGCCTGGCGAGGCGCCTGCACCTTTGTGCCCTCGGATTGCTCTCGCACTCCTCGGCTCAATCGCGGAACTTGATGGAACTTAAATGCTCCAGTACAATTCTCGGTGCAAGGAAAACATTGCTCTCGGTGCAATAATGTCCAAGTTCGAGTATGTGAAGCTGGCCGACGCCATTGCGGCCGATATCTCTAACGGGACGTTAAGACCGGGCGACCGGCTGCCGCCGCAGCGCAATTTTGCCTATGACCGCGGCATTGCGGTCTCGACCGCGAGCCGGGTTTATACCGAGCTGCTGCGCCGCGGGCTCGTGGTCGGCGAGGTCGGCCGCGGCACCTTCATCTCCGGCGACGTCAAGCGCGAGATCGAAGTGATGAGCGAGCCGCGCGACGCACGCATCGATTTCGAGGTCAACTATCCGCTGCTGCCGCAGCAGTGGGCGATGATCGCCAAGAGCCTTGCGGGACTGGAGCGCATCGACGCGCTCGAATCCGTGCTGCGCGCCTCGACCAGCACCGGCACGAAGAGCGCGCGCAATGCCGCGGCCGCCTATCTCGCGCGCAAGGAGTGGACGCCGCAGGCCGACCAGATCGTCTTTACCGCCAACGGCAAGCAATCGATTGCCGCTGCGCTCGCCGCACTCGTGCCGACGGGCGGCCGTTGCGGCGTCGAGGCCCTTACTTACCCCTACGTCAAGAGCATCGCGGCACGGCTCGGGGTCACCCTCGTCCCGATCGCGATGGACGAGTACGGCGCGCGTCCCGACGCGGTCCAGAAGGCGCATCGCGAGGCGCATCTCACCGCGCTGTACATCCAGCCCACGATCCATAATCCGCTCGGCGTCACCATGAATGCGGCGCGACGCGCCGACATCATGCGCGTCGCCGAGAAGCTCGACCTCACCATCATCGAGGACACTGTCTACGGCTTCCTCGCCGACGAGACGCCGCTGGCCGCGCTCGCCCCGGACCGCTGCCTCGTGCTCGACAGCCTGTCCAAGAAGGTCGCTCCGGGTCTCGCGCTCGGCATCCTGGTCGCGCCACCTCGCCTGCGCGAGAGCGTGATGAGCGCGGTCCGGACCGGCGGATGGATTGCCTCGGGCCATGCGCTCGCAGCCGGGCAACGGCTGATGGCCGACGGCACGGTCGCCGAGCTGACACGGCTGAAGCGCATCGACGCCACACGACGCCAGCAGGCTGCAGCGCGGCATCTCGCCGGCTATCAGATCTCGGCCGACACGCGCTCGTATCATCTGTGGCTCACGCTGCCGCCGCATTGGCGCTCGCAGACCTTCGTCGCCGCAGCAGCCCGGCGCGGCATCGCGCTGACGCCGTCCTCGACGTTTGCGATCGCGCATGGTCACGCGCCGAACGCCGTGCGGCTCGCCCTCGCACCGCCCTCGCCCGAGCAGCTCGATGCCGGCCTGCGCACGATTGCCTCCCTGCTCGGCACCAAGGAAGAGGATTTCGACTCGACGGAGTAGCGCGAGTGCCTTCGCCGCTCAGCCTTGCGGCCATTCCGCGATAAAGCCCCTCGCCTTGTACGGCTCGATCTTGTCCCATTCGTGCAGGATGCGGCGGCGGAATTCGGCATCGGTGTGCCAGAGCGCGCGCGGAGTTGGAAAGCTGTCGACTGTGAGCAGCATCTTCGTAACATCCGGCCAATGCCGGTGCAGCGTCATCGGGTAGCGCCGCGCGGTCCAGGTGTTGCCGAGGCAGATCACGCTGCGGATGTTTTGCAGTCCCAGCGCCGCGTCGATGATCGGCAGCGAGAGAATCACGTTCTCGCCGGTGTTCATCGCGCGATGTTCCTCCAGGATCCGGTCCGCCGGAATGCCTGCCGCGGCCATCGCCGCCTTGATGATCGTGCACTCGGATTGCTCCGAGCCCGGCGTCACGCCGCCGCTGACAATAGACCAGCGGAAATAGCCGTCGCGCCAGAGCCGCGCGGCGGCCTCGACGCGCAACGCGACGTCCTCGCGCGTGCCGAACATGAACACCAGGTCGGCCGGCAAGAGTGGCGTATCGATCAGATGGGTCCGGTTGATCTCGGCGACCTCATCGGCCGTCGGCACGCGGGTGCTGCGATCCATGGCTGACATGGTCGCACGATGCGACACCGTCGCCCGGTCGCGAAGTCACGTTTGATTGCGGCCGGTTGCAGGCCTAGGCAGCAAGGACTGCGGCAGACGATCGAAAGTATAGGTCCGCGGCTGGTTGCGCCGCACGAAGCCGCCGATCTGCCAGGTGAAGAAGCCGGCGAAGCCGATGACGAACAGTGCGCCGGCGAATTCGCCGACCATGAGCGCACGGATCAGGAGCCCGGCCATCGCCACCGCCAGCATCGCCAGAAGCGCAAGCGCCGCCGCATAGGTTTTGCGCCCGAGCCCTGCCGTCAGCACCGCGCGGCTGCCGGCTTTCGCCATCCGCGCATGCAATTCCACGATGAAGTCGCGATAGCCATTGTCCTGCGGCGCCATCAGGGCCGCGCTCTGCCAGCTCGTCGACAGGATCGCGATGCGGCCGCCGCCCGCACGGCTGACATCTGCGCGGAAGCGGCGCTGCTGCATCGACACCGGACGGAACGACAGCCGGATCGCGCTGATCTCGTCATAGCGCCACAGGCCGGAGCGGCCGGCGATGTGCCAGGACAAGCCCTCGTCCGTCAGTTCGAAGCGGTGCGCCGAGTCGATCAGCGAGGCTTTGTAAGCGTAGCTTGTGACTGAAGCGGCCTGCACCTCGGAAACCTGCATCTTGTTGACCGATCCCGTCCGCGATCGGCTTGCGCGATCGCCCCCCGCCATCCTACAAGCGAGGCATGGCTGAGACGATCTTTTTTCCGCGCCGTCTGATTCTCGGGGCTGCCGTGATCTCCGGCGTGCTGCTCGCGCTCGCGGTGCACGTGCTGGGAGC
The DNA here is from genome assembly GCF_038085055.1 of Bradyrhizobium sp. ISRA442. Lineage (NCBI taxonomy): Bacteria > Pseudomonadati > Pseudomonadota > Alphaproteobacteria > Hyphomicrobiales > Nitrobacteraceae > Bradyrhizobium > Bradyrhizobium sp. ISRA442. The sequence goes on from NZ_JALGCN010000020.1 coordinate 17,574, forward strand.
GCGCTACGGGCTCGACCTCGGCGGCCTCTGGCGCTCGGACACGCACGAATTCATGCCGGCGGGTGCGGCGATCGCCTGGTGGCTGATTGCAACGGTCGGCTTTTCCGGCGGCTACTTCACCGCCACGCTGATGCACAGCGCCGTTTCCGGCCAGATCCCGCAGCGGATGCGGCAGTTCCTGATCGCGGTCGGCGTGCTTCTGCTTGCCGGTGCGGGCCAGGCGGCGTCCGCGCCGAGCACGATCTCGACCGCCTCCGCCGTGCTTGCGGGCCTTGCCGCGCTCAGCCTCGGCGCCGTGATGGCATTTTGCGGCGCGCATTTCGCGCTACGCCGCGGATAACCCTTACGCCGAGGCGCGCAGCCGCGGCCGTTCCAGCATCATCGCCACGTCGGAGGCCGGCCTCGGCTTGCTGAACAGATAACCCTGCGCCTGGGTGCAGCCTTCACGCCGCAGCAGTTCGAGCTGCGCGTCGTTCTCGACACCTTCCGCCGTGGTCACGATGCCGAGGCTTCGCCCCAGGCCCGTCACGGCGCGGATGATCGCCATGGAGTCCTCGCGGGTCGCAAGCTCCGACACGAAGGAGCGGTCAATCTTGATCTTGTCGAACGGGAAGCTGCGCAGATAACTCAGCGAGGAATAGCCGGTGCCGAAATCGTCGAGCGAGATCCGCACGCCCTTGGCGCGCAGCTCGTGCAGGATGGCAAGCGTCGCCTCGCTGTTCTGGAGCAGGACGGACTCGGTGATCTCGAGTTCGAGGCGACGCGCCGCAAGTCCCGACGATTCCAGTGCGTCGACGACGGATGCAATCAGGTTCGGGCTCTTGAACTGGACCGGCGACAGGTTGACGGCGACGCCGATATCGTCCGGCCAGGTCGCCGCATCCGCGCAGGCGCGACGCAGCACGAGCTCGCCAAGCTGCACGATCAGTCCGGTCTCCTCGGCCAGCGGAATGAAGCTAATGGGCGAGATCAGGCCGCGCTGCGGATGGTTCCAGCGCAGCAGCGCTTCGAAGGCGACGACGCGATCGCTGGCGACGTCGCGGATCGGCTGGTAGTGGACCTCGAACTCGCTCCGTTGCAGCGCCGCGCGCAAATCCATTTCCAGAAGGCGCCGCGCCTGCGCGCGCGCATCCATGCCTGCCTCGAAGAAGCGATAGGTGCCGCGGCCGTCCGCCTTGGCGCGGTACAGCGCCAGGTCGGCATTCTTCAACAGCTCGTCCGGATTGCTGCCGTCCTGCGGCGACAGCGATATGCCGATCGAGACACCGATCACGATCTGATGATCGGCAATCTCGTAGGGCGCGGAGATCACCTCGACGAGGCGGCCGGCGAGGACCGTCGCGGCGGCCTCTTCCGACCGGCCGAGCTGGACTACGGCGAACTCGTCGCCGCCGAGACGCGCCACGGTGTCGTTCTCCCCGACGCAGGCGGCGAGCCTGCGGCCGACCTGCTGCAGCAGCGCATCGCCGATCGGATGACCGAGGGAATCGTTGATGTCCTTGAAGTGATCGAGATCGAGGCAGAGCACCGCGAGCTGATCGTTCGCCTTCGCCACGCGAAGCCCCTGCTCCAGCCGCTCGTGGAACAACATGCGGTTCGGCAGATTGGTGAGCGCATCGTGGCGTGCCATGTGCGAGATCTTCGCCTGCGCCTCGAGCCATTCAGTGATGTCCTCGAAGGTCGCGACCCAGCCGCCGCCCTGCATCGGCTGGTTGACGACGCGGATCGAGCGGCCGAACCGCTTGGCGACATCGGTCGTGGTACGGCCGCCGCGGGCGTCCTCCACGAGACGCGCGAAGAACTGGTCGGGATCGCCGTTCCACTGACCCTTGGCCTGCTCTTCCTTCAAGACATCGAGGAGCAGGCGGCCGGTGAGCTGCATGTCGGAGCGGCGCAGCATCGCCGCATATCGCTCGTTGAACAGCAGGATCTTGCCCTCGGAATCGAACATGCACAGCCCCTGCGACATGTTCTCGAGCGCGGTGTCCAGCACGACCTGCTGACGTCCCAGCTCACCCTTGGCGCGGCGGTCGAGCAGCGCTGCCACGAGCGCAATCGCGATGATCGCGACCGCAGCGCTGGCGGTGAGGAAGGACATCGAAGCCGGCGGGATCGACAACCCGCCGATCGCGCGCGCGGGATCGGGCGTCAACTGCACCGCGCCCATGGCCGTGAAATGATGTGAGACGATGGCGACGGTCAGCAGGACTGTCGCGCCCAGAGCGTCGGACAGGCTGTCGCTTCGTCCAGCGACGAACAAGGCAAGCGATCCGAAAATGATGCCGAGCAGGATCGATACCGTCACGGTGCCGGTCGCCCAACTGATATCCGCGGGGATATCGAGCGCCATCATGCCGGTATAGTGCATCGCTGCCACGCCGCCACCGACGACGGCGCCGCCAACCGCGACCAGTGGACGGCGCGTGGTCGACACCGAGATGCTCAGCCCGATGAAGGTGACGGCGATCGCAAAGATGAGCGAGAGGAGCGTCACTGGAATGTCGTAGGCGCCCGCGGCGCCGGGACCATAGGCCAGCATCGCGATGAAATGCGTTGCCCAGATGCCGCCGCCGGCGACAGCAGCGTCGAGCGTGATCCACGCCACACGGGCCCCTCCGTGCGCCGCGCGCGCCCGGTGAAACAGGCTGATCGCCGCCGCGCTGGCGAGCAGGCACACCGCGCCGCCGAGCGCGACGAGGCGCCAATCATGCTCGTCGGTGAGACAGTAAAGAACTTGGTACATGGCCAGCCCCTGTTGGACCTGCACTTGAGCCCACAGAGGTGGATAGTCGGTAACCGGCTACAAATCGGTTTCCGAAATGGTGAACAGAGAATGTGTGCGCTCGCTCACATTGTTCATGCACGCGGCGATGCGCCGAGTCCGATCACGGCCGCCGCAAGCAGCAGCACGGCGGCTGAAACGAGCAGCGACAGATGCAGGCCCGCCATGAACGCGCCTTCGCCCGCGACCAGGGAGCCGAACAGCGCGACGCCCAGCACGCTACCGGTCTGCCGCGTCGCGTTAAGGACTCCGGCGGCAATGCCGGAGCGGACCTTCTCCACACTGCCCAATAAGGTCGAGGTTAACGGTGGCACGAGCAGCCCAAGCCCGCCGCTGATCGCGATGAGCTGCGCGCAGATCGCCCAGTAGCTCGTCCCGGCGCCGATCCAGAGCAGGCCGATGCAGCCGAGCGCCGAAATGCAGGTGCCGACGACGATCGTCGGGCATGGGCCGATGCGCTCGGCCACGCGCGGCGCCAGCAGGTTGACCGGCAGCACGGCGCCCATCATCGGCACGAAGGCGAGCCCGGTCCACCACGCCGACAGCCCATTGATCCTCTGAAAGTACAGGCTGAGCACGAAGATCAGGCCGTAGATCGCAACGTTCACAAGAAGGCCGACGAGCGAGGTCAGTGCGAACAGCCGATGGCAGAACAGCGACAGCGGCAGCATCGGCTGCGCTGCGCGGCTCTCCTGCCATACGAACAGTCCTCCGAGGATCGCGGCCGCGGCGAAGGCTCCGAACACGGCGGGATGGGCCCAGCCGAGCGCGCCGGCTTCGATGATCGCACCGGCGAGTGCACCCAGCGCGCCGATCGCAGCGAGTTGGCCGGGCAGGTCGATCTCGCGCGAGGGGGCGCGCGTAGTCTCGTCGGCATAGCGCCAGGTCAGCCACAGGCCCATCACGCCGATGGGCAAATTGACCAGAAAGATCGCGCGCCAGCCGACCAGCGTAATCAGGCCACCGCCGATGAAGGGGCCTGCGGTGAGCGCCAGGCTCGCGCCGGCGGCCCACACCGCAACAGCGCGTCCGCGCGCGCGATCATCCGCGTAGGCATGGTTCAGCAGCGCCAGCGAATTCGGCACCAGGATCGCCGCCGCCAGTCCCTGGACCAGCCGCGCCCCGATCAGCACGGCCGCATTGGGCGACAGCGCGCAGGCGAACGAGGCCGCGGTGAAGATGGCGAACCCTGCCATGAAGATGCGCTTGGCGCCGATGCGGTCGCCGAGCGCGCCGGCGGTCAGGATGAAGGCCGCAAAGGCGATGGTGTAGGCGCTGACCACCCATTGCAGTTCGGCGACACCGCCGCCGAGCGTCTTGCCCATCTCATCGAGCGCGGTATTGACGATAGTGACGTCGAGCTGCACCACGCCATAGCCGAGACTCATGGCAGCAAGCGTCAGTAAAGACGCGGCTTGCGCGTTCCGTGCGTTCCTTGTCTGCGGCAACGATTGCAGCTCGAGAGATTTTACCGGCATGATCCACCTCGATGTTTGCGGGTGAACGCAGCCATTAGGCTTCCGTTGCGTGATCATGCTTCGGCTCTGATCGAAGCATTGCCGCGCGACGAATCGTATCTTTCAGCAGAAAGCATCGAAGTCTCGGCCCTGCTCGCCACGCAGGCCGGATCCCCATGGTGACATGGGAACAGCGCGAGATTGCTTCGTGTTGATCCCCTCAATTCTCTTCAAGGCAGCGAAGTCATGGCAAGAGTTGGCAACACCTCGATTCCGTCAACGGCAAGATGGGAGTTCGGCAAGAGCGCAACCGTCGTTGCGGTCGCCTGCATGATCGGCGCACTGTTCGCCGGCAGCACGATCGCAACCCCGCTCTACGTCATCTACAAGCAGCAGTTTGGTTTCTCCCAGATCACGTTGACCTTGATCTATGCAGTTTACGTCGTCGGAAACCTGACCGCGCTTCTGGTGTTTGGCCGGATCTCCGACGAGATCGGACGCCGGCGCGCTGCGGCCATTGCCATGGGTATCGCCATCGTGGGCGCGCTCGTGTTCCTGTTAGCGCGCGGGGTTGCCTCGCTTTACGTTGCACGGGTGCTGAGCGGCCTTGCGATCGGGATCGGCGCAGGAACCGGCACTGCGTGGCTTGCGGAACTGATCGCCGAACAGGATCGTTCGCGCGCCACCGTGATCGCGACGGTCGCGAACTTCACCGGCCTTGGTCTCGGCGCGTTGGTTGCCGGTCTGCTGGCCGAATATGTCGCGCTTCCGCTGCGAATGCCGTTCGTTGCTTATCTCGCAACGCTGGTCGTGGTCGCGGCACTTCTTGCCTTTGCCCGCGAGACCGTGGAGCGGCCGCTCGGTACATTCGCCCGGGTGTCGATACGGCCGCGTGCGAGCGTCCCATCATCCATCCGGTCCCGGTTCGTCGCGCCGGCGGTGACCGGTTTCGGCGCCATGGCCCTCGTCGCCTTCTTCGCCGCGCTCGCTCCGAGCGTGCTCGCGAACGAGCTGCACGAAGCCAGCCACGCCGTTGCAGGAGCGATCTTCCTCGAGCTTGCGGCCGCCGTGGCCCTCGTCATCGCCCTGACCCGCTCGCTGTCGAGCCGCACCGCGATGCTGTGGTCGCTCGGTCTCATGCTGCCGAGCCTTGCGCTGCTCGTGATCGCACAGTTCATGGAGTCGCTGGGCATCATGATCGCGGCCACCGCGACCTGCGGAGTGGCGGCGGGCCTCGGCTATCGCGGCAGCCTGCAGGTGGTAAACCAGATCGCGCCCGATGATCGGCGCGCCGAGGTGGTCTCGGCCTATTTCATCTGCTGTTTCCTCGGCAACGCGCTTCCGGTCATCGGCATCGGCATCCTCTCGACCCTGATCAGCTCGACCGTGGCGAGTCTGGTCTTTGCCGTGACCATCGCAGTCTTTGCGGTGGTCGCACTGGCGTTTGGGCTGAAATACCAGGTCGAGTAGGCGCAGCCGCAAAAAGAAACGCTGCACGGGACGCGCGGCGTTTTCCTGACAAAAGGCATCTCGCCTCAGCTTGCCGCGCGCAGGTTCACTTTGCTCTCGGCGAGTGAGGTCAGCTTCTTGTCGGTCGCCTTCTCTTCCTCGAGCGTCTTGGCGAGAACCGCTGCGCAGTCGTTGCGGCCGAGCTGCTTGGCCCAGGCGATCAGGCTGCCATAACGCACGATCTCGTAGTGCTCGGCAGCTTGCGCTGCGTTGATCAGGGCCGCGTCGAGCACCGCCTTGTCGGCGACTTCGCCGGCCGTGTCATCGGTCTCTTCGATGATCCCGTCGATCGCTGGGCAGTCGATCGCCTTCACGGCGACGCCGTGCATCCTGAACACTTCCTCAAGACGCGTGACGTGCTGCTTTGTCTCTTCCAGATGCGTCAAAAAGCCCTGCTTCAACTGTGGATCGGTGGCCCTATTGGCCATTTTGGGCAGCGCCTTGGTGAGTTGCTGCTCGGCGTAATAGATGTCCTGGAGCTGATGCACGAACAGGTCGTTCATGGTTTTGATATCTTTTGTGAACAGTCCCATCGTTCCAATCCTCGGGAGTTTGGGAACAGGACGGCGCGGGCTTGCACGCAAGGCCTATCCCGCCATGTTCGATTGCTGATGCGGCGCTAACCGGCACATTGCGCCGACGTTCCGAAAAAGCTCGCATTCGTTTGCGCTGGAACAATGCCGGCGGAAGGCCCGCGACTCAAATCCTTAACGGACCGCAATGTGTAGCACGTATGACAAAAGCGGCCGGGTCAGATGGAGAACCCATCCTTGTCAAGGGCTGCACAAGTCGACGTTTTTGCCCTAATGGATTAGATCATGCCTAGCGATCCGCGCCCCACTCTTGGTAGCGATCGCGCCCCGATCAGCCTGCGAGCCCGATCGGGCGGTCTTGCCCCCGCCGGGAGGATGAATGCACGGACTGCTGCCCGCGCTGAAACGCGGCTTCAAACGATGGATCGGCTGGCGACGCCTCGGAATTGCCGCGAGCGTCATGATCATCGCCTTCGCGATCACTACACTGGTACGGACCCTCAAGGGCATCGATACCAGCGTCATCCTGACCGCGTTAACCGAGATTCCCCGTGGAAGCATCGGGCTTGCCGCGATTTGTGTGCTCTTCGCGTTCTGTACGCTGACCTTCTATGACTTTTTTGCGCTGCGCACGATCGGTAAGAAACACGTTCCCTATCGCATTGCGGCGCTCTCCAGCTTCACCTCCTATTCGATCGGCCACAATATCGGTGCCACCGTCTTCACCGGTGGGGCGATCCGATTCCGGATCTATTCGGATTACGGGTTGAACGCGATCGACGTCGCCAAAATCTGTTTCCTCTCCGGCCTGACCTTCTGGCTCGGTAACATCTTCGTGCTCTCGATCGGCATGGCCATCCATCCGGACGCGGCCTCGGCGATGGATCAGCTCCCCTCGGCGATTAACCGTCTGATCGCATTGGGCGGTCTCGCCTCGATTGGCGCCTATCTGGTCTGGCTGTCCATGGGCGAGAAGCGTCGCGAGCTCGGCCAGAAGGGTTGGAAGGTGGTACTGCCGTCCGCCCCGCTGACGCTGGTGCAGATCCTGATCGGCGTGGTCGACCTCGGCTTCTGCGCCACCGCGATGTACCTGTTGATGCCGGCCAATCCGCCGATCGACTTCATGTCGCTCGCGGTGGTCTTCATCCTGGCGACGCTTCTCGGTTTCGCCAGCCATGCCCCCGGCTCGATCGGCGTGTTCGACGCCGCCATGCTGGTGGCGCTGCCGGAGTTCGGACGCGAGCAGCTCCTGGCCACTCTCCTGGTGTTCCGCATCCTCTATTTCGTAATTCCGTTCGGCCTTGCCATTTCCATCATGGGCACCCGCGAGCTCTGGATGAACGTGGTCGAACCATGGCAGGAGCGGCGGCGGCTGGCGGAGGCCTGCGCCCAGGCCAACCTACCCAAGCAGGTGACGCCGATGGAGCGCGAGCGGCCGTTGCGGCAGGCCAACAAGCGGTAAGGCGCTGGACGGGCGGCCTTAAACCGGTCAGACAAACGTCGCAGGCGGATCGATCAAGCCTCTCTTATTTCCGCCTCAACTTTGCCGTTGAAAACGCGGGCCATGATCCGAACCACCCTTCGCACCTTCCTCGCAGGCGCCCTGCTTGCCGGGATTCTCAGCGCTTTGCCGATTGAGCGCGCCGCCGCCCAGGACGCGGGCGCCATGCAGATCACCTGGGAGGTCCGCAACCGTTTCCGCCTGTTCCGCGAAGAGCGCGACTTCCTGCTGCATGTTGAGAACGCGCGGAACCGCAGCATCCTCTCCGCCGAGCAGTCGCTGGAAATCCAGAGCGAGGGCCGCGGCTGGGCCCGCAACATGGTCAACCGGCTCTGCATTGATCTCCAGGGCCGGATCAACCAGCCTTGCACCCGCGACAACGTCAAGGAGAACTACATCACCCCGATCGACCATCCCGTCACCGTGCGCCTGACCGGCGCGGTGCCGGTCGGGGCGATCTGCGCCTGGTCGTTCGACGACGGCGACGGGCCGCAAGCCTCGACCTTTGACTGCGCCGAGCCGGTGAACCTGCGCGTCCGCTACGGCAAGCAGACGGTCGCGACTGTCGACGTCTCTGCCGGCTCCGATCCGGTCCAGCGGGTCCAAACCGAGATACAGGTCCGCGACCTCTTCATCGCCGGTCTCGGCGATAGCATCGCCTCCGGCGAAGGCAATCCGGACCGGGCGCTGGCGCTGTCCGACGAAGGCTTCTGCTTCCGCTCCTATCTCGGCACGGCGGGTGCGCAGTACTACCGGCCGAGCCGCGCCGGCTTCAAGGGCGGCCGCGCCTGCGAGGCCCCCGATACGCTCGCCAACTGGCAGCGCTACGGCGCGCTTTGGTTCAACTCTCCCTGTCACCGCTCGCTCTACAGCTACCAGACCCGCACCGCGCTGGCGCTCGCGGTGCGCTACACCCACATCGCGGTGACCTATCTGCCGCTCGCCTGCACCGGTGCCAGCATCAGCGATGGGCTGCTCGGCTCGCAGCGCGCTCGCGAATGCCCGCCCGGCAAGAGCGGCACCTGCCAGACCAGCGTGAGCGCGCAGGTCTCCGAGCTGCGCGAGGCGCTCACCGCTGCCAGGAAGCGCCAGCCGGACCGCACGCTCGACCTCGTGCTGCTCTCGATCGGCGCCAACGACGTCTACTTCTCCGGCCTCGTTGCCGATGTCATCGTCGACACCGCGACCGAGCGCACGCTGTTCCGACGCTCCGGTGTGATGGCGAGCGTCGACGACTCCCGCGATGCGCTGACGCGCGAACTGCCGCAGAACTTCGTCAGGCTGCGCGAAGCGCTAAAGCCGCTCGTCGGCGGCGACCTCTCGCACGTCGTCTACGTCTCCTACGCCAATCCCGCGCTTGCAGATGGCGGCGTGCCCTGCCGCGGCGGCCGCGCCGGCTTCGACATCCATCCATCCTTCAACGCCGATCCACAGCGGCTCGCCCGGGTCTCGACCTTCGTCGACACCGAGTTCCTGCCGCAACTGAGGGGGCTCGCCACCTGCACCCGCGGCGCGCTGTGCCGCGATCCCGAGTCCGACCGGATGACTTTCGTCGATACGCATCAGGGCGCGTTCGCCGATCACGGCTTCTGCGCCCATTCCGGCAACGATCCCGAATTCGACCGCACCTGCTTTGCCGAGAACGGCCAGAGCTTCAATCCGGATATCGTGACCGCGGCGAGCCAGCCGATGCTGTGCGGACGCGGCGCTTCCGAATATCGCGCCTATCTGCCCCGCGCCCGCTGGATCCGCGACGCCAATGACAGCTACTTCGCCGCAATGACCTATCCGCAAGGCTTGCCGGCGGCGAGCCAGCCCACCGACATTCACGATGCCACCTGGGGCGTGCTGTCGGCCGTCTATGGCGGCGCCGTGCATCCCTCTGCCGAAGGCCACGCGGCGATGGCAGACGCGGCGCTTCCAGCCGCGAGCGCCGTGCTCGGGCTTGATGCAGTGCCGCCGGGCGTGACGCGGGGATTTTTGCCGCAGCTCCTGCCGAGCGCGCGGCAGTAAAAAAGAGCTCTCCCAAATCGTCATTGCGAGTGCAGCGAAGCAATCCAGAGTCCCTCCGCGGAAAGATCCTGGATTGCTTCGCTGCGCTCGCAATGACGAGATTGAGGAACGCGCTCGCCACCTTCTCGCTGTCATCGCCCGCGAAGGCGGCGATCCAGTATTCCAGAGGCGGTGACGAATACGGAGAAGCTGCGGCGTACTTCATTCCCCGCTTTCGCGGGGAATGACCGTGGAGTGGCTGGCGGCCATGTTCGCTATCCTCGCTATCGTTCCCCTCACCTGCCGTTCCATCAATCCAAAAACGGTATCAATCGATACCCCCTTCAACTTGGACAGTTTCCCGCACGCGCCTCTAGGAGTCCCCGCGAGGAAACGTTTCGACTTGAGGAGGCGCGTGATGAGCGCAGTGGTGTCCGCAGCGGACGTGAGGAGGTCTCGCGTCAGACTGTTCATCGTGACCATGTTGTTCCTGGTCACCACCGTCAACTATGCCGACCGCGCCACGCTGTCGATCGCGGGTCCCGCGCTCGCCAAGGAGCTCCATCTCGATCCCGTCGCCATGGGCTACATCTTCTCGGCGTTCGGCTGGTCCTATGTGATCGCGCAGGTGCCGGGCGGCTGGCTGCTCGACCGCTACGGTTCGCGCCTCGTCTACGCCTTCAGCATCATCGTCTGGTCGCTGTTCACGCTGATGCAGGGCTGGGTCGGCTTCTTCAGCGCCGGCACCGCGATCGTCGTCCTGTTCGCACTTCGCTTCCTCGTCGGCATCGCGGAGGCGCCCTCCTTCCCGGCCAACGCCCGCATCGTCGCGGCCTGGTTTCCCGGCAATGAGCGCGGCACCGCGTCGGCCTTCTTCAACTCGGGACAGTATTTCGCGACCGTGATCTTCGCGCCGCTGATGGGCTGGATCGCCCACGACTACGGCTGGCGCTACGTGTTCTTCGTGATGGGCGCGCTCGGCGTCGTCATGGGCCTTGCCTGGATCAAGACGGTCTACGGCCCGAAGGAGCATCCTTCGATCAACGAGGCAGAGTTCGACTACATCAAGGAGGGCGGCGCGCTGGTCGATCTCGATGCGCCCAAGGGCGAGCGCGCGCCGGACTCCGGCCCGAAATGGGACCATATCCGCCAGCTCCTCTCCAACCGCATGATGCTCGGCGTCTATCTCGGCCAGTACTGCATCAATACGCTGACCTACTTCTTCCTGACCTGGTTCCCGGTCTACCTCGTCAAGGAGCGCGGCCTGTCGATCCTGCAAGCCGGATTCGTCGCGACACTGCCGGCGCTGTGCGGCTTCATCGGCGGCGTGCTCGGCGGCATCATCTCTGATTTCATCCTGCGCAAGACGAACTCGCTGACTATGGCGCGCAAGATCCCGATCGTCGGCGGCATGCTCCTGTCGATGTCGATCATTGCCTGCAACTATGTCGACGGACAGGCGCTCGTTGTCGGCTTCATGGCGCTCGCCTTCTTCGGCAAGGGCATCGGCGCGCTCGGCTGGGCGGTCGTCTCCGATACCTCGCCGAAGGAAGCCGGCGGCGTCTCCGGCGGCTTGTTCAACACCTTCGGCAACCTCTCCTCGATCACCACCCCGATCGTGATCGGCTACATCGTGGCCGCGACTGGCTCGTTCAACGGTGCCCTCGTATTCGTCGGCATCAACGCGCTCATCGCCGCGATCGCCTATCTCGTCGTGGTCGGCAAGATCGAGCGGGTGGTGCTCAAGCGTTCCTCCTGAGGGCTCCCATGGGAGCTTGACCAGGCAACTCAACGGCGGCTTCACGGCCGCCGTCTTTGTTTTGGGGGTGATCGATGCTAGAAATGCCGGGGAAACGCCTTATCCATCTAAGGCATGTATCGATGTTTGACCTTAACCAGCTCCGCTGCTTCGTCACAGTGGCGGAGGAATTGCATTTCGGCCGCGCCGCCGCGCGGCTGAACATGACCCAGCCGCCGCTATCCAGGCAGATCCAGGTGCTCGAGCACATCATCGATGCGCCGCTTCTGGAGCGCACCAGCCGCTCGGTGCGGCTGACGCCGGCCGGGCGCAGCTTCCTGCCGGAGGCGCGGCGCATCCTCAAGCTTGCAGAGAGCGCTTCGCAGGTCGCCCGCCGCATCGCGCTCGGCAAGACCGGCTCGCTGAAGATCGGCTTCACCGCGGCCGCCGCCTACGGCTTCCTCCCCGAGCTCATCGCGGCCTGCCGCGCGAAATTGCCCGAGGTCGATTTCTCGTTGAAGGAGATGGTCTCGGGCGACCAGTTCGAGGCGCTGACCTCGGGCCAGATCGATGCCGGCCTGTTGCGGCCGCCGATCGCGCGGCCGGAGCTCACCAGCCGCCGCGTCGTCGCCGAGCCGCTGCTCGCCGCGATCCCGAAGAAGCATCCGCTGGCGAATGCCGAGAACATCACCATCAAAGATTTCGACGACCAGCCCTTCGTGATGTACTCGCCTTATGAGAGCCGCTACTTCCACGACCTCTTGGTGGCGCTCTTCACCCGCGCTGACATCCTGCCGCGCTATGTCCAGCACCTCAGTCAGATCCACTCGATCCTCGCTATGGTTCGCGCCGGCCTCGGCCTTGCCATCGTGCCGGCCGCGGCTGCGAGCCTGAAGATCTCCGACGTGCGCCTGCGCCCGCTCAAGCTGCGCACACGCGTCCCCGTGGAGCTGTTCATGGTCTGGCGCCGCGACGACGAGAACCCGCTGCTCTCGGCCCTGGTGAAGATCGCGGGCGAACTGGCCTCGCAGGACACCGCGGAAGATTGATGCTGATTCCGCATCAGTCGATATAGGCTTTGGCTTGGACGCGCATCGAACGGTCTCTTAAACAACGCCGCATGGACGCGGCTTTGGTTGCGTCCTCCACAACATGAGAGAAGGGAGTGGCGCCCATGAGCAAGATGACCCCGCAGGAGATGGCCAAGACAATCGGCTCTGGCCTCCTGTCCTTCCCCGTCACGCCCTTCAAGGCTGACTATTCCTTCGACGAGACCACCTACCGTGCCAACATGGACTGGCTCTGCGGCTACGACGTCGCGGGTCTGTTCGCCGCCGGCGGCACCGGCGAGTTCTTCTCACTGACGCCGACCGAAGTTCCGCAAGTGGTGAAGGTCGCTGTCGAAGAGACCAAGGGCCGCGTGCCGGTGCTCGCCGGCACCGGCTACGGCACTGCGATCGCGCGCGAGATCGCGATCGGTGCGGAGAAGGCAGGCGCTGACGGCCTGCTCTTGCTGCCGCCCTATCTCACACATTCCGAGCAGGACGGCCTTGCCGCCCATGTCGAGGCGGTCTGCGCCGCCGTGAAGATCGGCGTCATCGTCTACAACCGCGACAATGCCATCCTGCAGCCCGATACGCTGGCGCGTCTCGCCGAGCGCTGCCCGAACCTCGTCGGCTACAAGGACGGCATCGGCGACATCGAGCTGATGACCCGCGTCTACACCAAGCTCGGCGATCGCCTGACCTATATCGGCGGCCTGCCGACGGCGGAAACTTTCGCGCTGCCCTATCTCGACATGGGCGTGACGACCTACTCCTCGGCCGTGTTCAACTTCGTGCCGGAGTTCGCGACCAAATTCTACGCCGCCGTGCGCAAACGCGACCATGAGACGATCCATGCAGGCTTGAAGAACTTCATCCTGCCCCTGATCGCCATCCGCAACCGCAAGAAGGGCTATGCAGTCTCGATCATCAAGGCCGGCATGAAGGTGATCGGCCGCAACTCCGGCCCGGTCCGCCCGCCGCTCACCGACCTCACCGGCCAGGAGATTGCGGAACTGACCGCGCTGGTCGAGAAACTGCCCGCCATCCGATCGACACAACAGGCGGCAGAATAACGACACAAAAGGGAGGAGCAGCCGATGGTCGAGAGCGGAATCTCCGGCGCACCAGTCGTCACGTCGATGCAGGTGATTCCGGTCGCGGGCCGCGACAGCATGCTCCTCAACTTAAGCGGCGCGCATGCGCCGTTCTTCACGCGCAACATCGTCATCCTCACCGACAACTCCGGTCACACCGGCGTCGGCGAGGTGCCGGGCGGGCAAAAAATCTGGCAGACGCTGCAGGACGCGCGCGATCTCGTGATCGGCAAGACCATCGGCGCCCTGAACAACATTCTTGCCGACATCCGCACGGCCTTTGCCGACCGGGACGCCGGCGGCCGCGGCAAGCAGACGTTCGACCTGCGAGTCATGATCCATGCCGTTACAGCCGTGGAATCCGCGCTGCTCGATCTGCTCGGCCAGCACCTCGGCCTGCCCGTTGCGGCGCTGCTCGGCGAAGGCCAGCAGCGCAAGAGCGTCGAGACGCTCGGCTATCTCTTCTTCGTCGGCGACATCAACAAGAGCAAGCTCGATTACGTCAAGGGCGACACCGGCAAACCCGAATGGTTCAATCTCCGCCATCGGGAAGCGATGACGCCGGAGACAGTGGTGCGGCTCGCGGAGGCCACCCACGACCACTACGGCTTCGCCGACTTCAAGCTGAAGGGCGGCGTGCTGCGCGGCGAGCAGGAGATCGAGGCCGTCACCGCCATCGCCAAGCGCTTCCCCAAGGCGCGCGTCACGCTGGACCCGAACGGCGCCTGGTCGCTCGACGAGGCGATCCGGCTCTGCAAGGACATGCACGGCATCCTCGCCTATGCGGAGGATCCCTGCGGCGCCGAGGCGGGCTTCTCCGGCCGCGAGATCATGGCCGAGTTCCGCCGCGCCACCGGGCTGCCGACCGCGACCAACATGATCGCGACCGACTGGCGGCAGCTCTCCCACGCGCTGCGCTTAGGGGCGGTGGACATTCCGCTCGCTGACCCCCATTTCTGGACGATGCAAGGCTCGGTGCGCGTTGCCCAGACCTGCCGTGACAACGGCCTGACCTGGGGCTCGCACTCCAACAACCACTTTGACATTTCGCTCGCCATGTTCACCCATGTCGGCGCCGCCGCTCCCGGCAAGGTCACCGCGATCGATACCCACTGGATCTGGCAGGATGGCCAGGCGCTGACCAAGGAGCCGCTCCAGATCAAGGGCGGCCAGATCGCCGTGCCCGATCGTCCCGGCCTTGGCGTCGAAATTGACCGGGCAGCTATCGACGCCGCGCATGAGCTCTACAAGCAGCATGGACTTGGCGCCCGCGATGACGCTATTGCCATGCAGGACCTGATCCCCGGCTGGACCTTTGACGACAAGCGTCCCTGCCTAGTGCGTTAAGAAACTCTGGAGGAAGCGATGACTGCGATCCTGAAGAACTTCATCGGTGGCGAATGGGTCGATGGCCCCGGCGTCACCAGGAACATCAACCCCTCCAACACCAACGATCTCGTCGGCGAATACGCCAAGGCCGATAAGGCGCAGACCGAAAAGGCGATCGCAGCCGCGAAGGCCGCCTTCCCCGCCTGGGCACGCTCGACGCCGCAGGAGCGCTATGACGCGCTGAACAAGATCTCGACCGAAATCCTCGCCCGCAAGGAGGAACTTGGCCGCCTGCTCGCCCGCGAGGAAGGCAAGACGCTGCCTGAAGGCATCGGCGAGGTCGCGCGCGCCGGTCAGATCTTCGCATTCTTTGCCGGCGAAGCACTGCGGCTGACCGGCGAGAAGGGCCCATCCGTCCGTCCTGGACTCGAAGTCGAAATCACCCGCGAGGCGGTCGGCGTCGTCGGCATGATCACCCCCTGGAATTTCCCGATCGCGATCCCCGCCTGGAAGATCGCACCCGCGCTGTGCTACGGCAATACCGTCGTATTCAAGCCCGCCGAGCTCGTACCGGGCTCTGCGCATGCGCTCTCCGAGATCATCACCCGCTCCGGAATTCCGGCCGGCGTGTTCAACCTCGTCGTCGGCTCCGGCTCTGTGGTCGGCCAGACCTTGCTCGAGCATCCCGACGTCGCCGCGATCTCCTTCACCGGTTCGGTGCAGACCGGTCGCAAGATCGCGCAGGCCTGCGTACTGTCGAACCCCATGAAGAAATTCCAGCTCGAGATGGGCGGCAAAAATCCGCTGGTCGTGCTCGACGATGCGGATCTCAAGACTGCGGTCGAGGTCGCCGTCAACGGCGCCTATTTCTCCACCGGCCAGCGCTGCACCGCCTCCTCCCGCCTGATCGTCACCGAAGGCATCCACGACCGCTTCGTCGCAGCGATGACCGAGCGCATGAAGGGGCTGTCGGTCGATGATGCGCTCAAGGCCGGCGTGCATATCGGCCCCGTGGTCGACCAGAGCCAGCTCGACCAGGACCTGCGCTATCTCAAGATCGGCCAGGACGAAGGCGCCAAACTCGCCTGGGGCGGCGAGCTGCTGAACCGCGAGACGCCCGGCTACTACCTCCAGCCGGCGCTGTTCACGGAAGCCAACAACAACATGCGCATCGCGCGTGAGGAAATCTTCGGTCCGGTTGCCACCGTCATCCGCGCCAAGAACTACGAGGAGGCGCTCGCGATCTCCAACGACACCGAGTTCGGCCTCGCCTCCGGCATCTGCACCACCAGCCTGAAATACGCCACGCATTACAAGCGCAACAGCGAGGCCGGCATGGTGATGGTCAATCTGCCGACCGCCGGCGTCGACTATCACGTGCCGTTCGGTGGCCGGAAGGGTTCGAGCTATGGCGCCCGCGAGCAGGGCTCCTACGCCCGCGAGTTCTACACCGCGGTGAAGACCGCCTACACGAATCCCGGCTGATAGGCCGACACCGTAGGGTGGGTTCGCGTCAGCGTAACCCACCTCGGCCACAACGCATGAAGCATGGTGGGTTACGCCTTCGGCTAACTCACCCTACAATTCTGTTCTTGAGGAAAGCGCATGGACCAGGACATCGCGGCGAAAGAGCAGCCCCGCTACATCAAGCTCAACGAGCGCGACAATGTCGCGATCGTGGTCAATGATTTCGGGCTTCCCGCCGGCTCCCGCTTCGCCTGCGGGCTCACGCTGCGCGCTTTCGTGCCGCAGGGGCACAAGACGGCGCTGGTCGATATTGCGGAAGGCGCGCCGATAATCCGCTATGGCGAGGTGATCGGCTACGCGCTGGCGCCAATCCTCGCCGGCGAATGGGTCGATGAGGCACGCATCCGCATGCCGGAGGCGCCACCGCTCGACAAGCTGGAGATCTCCACCGCCGTCCCCGCTCCGCTGCCGCCGCTCGAAGGCTACACATTCGAGGGCTATCGCAATCCCGACGGCTCGGTCGGAACCAAGAACATCCTCGGCATCTCCTCCTCCGTGCAATGCGTCAAGGGCACGATGGAATATGCTGTGAAGCGCATCCGCACCGAGCTGCTGCCGAAATATCCGAACGTCGACGACGTCGTTCCCCTCACCCATGCCTATGGCTGCGGCGTCGCGATCACCGCGCCCGACGCGGTCGTGCCGATCCGCACGCTGCAAAATCTCGCGCTCAATCCGAACTTCGGCGGCGAGATCCTCGTCGTCGGCCTCGGCTGCGAGAAGCTCGCGCCCGAACGGCTGGTGCCGGAAGGCGTGGGCGACGCCATCGTCCGCATGCAGGACGAGGCCTTCGATGGCTTCGGCGCGATCGTCGATGCGATCATGACCCAGGCCGAGGCGCGGCTGAAAGTCCTCAACACGCGCAAACGCGAGACCTGCCCGGCTTCCGACCTCGTCATCGGCCTGCAATGCGGCGGCAGCGACGCCTTCTCCGGCGTCACCGCGAACCCCGCCGTCGGCTTCGCGGCCGACCTTCTGGTGCGCGCCGGCGCCACCGTGATGTTCTCCGAGGTCACGGAGGTGCGCGACGCCATCCAGCTCCTCACCCGCCGTGCCATCAACGAGGATGTCGGCCGCGCGCTGGTGCGCGAGATGGCCTGGTACGATTCCTATCTCGCCCGCGGCGGCGCCGACCGCAGCGCCAACACCACACCCGGCAACAAGAAGGGCGGGCTCGCCAACATCGTCGAGAAGTCGCTCGGCTCGATCGTCAAGTCCGGATCAAGCGCCATCACCGGCGTGCTCTCGCCCGGCGAGAAAGCGACGCAGAAGGGCATGCTGTTCGCGGCAACGCCGGCGTCCGATTTCATCTGTGGCACGCTCCAGCTTGCCTCTGGCATGACGCTGCAGGTGTTCACCACCGGCCGCGGCACGCCCTACGGCCTTGCCGCTGCACCCGTGATCAAGGTCGCAACCCGCAGCGAGCTTGCGCGGCGCTGGAAGGACCTGATCGACTTCGATGCGGGCCGCATCGCCACCGGCGAGAAGACCATCGAGGAAACCGGCTGGGACCTGTTCCGCCTGATCCTCGACGTCGCCAGCGGCCGCACCAAGCCCTGGTCGGACCGTTGGGGCATCCACAACGATCTCACATTGTTCAATCCAGCTCCGGTGACCTAGTTGTATCTTCCCGTCGTCATTCCGGGATGCGCCCACCGGGTCCGGCCTTCGGCCGGCCCGATGACAGGCTCCGACGCAGGCCCGGAATCCATATCCCCAGTTCGTGGTTATGGATTCCGGGCTCGACGCTTACGCGTCGCCCCGGAATGACAGTTCACGATAATCGCGTTTTAAGACCAAGAGGACTCCTGAATGTCCCGCATCACGACCCTGCGCACCATCCGCATCGATGAGCGGCCGAACCTGATCTGGGTCGAGATCGAGACCGACGAAGGACTGACCGGCTTAGGCGAGAGCTTCCGCGGCGCGCAGGCCGTCGAAGCCGCGGTACATGAGCTCGCCGCGCCCCTGCTGCTCGGCCAGGACTCCCGCCGGATCGAGGCGATCTCGCGCCAATTACTGACGCCGTATCTCGGCTTCCACAGCGTCAGCGCCGAGGTGCGCGCCGCCAGCGCCATTGACATCGCGCTGTGGGACATCAAGGGCCAGCGCCACGGCATTCCCGTGCACGAGGCGCTCGGCGGCGCGAGCCAGCTCGAGATCCGTGCCTACAACACCTGCGCCGGCTATGCCTACACAACACCAAGAGCGCCAAGCGCCGCGAGATCGGCGCTGAGGATGCCGCGCTCGGCCCCTATGACGACCAGATCGCCTTCATGCGCGACGCCGGCGCGCTCGCCGAAAGCCTCGTCAGCGAAGGCTTTGGCGCGATGAAGATCTGGCCGTTCGATCCCTTTGCCGCCAATGGCGGCCATTCGATTTCGCTCGCCGACCTCAACACCGGTCTCGAACCGTTCCGTAAGATTCGCGCCGCCGTCGGCGATCGCATCGAGATCATGTGCGAGCTGCACAGCCTGTGGGGCGCGCACACCGCCGAGCGCATCTGCCGTGCGCTGGAAGATTACGGCGTGTTCTGGGTCGAGGATCCGCTTGGCAAGATGGACGACGTGCAGAGCCTTGCCGACCTCAGGCGCCGCGTCAAGACGCCGATCTGCGGCAGCGAGACGCTGGCCGGCGCGGCGAGCTTCCGCAATCTGCTCGCGGCCGATGCCATCGACGTGGTCATGCTCGATATCGCCTGGTGCGGCGGATTGAGCGAAGCGCGCAAGATCGCCGCCCTTGCCGAGTCTTACAACAAGCCGCTCGCTCCGCACGATTGCACGGGACCGGTGGCGCTGATGGCGGGCCTGCACTTGGCGTTGCATGCGCCGACCGCGATCTTCCAGGAGGTGGTTCGTGCGACGCTGTCGACCTGGTATCGCGATCTCGTCACCGCGCTTCCGATTGTAAACAACGGCATCGTATCCGCGCCGACTGCACCCGGCCTCGGACTTGCGCTCAACCCGGACTTGCATCGCCGTGCGGACGCAGTGGTGCGAGAGTCGAAGCTTGGCGCGTAAGGCACAATCTGCGCGTCGTCACGCGACGGCCTCGAAACCGTCCGGAAACATTGGCGCGGAAAAACGTCTGCTCCGCTTCGTTGCGGCCGCACCACGCAGCAATGACGCGCGCTGGCGCACGTCAGAATTTTTCGAGCGCCCGCACCTCGCGTGCTGCGGTCGCCATCAGCGGCTTCACGGCCCGATCCTCGCGACCGACGATCACGCCCGAAGCAAAGGCGCCGGCTCTGCCGTTGCGGCGTGGCGCATGAAGTGCGGCATCAACGGCCATCTCGTGATGGGCGACGAAGTCGTTCAGCGAGCCCAAAGCATCCTGGATATTCTTCATATGTTTCGACAGGCGCGCGAGCTGCTTCTGCTCGCCTTTATCCGCGAACAGGCTCTCGAAAAACTCGATCGCGTATCTGAGCTTCTTGATCCCGATCCGGAACTTGTGCCGCTCCCGCGCGGACATCCGGTCGAGATGCCGGCCATCCTTGCGGACCTTCTTGATGCGGCGATGGAGCACGTCGCGCGCGAATTTTCCGATTCGTGTCTTGCCCTGGTCCGGTGCGATCGTTGAGCCGGATTCGATCCACTGCAACGTATCGATCAGCAGCGCGCGAAATCGCTCCGAACAGACCGCTTTCCTCGCACGCTCGAAGGCCCGCTCTCGCCGCTCCGAAAACTCCTGTCTGATCGCTTTGCCGCCGCGGCGCAGCAGGGCATCGCGGCTAGCCGGCTCGATATTGTCCTTCACGAACACGTCGATCTCACGCGCAGGCGCGAGCTCGTTCGACAACCACTTCAGATCCGTCTTGGCCTTTTCGCGACCCGTTCGCGACAGGATTCCAGAGAACAACGAGATGGCCGCGCGCAGACGCCGCAGGCCCACCCGCATCTGGTGAATGCCTTCCGCATCCCCGCGGCGTACGGCGTTGGCGTTGCCGGAGAAATGGCGCGCGGTCGCGCGGGCAACGATCCTGAATGCGCCGCCCGCGCTCATATTGGCATCCAGCATGATGCCGTCGGCGGACATGACCGGATGCTCCTCGCCGCGCGCGAGAGCATACCCGCGATCAGATTTTGACCGCAAGTCGAGCTCGGCCTGCGACTTGCGCTCGAGCGTCTTGGCCATCCGAAACAGGTCCACTGGGCGGCCGCTCTTGAGCTCGAGCTCGAGCTCCGCGATCGGGCTCGAGCGCGGTCCGGCAATGATCCGGCCACGGTCGATGGCGAGTTCGATCTCGCTGCGCCTGGTGCGGATCGGCAACGTGATGCGACGGACCGACGTCTCGAAGACCGGCTTCAGCTTGCGGCGCAGCTTTTTCGAGGCGATCGGCTCCAGTGGCGTGCCATCGGCCTTGCCAAGGTGCGGCACGTGACCCCTTATCTCGCTTTCCCATTCGCCGCGACCGAACTCGGCCCCGTTCGCCGACTTCACGGTCTGAACGTGCGTGTGGCCATCCCGTCGCACGCGAAGCGTCAACCCATGCCGCTTCAACCTGCATTTGGTGGTATCAAAATAGGTCGAGAGCAAATCGCTTGTGGCGCGCGTTCCCGCCTTGCCGCCCGGCACCCGCCCCTGCGCTATTGTCGCGAGGCGACGCGCAGGAACCTGGAATTTTAATTCGGCTTCGACGGCCATCCCGACCTCCGCACGCTCGGCGGACTTCCTGTAACGCACGAGAACGCACCAGGTGCCGCGATGGACGATGAAGCCGGGAACCGCCTTGCGCAGCCCCTTGAGTGCTTCGCTGCGCTCGCAATGACGAGCTCGAGGTCCGCACGTTCCACACCAATGCTGTCATCGCCCGCCTTGTGCGCAATTGCGCACTGGGGGCCGGCTATGACAGCGGTGTGTGAGGGAAGCGCTCGAGAAGGACCCGCGACGTGGCCCTACTGCTTCGCCGGCGCCATCATCGCCCCGCCCTTCTTCGCCGCAGGCGCCGACGGCTTCACGGCGGCGGCCTGGGCGGGGAGATATTTGGCGATGATGGCCGGATCGATCTGCGCCATGTTGGCGTCCGGCAGGCGGGTCCAGGTCTCGTCCTTGCCGAGCAGCGAAATGCCGAGATAGCCGCGCAAGGTCAGCGTCTGCCCGTCCGGACTGACCTTCATGTTGGCCTTCCAGATGTTGCCGTCGCGCGGATTGAGCACGTTGCCGCCTTCGTACTTCAATCCCTCGCGCTTCATGTTGCGGACGAAGGAGATGCCGAGCAGCGGCGCGTTCTTGCGGTCGTCCGTGCACTTGGCGCAGATCTCGTTCGGATTGTCGCCGGGCCGCGGAAAGGTCTTGGCGATGACGCCTTCGAAGACGCCATTGTGGTCGACGAAGAGAAACCATCCCACCGGCCTGCCGTCTTCGACCTTCTGCCAGAGGCCCGCAGCGGTGGGCTCCGGCGCTTGCGCGGTAGCCGGGCGAACCGCACCGAGCGCGAGCCCGATCGCGAGAAGCGAGAGCAGCCGAGGGCTGGAAACGAGATTCCGCATTATGATCACCTTGCTAAGCCACGACTGGGATGGCCGCAGACTACGGCGATTTCGCGAAGGGTTCCAGCATCAGAAACATGGGGCATCGCCTTCCCGCCGCGGTAAGCTCAGTTGACTCCGAGCTTCTTTTGCAGGCTGGAGGACGAGGTCGTGTACTGGAACACCAGCCGCTTGTCCGGATAGACGTAGCGGTGGGCTTTTTGCGCCATCAGCGCGCCCTCGTGGAAACCGCACAGGATCAGCTTGATCTTGCCGGGATAGGTGTTGATGTCGCCGATCGCGAAGATGCCGGACACGTTGGTCTCGAATGCGGACGTCTCGACCGGCACCAGATTGTGCTCCAGCGCGATACCCCAGTTAGCGACCGGACCGAGCTTCATGGTGAGGCCGAAGAACGGAAGCATGGTGTCGCAGGAAACTTCGGCAATGCTGTTGTCGTTGCCTTTCACGGTGGCGCCGGTGAGCTTGCCGTCGGCTCCGGACAGCGCGGTGACCTGGCCGAGCCTGAGATCCATCTTGCCGGCCGCCACCAGCGCGCGCATCTGTTCGACGCTGTGTGGCGCGGCGCGGAATTCATCGCGACGGTGCAGCAGCGTGACGCGCTTGGCGAGCGGATGCAGGTTGAGCGTCCAGTCGAGCGCGGAATCGCCGCCGCCGACGATCAGCACGTTCTTGTCGCGGAACGTCTCCATCTTGCGCACGGCGTAGTGCACCGAGGTGCCCTCGTAGGCCTCGATCCCCGGCACCGGCGGACGCTTGGGCTGGAACGAGCCGCCGCCCGCGGCAATCACCACCACCTTGCATTCGAACACCTTGCCGGTGTCGGTAGTGCAGCGAAACAGGGGATCGCCGATCTTCTCCACCGTCTCCACCATCTCGCCGAGATGGAAGGTCGGATGGAACGGCTTGATCTGTTCCATCAGCGCGTCGGTAAGGCCCTGGCCCGAAACCTGCGGAATGCCGGGAATGTCGTAGATCGGCTTTTCCGGATAGAGCTCGGCGCACTGGCCGCCGACCTTGTCGAGGATGTCGACGAAATGCGCCTTCATGTCGAGAAGCCCAAGCTCGAAGGCGGCGAACAGACCGCAGGGGCCGGCGCCAATAATCAGCACATCGGTTTTGATCGTGTCGCTCATGTCGTCTCTTTATCGGTGGTTATCGGTTGGACGGCGCCAGACGGGCAGAGGGAACCTTTCCTGTCTAGCCAACGAGGATAGATCAGGGAAGGCATAAAAGCAGGAGCACCCCGCAGCCTGGCCTACTTGCCGGGTCAAAATAACTGAGCTGTAAGGGATGAGGGATATGACGGAGATCAATCGGTGAACGCACCAAGCCACCTCGATACGACGCCGCGACTGGAGGACTTCCCCTATCGGCTCAGCGACAACGTCCGCTTCGGCGATCTCGATCCCAACCAGCACGTCAACAACGCGGTCTACGCCACCTATTTCGAGACCGGCCGCGTGACGCTGATGAAGAGCCCGCAATACGGGCTGACGCCGCCGGGCCTCGCCTGGATCATGGTGCGGCTCGACATCCATTTCCGCGCCGAGCTGCACTGGCCCAACACCATCGAGCTCGGCCTCGGCGTCGTGAAACTGGGCCGGACCTCGGTGACCTTCGAGCAGGTCGTGTTTTCGGAAGGAACGTGTATCGCCTCGGCGACGTCGGTCGGCGTCATGCTCGAC
This sequence comes from Bradyrhizobium sp. ISRA442, assembly GCF_038085055.1. NCBI lineage: Bacteria > Pseudomonadati > Pseudomonadota > Alphaproteobacteria > Hyphomicrobiales > Nitrobacteraceae > Bradyrhizobium > Bradyrhizobium sp. ISRA442. The sequence continues at coordinate 41,262 of NZ_JALGCN010000020.1, forward strand.
GAGGCGACGCGGCGGCCGGCCCCCCTCACCGCCGAGATCGTCGAGAAGCTCAGACCCTGGCACAAGCGCGGTATCGAGGTCGCGCCGCCGAGCATCTAGAACATATGGAATATGTAAGAAGGATCAGGCCTGGCGTTCCGGCGTCGACACCACGAGCCCGTCGAGTTCGTCGCTCACCTTGATCTGACAGGACAGGCGCGAGTTCGGACGCACGTCGAAGCCGAAGTCGAGCATGTCCTCTTCCATCGGCGTCGGGCTGCCGACCTTCTCGCGCCAGGCTTCATCGACATAGACATGGCAGGTGGCGCAGGCGCAGGCGCCGCCGCATTCGGCCTCGATCCCGGGAATGCTGTTGCGGATGGCGGCTTCCATCACGGTCGCGCCGTTCTCGATGTCCACCGTGCGGGTTTCGCCCTTGTGGTCGATGAAGTGAATCTTGGCCATGTGTGCTCGTGCTGCCGGGATCTTTGGAATAAGGGAGGGTCCGGGCTGTCCTATAACGGGTCGATCCGGCCTGCGCTAGTGCGCAAGCCACCGGGTCGCCGCGGGATCGCGGCTCAGGCCTTCAGGATCGTCGCGATGACGGCACGGACCTCGGCCACCGCCTCCTTCAGCGCGGCGAAGGCGCGGGGCGGGTTTTCGCCGGTCCGGATCGCGGTCTCGAGCCCCGCCGCGGCATCGGCCACCGCAAAGGCACCGACCCCGCGCGCGGACCCTTTAAGCTTGTGTGCGAGCACGGCGGCATCGGCCGGCACGGCCGACATCGCGGCGATCAGCCGGACCGACTGCTCGGCGAACATCGCGAGCACTTCCTGTTCCACCTCGGCATCGCCGAGGGTCATGCGCGCGAGATGGTCGAGATCAAGGGGGCTGTCGAGAGGTGCAAGCGGCGGCGAGGGCATCCAGTCCATCCGTTGCAGGTCAGGCATCATGGCGACAGGCCCCCCGGCATCGCGCGGCGCTCCTCCGATCGGGCGGCGAGCTTTGCTTCACCCAAGCATGGAAATGGTTAACGAAGTGTTTGGACGGCTTTACGTAATTCTGCCCGTTTATTGACGAAAAGTTGCCGCAATCGGTCGAGTTCCGTGGAAAATTCCATTTAGTGCTAAGGCGTTACGGCCCGATCCTGTTAACGATGATTAAGAATGTCTTAATCGCGGGCATTTCATTCGCGACGCTCTGCCAATAGGATGTTGCGGAAATTAGCGGACAAGCCGTTCGGGTGGGGACGGCTCGGAGATCCGCATAAGCGGCATGATCCGGTCTGTGGGCTTGCGTGGCGCGCGGGGCTCGCGGGGGGCGTGACAAGTAACGAGGGCTCAGACTGAACATGGCGAACACTCCCAAAAAGGTCAAAGACCCAACTGAAGTGGCACTTTCTGCGATCCAGGAAGCCCTGAACATCAGCGACACCGCTGCGGACACCAGCCGCGCTGCATCGGCAGCGCGCAACGACGCGGTGCCTCCGGTGGCGCCGCCCGCACCTCCCGTGTTCGACGATCCCGCTTTCGAGCCGCGGCCGGCCGCCAACGAGCGGGCGGTGTTCGAATCGATCGAGGAGCCCCGCCCCTCGCACCGCGCCGCCAACGACGACCGCGAGACCATCGGCCAGTTGCTCCAGGCACTGCAGAAGGGCCGCCCCGCCCGCAGCGTGTACACCTTCGCGACCGTGTTCGCCGGCATCTGGCTCGCGGCCTGCGCCGCGCTGAGCGTCGGCTTCCTGCCCTCGATCCAGGCCGCCATGGGCCAGAGCGGCGGCGTGCTGGTCATCGCCGGCCTGATTGCGATGTTCTTCGCGCCCATCATGCTGTTCTACTTCCTCGCGAGCCTCGTCTGGCGCGGCCAGGAGATGCGCATGATCGCGCAGGCCATGGCACAAGTGGCGATGCGCTTCTCCGAGCCGGAAGGCTCGGCCTCCGATTCGATGGTCACCGTCGGCCAGGCGATCCGCCGCGAAGTCGCCGCCATGGGCGACGGTATCGAACGCGCGATCGCGCGCGCCGGCGAGCTCGAAACGCTGGTCGCGAACGAAGTCGCGGCGCTCGAACGCGCCTATTCCGACAACGAAGTGCGCATCCGAGCCCTGCTTCAGGACATCGCCCACCAGCGCGACAACCTGGTCGGCCAGGCCGAGCAAGTCCGCAGCGCCATCTCGGGCGTACAGATCGACCTGCGCCACGACATTGCGCTGATCTCCGATGCGATCGCCTCGCGCGTCGACGAGGTCGCCAAGAGCATCACCGGCGCGCTGGAAGAGCGCGGCGCCCATATCACCCAGGCGCTCAGCAACGCGGGCGACAACATGATCCTGGCGCTCGGCGAGCGCGGCGGCGACCTGCTCGACCGCCTCGAAGAGGCCAGCAACGAGACCACGCGCGCCGTGCTCGACGCCAGTGAGCGGCTGACTACCAGCCTCAACTTCAAGACCGGCCACGTCCACGATGAGTTCGTCGACCTCGCCGACCGCGTCCACGAAATGCTGAACGAGCGCATTGACCGCATCACCGGCGAGTTCGAGCAGCGCTCCGCCGCGATCGTCGATGGCATCTCCGAGCGTACCGAGCAGGTGCACGACTCCCTGAAGAATTCGTCCGACTCGCTGCTGCTCGAACTCGAGCTGCGCAGCAACGACCTCTCCGCCAAGATCGACGACGCCGGCAACCGGCTGGCCGGCCAGATCATGAGCTCCGGCGATAAGGCCAGCGAGGCGCTCGACGCCACCGTGAACACGCTGGTCGCCAAGGTGGTGAGCCAGACCGAGACCGCGCATGACTCGCTGTCGCTGCAGATGAGCGCGTTCGACGAGCTGGTGAAGAACCAGGGTGCCGAGCTGGTCGAGAAGTTCGCCCGCGACTCCGGCACGCTGGGGGCGCTGATCACGCGCCACATCTCCGAGTTCGACCGCACCGTGAAGACGTTCGGCGGCGAGATCGTCGATCGCATGGGTCAGCGCACGCAGGACATTGCCGAAACGCTGAAGACGTACGTCGAGAACTTCGACACCCGCCTCACCTCGAACGGCGGCCAGATCACCGCGGCGCTGGATCAGCGCCTGGTGCAGTTCGAAACCACGCTGGGCGAACGCGTCACCAACCTCGACTCGTCGATCGAGGGCCACATCAAGACCTTCGACGAGCAGTTCGGCGGCCGCGTCGGCGTCCTCGAACAGTCGTTCGATGCGCGCGCGAAATCCGTCACCGAGACCATCGACGCACGTCTCAACACACTGGCGACGTCGCTGACCGACGGCGCCACACAGGCGATCCAATCGATCGACTCCCGCCTCACCCACCTCACGACGTCGCTCACGGATGGCGCCTCGCAGACGATCCAGTCGATCGATGCCCGCCTCACCCATCTGACGGCGACGCTGACGAACGGCGCATCGCAGGCCGTGCAGTCGATCGACACGCGCCTCACCCTCCTGACCTCGACGCTCACGGACGGCACAGCGCAGGCGATCGAGGCGGTCGACCGCCGCATCGCCGGCGTCACCGAGACCATCGACGGCCGCAGCCTGCACCTGACCGACACGGTCACGGCGCGCTTCCAGGAGATCCACCAGGCCATCGAGGCCAAGGTCGGCTCGGTCGCCAACGACATCGACGTGCGCGTCGCGCAGTTCGAGGACCTGCTCGGCTCGCGTGTCGAGGCCGTTGCCGGCCGCATCGAGAGCAGCGGACGCCAGGCCAGCGAAGACCTGATGTCACGCTCCGAGATGATCTCGACCGCGATCCGCTCGCATGTCGAGGACGCCGAGCGCTCGCTCACCAACCTCGTGGTCAACACCAGCGAGACGATCCAGACCGGCGCGCGCGCCGCCCAGCAGTCGCTGATGACGGTCTCCTCCGAGGTCAACGCGCAGCTCAATCTGACCTCGGCCGAGGTCGAGCGCGCGCTGACTGCGGTCGGCACGGGCGCCGCGAACTCGATCCTGGCCAGCGCCCGTGAGGCGCAGTCGACCCTGGTCGGGGCGTCGGGCGAAGCATCGAACCAGATCAAGGCCCTGTCGGCCGACATCGAGCGCACCCTGTCGGCAGCGGGATCGGCGACCGCCGCCTCGATCCTGGCGGGCGCCCGCGAGGTGCAGACCACGCTCGTCACCGCCTCCGCGGACGCGGCGACCCATGTCAAGACGCTCACCGCCGACGTGCAGCACTCGCTGTCGATGGCCGGTGCCACCACGGCCGAGGCGATCACCGCCGGTGCGCGTGATGCGCAGGGCACGCTGATCGCGGCTTCGACCGAGACCGCCAATCAGATCAAGGCGCTGTCCTCGGACGTGCAGCGCTCGCTCTCGATGGCGGGTACCTCGACGGCCGAGACCATCACGGCCGGCGCCCGCGAGGCCCAGACCACGCTGGTCACGGCGTCCTCGGATGCGGCAAACCAGGTCAAGTCGCTCGCAGCCGAGGTGCATCGTTCGCTCTCGCAGGCCGGCCAGATGACGGCCGAAACGATCACGGCCAGCGCCCGCGACGCCCAGAGCACCCTGCTCGCTGTCTCGGTCGAGCAGACCGGCCAGGTCCGCTCGCTCGCGGCCGAGATGCAGCGCGCGCTGGCGACCGCCGGCGGCGCTACCATCGAGGCGCTCACGAGCGGCGTGCGCGAGGCCCAAGGCACGCTGATCTCCGCTTCGACGGACGCAGCAAGCCAGATCAAGTCGCTGACCACGGACATCGAGCGCACGCTGACCGCGGTCGGCGCCGACACGGCCTCGACGATCCTCAACAGCGCGCGCGAAGCGCAGACGTCCCTGACCTCGACGTCGGCGGACGCCGCCAGCCAGATCCGCACGATCTCGACCGAAATCGAGCGTGCGCTCGGCGCGGCCACCGCGAACGCGACCAACGACATCCAGACCAGCGCGCTCAACGCGCAGAACGCGCTGATCAGCGCCTCCAACGAGGCGAGCTCGCGAGTCAAGTCGAGCTCGGCCGACGTCGAGCGCTCGGTGCTCGCCGCCAGCAGCAGCTTCGGCCAGGCTATGACCGGCAAGACCGACGAGATCGTCACCTACGTGCAGCAGCAGGCCGACCGCCTGTCGAACATGATCGACGCCAAGCGCGGTGCGCTGATCGATGCGATCGGCTCGAAAGCCAGTCAGCTCACGCTCGACATCGACCGCGTCACGTCGGACGCGCTGAAGTCGATCGAGACGCGCGGCCAGGCGTTCTCGCAGACGATGATGGGCAACGGCTCCGACGTGGCGCGCACCATCAACGCGGCGAGCGAGCTCGCCACTGGCGCGGTCGCCAAGTCGCTCAAGGACCTCGAGCAAGCCTCGCGTTCCGCGATCGACCAGTCGCGCCAGGTCTCGATCGCGGCGGTCACCGAGATGCAGGAGACCAGCAAGATCCTGCGCACCGACACGGTGGCCCTGTTCGAGCGGCTGCGCGAAGGCAACATCCTCCTCCAGGAGGTGCTGACCGGGGCGCACGACAACCTCAACTCGCTCGAGCGGGCGCTGGTGACGCGCGTCGCCGACTTCGTCTCGGCGATGAACGACGTCACCGCCCGCAACGGCACGGCGACGCAGAACCTGGAAGAGCAGCTCAACGTGTTCAACACCAAGACCACGAAAGCGCTCCAGGATCTCGGCGAGCTGTCGACCCAGTTCGACGCTCACGGCAAGGCGCTCGTCGATGCCGCGACCGTTGTCGAGCAGAGCAACAAGAACACCACCGCTTCGCTTGCCGAGCGCAAGCAGGCGCTGGAGTCGCTCGTCACCACGATCGACCTGCGCACGGCCGATCTCGACCAGCGGCTGTCGCGCTTCACCGGCCTGCTCGATGAATCGCTCGCCGCAGCCGAAGAGCGCGCCCGCGACATCGCCCGCGTCGTGGCAGAGACCGCCGGCGCCGGCTCGGCCGCGATCACCCGCCAGTTCGAGGCGGTGCGGTCCGCGTCCGAAGAGGAACACCGGCAGACCATCGAGGCCATGCACGACATCTACCGCCAGACCACTGACGAGGCGGATGCGATGTTCAAGCAATCGACCGAGAAGTTCGCCAACCTCGTCTCCAGCATGAAGCAGATGGCGTTCGAGATGCACAACGAGCTCGAAGCCACCCGCAACGAGCTGCGGCGCGGTGTGCTCGAGATGCCTCAGGAGGCCGCCGAGAGCACCGCGCAGATGCGCAAGGTGATCGTCGACCAGATCGAGGCGCTCGCCGAGCTCAACCGCATCGTGGCGCAGCACGGCCGCGGTCTCGATGTCACGACGACAGGCCGCGCCACGGTCCAGCGTCAGGAAGAGCCGATGTTGGCAGCCGTCGCCGGCCGTGGCACCGAGACGCGCATGCGCGAGAGCACCAGCGCCTCGACCCTGCCGCCGCCCGACCTCGGCGTGCCCGCCTCGCGCCGCCCCGAGGCTTCCCCGGTCGCGCCCGCCGGCAACGACCAGGGCCGTGACGGCTGGCTGTCGGACCTCTTGAACCGCGCCGACACCGGTCCTGCCGCCCCGGCGGGCCGTGAGGCACCGCGCGGCCGTGCTCCGGCTCCGCAGCAGCCGCAGGCCTCGCAGAACGGTGGTAATCCGCTGGAGTCGCTGTCGCTCGACATCGGCCGGCTGATGGACCGCAACCTCGCATCCGAGATGTGGGACCGCTATCAGCGCGGCGAGAACAAGGCCTTCACCAAGCGGCTCTATACGCCCGCCGGCCAGAAGGCCTTCGACGAGGTCGCCCGCAAGTACCGCGCCGACCGCAACTTCAAGGGCACGGTCGACCGCTACATCGCGGAGTTCGAACGCCTGCTCGACGAAGTCGCCCGCGACGGCCGTGGCCCGCAGGAGCTGCGCAGCCACCTCACCTCGGAGACGGGTCTGGTCTACACCCTGCTCGCACATGCAGCGGGACGGCTGGGGTGAGACGAAGCTCGCGAATGGCGAGTAGCGAATAGCGCATGAAAAACGGAGCCCTCGCGGGCTCCGTTTTGTTTTGGATCGACGCTGTGTGGAGGGCCCTATGGCTATTCGCCACGCACCATTCGCGCCCTCTACTGCCGCCGGCGCTCGTTCGAAGACGTGGGCTTCGGCGGCTCGGCCGGTGGCGGCGCGGCCTGCGTGCTGTTGCTGGCGCCGAACAGCACGCGCGTGGGGTTGCGGTCGAAATTGTTCACGGCGCGACTGATGTCGCCGAGTGTGCGGCGGCCGTCGGCCATCAGCGCACCGGAGCGCTTGTCGAAGTCATCGGCGAGCTCGCGGATCGACTTCACCGCCTGGAATAGCTCGCCGCCGTCCTTGCCGCCGGCGAGCGTATTGAGGCCCAGCATGAGGTTGTCGGCCTTGAGCATCACGCCGTCGACCTTGGCCATCACGGCGTCGACCCTCTCGGAGTTGCGCGCCAGCGAGTTGGTGAAAGTCTCGAGGTTCTTCAGCGACTTCTTCACCGATTCCTGATTGTCGGCGACAAGCTTGTTGATGTTCTGGAGCGTGCCGCGGATCGCCTCGGTGACATCCTGGAGCTTGTTCGGGTCGGCCGTCAGCGTCGGGATGCCGTCTTCGTCGAGCGGCGGCGCGGGCGCGGCCTCCTCGCCGCCCTTGAGCGAGATCGCGGCGACGCCGGTCAGACCCTGGAATTCCAGGCCGACTAGGGTGTCCTTGCGGATCGGGGCATTGTTCTCGACCATGGCGAGTGCGACAACCCGCCGCGGGTTGTCCAGCTTCACCGAAACAACTTCACCTACCCTGATACCGTTGAAGTTGACGCTACCGCCATTGCGCAGGCCGGCCGCCGGTCCCTCGAACACGACACGCAGGGGACTGCGCTGCTTGGTGGTGTGCAGCGACTGAAACCACAGCACGAAGCCGATCGCAGCGGCGATCACCGCCAGCGTGAACGACCCGATCAGTACGTAATTCGCCCGCGTTTCCATCAGGTGCTCCGGCTACTCAACCCATGACCGCGCGGGCGCGCTTGCCATGAAAATACTGCCTCAGCCAGGGATGCTGCGAGGCCTGCATGTCGGCCATCGACCCTGCCGCAATGATCTTACCGTTCCCTAAAACGGCGATGCGGTCACAGGCTGTGTAGAGGCTGTCGAGGTCGTGGGTTACCATGAAAACAGTCAGGCCCAAAGTACGCTGCAGAGTCCTGACCAGCTCGTCGAAATCGCCGGCGCCGATCGGATCGAGGCCAGAGGTCGGCTCATCCAGGAAGACAAGGTCCGGATCGAGCGACAGCGCCCGAGCCAGCGCCACGCGCTTGATCATGCCGCCGGAGAGCTCCGACGGGAAGCGCTCGGCGACCTCGGGCTTGAGGCCGACCATGGTGAGCTTGGCGATGGTGATCTCGTCCATCAGCCGCTGCGACACCCGCAGATATTCGCGCATCGGAAATTGGATGTTCTGCCGTACGGTCAGCGAGGAGAACAGCGCGCCCTGCTGAAACAGCACGCCCCAGCGCCGTTCGACGCCGCGGCGCTCTGCGCCGCCGGACGCATCGAGATCGACGCCGAACACCTCGATGCGGCCGGCGACCTTCGGCACGAGGCCGATGATGGTGCGCGTCAGCACCGATTTGCCCGCGCCCGACGGGCCGACGAAGCCGAGGATCTCGCCGCGCTTGACGTCGAGATTGAGGCCGTCGAGCACGCGCGTCGCGCCGAACTGCACGGTGATGTCGCGGACGCGGATGATGGGATTTTGAATCGCGGTTTGGATTTCTTGCGCCATCATCACATTCCGATCGATGCGAAGAAGATGGCGAACACGCCGTCCATGACGATGACGAAGAAAATGCCCTTCACCACCGACGACGTCGTGTGCTGCCCGAGCGATTCCGCGCTGCCCTGCACAGCTAACCCTTCGACACAGGCGACGATGCCGATCACGGCGGCCATCACCGGCGCCTTCACGATGCCGACGATGAAATGGTCGATCGAGATGGCGTCGCGCAGGCGTAAGAGGAAGGCCTCGGGATCGACGCCACCATAGAGCCACGCCACCAGCCCGCCGCCATAGAGCGCCGCCATGGCGCCGAGAAAGGCGAGGATCGGCAGCGCCAGCACCAGCGCCAGCATGCGCGGCAGCACCAAGACCTCGATCGGATCAAAACCCATGGTCCGCAGCGCGTCGATCTCTTCGCGCATCTTCATCGAGCCGAGCTCGGCGGTGTAGGCACTGCCGGAACGGCCCGCGACCATGATCGCGACCAGCAAGACGCCGATCTCGCGCAGCACCAGCACGCCCAGCATGTCGACGACGAAGATATCGGCGCCGAACCTGCGGAAATGGAAGATGCCCTGCTGTGCGATGATGCAGCCGATCAGGAAGGTGATCAGCACGATGATCGGCACCGCGCGCCAGCAGACCTGCTCGAGATGATGCACGGTCGAGGTCAGGCGGAGCGATCGCGGGCGGATCAGCACGCGGCCGCTCGCCGCAAGCACCGCGCCGAGCATGTCGACGAGGCCCGCCACCGTGCCGGCAACACCAGCCACGGCCCGGCCGATCTGCTCCAGCATGCCGGTGATCGTGACCGCGCCGGTCTCGACGACCGGCGTCGCCTTCACCCGCCGCACTTCGTCGACCAGGCTCGAATAGTCCGCCGACAGACCTGCGATCTGCGCCTCGACGGGACCTTGCGTGAGGCTGCGGCGCAGCCGCTCGATCAGCCAGGCACCAAAGGTGTCGAGTTTCGCGACTTCGGAGACGTCGATGAAAATGCTCTGCGGGCTGCCGGCGAGTTTCTCGGCCTCAGCCACCATCCGCTCCAGGACCGGCGCGAAGCTCGCGGTCCAGGTTCCGGTGGCGCAGAGTGCCAGCGCATTGCCTTTGGCAATCCGCTCCAGCTTCGGATCGCCGCTCAAGATGTCCGCTCCCGTGCCGAGGCATCCGAGGCGGAAGAATAGAGATGGTTGCGCACGCGCCCCTACCTAGAGAAGGTACCCCCAACTAGCCACTGTTAGTTGCATCAGGTAACCAGCCGGTTCAGAAATTGCCAGAGTTCCAAATGACTTCCAGCAAACTTTCGATGTTGGCGCGCATCGAGCGCTTCCCGATCGCCGGGACCTTCACGATCAGTCGAGGTGCCAAGACAGAGGCCGTCACCGTTGTGGCGGAAATTAGCCGGGATGGGCTGACCGGCCGTGGCGAATGCGTTCCTTATCCGCGCTATGGCGAAACGCCCGAGGGAACGCTTGGGGCCCTCCAGGCCATGCAGGACGCCATTGCCGGGGGCCTCACCCGGAAGGCCCTGCAAACGGCTATGCCGCCGGGCGCGGCCCGCAACGCGCTGGACTGCGCCCTGATCGACCTGGAAGCCAAGACAGCGGACGTTCGAGCCTGGAACCTGCTGGGCCGCCCGGTGCCGAGCGAGTGCACCACGGCCTACACGATCTCGCTGGGCAGCCCGGAGGCGATGGCGGCGGCCACCGCCAAGGCGGCGCACCGGCCGCTGCTCAAGATCAAGCTCGGCGGCGATGGCGACGAAGCCAGGATCGCAGCGGTGCGCAAGGCCGCCCCCGAATCGGAACTGATCATCGATGCCAACGAGGCCTGGACCGAGGCCAATCTGGAACGCAACCTCGCCGCCTGCGCCGCGGTCGGCGTCACGCTGGTAGAGCAGCCGCTGCCGGCCAGGCAGGACGGCGCGCTGGCACGGATCAAGCGCCCGCTCGCGGTCTGCGCCGATGAGAGCGTGCATGACCGCTCTTCGCTCGCGCCTTTGCGCGAGCGCTATGACGCCGTGAACATCAAGCTCGACAAGACCGGCGGCCTCACCGAGGCGCTCGCCATGGCCGATGCGGCACAGGCGCTCGGCTTCAAGATCATGGTCGGCTGCATGGTCGCCACCTCGCTGTCGATGGCGCCCGCGATGCTGGTCACGCCGCAGGCGCGCTTCGTCGATCTCGACGGACCGCTCCTGCTGGCGCGCGATCGCGATCACGCCCTGCGCTATGACGGCAGCCTGGTCTATCCGCCGGACTCCTCGCTCTGGGGCTGAGCGCTGAGACGGTGCCGCGTCGACCAGATCACGAGCGCACCAACGCCGGCCATCGCAGCCATCACGTAATACAGGCCCTCGCCGATGCGCGTGTAGATCGCGCCCGAGACGATCGAGGTCGCCGCACCCAACAGCCCGATGCACGCAGCGTAGTAGCCCTGCCCGCGTGCGATCTGATGCGATGGCACGCGCTGCACCAGGAGACTCATGGTGCCGAGGATGGTCATGCCGAAGGTAAGACCGTGGCCAAGCTGCACGATCGCGAGCAGTGCAAGCGGCGGCTCGTTCGCGGTGACGATCCAGCGCGCGACGGCGCCCGCACCGCCGATCGCCATGAGTGACGAGGCGTGCAGCGAGAAGCGCGGCGACAGCGCGAAGACGAGAATCTCGGCGATCACGCCGAGCGTCCACAGGCCCGCGATGGTCAGCCCGCCGAGGCCGTGGGCCCGCCAGTTGATCGCCGAAAATGTATAGTAGGCGACATGGCTGTCCTGGATCAGCGCAGCCGAGACGATGATGGCCCAGAAGGCGGGATCGCGCAGCAGTGCCGTTCCGCCGCGCTGCTCCGCGCCCTTTCGCCGCACATCGTCGAGCGGCTGAAGCAGGAGGCTTGCGAGCGCGGCGACGACGGCAAGCGCGACGATGACCCAGATCAGGTCGCGCGCGGCGATCGTGTCGACCAGAAAGCCGCAAGCGAGAGAACCGGCGGCGAAGGCCGCCGAGCCCCACAGCCGCACCGGCCCATAGTCGAGCTTGTAGTGAGCGACGCCACGCAATGCATAAGCATCAGTCAGCGGGATCGTCGGCGTCCAGAGCACGCAGGTCACAGCGTAGACCAGGAACAGCGCCAGCGGCTGTTGCTGCAGGCCGAGCACGGCAAAGCCCGCGGCGGTCGCGAACACCGACACCATCATGCCGGCGCGAATGGCGCGGCGCTTTTCGGCCAAAGCGGTTGCGTAAGGCAGCGTGGTAAAACGCGTCATCGCCGGCAGCGCCATGATGACGCCGATCCAGGCCGCATCGATGCCGATCGCTTTCAGCCAGACCGAGAAGAACGGCAGATGAGCGCCCGACACCGCGAACACCGCCGAATAGAACAGCGCCAGGCGTACGGCGAATCGCTGCTTCAGAGGTGCAGCAACGGGGATTTGTGATTCGGGTGCCATCAAACCAATTGCGATTCGGTCGATATCGTGGTGATCGTTACTGTAACGCGCACTGATTTGCGCGACGAGATTGCCATGGCCACTGAAGCATTTGCCCTCTCGCCCATGTCTGCCCGCGCGGCCGAGCCGAACGAGCAGGACTACGACGCGATCCGCGAAGCCTTCATGGAGACTGCGCGCGGCCGCTGGTTCCTCGGCGAATACGCCAAGCGCAACCGCAATGCCGACACCCGCATGGTGCTCGATGCGGTCGCGAAAATCGAAGAAACGCTTGCGGCGCAGCGGCAACCTGTCATCGAGGATCGCTTGCCCGAGGCGCTGGTGGCGATCCGCCGCGCGGTCGAGGACACCGAAGGCGCAGCCGCCGCGGCGTTCGATCCGGCGGCGATCGAGGCGGCCCTCGCGCCGATCCAGCGCGGCGTCCGCATCATCAAGGAGATCTCCTGGCGCTGGCGCGAGATCGGCGCCGACGGGCGAATCTGCGACCTGATTGATTCGCAGCTCGCCTCGATCGAGAGCGCCTGCACGCAGGTTTCGACCATCGACCCGCGCACCGAACTCAAGGCCGCCTTTGATCTGCTTAAGGACCGGATCGAGCAGACCGGCGCTGACGGCAGCGCAGCGCCGCAGACAGCCGCACGTCCTTCGTCGGCTCCGGTGCAGGAAGCGCCGGCTGTGGCGGAAGCAGCGGCTGTCGAGGCTGCACCTGCCGCAACGGCCAGTGAAGCGCCCACGGCCTTTACGGAGGCGCCGCAGGGCGTTGCAGCGCCGGCCGAGCCTGAGGCGGCCCTTGAAGAGATCGGCGCCACCGAGGCGAACTCCGGCGCTGACGAAGCGATGGACGTCGCTGTTGAGCCGGAGATCGTTGCCGAAAGCCAGGTCGCGGCTGAAGAGCGCCTCGTTGAACCTGCTGCGATCGCGGAGAAGACGGAGCTTCCGTTCGATGCCGCCGCGGAGGCCGAGGACGAAGCCGTGCTCGAGCGGATCGCATTCGAGATGGCCGCGCCCGATCCGGATTTCAACGAGATCATCGAGCCGATGGAGATGCCCGCGGACATCCGCGAGCCGATGGCCGCTGACGTCGCCGAGCCGATCGCAGCCGAGCCGGCCGTCGCACCGATCGAGGAAGAGCCTGCCGTCGCGCCGATTGCAGCACAGGCGTCGGCTGTCGAAGCGCCGATTGCGGCTGAATCGCTCGCGCGCCTCACCGACGCGATCGCCGAGGCTGCGGCCGAGGTGATGGAGCATCCGGCCCCGGCCGTGGCAGTCACGGCGACATTCCCCATGGCGCCGACCGCGACGCTGCCCATGCCGTCCCCCCTGCCCGAGCCTTCGCTCGGCGCAACCATCCTCGCCAGCGGCATCCTGCAAAAGCCCCGCGCTCCCGCGAACGATCCCCTCGCTCCGATCCGCCGCATGACCCAGGCGGAGAAGATCGCGTTCTTCTCCTAAGACGAGCGGTCACTCCATCATGGCCGGGCTTGTCCCTGCCATCCACGCATCACCGCACGTGAGGGTAGATGTGGATGTCCGGGACCCGGCTCCGCCGAGGCTTCGCCGGGCTACCGGTGTTGGGCCGGCGTAGCTTCAGCGAAGACGGCAAGCCCCGGGCATGACGACCGAAGTTCTGGCGTGCACCTGTCTCTACATCGTCATTGCGAGCGAAGCGAAGCAATCCAGGCTGCTGCCGCGGAGGGATTCTGGATTGCTTCGCTGCGCCGAGGCCGGGGCATTTGCGGTCGTAGATTTGGTGCGCTCAGTCACCCGCTTCTCGCACATGCGGTCGGTCAGGATGACGCTGCACTTGCGGCCCCGCTTGGCTGAGGGGGCGGCGGCAGGGCGGACGGCACCGTCAATTCGGGGAGTGAGGGAGGCCAGAGGGAAATCGATCATCGAGGAGCGGATCAACTGGATGAAGACGCCCGTCCGCAAGCCGGACGGCGAGATGCGGCCCCGGCTGCAGGCGTGGGAGAACACATCAATCTGCCGAAGCTCGATGCGGAACATGCCCGCACCCGCGTCCTTTCCGAGGACGAGATCAAGATATTCTGGCATGGCCTCGACGATGAGAATTTGATGCGGTCATGGGATCGCAGAACGCGGCTGGCGCTGAAGTTCGAGCTAGTGACCATGCTGCGGTCGAGCGAGTTGCTCGGCGCGCACCGCGACGAATTGTTTGACCTCGACGGCGAGCACCCGCGGTTTGATGTGCCGCTGACGCGGGTCAAGAAGCGGCGCGCGAGGAAGGCGCGAAGTTGATACCGGAGCCGACCGCCCCCGATCCGTACATCGAGGAAGCCTATCGCCTCTGGCCATCAAGCAGCGGGGCAGGCCGTGAACGTCCGGTCCGCTCTGAGCTGATTTCAACCCGGACGCCCGCGTCATAGGCGGTCGTGGTGTTGCTACTTTTGGATTACCACCCCGGCCATAGTGCGGGCTGACGTGACCTGTGGTTGTATGCGCTCGTCGCAAACGTAGGGGAGTATACAATGAGGAACTTACTTGCCGTCATTGCTATTGCTGCTCTGGGTATCTCACTTCCGTCAGAGGTAATGGCGCAATCGGCGCAACCTTCTAGCGGGGCGACAAAGACCCCTGCCACGATGCAGCAATCCGGCAAAGGTATAGCCGCGAAGAAAAGGCCGATGATGACTACCTGCACACCGCGTCAAAAGATGTCTGGGGCAGCTTGCTCGTAACAAGCCAGAGGCCGCCTCAGTTGGCGGCCTCTTTCGTGCTCGTTAGCCCCGGCGATATCACCTGTTGAGTGCCCTCATGAGTAACGAGCAGAACAGCCACCGTACCGCTATCGTACTTTTCGCGCTTGCTGTGACAATCGCAACAATCGCGGCACTCGTCACGACGTTTGAGCGGGTCGACACTAGGACCGCTAGCAACGAGACCCCGCCCGGTACGACAGGCCTCGCTAAGCCACACGCGCCACTGGACCGCGCACCAGGCCAGTCGGTGTTTGGCAAGTGAGGCCACGGGAAGCGGACTTCGACAATGCCGGACGACCTCATTGCGTCACATCGCGCACGCCTTTGTGTACCGATCCGCACAAAAAATTTAAGCGCGATTGATGGATGGCAAATATCTTCAAAGGTCGCGGTCGCGCGTACCCCGCGTTTTCCACGCGTCCCAGAGGACCCGGACGACCGTGCGGAGGGAGCAGCCATCCCTCCACGGTCCATCGCTGGCGCCGCATCGCGTCATCACCATCGAGCGCGGCGGCGGCAGGCGGCGCCACGCCGGGAGCGGACTGATCGAGGTCTTTTTGACGCGCCGATGGTGGCTTTCACATCTCCTGCGCATCCCAATGCCTGTTATAATTGGTGGCTTTCCGGGTTCATCCAAGGAATGCCCGCTAGCATGAAGACTTGATCCCCGGAGGAGCACCGCTGCCGAAATGGCCGCGGGCGGGCGCTTTGTTCACTGCGCAAGAATCCGGAGGGGAAACGCCATGAAACGTCGTCATTTTCTCAAAACGGCAGGCGCTGGCCTCGCCGCGTCGGCCGCTGTTGCTGCGCCAGCCATCGCGCAGTCGATGCCTGAAATGAAGTGGCGCTGCACCACAAGTTGGCCGAAGTCGCTGGATGTGCCATTCAGCGCATCAGAGACGATCTCGAAATATGTTGCGGAAGCCAGCGACAACAAGTTTCAGATTCAGCCCTTCGCAGGCGGCGAGATCGTTCCTGCATTGCAGGCGGTCGATGCAGTGAGCAATGCAACTGTCGAGATGTGTCACACAGCCGCCTATTACTTCATCGGCAAGGATCCGACCTTCGCACTTTATTGCTCCGTTCCGTTCGGTCTGAACTCGCGCCAGCAGAATGCATGGTTTCAGGATCACGGCGGTCAGGACATGCTGAACGAGTTCGGCAAGAAGTACGGCATATACGGCATTGCGGGCGGCAATACCGGGACTCAGATGGGCGGTTGGTTTCGCAAGGAGATCAACAGCCTCGAAGATCTCAACGGACTTAAAATGCGGATCGGCGGTTGGGCAGGCAAGACGCTGTCCAAGCTCGGTACGGTCCCGCAGCAGATCGCGGGTGGCGACATCTATCCGGCCTTGGAGAAAGGCACGATCGACGCGACCGAATGGGTCGGCCCCTACGACGATGAAAAGCTCGGCTTCTACAAGGTCGCCAAGTATTACTACTATCCCGGTTGGTGGGAAGGTGGCACGGCGCTGCATTTCTTCATCAATTTGGACAAGTGGAACGCTCTGCCGAAGGCTTACAAGGCGCTCCTCGCTGTCGCCTGCGGCTATGCCAATATGGACGTTCAAGCGCGCTACGATTCGCGCAATCCGCCAGCCCTCAAGCGCCTCGTCGCCAACGGGACACTGCTGCGTCCGTTCAGCCAGGCGGTGATGGAAGCGTGCTTAAAGGCTTCCAACGAGGTCAATGCGGAAACCTCCGCGTCCAACCCTGATTTCAAGAAGATCTACGATTCGCAAATGGACTTTCGAAACGACGAGAATCTCTGGTGGCAGGTCGCGGAGTACTCATATGAAACCTTCATGATCCGCACGCGCCCGAAGGGCTGAACGAAACTGCGACCTCGAACCGGCGCGTGGCCGCGGATGAAGTCGACGTCGTCGGAGAGCGGCAAGAGTTTCCGGGTGATCGAATTGATCGACGTGGCGTGGCTACCGCCGAGAAGGTCGGCGTGTCCGACGACCGCACGTGGTGGACCGGGATGGGCGAGACATACGACAAATCCGAATTTCGGTAAAGCGGAATATTTGCGTCGGGCCGACTTGACAGGCCTTGGAAGCGGCGCAGATGTTTTGCCCGTCGGGCAAACGGGAAGCTTGCGTTCGGTCGCTCGACATAGGTGACGTTTTTTAGGCCCGCGCAGGTGGGTCAAACTACGTTGTGGGAGGTATGGGTCGAAGACAGAAACGATGAGATCGCGTTGCGACCTTATGCGCGCCAGTTTGGCGGGCTGTGCTTGCGCTGCAACTGCGCTACAGTGTGGGCGCTCCCCCGGTCGTCAGCCAGCTCAGGAGTGCGCATGTCTACGGCAATCGCGACACTCGGCGGCGTAGGTCTTTTCCTGCTTGGCATGACCGTGATGACGGAGGGCCTGAAAGCGCTGGCCGGCTCCGCCCTGCGCGCGGTGCTCAGCAAAGCGGCGTCGACGCCGCTGCTTGGCTCGCTTTGGGGCGCCATCGTCACGCTGCTGGTGCAGTCTTCGAGCGCAACGACCATGACGACGATCGGTCTGGTCAGCGCCGGCCTGCTGACGTTCCAGCAGGGCTTGGGCCTCGTCTTCGGCGCGAACATCGGCACCACGGGCACGGGCTGGCTGGTGGCGCTAATTGGCGTCCGCGTTTCGCTCACGGCCGCGGCGCTGCCGATGATTTTCGTCGGTGCGCTGACCAAACTTCTGGGCAAGGGACGGATCTCCGGGGTGGGCGCCGCGCTCGCAGGCTTCGGACTCGTGCTGTTCGGCCTGACGACCCTGCAGCAGGGCATGGGTGGGCTCGCGGAACGATTGCACCCGGCCGACCTGCCTGCCGTTCTCGGTGGCCCCGGGACCCCATGGTGGTTAGGCTTGTTCGGCGTGCTGGCGTTGGTCGTGACCGGACTGGTCATGACCGCGCTGATGCAATCGTCGACGGCCGCCATCGCGGTGACCTTGTCCGGCTATTACGCCGGCGCGATCGGGCTGGACCAATCCTGTGCGTTGATCATCGGCCAAAATATCGGCACGGCGACGAGCTCTGCGCTCGCCGCGATCGGCGCGAGCACCACGGCCAAGCGGCTCGCCATTGCCTATGTGCTTTTCAAGCTGATCGCCGCGCTCATCGCGCTGGTTGCTTTTCCCGTCGTCACACCTCTGCTTCTGCGCGCCTCTGACACGACCGACGGCGTCATGCTGCTCGCCGGATACCACACTGCGTTCAATGTCGTCGGCGTGGCGGTGCTGCTGCCGCTGATCAACTGGTTCACAGGCCTCGTCGAGTGGATCCTGCCCGAGCGCGGCTCGCCGCTGACACGATGTCTCGACCCGTCCGCGCTCGCGACCCCGATCGTGGCGGTGCAGGCGGTGCGACAAACGATCGCGCGCGTGCTCGTGACGGTGTGCGGTTCGGTCGAGGCGCGACTGGCCGGCCGCGCTGGCCCCATACGCCTGGGAAAGACCGCCGTATCCGTCCAAGAGGCGGCCGACGCGCTGCGCCAGGCACAACTCTTCCTGTCGGACGTCACCGGCCCGCCTGACATCGACGACGAACAACGGTCTCTCACCAGCACGCTGCACGCACTCGACCGCGCGTCCCGACTGACGGACCTGGCGAATGGAGAAACCAATTTGGGTGCGATTGCAAACGGACCGGAGGACATCCGCGCTGCAGAGCTATGCGCAGAAGTGATGCGAAGCGCTGTCGCGATTGCGCGCGGTGTGGCGGCGCCGCCTCGCGTCGCTGGATTGCCGCCAGCGTCACATGCCGACGCCATGGCCGGCCCGCGCGCGAACCCGCCTGACGAGGCCATCGCCGAGCTCGAGCGTTGTACGACGGAACTCGACGAGGTGCTGCGCAGGCATCGCAGCGCGACGCTCGGCGCGGTGTCCGATGCCACCCTCACCGCCGACGTTGCCCTGCTTCGCGTCGAAACGGTTCGAACCCTCGAAGCCCTGTCGCAGCACGCCTGGCGCTCTGCGGTTCATCTTGTCGGTCGGGGCTAAATCACGCCCGCGGGGGTCAGGAAGCATCCGGCGCACGACAACGGGCACATCGAAAGATCAGGCAACCAGCTCGGCGAACAGGTCGGCGTCGACATTGCCGCCCGAGAGCACGATCACGACGTTCTTGCCGGCGACATCGAGACGCCCGGCGAGCAGTGCGGCGAGGCCGACGGCGCCGCCCGGCTCGACCACGAGTTTCAGCTCGCGATAGGCGAAGGCCACGGCCGCGCCGACTTCGGCATCCGACGCAGTGACGCCGCGCGCCAGCAGCTTGCTGTTGATCGCAAACGTCATCTCACCCGGCATCAAGGCCATCAGCGCGTCGCAGATGGTGCGGGCTGCAGGCGGATGCGGCTCGCGATGGCCGACGGCGAGCGATCGGGTGTGATCGTCGAACGCCTCGGGCTCGGCCACGACGACCTGGGCCTGCGGGTAGCGCGCCTTCACCGCGGTCGCGACGCCCGCGATCAGGCCGCCGCCGGAGGCCGGCGCGACAACGATGTCGGGCGCGATGCCGAGGCTCGCCATGTCCTCGGCGATCTCGCGGCCGGCGGTGCCCTGTCCTGCGATCACGAAGGGATCGTCATAGGGCTTGACCAGCGTGGCGCCGCGCTTCTCGGCGATGCCGCGCGAGATCGCCTCGCGATCGTCGCGGTCGCGATCGTACAGCACCACCTCGGCGCCATAAGACTTGGTGCGCTCACGCTTGGACAGCGGCGCATCCGACGGCATCACGATGGTCGCCTGCATATCGAGGATCTTTGCGGCGGCCGCCACGCCCTGGGCGTGGTTGCCGGATGAGAAGGCGACGACGCCGCCGGAGCGTTTGTCCTGCGGGATCGAAAAAACCTTGTTGAAGGCGCCGCGGAACTTGAAGGAGCCGGTGCGCTGGAGCATCTCCGGCTTCAGAAAGACCTTTGCGCCGACGCGCTCATTGAGCACGGGAAAGGACAACAGCGGGGTGCGGATGGCGAAGGGCGCGATCACGCGCGCTGCGGCGTCGATGTCGGCGGGGCCGACCGGGAGGGGCTGTTCCGTCATGGGGGATTTGTATCGCGGCTGGCGAGGCGCGGGCAAGACACCCGGGCGTGAGGAGTTTCGGCCGTCAGGCGACGAAGCGCGCCGGCTCCGCCTCGCCCCTGCCCGGCAACACCGCGCCGACCGCCCGGATGTTGTCGACGAAGGACCGCGCCGAGGCCTCCCAGGTGTGGTTGGCGGCGAATTCGACGCAGGCCTGCCGGGAAATGTCGAGCGCCGAAAGGCACGCGCCGCGCAGGTCGTGATCCAGCGCGCCGACCGGCGCATCGCCGATCACGTCGTGAGGCCCTTTCACCGGGAAGGCCGCGACCGGCAGCCCGCTCGCCAGCGCTTCCAAAAGGACCAGGCCGAACGTGTCGGTCTTGCTGGGAAACGCGAAGACGTCGGCCGCAGCATAGATTTCCGCCAGCGCCTCGCCGTGCTTCTCGCCCAGAAAAATCGCCTCCGGATAGGCCTCTTCGAGCGACGCGCGCGCCGGGCCGTCGCCGACGATCACCTTGGTGCCAGGCAGGTCGAGCGCGAGGAAGGCCTCGAGATTCTTCTCCACCGCCACGCGGCCGACCGAGAGGAACACCGGCGCCGGCAGGCAGAGATCGATCGCGCGCGGGTGGAACAACCCGGTGTCCACGCCGCGCGGCCACAGCACGACATTGTCGAAGCCGCGCTCGCCGAGCTCACGGGCCAGCGCCGGCGTCGCCGCCATCACGGCGCTGCTCGCGCCATGAAAGCGGCGCAGCGCCCGCCAGATCAGGGAGCCCGGAACCGGCACCCTGGCGCGCACATATTCGGGAAAGCGGGTGTGGAAGCTGGTCGTGAACGGCAGCTTGCGCTGGCGGCAATAGCGGCGGACCATCAGGCCGATCGGCCCTTCCGTCGCGATATGGATGCTGTCGGGCCGAGCCTCCTCGATCAGCCTCGCGATTCTGGCCGGGCGCGGCACGGCGAGCCGCACGTCGCGATAGCTCGGCATGGCAAAGGTGCGGAACGATTGCGGTGTGAGGAACGCGAACTCGACGCCGAGCGCTTTGGCCGCATCGGCCAGCTTGGTCAGCGTCCGAACGACACCGTTGACTTGCGGGTGCCAAGCGTCGGTCGCGACCAGGATGCGCATCAGGCAGCTCTTGCGGCGACTTGGGGGACCTGCGCCGGCTTGTGCAACTGATCCGCCCAGGTGATAATCTCGAAATGGCCGTCGTCATGTTCGACGAGCGCCGTGCAGCTCTCGACCCAGTCACCGCAGTTCATGTAGCGGATGCCGGCCTCGTCGCGGATCACGGCATAGTGGATGTGACCGCAGATCACGCCGTCGGCCTCGTGCCGTCGCGCTTCGGCCGCGAGCGCCTGCTCGAACGCGCCGATGTAATTGACGGCCTTCTTGACCTTCTGCTTCGCCCATTGCGACAGCGACCAGTAGGGCACGCCAAGCATGCGGCGGAAGAAGTTGACGAAGCGATTCATCTGGATCGCGAAGTCGTAGGCCTTGTCGCCGAGATGGGCGAGCCAGCGCGCGTTCTGCACCACGAGGTCGAAGATGTCGCCGTGAATGACGAGATAGCGCTTGCCGTCGGGGCCGGTGTGGACGGTGTTTTCGACGACGTCGATGCCGCCGAAATGCGTGCCGTAATACTTCCGCAGGAACTCGTCGTGATTGCCTGGGATGTAGATGACCTTGGCACCCTTGCGCGCCTTGCGCAGCAGTTTCTGGACGAGGTCGTTATGCGATTGCGGCCAGTGCCAGCTCGACTTCAGCGCCCAGCCGTCGACGATGTCGCCGACGAGGTAGATGGTATCGGCATCATGGTAGCGCAGGAAATCCAGCAGAAGGTCGGCTTGCGAGCCGCGGGCTCCGAGATGGACGTCGGAGATGAACAACGTGCGAAAGCGCCGCTCCGGGCTTTCGTCACTCACATCGTAACTTCCCATGCGCCAGCCTGTAACAATGTCCCGTGACAGGGGGATGACCGATTGAACCCGTGAGCCACCCTCAGATACGAATCAAACTTCGCCTCGCCCTGTCAGCCGGATACCAGCCGCATGCGACAATCAGGCGACATGGTGCCGCAGAGGTCTCCGCAAAATCCCGGGAACCCATAGGTTTATTGGCTTACGAAGGCGGACCGCAGGGCGTATCCCCGGCCGCAATCGCAGCCGGGATCAATAGAACCGGTGGAAATGATGGATCGGCCCATGGCCGTGGCCGACGCTGAAGCGGTCGGCGGCCGCGATCGCCGCGCTGATCCAGGTCTTGGCATTGCGCACGGCCTGCGCGAGATCGTCGCCTTTGGCAAGACCTGCCGCGATCGCCGAGGACAGCGAGCAGCCGGTGCCATGGGTATTTTTGGTGACAACGCGGGGTGCGGCGAGCGCGATCGTGTTTTCCGAATCGACGAGATAATCGATGCTCTCGGCGCCCTCGCCGTGCCCGCCCTTGATCAGCACCGCACGGCAACCGAGCGCCAGCAGGCGACGCCCCTGGCCCTCGATGTCGGTTTTGCTTGCCGCGACCGGCTCATCCAGGAGAGCGGCTGCCTCCGGCAGGTTGGGCGTGATCACCGATGCGAGCGGCATCAGCTTGGTGCGCAGGGCTTCGACGGCCTCGGTGGCGAGCAGGCGATCGCCGGAGGTTGCGACCATCACGGGATCAAGCACAACGTGCCGGGGCGCCCAGCGCGAGAGCGCGGCGCCGATCGCATCAATGCTCGCAGCCTGCGCCACCATGCCGATCTTCACCGCGCCGACGTCGAGATCGGAGAACACCGCGTCGATCTGCGCGGTGACGAAATCGGCCGGCACCGCATGGATGCCGGTGACGCCTTTGGTGTTCTGCGCAGTCAACGCCGTGATGGCGGAGGCGCCAAAGACACCAAGCGCGGCAAAGGTCTTCAGGTCCGCCTGAATGCCGGCGCCGCCGCTCGAATCGGAGCCGGCGATGGTCAGCGCAACGGGCGTCGTCATGCAGCGATTTTCCGCTTTTCGGAGGCCATGATTTGTCCTAGCGCGCATGCCGGGTAGCAAGCAAGCTTGCACCCGGGGGCACCAAGTTCGCTTGCGCCCGGGACAGCAAGTTCGCTTGCTAAATCGGCCCGGTTTTGGCCTATTAGCCGCCAGATCATGCCCTTCGGAGCAACCGCGATGGTTCCTTTTTTCGTCCAGATCAAATGCAAGCTTGGCCAGTCCTACACGGTCGCCAACGCGCTCGCCGAAGCCGAGATCGCCTCCGAGATCTACTCCACGGCCGGCGACTACGACCTCCTGGTGAAGTTCTACGTCGACAAGGACACTGACATCGGCCACTTCATCAACGAGAAGGTGCAGATCCTGCCGGGCATCCAGGACACCCACACCATCATCACCTTCAAGGCTTTCGGGAGCGGCTAGGGCTGGGGCGCTAGCCGCCCTCCTTGCGCTTCGGCGGCGTCGGTCCATCGACCGGCGGGAGCGACTTGACGTACTCGGCGATCGCCGCAAGATCGGCTTCCGACAATAGCGAGGTGTTCTTGATCACCCGCCTCATCGCGCCGCCGGCGCTGTCACCGTCGGGCAGTTCGCCGGTCTCCAGGAAATAGGCGATATCCTTCGCGCTCCAGTCGCCAAGGTGCTTCTGGGTGATGTTGGGAATCCAGCCCTCTCCTTCCGGATTGGGACCGCCGGCAAAGCGCTCTCCAGCGATGATGCCGCCGAGAACATTGCGCGGGCTGTGACATTCCGCGCAATGGCCAAAGCTGTTCACGAGATAGGCGCCGCGATTCCATTGCGCCGACTGCGCACCGTCAGGCGTGAAGGATTTTCCGTCCATGAACAGGAGCTTCCAGATGCCGACATTACGGCGGATGTCGAAGGGGAAGCGGATGTCATGGTCGCGCACCTTGCCCGCAACCGGCGGAAGTGTCTTTAGATAGGCAAAGAGATCGAGCACGTCCTCGCGCTTGGCATGCCGATAGGACGTGTAGGGGAAGGCCGGAAAATAATGTTGTCCGGCCGGCGACACCCCCTTCATGACAGCGTTGACGAAGTCTGCTTCGTTCCATCGTCCGATGCCATCGTTGGTATCGGGCGAGATGTTGGGCGCGTAGAACGTTCCGAAGGGTGAGCCGATCGCGACGCCGCCGCCGAGCCGCGTGCGGTCGGGCTGTTCGGGCACGGCATGGCATGAGGCGCAGCCACCGGCGTTGAACATCTCCTCGCCGTTCGCAAGGTTCGGCGTGTGAGCAGGTGCCGTGGTGACAAAGCCCACGGCCGGCGCGCTGAGCCACCAGTAGACCCCTGTTGTGGCAATCACTGCGAACAGCGCCACGGAAATTGTTCGTTGCAACATGCGGTCCATCCACGCGTTGTGTCGAAGCTAGGACCGCTGTCGCTGCAACTCCAGCCACGAAGAATTTAGCCCGTCCCCGCAGGAAACGGGAATAAACTGAAACGCAGGCTGTTGGAAGTTTGGCAAGCTAATGAGGCCACCAGGGAGAGTGCCATGAACAAGACCATCATCGCCGTGTTAGCGCTGGGCGCCGTCGCTTTTGCGGGGCCGGCCAGCGCCGAAAAGCTGAAAGCAACGCTCAGCGGCAAGTCCGAGGTGCCGGCCACGACCAGCAGCGGCACCGGGACGGCCGATCTCGACTACGATGCGGCCAGCAAGAAGCTGTCCTGGAAGGTCACCTATTCGGGCCTCTCCGGCCCCGCCACCGCCGCCCATTTCCACGGGCCGGCCGAGTCCGGCAAGAACGCTGGCGTCGCGGTCGCGATCCCCAACGCGACGTCGAGCCCGGTCGAAGGCAGCGCGACGCTCACCGACGCGCAGGCCGCCGATCTCCTCGCCGGCAAGCTCTACGTCAACATTCACACCGCGGCCAATCCGGGCGGCGAGATCCGCGGTCAGGTGACGAAGTAAGCGTTAGCACGCACAGGCCGGGTGCTCGCTTGGAGGCGCCCGGCTATCTTGTAGCCGATGTTTGGGACAGGCTGTGTCTCAGCCTAAGACGTGGCGCGAACATAGTTCAACATCGTCATTGCGAGCGCAGCGAAGCAATCCGGACTGTATCCGCGGAGAGATTCTGGATTGCTTCGCTGCGCTCGCAATGACTGGCTCGCACTTGACGGCGTTTCATGCCGCGCTCAGCGCCTGCGCGAGGTCCGCGATCAGGTCCGACGGATTTTCGATACCAATCGATAGCCGGATCGTGGAATCGAGAACGCCGATTTTCCGGCGGATATCGGCGGGAACGCCGGAATGGGTCATGGTTGCAGGCAGGCTGGCGAGCGATTCGGTTCCTCCAAGGCTCACCGCCAGCTTGAAGATCTGCAGCGCGTTCAGGAATTTCACCGCCGCCGGCTGCCCGCCGACGATGTCGAATGAGAACGTCGATCCAGCTCCGAGGCATTGCCTTGCGAAGACACGTCCGGACGCCGATGCAGCTTCGTGATGACCGAGATAGTGGACCTTCGCCACCTTGGTGTGGTCGCGCAGGTAATCCGCCACAAGGCGCGCATTGCTGTCGGCTTTCTCCATGCGGATGCTCAAGGTCTCGAGCGACCGGCTGATCATCCAGCAGGAGTGCGGATCAAGCTGGGTGCCGATGGCGCCTCGCAGCGCCTTGATGTCCTTCATGATCGCCTTTGAGCCGAGCGCGGCACCCGCGATCAGGTCGGAATGACCACCGACATATTTGGTCAGCGAGTACAACGAGAGGTCCGCACCATGCTCGATCGGTCGCTGAAACACCGGCCCGAGCAAGGTGTTGTCGCACGCGATGATCGGCGCGTGCCCCTGGTTCTTGCCGATCGCGTCGGCGACGCGGCGGATCATGGCGATATCGACGAGGCCGTTGGTCGGGTTGGCCGGCGTTTCGATGAGGATCATCGCAATCCGGCCCTTTTGCGCGGCTGCCTCGGCGGCCTGCGCCACCGCCGCCTCATCTATGCCGTCGGCAAAGCCGACCGCGCTGATCGAGAGGCGTGCAAGCGTGTTGGCAAGCAGGGTTTCGGTCCCACCGTAAAGCGGCTGGGAGTGCAGGATGACGTCGCCCGGCCGGACGAAGGCGAGAATCGTCGTCGCAATGGCCGACATTCCGGACGAGAACAGCGCGCAGCTCTCGGCGCGCTCGTAGACCGAGAGCCTGTCCTCGACGATTTCGCTGTTGGGGTGATTGAAGCGCGAATAGACGAGGCCGGCGCCCATTCCCTCCGGCGGCTCGCGCCGACCGGCGACGAAATCGAAAAAATCCTGTCCGTCCTCGGCGGTCCTGAACACGAAGGTCGAGGTCAGGAAGACCGGCGGCTTGATCGCACCTTCCGAGAGCTGCGGATCGTAGCCGTAGGTCAGCATCAACGTTTCGGGATGCAGCATGTGGTTGCCGATGTGGGTCTTCGACGGAAACGGTTTTGCCATGGCCTGTCTCGCTGTTCGTGATTCAGATCCTCGCCGTACGTTGGAACTCTGCGGGCGAAGCAATCAGGGTTCGGATGCGCCGGCATCCGACGAATCTCATCAACGCTGCGGCGGCTGCACTTGAGGATAGCTCATACGCTGCGCTCTGACACCGCCCCCGAACTGAGAACCGCGGCGGTGCCCGAGTACAATTGAACAACGCAAGCCGGAAAGCGGTGCAGATTTCACCTCCGGGCGCCGTTCGAGCCCAAATGCCGCCGGTGCCATACCTTTGACGCGCCGCCTGCAAACATCCCTGATTCCGTCCCCCCATTTTCGTGTTGCCGCCACAAACAGCGCTCACGACTGCGTGACCGCGTATGGGGAGAAAAAAATGCGCGCACATAGAACATGGAAGGTCGCGGGGGCCAAACATCACCACGCAACTATCGAGCAACTTCAGCTCGATCTGGCAGCGTTCAACCGGTGCATCGACGTGCTGGAAAAAGCCGACGTCAATCCTCAGGACATAGAGGTGCTGACGACGCATGCGCTGACGCTCGCCGAGGAGATCGATGAGGTGCGCTGGTCGAACCCCGCAAAAGCTTTGGGGTGGCTACTCGACAATGAGACCCGCACGCCTGCCGCTCGGAAAGTTTCGGGACCCGGCTGAGCAATTATTCTCGCCGCGCGATACCAGGACGCTCCCGAAAAGCAGGGATGCGCGAGCCGGCTACTTTAGCTTCACGCGGTACGTCTCGTGGCAGTCGGTGCAGCGATCATTGATGCTGGTGTAGGCGGCCTTCAGCGTCGCCAGATTGTGGACCTTGCCCTTGACGTCAGCGATCGCCTTCTGCACCGGCGGGATCTTGGAATCGAAGTCGGCCTTGTTCTGCCAGACCTTCTGCGAGGCGCCGTAGGTCGCGTTCACTATGTCCTGCTTGGGATTGACTTCGAAGGTCTTGGCGATTTTGGCGACATCGGCTTCGAGGTTCGTCAGCGCCTCGTCGACGGCCTTCTGATTGTAGGGGATTTCGCGCTTCGTCATCTTCTGGATGACCGTGTACAGGCTCTTGGCTTGCGAGCGCATCAAATTGTCCTGCTGAACGGCAATCTCCTGCTGCGCCATCACGGCGCCCGCACCCAGCAACAGGGTGCCCGCGACAATCATCGTCCGTTTCATTGGCTCGTTTCTCCGGCCCGCAGAGGTTTACGGAAAGCAGCGTCCACCGCACCGGGGGTAGCGCGGTCCATCACGAATAGAACCCCGCGCAGGGCGTTTATTCCCGCGCGGGATGATCATGATTTAGAGGCTGTGACGGCGACGGTGCTCGTTGATCGCAATCCACACGCGCTCCGGGGTCGCCGGCATATCGATGTGGTCGATCTTGTATTCGCGCCAGAGACCGTCGACGATCGCATTAACGACGGCGGGACAAGAGCCGATCGCGCCGGCTTCGCCCGCGCCCTTCACGCCCATCGGGTTGGTCTTGCAGGGGACGTTGTGGGTCTCGAACACGAAGGGCGGACCGTCCGCCGCCCGCGGCACCGCATAGTCCATGAAGGTGGCGGTGATGAGCTGGCCGTCACCCGCGCCATAGACCACCTGCTCCATCAGGGCTTGGCCGATGCC
This sequence comes from Bradyrhizobium sp. ISRA442, assembly GCF_038085055.1. Classification (NCBI taxonomy): domain Bacteria; kingdom Pseudomonadati; phylum Pseudomonadota; class Alphaproteobacteria; order Hyphomicrobiales; family Nitrobacteraceae; genus Bradyrhizobium; species Bradyrhizobium sp. ISRA442. The sequence continues at coordinate 69,111 of NZ_JALGCN010000020.1, forward strand.
CTGCATGGCGCCGCCATGCACCTGCCCCGCCAGCAGCAGCGGATTGAGCGTCTTGCCGAAATCGTCAACGATCACGTAATTGACGATCTTGATGATGCCGGTGGCCGGATCGATCTCGACTTCCGCCAGATGCGTGCCGTTGGGATAGGTGCCGTCGGCGCTGGCGAAGGTCGCGCTGCCGTTCATCTTCGATGGATCGGCACCGGGGCGCTTGGCGAGATCGGCGAAGGAGATCGAGCGGTCAGTGCCGGCGATACGGATTGCACCGCCCGAAATCTCGAGGTCGCCGGCGCTTGCCTCCAGCGCCTGCGCCGCGATCTCCTTCAGCTTTTTGCCCAGATCCCCCGTGGCCCGCTCCACACAGACGCCGCCAGTCGGGATCGAGGCCGAGCCGCCAGTGCCGAGCCCGGTCGCGATCTCGTCGGTGTCGCCTTGGTGGATATGGACGCGCTCCGGCGGCAGGCCGAACTGCTCGGCAACGATCTGGGCGTAAGCCGTCTGGTGGCCCTGCCCGCTCGACTGCGTGCCGATCAGGACGGTGACGTCGCCGTTGGGGTCGAGTCTGACGTTCGCAGTCTCTTCTCCCATCACGCCGCAGATCTCGACATAGCTCGCGAAGCCAATGCCGCGGATCAGGCCCTGCTTCTTGGCCGCCTTGGCACGCTTGGGAAACTCCTTCCACTCCGCGATCTCCATCGCGCGCTTCAGATGCGCGGCGAAGTCGCCGGAATCGTAGACCTTGCCGGTCGCAGTCTTGTAGGGAAGCGCCTTCGGCTGGATGAAGTTCTTGCGACGGATCGCGTCCGGCGTCATGTCGAGCTTGCGCGCGCAGGCATCGACGAGACGCTCGATGACGTAGGCGGCCTCGGGCCGGCCCGCTCCGCGATAGGCATCAACCGGGACGCTATTGGTGAAGATGGTGCGCACCCGGCAGTGGAAGGCCTGGATGTCGTAGAGGCCCGGCAGCATGCCGGCACCGCCATGGGGAATGTAGGGCCCGAAGGTCGACAGATACGCGCCCATGTCGCCCATCAGGTCGCAATCCATCGCGAGGAATTTGCCGTCCTCGGCAAGCGCCATCTTCGCGGTGGTTACATTGTCGCGGCCCTGCGCATCGCCGATGAAATGCTCGGAGCGGTCCGCCGCCCACTTCACGGCTTTCTTCAGCTTTCGCGCGGCGACCGCCATCAGGGCATATTCGCGGTACGGAAACAGTTTCGTGCCGAAGCCGCCGCCGACGTCGGGGCAGATCACCCGCATCTTGTCGGTCGGGATATTGAGCACATTCTGGCAGAGGATGTCGCGCAGGCGGTGGCTGCCCTGGCTGCCCACCGTCAACGTCAGATGATCGCGCTTGGCGTCGTATTCGCAAACGGCCGCGCGCGTCTCCATGAAGTTCGCGACCACGCGCGGATTGACGATGGAGATTTCGGCGACCGTATGCGCCTTGGCGAACGCGGCTTCGGTCGCCGCCTTGTCGCCGATCGAGACATCAAACAGCACGTTACCGGGCTTGTCCGGCCAGACCTGAGGCGCGTCCTTCTTCACGGCGTTGACGACGCCGGTCACCGCCGGCAGCGGCGTCCACTTGACCTCGATCGCTTCGATTGCATCACGAGCCTGGTCGATGGTCTCGGCCACGACGAACGCGATGGAATCGCCGACGTGGCGCACCTCGTCCTTGGCGAGGATCGGGTAAGGCGGGCCGGTGAACGGATCGGTCTCTAGATTGAACAGGCACGGCAGATTGCCGAGATCCTTGACGTCATCGGCGGTCAGGATCAGCGCGACGCCGGGCAGCGTGCGGGCGCGGCTCACATCAATGGTGTATTTGGCATGCGCGTGCGGCGAGCGCAGCATCAAGGCACGGAGGGCTGCCTGCGGCGCATAATCGTCGGTGTAGCGGCCCTTGCCGCGGATCAGCGCATCGTCCTCTTTGCGCAGCACGCTTTGGCCAACGCCGAACTTGATGGGGGCAGCCATTTTCTCTCCATGTCCTCATGGTTGTTTTGCCGGCATATTGCAACGGATCGGCGGGCAGCGCAAACGGCTTGACGATAAAAACTAGCTGCGCACCAGGGAGACCAGCCAGCCCCGGCCGAACAGCACCAGGATGGAGAGGCCATAGATGACGGTGCCGGTGACGATCAGCAGGGCCAGCGTCATCTCGTCGCGGAAGCTTGGCATGGTCAAGACATAGGCCGCGCCAAAGCGTGCGGTCAGCCACAGGCCGGCTGCAAGGATCAGCCCGGCCAGGACGAACTTGGCCAGCGAAGAGGTCAGCGCCCTGTCGATCTCCAGATAGCCTCGCCGCGCTGCGAAAGCGAACAGCAGCAGCAGATTGGTCCACTGGCCGGCGGCGGTCGCCAGCGCAAGCCCGATTTGAGCAAGCGCTCCCATCAGCGCAATTTTCAAGGCGACGTTGATCGCTACGCCGCTCAGCATGGCCCGGACTGGTGTCGCTGTATCCTTGCGGGCATAGAAAGTTGCTACTGCGCTGCGGATCATCACGAATGGGATTAGACCCATGGCGTAAGCCGCCAGGGTTGCGGCGGCGGCCGCGGCATCGGCCTTGGAGAAGGCCCCGCGCGCAAACATCGCGCGCACGATCACATCGGGCACGGTCATGAAGGCAGCCACGAACGGCACGGAGAACAGCAGCGTGAAATCGAAAGCGCGGCGCTGCGCTTTCATTGCGCCGTCGTGGTCATTGGCCGTGATCCGCCGCGACATCTCCGGCAGCAACACCGTGCCGATGGCGATGCCGATGACGCCGATCGGCAACTGGTTGAGACGGTCGGCATAATAGAGCGCCGACAGCGCACCCGCCGGCAGGAAGGTCGCGATGATAGTGTCGGCGAACAGGGCAACTTGGGTGCCCATCGAACCCAGCGTGGCGGGTCCAAGCGCCTTGAAGAAGCCGCGGACGTCTTCATCGAGCTTGAGCGGCGCAAAGCGCGGCAGGCCGCCATGGCGCCCGAGATCCCCCGCGAGTAAGAAGTACTGCAGGAAGCCCGAAATCAGCACGCCCCAGGCGGCGGCGTGGCCCGCGCTGGGAAACCAGGCGGCCAGTGCCAGCGTCATCATCATCGTGACGTTGAGGAAGATCGAGGCGGCTGCGGCACTGGCAAAGCGCTGCATCACGTTGAGCATGCCGCCATAGAGCGTCACCAGCGTGATCAGCAAGAGATAGGGAAAGGTGATCCGGGTCAGCTCGATTGCGAGGCGGCGCTGCTCGGCGTCCTCGCTGAAACCGGGCGCCAGAATGCTCATGGCCTGCGGCATGAACAGCCAGGCGACGACCAGGAGCAGAACCTGCGAGGCCAGAAGCAGCGTGAAGATGCGGTCGGCGAACAATTTTGCGGCCGCCTCGCCGCGCTCGCCATGGACGTGGGCATAGGCAGGCACCCAGGCGGCGTTGAAGGCGCCCTCGGCGAAGATCGCGCGGAAATGATTGGGCAGGCGGAGTGCCACGAAGAAGGCGTCGGCCACGGGGCCAGCACCCAGGATCGCCGCGAGCATGATGTCGCGGGCAAACCCCGTCAGCCGCGAGAGCAGCGTATATCCGCCAACCGTGAAAATCCGCCCGAGCATCCACTCCTTCTAAAGGAAGAGCCGGCTCCGCAAAATGGCGAAATCAGGTTGAAAGCGCGCCGCGTACGGCGGCGATGATTCGCTCCTGGGCGGCCTCGTCCAGATAGGCGTGCATCGGCAGGCTGATGACGTCCTGCGACAGGCTCTCGCAACCCGGCAGTCCGCCCTCTGCGACCGGATACTGCTTGTAGGCGGTCTGCTGATGCATCGACTTCCCATAGTAGATCGCGGTCGGCACGCCCTGGGCCTTCAGCGCGGCGGCAAAGCCGTCGCGATCGGTGCCCTTAGGCAGGCGGATGGTGTATTGCGCCCAGATCGAGGTGCAGCCGGGCGCAAGGCGCGGCACGGTCACAACGTTGCCGAGCCCTCGCGCGTAGCGCTCGGCGACCTTGTTGCGGGCGGCGATCTCGTCGTCGAAAATCTTCAGCTTCTCGATCAGGATCGCAGCTTGCATGGTGTCGAGCCGACCAGTCAGGCCGAGCCGGACATTGTCGTATTTGTCCACACCCTGTCCATGCACGCGGATGCTGCGCAGCGTGGCGGCGAGTTCGTCGTCATCGGTGAAGATAGCGCCTCCGTCACCGAAGCAGCCGAGCGGCTTTGCCGGGAAGAAGCTTGTTGTGGTCGCGTGTGCCAGCGTGCCGAGCTTGCGGCCCTTGAAGCTCGCGCCAAAACCCTGTGCGGCGTCATCGAGCACAAAGAGGCCTTCGGCTTTCGCGATCTCGGCGATGGCGTCGTGATCGGCAGGCTGCCCGAACAGGTCGACCGGAATGATCGCCGCAGGCTTGAGGCCGGCCTTCCGCGCGGTCACAATGCCGCGCTTCAAGGACTCAGGGCTCATGTTGAAGGTCGCTTCGTCGACGTCGACATAGATCGGCGTAGCGCCGGTCCGCGCCGCCGGCGAAGCGGTTGCGATGAAGGTGAACGAGGGGCACAGCACGGCATCGCCGGGCCCGACCTTCTTCGCCATCAGCACCATCAGAATCGCATCCGTGCCGCTGGCGCAGCTCACGACATGCTTGGCACCGCAATAGGCCGCAAGCTGCGCCTCGAGTTCGGTGACCTCGGGTCCGTTGACGAACTGGCAATGGTTGAGAACCCGGCCAACCGCATCGTCGATGGCCGAGCCAAGCCTGCGGCGCTGCGCGGCAATGTCGATGAACGGGATGGGATCGGAACGCAAATGCTGGTTCATGGCGCCTTGCCGATTTTCCTGCAAATTTTGAGCGGTCGACATGTGAGAGGGATCAGCCGGCAACGCGGCGCGGCGCCTTGCGGACGGGCGAAGCGGCCGCGGGCCGCGACGGCGCTTCCAGGCACTGCGTGGCGATCTCGAGGCTAGCGACGCCCTCATCGCCGGTCACCGCCGGCGTCTCGCCGTGGCGCACGGCATTGAGGAACGCGATCAGCTCGGCGCGCAGCGGCTCGTCATGGCCGACCGGAAGATGTCGCATCGAATAGCTGCCGTCCGGTTTGAAGCCGAAGCACTCGGTGACCTGGCGTGTCAAGAGATCGCCCATCACGTATTTGCCGCGGGTCGCGACCGTGACGCTGCGCGCCTTGAAGGGCGTCAGCCAGTTGGTGTTGATGTGGGCGAGCACGCCCGAGGCGGTGCGAAACTGGAGTAGCGCGATGTCCTCGCGCTCGGCGACCGCGCTCGACAATTGCGGCTGCACCTCGACGATGTCGGATTCGGTGAACCAGCGGATCAGGTCGATGTCGTGCACGGCAAGATCGATGACCACGCCGACATTGGACATGCGCGGCGGGAACGGTCCGACGCGCGTGATCGCAATCGACAGGATGTCCTCGCCGGCGATCGCCTGCTTGACGGCAGCCACCGCCGGATTGAAGCGCTCGACATGACCGACCATAAGCGTGACGCCGGCCTTTTGCGCAGCGGCGACGATCTCGCGCCCCTCCTCCACCGTGGATGCAATCGGCTTCTCGACCAGCACGTGGACGTTCTTCGCGATCAAAGCGAGCGCGATCTCGTGATGCAGATGGGTCGGCGCCGCCACGGTGACGGCATCGACGCCTTCGGCGACGAGCTGATCGAGCGTCTCGAAGCACTGACAATTGGTCAGCTCGGTCGCGCGCACCCGGTGCGCCGGCGAGGGGTCGACGACGCCGACCAGGCTGACGCCGGGAAGTCCGGCGAGCACCCGCGCATGGTTGCTGCCCATCACGCCCGCGCCAATGACGCCGACGCGCAAGCCGGCCTTCGCCGGTGCAGAGCCTTTGGAACTCATCTGATCGAACCCCGATTCAATGCAAATCCCCGCGCCTCTCCTAGCACGGGTGCCACATTTGTGGCGAACGCCGAGATAGCGATCCGGACACGATTTGATTCAAAAAATTACACGTTCCCCGGGCCTTAGCGGCGAAGGATGCCGCCTTTCGGCCCGGGTCGCGTGATTCGGAGCGTGCTGGTTACGACCTTTGATAGTCGTCTTCAATCCGGATGATGTCGTCTTCCCCGAGATAGCTCCCGGTCTGGACCTCGATCAGCTCGAGCATGATTTTGCCCGGGTTTTCCATGCGATGGACGGCCCCCATCGGGATGTAGATCGACTCGTTCTCGTGCACGGTCTTGACATCGTCATTGACCGTCACCCGGGCGGCGCCGCGGACCACGATCCAGTGCTCGGCACGATGGTGGTGCTTCTGGAGCGACAGCCGCCCGCCCGGCTTCACCACGATGCGCTTGACCTGGTGGCGCTCGCCATTGTCGACGGACTGATAGCTGCCCCAGGGCCGGTGCACCTTGAGATGCTCCTCGGTAACCTTCGGCGCGACCGTCTTGATCTTCGTGACCAGGCGCTTCAGCCCGTTGGCATCCTTCTGGCGCGAGACCAGGACCGCATCCGCCGTCGCCACCACGACGAGGTCATCGACGCCTTCGAGCGCGACCAGCGCAGAATCGGTCGTGACGTTGCAATTGCGGGAATCCTCGAACACGACGGTGCCGTGCGCGGCATTGCCCTGCGTATCCTTCTCCGACAGCTCCCATACCGCGTGCCAGGAGCCGACGTCGGACCAGCCGCAGGATACCGGCACCACTGCGGCGCGCGCGGTCTTTTCCATCACGGCGTAGTCGATCGAGATTGCCTTCGCGGAAGCAAACGCCTTCGGCTCGAGCGTCACGAAGCCGAGATCGCGGCCCGCATCGGCGACGGCATCGGAGACTGCCTGCACGCTCGTCGCGTCGACCTTGCGATATTCGTCGAGCAGCACGGCGGCCGGGAACATGAAGTTGCCGCTGTTCCAGAGGTAACCCGAATTGACGTAGTCGGCCGCCTTCACCGCGTCGGGCTTCTCGACGAATCTTGCAACCGCGTTCACCTGGCCGGAGATCGCCTCGCCCGGGCTGATATAGCCGTATTCGGTCGCCGGCCGCTCCGGCTTGACGCCGAACGTCACGATGCGTCCGGCTTCGGCAGCAGTGAGACCTTCGCGACACGCAGCGACGAAGGCGGCGTTGTCGCGCACCACATGGTCAGCGGCGAGTGCGAGCACGATCGCGTCATTGGAGCGGCCTTGCGCAAAGACAGCGCCCGCGGCGATGGCGGGACCGGAGTCGCGCCGCATCGGCTCGAGGAGCACGTCGGCCTCGATGCCGATCTCCGCGAGCTGCTCCAGCACCATGAAGCGGTAGGACGCGCTGGTAATCACGATCGGACGATCGAACAGCGATTCATCCGAGACGCGCAACAGCGTGTCCTGGAAGGTCGAGCGCGCGCCGAACAGCGGCAGGAACTGTTTGGGGCGCACCTCGCGCGAGGCCGGCCACAGCCGTGTACCGGCGCCACCACACATGATCAGGGGGATAATTCGCTTGTCCATCGTCATCTCAAACCTTGAAGTAGTCGCGATACCACGCGACAAAGTTGCGGACCCCGTGCTCGAGCGGCGTCGATGGCGCAAACCCGGTGTCGCGCATCAAATCCCCGATATCGGCGAACGTCTCGAGCACGTCTCCCGGCTGCATTGGCAGCAGATCCTTCTTCGCCGTTCGACCCAGCTCGCGCTCCAGAAGACCGACGACATGCATCAGCTCCTCAGGGCGGTGATTGCCAACATTGTAGACTCGAGACGGCGCATTTGCGGCAGCCGGATTATCCCCGGGCACCCGATCGATGAGTTTGGACACTACACGGGTGACATCGTCAATATAGGTGAAGTCGCGACGCATCCTGCCATGGTTAAAGAGCTGGATCGGCCTGCCCTCGATGATGGCATTCACAAACAGAAACATGGCCATATCGGGCCGGCCCCACGGACCGTATATGGTAAAGAAGCGCAGGCCCGTGACCGGCAGCCGGTAGAGATGGCTGTAAGACTGTGCGATCAACTCGTTGGCTCTCTTGGTCGCAGCGTAGAGGCTAATGGGATGATCGGTGCGATCCGCCACGGCGAACGGCAGTTTCGTATTGGCGCCGTAAACGGAGGATGACGAAGCGTAGACGAGATGACGACAACCGTTGTTCCGGCAGCCCTCGAGCACGTTCAGAAAGCCCTGAAGATTGGAGTCGACGTAAGCGTGAGGATGGTCGATCGAATAGCGCACGCCGGCCTGGGCCGCGAGGTGCACCACCGTCACGAACCGGTGTTCCGCAAACAGCGCCGCGATCGCCTTCCGATCCACAAGATCGGCCTGCACGAAGGAGAAGCCGCGACCACCCCGCAGAAGCTCCAGGCGTGCCCGTTTCAGCACCGGATCGTAATAGCTGTTGAGATTGTCCAGCCCGACGACCGGCCGGCCTTCGGCCAGGAGCTGCCGGGCGACGTGAAAGCCGATAAAGCCGGCGGCGCCCGTGACCAAAATTGCCTGATCCGTCATCCTGTTCCCAAGGCATGCGTCGCCGCGCCCACTCCGCGGGCCTCTTTAGCCGCTGCGTCGAGGGGGTCGCAATAGCCTCGACGCTCTCATGAGAGCTCTCTCATAACGGCTATTGCAAGATCGGCGCCAAAACCATACCAAAGCGGCCAAATTCGGCGCCTCGCGTCGGGTGACCTCAACCATCGCAAACCCTGTTCATGCGGGCGAGATGCGCCGAATCCTGCTGTCGACGGCCAAAATCCTGATTTCCGCGGCGCTGCTCTATCTTGCGCTGCGCAAGGTCAACCCGTCCGAGCTGTTTTCGCGCTTCACCTTGAGCAGCCTGTTCTGGATCGGCGCGGCCATCGCGGTCACGTTCCTGCAGATCTTCGTCGGCGTGCTGCGCTGGCGCGAGATCAGCGCCGAATGCGGCGCGCCGCTCGGGCTCGGCCGGGCCATGCGCTACAACGTGATCGGCGCATTCTTCAACCAGACCCTGCCCTCCGCGATCGGCGGCGACGCGGTCCGGCTCTGGCTCGTCGCGCGTGCCGGCGCCGGCTGGCGTGCGGCGACCTATTCGATTTTCGTCGATCGCGCGATCGGGCTGGTTGCGCTCGCGATCCTCATCGTCGCGAGCCTGCCGTGGAGCTACAGTCTCATCACCGATCCGAATGGGCGTTCGGCGCTGCTGCTGCTCGACCTCGCCGCACTCGCGGGCGGCGTCGGCTTTTTGATCTTCGGTGCGTTGAAATGGTCGTGGCTCAAGAGCTGGTGGGCCACGCATCACATCCACGCTTGCGCCGTAATCGCGAACCGCGTGATCTTCAACCGCACACGGGGCCCACTTGTCGCGATCCTGTCGCTCGTCATTCACGTGCTGGCGGTCGTGATCGCCTGGTGCGTGGTGCAGTCGATCGCCGCGCCGGTCAATTTCGGCCAGGTCTTTCTGCTCATTCCGCCGGTCATGCTGATCACGTTGATGCCGATATCGATCGCCGGCTGGGGCGTCCGCGAGGCGACCATGGGCCTGGCTTTCGGCTTCGCCGGCCTCGCCGCCAATGAGGGCGTCAATGTCTCGCTGCTGTTCGGCGCCGTCTCGTTCATCGTCGGCGCGTTCGGCGGGCTGGTCTGGATATTCAGCGCCGAGAAGGCGGCGCAAGGATCGGCCCCGATCGAGGTGCCGGAGTGACGATTTTCGTCGCCGGTCCGCAAAATGCATTGGGGCTGATGCTGCTCGCCCTCGCATTGGCCGCACTGCTTTCTGCCTGTATCACCTGGCGGAGCATGCCGCTGCTGCAGCGCTACGCGCTGGCCCGGCCAAACGCACGCTCCTCGCATCGGATCCCGACGCCGCAGGGCGCGGGTATCGCGGTCGTCGCGGCCACTCTGCTGGTCACTGCGCTCTGGGCCGCCTGGGCCCATGCCGCGATTCCCTTGCCCCTGATCGGCGCCACTGTGCTGGTCGCACTGGTCGGGCTTGTCGATGACATCAAGCCGCTGCCGGTCATCGTACGGCTCTCGTTACAGGCTGCCGCCGTGACCACCATCGTGTTCTCGGCACCGGAGACGCTGCGCATCGTGCCCGCCCTGCCGCTGGCCTTTGAACGCGTCCTTATCGTCATCGCCGGCGTCTGGTTCGTGAACCTCGTCAATTTCATGGACGGTCTCGACCTGATGACGGTGTCCGAGGTGGTGCCGACGACGGCCGCGCTCGGGCTGCTCGGATGGTTTGGCGACCTCTCTCCGTCCACCGGACTGCTCGCGACGGCCCTTTGCGGCGCCATGCTCGGCTTTGCGCCCTTCAATCGCCCGATCGCCAAGGTCTTTCTCGGCGATGTCGGCAGCCTGCCGATTGGACTATTGCTCGGCTGGTGCCTGCTGGAGCTCGCCTGGCGGGGCCAGATCGCCGCGGCGCTGCTGCTGCCCGGGTACTATCTCGCGGATGCCACCATAACGCTGTTTCAGCGCATCGCGCGGCGCGAGCCGTTCTGGTCGGCACATCGCACGCATTTCTATCAGCGCGCCACCGACAATGGCTTCAAGGTCCCTCGGGTTGTCGGCGAGGTGTTCGCGCTCAACCTCGTGCTCGCGCTGCTCGCCATCGTCACAATCCGCGCCGGCTCGACCACGATCACCGTGCTTGCGCTGGTCGCGGGAGCGATCGCGATCGGCGCCGTCCTGCGGCGCTTCTCCCGCCCTCAGGCGGCCTGAGCCGACAGCGCGAGCCGCAGGCCCTCATCGAGGGATACTTGCGGCTGCCAGCCGGTCGCGATCGCCTTGGACACGTTGAGTTCGAGCGAGCCGATGAGGCTTTCATGTGTATCCTCCCGGCCGATGACGCCAAGCAGCGAACTCAACAACGCCGGCGGCATACCGAAGAGCCGCGCGCTCTTGCCGGAAGCGGTGGCAAGACGCTCGATGAATTCGGGTGTCGAGACCTGCTCCCTGTCAGCCACGAGGAATATCTCGAAATTGCTTGCCGGGTCAGGATGAGCCAACCGCCGCAGGATGAAGGACGAGAGGTTCTGCACCGCAAGGAAAGCGCGCTGGTTGCGGATCGCGGCAAAGGGTAGCGGCACTCCGAGGCTCACTGCACGCGACAGCAGCGCAAAGTTGCCTTTGGCCCCTGCGCCGTAGACCAGAGGCGGCCTGATCACCGTAGTCTTCATTGCGCTGTCGTGCGCTAGCGTCCTGAGCCCCGACTCCGCCGCCGCCTTCGACATGCCGTAGAGACCACGCGGCGTGAGGACGTCATCCTCGCTGAAGGGCGCCCGGCCCCTATTGGTGCGGCCGTGCACTAGAACCGTACTGACGAAGACGAACTGGCGCACGCCGGCCATCACCGCACTGCGCGCTAGGCGCAGCGTGCCGGCGATGTTGACGTTGCGGTAGAGCTCGACCGCGTGCTGCTCGTACTTGTGATGAACGCGCGCCGCGAGATGGACGACGGCGTCGACGCCGTCGAGTGCGACCTGCCAGTCGGTTTCGGGACCGATCGATCCGATGACGACCTCACCGTCGATGCCTTCGGGGCTGCGGACCGCGCGGCGGACCGCCCACCCCTCTCGCGCAAGAGCCGGCGCAATGTGACGGCCAACAAATCCGCTCGCGCCCGTCACGAGCACGACTGGTTGGCGTTCACTCATCGTTGCTCCGACAATTTTGGATTGCGCAGCAATTCGTCGACCAGATCGGCATAGGCGTCCATCGCCGTAGCGCGATCAAACCTTGAGGCGGCCTTGACCGCACGTGCCGCGATGGCTCCGTGGTCGGAATGGGCCGCCGCTCGGATTGCATCTGCCAGCTGATCGGCCCGGCCAGGGGTCACGACCCAGCCGAGCTCGTTTTCAACCACCGTCAATGCCGCCTCGGCCTCCGGCTCCGAGACAAGCAACACGGGTCGGCCGACCGCCAGCAGATTGTAGAACCGGCTCGGCACCGATACCCCTGCGACGTTCTTCCGGTACGGAATGATCCAGAGGTCGGCGGCGGCCAGAAACGCCTCGAGCTGCACGTCCTCGACCCGCGCCACGAAACTGACATTCGGCAAGTTTGCATCGGCCTGCAACTGCTTCAATCGCTCGAAACCGATACCCCAGCCGGAGAGCAGGAAGTGAATATCCGCGTCGTCCCTCAACAGGCGCGCCGCCGCGAACACGATCTCCGGATCATGCGTGAAGCCGAGATTGCCCGACAGGCCGACGATGAAGCGGGCCGGCAGCCCCCGACGGAACGGATTGTCGAATCTCAACGGACGCGGAGCCGGCACGAGCGTCGCCCAGTTCGGGATGAAGCGGATCTTGTTCCGCGTCATGCCTCGGTAGCTCAGCAGCGGCCGTTCCGCATCGCGGCCGATCGTGATGACGGCATTGAGCGCGAGAAACATTAGAGCGTTGGCTGCGCGCATCGTCCTGGTCAGGATCGAGCCGGGTTTCAGCATCCCCGCCATGACGAGGACGTCGGGGAAGAGATCGTGCATGATCAGCGCGGAGCGCGCGCGCCTGAGCCTCGCTGCCGCGGCCACCGCGTAAGGCAGCATGAACGGCGCCGTCACGGTGAGCACAACGTCGCCGTGCCGCAGCTCCCGGATCAAGGCGAGGAAGGTGCGCGAGGCGAACAGAAGCTCGGCCGCACCTCGCCGCACCAGCGCCGCCTTTCCCGCCATCCGGTTCTTGACCGCCACGATCCGCGGCTTGCCCGGACCCGTCTCCGGCAACGCACCGGCAGAGCCGGACAACACGACGACGTCGTGCGTTTGCGCGAGATGGCAGGCAATCTCGGCCATGATCGCCGCTGTCGTGCTCGGATCCGGCGGGTAATGCTGGCTCGCGACGACGATCTTGCTGAGCGATTGCATATCAGGCCGCTGTTGATCCGAATTCCGGAACAGCATCCCTCAGGATGGTCCTGATGCTAGCCCGATCATCGCGCGCGATCGCTTGCTCGAGCGCCGTGATCCATTTGCGCAGGATCTGCATCGGCGGCTGGTTCGGCTGCGCGGCCATGATACCGGCTACACCGATCTCGGCGGCGGGCTCTTCGGTCGCGAACAGGATCTCATTCAGCCGCTCGCCCGGCCGCATCCCCGTGAACACGATCTCGATGTCGTAGCCGGGCTGCAGACCGGACAGCCTGATCATGCGCTCCGCAAGATCGACGATCTTGACCGGCTGGCCCATGTTGAGGACGTAGACGGATACATCCGAACGCTCCGTGCCGAGCGCATGCGTCGCTGCGGTGATGACGAGATCGCAAGCCTCGCGGATGGTCATGAAATAGCGGACCATGTCGGGATGCGTCACCGTCACCGGGCCACCGACCTCGATCTGGGCCTTGAACTTCGGCACCACCGAGCCGTTCGACGCCAGCACATTGCCGAACCGGACCGAGATCAGGCGCATCGGCGGTTTGAGGCCGACGCCCTGGGTGGCGAGATCGTGATCGAGCGCCTGACAGTACATCTCCGCGAAGCGCTTGGTCAGGCCGAGCATCGACACTGGCTCGATCGCCTTGTCGGTCGAGATCATCACCATGGCGTCGGCGCCGGCGGCAAGCGCCGCATCGGCCACGTTGATCGAACCGAAGATGTTGGTCTTGACCCCCTCGCTCCAGTCGCGTTCGAGGATCGGCACGTGCTTGAGCGCGGCGGCATGGAACACGATATCCGGCTTGAACTCAGCCATCAGGCGCATGACGCGCTCGCGATCGCGGATGTCGGCGATCCGGCCCTCGATCGTCGCCGCGGTGCCATCGGCCGCGAGTGCTTCCGTGACGGCGTAGAGCGCCGGCTCGGAGTTCTCGAGCACCAGGAGGCGCGCGGCGCCGAAAGCGACGATGCGCTCGCAGATTTCGGAACCGATCGAACCGCCGCCGCCGGTGACGATCACGGCCTTGCCCCTGATCAGAGCTTCGAGGCGTGCGTAGTCGATCGTCTCGCTCGGCCGCAACAGCAGGTCCTCAACCGCGACCGCCGTGAGGCGCGGCGTGTCGCCGCTCTCAAGCGATGGCATGCGGTTGACGATCACGCCCAGCTTTCGCGCCCGCATCAGCACCGATTCCGGACGGGCCTCCGGCTCGAAGGCGGACGGCGTCATCACGAGGCGGGCGATCGGCTTGTTGCGCCTGGCGAAGTCGGTGATCACGTCTTCGATGTCGTCGACGCTGCCCAGCACCGGAACGCTGCGGATGAACTGGCCGCGGTCCGCATTCGACGGTGAAAGCACGCCGACCGGCCAGATGCGCTTGATGGCGCCGCTCTCGATGCCGCGCAGAAGCACCTCGGCATCCGCGGAGCGGCCAATCAGCAGCGTCGGCGCAGCGTCCTCGATCCGTGCATGGCGGCGCACGCGCGTATAACGGAAGTAGCGATAGGCGAAGCGCAGCGCGCTGAGGAACGAGATTTCCAGGAACCAATAGAGGACTATCGTCACCTTGCCGAGAAAGAAGGTGCCACGCACGTTGGGGGCGACGAAGATGTAGTCGAGGACGAGCAGCGCGACCGTCAGCACTGTTGCGACGCGGATGATGTTCAGCGCGTCGGGCAGCGAAATGAAGCGCCATTTCGTCGTGGTGAGGTTGAAGGTGAAGAATACGACCACGCTGAAGGCGAGGAAATAGGGCAGGATCTCGAACAGCAGCGGCAGGCGCTCGACAAAGCCCTCGCCGCCCTCGAAGCGCACGTAGAACGCGACGAACAGCGCCGCCATGGTTGCCAGGAGGTCGTGGAATGCGATCAGGAAATTGCGCAAGGTGAGATGCGAGAGTCGCGCCATCCGACGGCCGATGTGATATCCAGTTTAATGCAACCTGATAGCGCTGATAGCCCATATCGGGAAAACTTGCCAGCAGCGCGGCGGGTCAGGAACCGGCTTCCCCAACCTTCGGCGCGATCTTTCGCGCTCGGATGACCATGCCGCCGGCAACGCCGACGCCGAGGACGTACATCCAGCCCTCGTGAAAGTCGAACAGATGGGAGTTGAACAACGAGGTGAAGATATTCTGCACCACGACCAATAGTCCGATCCAGTTGGCAAGTCCATCGCCGCGAAACAGGAGAAGATGGAGAATCCACGTCGTGTAGAGAATGACGATGCCGAAGACACCCCACTGCACGGCGACATTCAGCGTCTGGTTGTGCGGGTTGCCGATCACCTCGGCGGAGGCCTGATAGCCGCTGCCGGTCGCGACCTGCTCGAACAGTCCGCGCGTCGCACCGGTGCCGTGGCCCTTGATTGGCGCTTCCGCGAAGAAGCCGAGAGATTTTCGCCAGAATTCGAGCCGCAGGCCGATCGAGGTCGGCGCTCCCCTCTCCTTGTAGAGCTGATAATCGCTCGAAAATGTGTCGGCGGTCCTGCGCAAATACGGCGAGGCCTGCCAGGCGACCAGCGCAATGGCGACGAGGCCGGCGGCAATGAGCAGGATGCTGCGCCACCTCAGATGAAGCAGCGCGAACACCGCGAGCATGATCGGGACCGTGACCAGCGCGGTGCGCGACACCACCACGAAGGCCATGTTGGCGAAGAAGCTGATGGCAAGCGCGGTGAGCAGCCCGGCGAGCCAGTACCGTTTCTCCCGCACCAGCATCACGACCGGATAGGCCAGCGCGACTGCGCACAGCGTGAATTCCTGGCCCTGGTCGATGTGATTCTTGACGATGATGCCGCGCTCGATGCCGCCCGGTTTGATCGTGAGGTTCGGGTAGAAGGCGACCAGCCACGACGCCATCGACAACAATGCGCAGGAGACGAGAAAGGCGATGAACACCCAATGTCCACGCGGCGAGCGCTCGAAATGGTAGAGCAGGATCGGAAGAACGAGCAGCTTGACCGTGGGGTTGACCGCATAGAGCCGCGCGCCCCAGGCCGCATCCGACCACAACGTTCCCACCAGCGCGAGCAGGAACAGCGCGATCGGCGCCATGCAGATCGGACGTGTCAGCGATTGCAGGAATGCCCTGAGATCGAGAAACGGCACAATGCAGACGAGCATCAGGGCATTGAATATCCCGACAAGCGACGTCGACCAGGGCAGCGAGGCCGCGGTCAGGACCGCGAGCACGTCGACCGTCTCGCTCCATGCCGCCGGATTGCGCAAGCGCCGCAGCAGCAGCGCGCTCGTCGATTCCTTCGCGAGCGTCGTCACTTGCCCCCTCCCCGCGCGCGGTGGACCAGCGCCGTCGTGCTGAAGCCTTGCAGGAGATCGACCAGCACGACCGTCCCGCCCGCGGCCTCCACGACCTCATGGCCGACCACCTGCTCGCGGGTGTAGTCGCCGCCCTTTACCAGCACGCTCGGCTTGATCCGGGTGATCAGGTCGATCGGCGTGTCCTCCTCGAAGATGACGACGAGATCGACGGCTTCGAGCGCTGCCAGCACCTCGGCGCGCGCACGCTCGTCCTGAACGGGACGATCGGCGCCCTTCAACCGCCGCACCGAGGCGTCGCTATTGAGACCCACGATCAGGCGGTCGCAGGCTGCGCGCGCCGCCGTCAACACCTTGACGTGGCCGGGATGCAGGATGTCGAAGCAGCCATTGGTGAAGCCGACGCGCTGTCCCTGCCTGCGCCATTCGACAAGCTGCGCGTCCAGCGCATCGGCCTCCAGAACGATCTTCTCCTCGGCCGCGAGATAGGCATGCGGCAGGATCTTTCGCCGCAGCTCGGCTGTGCTCACGCTGGCCGTGCCCTGCTTGCCGACGGCAACGGCGGCCGCTGCATTGGCCATCCGCAGGGCCGTGTCCCAGTCCGCACCCGCCGCAAGCGACACCGCGAGCGCCGCGGCGACGGTGTCGCCGGCGCCGGAGACGTCACGCACCTTCACGGGGAAAGCCGGCACATGCACCGCCTCGCCGTTGCGCGGCACAAGCGTCATGCCGTGCTCTCCTTGCGTGACGAGGATCGCCTCGCAATCGGCGAGCCGCATCACGTCCTCGGTGGCATCGACGATGCTCTGCGTGGTGTCGGCGCGGCTGCGGGTGGCTTCGGAAAACTCTTTACGATTGGGCGTGAGCAGCGTGGCGCCACGATAGATCGCCCAGTTCAGGCTCTTGGGATCGACGATCACGGGCTTGCCGAGCTTTCGCGCGACATCGATGACATGGCGGATCACGCGCGCGGTCAGGACGCCCTTGGCGTAGTCGGAGAGCAGCACGATGTCGGCGCGGGAAAGGTGCGGCAGGATCGCCTCGATCAGCTTGGTCTCGACCGCGTCGGAGGCGGGCAGCCCCTGCTCCCAATCCGCGCGCAGCATGTGCGTGGAGAAATGTTCGGAAACGAAGCGGACCTTTCGCGTGGTCGGCCGCAACGGATCGCACACCAGCACGCTGTCGATGCCGGATTGCTCGTCAAGCGCGGCCGCCAGCCGCCTGCCCGCGTCGTCATCGCCGACGAGACCGACGAAGATGCAGCGCCCGCCGAGGGAGGCAACGTTGCGCGCGACGTTGCCGGCGCCGCCGATATGGATCTCGCTGCGCTGCGCGGCGATCACCGGCGCCGGGGCTTCCGGCGAAATCCGCGACACCTCGCCATAGACGAACTCGTCCAGCATGATATCGCCGATGCACAGCACGGTACGGCGCGCGATGTCTTGCGCGAGGGCATCGAAGTCCAGAATGGGCGTCGGCATGGTCCTTGGGCCTCAGCGGAAACGATCGAGCTGGTCGAGATATCCGCTCACATAGGCCTTCACCGCATCCTCGAGCGTCGTGAAGCCGCCGTTGTAGCCGGCACCATGGAGCCGATCGACTTCGCTCTGGGTGAAGTATTGGTAGCTGCCGCGGATCGCCTCGGGCATGTCGACGTATTCGATGTTGGGCCTGGTGCCGAGCGCCACATAGGCCGCGAGCATCAGGTCCTTGAAGCTGCGCGCCTTACCGGTTCCGACATTGAAGATGCCGGATACCGAAGGCGTCGCGAGCAGCCACATGATGACCCGCACGACGTCGTCGACATAGATGAAATCACGGCGCTGATCGCCATCGGCGATGCCCTCGCGATGCGACTTGAACAGTTGCACGACGCGCCCCGCCTTGACGTCGTCGAAGCGCCGCGCCAGCACGCTCATCATCGAGCCCTTGTGGTACTCGTTCGGGCCGAACACGTTGAAGAATTTGAGGCCCGCCCATTGCGGCGGCAGCTTGTCGCCGCGGGAAACACGCTCCGCGACGGCAAGATCGAACAGATGCTTGCTCCAGCCGTAGAGATTCATCGGCCGCAATTTCTTCAACGCTGCGAGCGAGGCGTCGTCGCCAAAGCCTTCCGCGCCGTCGCCATAGGTCGCCGCCGACGAGGCGTAGATGAACGGCACCGCGTTCGTCGTGCACCAGTCCAGCAGGCGCATCGACAGACGAAAATTGGTCTCGATCACGAGGTCACCGTCGGTGGCAGTGGTCTCGGAAATCGCGCCGAGATGGACGATCGCCTCGAGCTTGCGGCCTTTCAGCCATTCGAGCACCTCGGCCGGCGGGACGATGTCGGCAAGCTGCCGCTTGGCGAGATTGCGCCACTTGCCGTCGGTGCCGAGGCGATCACAGACCACGACATCGCTCCGGCCGGCGTCATTCAACGCGGCGACGACATTCGATCCGATAAAACCGGCCCCGCCGGTCACCAGCAACATTCCAAAATTCCCTGCCCGATTGTGCGGCCCGGTCCTGCCGTAGCGCATGATCCGCCAAAGTGTAAGCGGTTTTGGGACCCGGTCCCCTCCCGGCTTTACGTTCCGCCCCGGAGCGGCTAACCGATCCGCCACATCAGCGCAGCCGTGACCCGTTTAAGAATGAACAAAGATTCGCAACTTAGCGGAAATGAGGACCCAGGCGACACCCGCCCGATCCTGATCATCCCCTATATGTGGATCGGCGATTTCGTCCGGAATCACACGGTCGTCCGGATTCTGAAGGAACGCTGGCCGAACCGGCCGGTCGACCTTCTGACCACGCCCCTCTGCGCCCCGCTGGTCGATTACATGCCGGGCGTCCGCCGAGGAATCATCTGGGATCTGCCGCGCAGCCGGCTCGCCGTCACCCGCCAGCTCGGCCTGGCGCGCCTGCTGCGCGAGCGGAACTACGGGACCGCGCTGGTGCTGCCGCGGACCTGGAAAGCCGCCATTGCGCCGGCCTTGGCCGGCATCCCCGAGCGGGTCGGCTTTGTCGGGGAGTTCCGGTTCGGCCTGATCAACCGCTGGCGTTGGGGCGAGAAGCGGCTCCCCCGCTTCATCGACAAGAACGCCGCCCTCGCCCAGCCCGATGGCGCGCCCCTCCCGCCGGAATGGCCGGTGCCGCAATTGCAGGTTCCGGCCGAGGAGATCGTCCGCTGGCGGCAGGCCAATGGGCTCAGCGCCGGGGCAGCCGTGGCGCTCGCGCCGGGCTCGGTGGGTGCCTCGAAGCGCTGGACCGACTATCCCGAAGCAGCCCGCCTCCTGGCCGCGCAGGGTCTGGAGGTCTGGGTAGTCGGCGGCCCGGCGGAAAAGGGGCTGGCCCAGGAGATCGTCGCGGCGGGCGGACCGGGCGTGCGGGACCTGACCGGCACGGACTTGCGCAACGGCGTCCTCGCCATGGCGGCGGCGGGCGTCGCGATTTCCAACGACTCCGGGCTGATGCACATAGCGGCGGCGCTGGGGACACCGACCATGGGCATTTTCGGCCCGACCGACCCCTACCTTTGGGCCCCACTCAACGGCCTTGCCGCGACCGTGCGCCAGGACAAGAGCGTGCTGTCCTGCCAGCCCTGCCAGAGCACCATCTGCCGGATGAACGACCATCGCTGCATGCGCGACATCGCAGCCTCCGAGGTCGTGGCGATCGCGCAGCGGGTGCTCAGCGAGACGCGCGCCCGCGCCTCCACCTGACCTCGTCAGAGCAGCGGACGATAGACCTCGCCGATCCGGGCGGCCTCAGCATCGAGGCTGAATTTTGCCAACACACGCGCGCGCCCGCGCTGCCCCATCACTGTTGCAAGCGCCACATCGCGCGTCAGCGGTTCGAGCGCCGCGGCGAGCGCAGCGGCATCACCCGGCGGCGTCAGCACGCCGGTGACGCCGTCCTCGACCACGAGCTCCGCGGCCCCCGCACGCGCGGCCACCAGCGCGCTGCCTGCCGCCATCGCCTCGATCAGCGTCAAGCCGAATCCTTCATTGCGCGAGGTGAAGGCATAGATCGTCAGCCGCTGATACCAGCGCTGCACCTGCTGGATCGGCAACTCGCCGGTGATGATGATGCGCGATTGCAGGCCGGCGGCCTCGATCCGTTTCTTCAGATCGTTCGCGAAGGGAAGTTGCTCCGTCGTGACCTGGCCGACGATGACGGCGGTGAAATCGGGGTAGCGCGGCAGGAGGCGGCACATCGCATCGACGAAGACATCGGTACCCTTCTGCGAGCGCACGCGGCCGAAACAGCCGATGGCATAGCGGCCCGGCAGCCCGCTCTCGGCGAAGGCTGCAGCGCGATCTCTTGGCGGCGCATAGACGTCGGTGTCGACGCCATGGGGAATCACAGTCGCCTTCACTTTCAGGAACGAAGCCGAGATCTCGCTGGTCGCGATGATCGCATCCATCCGCCGGATCAGCCAGCGCGTGATCCAACTATGATGCCGCTGCGCCGCCGAGGTGAAGACGAGTTTGAGCGGCCAGCCGAGCGCGCGTAGCAGCACACCCGCGATCATCTCGTTGTTGCGCCGCGCATGCCAGATCAGGGGCGCCCTGCGGCGCCACAATTTCAGAAAATCGGTAGCGCTCAATCGCGTGATCCCCTCCGGCGCGTTCGCGCCGAACCATGCCGCGCGAAACAGTTTTGCCACCCGCGGCGCCACCATGCGATTGGTCGCGGTGACGCCGGAATAGCGCCTGTGCAGATTTGGCACGATCACCTGGAGATCGCCGGGGAAATTCGCCACTTCACGCTCCGTTTCGGAAGTCCCCTATACGCAACATTAAGCATAGTGACCAGTTCAGGGCCGCCGAAACCCCCTCTTCACCGCGCAAACGTTAGCTTGGCGGGTGATCGGAAGACGGGTGAGATCATGACTGTCTTAGTCACCGGCGGCGCCGGCTATATCGGAAGTCACACGGTTCTTTCGCTGGCGGAAGCCGGCGAGGACGTCGTCGTGATCGACGATCTCTCCACCGGCTTCTCCGCTTACTTGCCCGAAGGCGTGCCGCTGTTCATCGGGGACGCCGGCGACGAGAACCTGCTCGAAGGGGTGATCGCGCAACACAACATCGAGAGCATCATACATTTCGCGGGCTCCGTCGTCGTGCCGGATTCGATGCGCGATCCGCTCGGCTATTACCGCAACAACTTCATGACCGCGCGCAACCTGCTCAACGTCGCAATCAAGCGCGGCATTGGCCGCTTCATCTTCTCCTCGACCGCGGCCGTCTACGGCAATCCGGACCAGGTGCCGGTGCCCGAGAATGCACCGACGCGGCCGCTCTCGCCCTACGGCTCGTCGAAGCTGATGACCGAGATCATGTTGCACGACGTCGCCTCCGCCTACGGCATGCAATATGTCGTGCTGCGCTATTTCAACGTCGCTGGCGCCGATCCGCAGGCCCGCATCGGGCTCGCGACCGTCGGCGCCACGCATCTGCTCAAGATCGCGGTCGAGGCGGCCACCGGCCAGCGCGCCAAGATTGACGTGTTCGGCACCGACTATCCGACCCAGGACGGAAGCTGCATCCGCGACTTCATCCACGTCACCGACCTCTCGCAAGCGCATCGCTCGGCGCTGTCGTACCTGCGCCGCGGCGGCGCCTCGACGACGCTGAATTGCGGCTATGGCCGCGGCTATTCCGTGCTGGAAACCATCGACGCGGTGCGGCGGGTTTCGGGGCGCAGCTTCGCCGTCCAGTACGCGCCGCGCCGGCCCGGCGACATCATGACCATGGTTGCCGATACCAGCCGGATTCGCAGCCTGCTCGATTGGAGGCCGCAATACGACGACCTCGAGACCATCGCGGCACATGCACTCGCCTGGGAGGAAAAGCTGTTCCGCGAGCGCCATGGCGAGCTGCGCCACGCCGCCTCGGCCTAAAATCCGCCCCTGCGCAAGTCCTTAATTGGGCTTGAAAAGCCCCGCTTTAGCGGGCACAGAGGCCATTCGATCCCTGACGCGCGGGCAGGCTTTTCCCTGCGCTGTCAATGGACTACGGATGGCCCAGTTTCCAAAGAAAATCACCGACGATCCCTATGCGGCAGCGATCCTGATTCGCCGCCTCGTCATGGAACAGGGGATCACCTACTGGCGGCGTTATCTCGTTGCCTTCGCGCTGATGGCGGCGGCTGCCGCTGCGACTGCGGCGGCGACCTACGTCCTCGGCCAGGTCATCAACCAGGCCTATGTCGACAAGAACATCCCCGGCATCGCCATGCTGTCGGGCGTCACGGTGATCCTGCTCTTCATCAAGGGCGTGGCGACGTACGGCCACATGGTGATCCTGACCAAAATCAGCAACGCCATCCTCGCCACCAACCAGCGGCAACTCTTCGCCAAGCTGATGCGCGAGAGCGTCGGCTTCTTCTCCGAGCGGCACTCCTCGGAATTTTTGGCGCGGCTGACCGCCGGCGCCAAGTCGATCACCGATGTCCTCAACATGCTGGTCAATGCCATCGGGCGCGACCTGTTGATGCTGCTCAGCATGATCGGCGTCATGGTGTGGCAGGATCCGCTGATGTCGTTCATCGGCCTCGTCGCGGTGCCGCCGGCGATGCTGGTGCTGCGCAAGCTGGTCAAGCGCATCAAGGGCCTCGCCTACAACCAGTTCACCGGCACAGCCGACATCCTGGAGACCATGCAGGAGTCGCTGCAGGGCATCCGCACGGTCAAGGCCTTCACGCTCGAAGAGACGATGCAAAGCCGCATCGACGAGAACATCGCGATCGTCGAGCGCAACGCCAACAAGATGGCCCGCGTCGCCAACCGCTCCAACCCGCTGATGGAGATGCTTGGCGGCTTCGCGGTCGCCGGCTGTCTGCTCTATGGCGGCTACAGCGTGGTCGCGCTCGGCGCGACGCCCGGCCAGTTCTTCTCGTTCATGACCGCCTTCCTGATGGCGACCGAGCCGGCCAAGCGGCTGGCGCGGCTCAACATCGATCTGAACAGCCAGCTCGTCGGCGCGCGTATGCTGCTCGAGGTGGTTGACAGCCCGGCCAGTGAGCACTCCGACGACGACAAACCATCGCTAAAACTGTCCGACGCCCGGATCGAGCTGCGCGACGTCAGCTTCGCCTATCGCACCGGTGAGACCGTCCTCAACCGCATGAGCTTCACCGCCGAGCCCGGCAAGGTCACTGCGCTGGTCGGCCCCTCCGGCGGCGGCAAGTCGACCGTGCTGGCGCTGCTGCTGCGCTTCTACGAGGTGACGCAGGGCGACATCGTGATCGACGGCCAGTCGATCTCCTCGGTCTCGCGAAAGTCGCTGCGGGCGCAGACCGCCTATGTCGGTCAGGACGTCTATCTGTTCCGCGATACCATCCGCAACAACATCGCCTTCGGCCGGCCCGGCGCGACCGAGAACGAGATCATCGAGGCGGCCAAGGCCGCCTGCGCGCATGATTTCATCATGAGCTTCCCGCTCGGCTACGACACGCCGGTCGGCGAGCACGGCACGCAGCTCTCGGGCGGCCAGCGCCAGCGCATCGCGGTGGCGCGCGCGCTGATCAAGAACGCATCGATCATCCTGCTCGACGAGGCCACCGCCGCGCTCGACTCCGAGTCCGAGAAGCAGGTGCAGGAGGCGATCGAGCATCTCTGCCAGAACCGCACCACGATCGTGATCGCGCACCGCTTGCACACCATCATGCACGCCGACGCGATCCTGGTGGTCGAGGGCGGCGAGATCATCGAGCAGGGCCGGCACGACGAGCTGCTCCGCCGCTCGGGCCGCTACGCCTCGTTCTTCCGCCTCCAGCACCACGACGCCGGCCCTCTGGGGCTGGCGCCGATTAGCGCAACCGCCTAGCATTTCCTTCACCCCAAGAGCAGCGAGACCGCTTCATGAACGCCGCCTCCTACGTCATTCCGCTTCCGCCCCAGGCATCGCTTCCCGTCGTCGGGGAGAGCGGCCGCTATCCGGTGCGCCGCATCTGGTGCGTCGGTCGCAACTATCTCGAGCACATCCGCGAGATGGGCAATGACGAGCGCGCGCCGCCGTTCTTCTTCGCCAAGCACGCCGACATGCTGGTGCCCGATGGCGCCACCATTCCCTATCCGCCGCTGACCAAGGACCTGCATCACGAGGTCGAGCTGATCGTCGCGATGAAGAGCGGCGGACTGAACATTCCCTCCGACAAGGCGCTCGACCACGTCTACGGCTATGCCGTCGGTATCGACCTCACCCGCCGCGACCTCCAGATCGCCTCGCGCAAGAAAGAACGCCCCTGGGAGATCGGCAAATCGTTCGACTATTCGGCGCCCTGCTCCGCGGTGCAGCCGGCTTCGAAGATCGGCCATCCATCCAAGGGCAAGATCTGGCTCACGGTCAACGGCAAGGAAGCCCAGAAGGGCGATCTCACCGAGCTGATCTGGAACGTGCCGGAGATCATCTGGCAGCTCTCGCAGCAGGTGAAGCTCGCTGCCGGCGACATCATCATGACCGGCACGCCCGCTGGCGTGTCGCAGCTTCAGCCCGGCGACAAGCTCGAATGCGGCGTCGACGGTGTCGGCACGCTGAAGGTCTCGATCGGCCAGCCGGAATAACCACGACACGTTCCCCAAATAACAAAGCCCCGGAGCATGCTCCGGGGCTTTTTGATTCCAGGCGACGATGTGCGCCAATCACCTCAGCGCCGACACCACGATCAGGCCGAGGATCAGCGCCGTCAGCGAATACTTCAGCGTGTAGTAGACGCTGCGATTCCACTCCTTGACCTTGCGGCTCGCGAGATGGATCTCGTAGAGCTTGCCGAAGACCTTGTTGAGCGCGCCGACATTCTCGCCATCGACATTCTGGGTCGCCGACGCCTTGACGATGTGATGGCTGACCCAGCGGTTCATCGCGGTCATGAAGCCGTACTTCATCGGACGCTCGACGTCGCAGAACAGGATGATTCGGTTGACGTCGGTCGCGTTCTCGGCGCTGTGGATGAACGTCTCGTCGAACATGAAGGCTTCGCCATCACGCCAGACGCATTCGACGCCGTCGACGAGGATGCGGCACTTGTTTGAGTTCGGCGTGACGAGGCCGAGATGATAACGCAGCGAACCGGCGAAGGGATCGCGATGCGCGCCTAGCTTGCCGCCCGGCGGCAGCATCGCGAACATCGCACCGTGTACGGACGGAATCGCGTTCAACAACTCCACCGTCTTCGGGCACAGCGTGCGCGCCGATGGCAGGAAGTCGTCGTACCACTTCAGGTAAAACCGCTTCCAGCCGCTTTTGAAGAACGAGTAGAAGCCCCAGTCGTTGTTCTTCGCCGCCGCGCGGATGAAGCCTTCGTCGAACAGGCGCACAGCCTCGTCGCGGATCGTCTCCCAATTTTCGCTGAGCGGCTTGAGCTCGGGAAACTGATCAACCGAGATCACCGGCTTGTTCGGCACGGCCGAGCCCGCATACATCAGCACGTTGTAGGGCGCGAGATAGGTCGAATGATCGCCGAGCTGGCGCGCGAAGCGCAGCCGCTGCTTGCCGCGGAAGTGGACGTAAAGCGTCGATGCCGCAAGCACGTAAAGGATGACAAGTTGCGGTGCAAAGAGCTGTTTCAGCATATCCCCGTTCCCAAGTGACCCAGCCGGGGTGTCGTGTAGCCCGGCCGCGCCGCACCGGCAAGATATTCGCCAACGGGTTGCCGTCTTTCCAGAAATCGTGAACGGACGGAGCTTGGCGCTGAAACGAACAGGGAGCCGAATCAGGCTCGTCAGGCTCGAGCCAGCGCCTGGAGCCCTTGAAGGTCAGGCGCTTGGGATCCCTGACGCCTTCGAGATAGAGCCGGCGGATAAACGTGGTGGCGGCGTCGCGGTCACAGTCAGTCAGCGCGACGACGGCGTCGACTGCGATCTTCTGGGCTTCCATTGGGTTCACCTCGGCCTTGCGAGTACCCCGGCCGAGACAGGTTAGGACTCACCGGTTAATCCGGCATTAACCGTTCGGGCCGCGTCACCGATTCGGCGTGGGCCCGAATACGCAAAACAGCACATTGGCGCGGCCTGAGCGGCCGGCGCATTGCGGCCCGCCCTCGCCTTCAACTCCCGGCGATATCGACGACGGCCTGGGCAAAGGCCTGCGGAGCCTCTTGAGGCAGGTTGTGCCCGATGCCGCCGGTGATGGTCCGGTGCTCGTACTTGCCAGAAAACTTCTTGGCGTAGGCCGCGGGTTCCGGATGCGGCGCGCCGTTGGCATCGCCCTCCATGGTGATGCTGGGAACGGTGATCACCGGCAAGCTCGCCAGCCGCTGCTCGAACCCGGCATATTTCACCTCGCCCTCGGCAAGGCCGAGCCGCCAGCGATAATTGTGGATGGTGATATCGACGTGATCGGCGTTCTCGAGCGAGGCAGCACTGCGGTCATAGGTGGCGTCATCGAAATGCCATTTGGGCGAGGCGAGCTTCCAGATCAGCCTGGCGAAATCGTACCGGTTCTTGGCATAGCCTTCACGGCCGCGTTCGGTAGCGAAGTAGAACTGATACCACCATTGCAGCTCGGCGCTCGGCGGCAGCGGCATCTTGCCTGCCGCCTGACTCGAGATCAGGTAGCCGCTCACCGAGACCATCGCCTTGACGCGCTCCGGCCAGAGCGCTGCGACGATGTTGGCGGTCCGCGCACCCCAATCGTAGCCCGCGAGCGTCGCCTGCTTGATGCCGAGCGCATCCATCAGCGCGACGATGTCCGCGGCGAGCGCCGCCGGCTCGCCATTGCGCATCGTATCGGGCGACAGGAAGCGCGTGGTGCCATAGCCGCGCAGATGCGGAACGATGACGCGATAGCCGGCCTGGGCCAGCGCAGGCGCGACATCGACGAAGCTGTGGATGTCATAGGGCCAGCCGTGCAGCAGGATCACCACGGGTCCATCGGCCGGACCAGCCTCGGCGTAACCGACGTTGAGGACTCCGGCATCGATCTGCTTGATCGCGGCGAAGGATGTGTTCGCGCCCGGCTTGACGTTGGGCAAAGGCGACGGACTGTCCTTGCCGGACTGCGCGACGGCAGCGCCGCCGAGAACCAGCGGCGCGGCGATGCCGATCGCGGCGCTGGCCAGGAAGCTGCGACGGTCGGCGATTACTTTCTCTGACATATCGATCTCTTGAACTGGAAGGCGGCGCTCGATGAGGCCGGCGGCCGTCTATCACGCCAGATGTAGGCGCAATCGGGAGGGCGACGAGCAGCAGGCGAACGATTGGCATCGTTTCGCTCGGCCAACGAGTCACAATTCAGCGAGGCGCTCACCATGCGAAAGGCGTGACCGCGATGGCGATCAGGAATACTGCATCACGCCGTCGTCGATCCTGCCGTAGCGCAGGGAGACGATGTCGAGGGCGTAGTTCTGATACAGTCGCCACGGCCGCTTGGATCCCTGCTTCGGCATCTTCGCAATCGAGCGCTGGACATAGCCCGAGGTGAAATCGAGCGAGGGCTGCAGGGTGACCGCCGCGTCGTCATTGTGCGGCACGCATTGACGGAAGTTGTGCCGGTCCATGTAGTTGATGAGCCGGCAGACATATTCGCAGGTGAGATCGCATTTCAGCGTCCAGGACGCATTGGTGTAACCGAAGGCGGAGGCGAGGTTCGGCACGTCCGCGTACATCATGCCCTTGTAGGTCAGTGTTTTCGCAAAATCGACGGCGCGGCCGTCGACGCTGATCTCGAGGCCGCCGACGACCTGGAGCACCAAGCCCGTAGCCGTCACGATGATATCGGCCGCAAGCTCGCTGCCATCCTTCAGGCGGATGCCGTCGCGCGTGAATGTCTCGATCTCATTGGTGACGACGGTGGCGCGCTGCTCGCGAATCGCCTTGAGCAGGTCGCCGTCCGGCACGAGGCACAGCCGCTGATCCCAGGGATTGTAGCGCGGCGTGAAATGGGTCGCGACGTCGTAGTCGGGTCCGAGCGCCATGCGCACGCCCTTGAGGATCAGCTCCTTGACCTTTGCGGGGCGGCGCCGGCTGAGCTGGAAGAAGAACATTCCCCACATCACGTTGCGCCAGCGGATCAGGTGATAGGCGAGCGTCGCCGGAAGATTGCGGCGCAGCTTGTTGGCCAGCGGATCCTGCGCCGGCCGCGACACCACGTAGGTCGGCGAGCGCTGCAGCATCACGACCCGCGATGCCTTCTTGGCGAGCTCCGGCACCAGCGTCACCGCGGTCGCGCCCGAGCCGATCACGACGACGCGCTTTCCCGCGTAGTCGACATCCTCGGTCCATTTCTGCGGATGTACGATACGACCCTGGAAATCCGCCGTGCCCTTGAACTCGGGTGTGTAGCCTTCCTCATATTTGTAGTAGCCCGAACACATGAACAGGAAATTGCAGGTGAAGCGCACGAGCCCGGTCGCGCCCTCGCCTGTGGTGCGCTCGACCTCGACGGTCCAGCGCGCATCGCCCGTCGACCAGGACGCGCGCTTGACGCGATGGCGATAGCGGATCTTCTGGTCGATGCCATTCTCGGCCGCCGTCTCCCGCACATAGTTCAGGATTTGCGGCCCGTCGGCGATCGCCTTCGGATCGGTCCATGGCTTGAAGGAATAGCCGAGCGTGAACATGTCGCTGTCGGAGCGAATGCCGGGATAGCGGAAGAGGTCCCAGGTGCCGCCGATGCAGTCGCGCCCCTCCAGGATGACGTAGCTCTTGGCCGGGCATTTCGTCTGAAGATGATAGCCCGCGCCGATGCCGGACAGGCCGGCACCGACGATCAGCACGTCGAAATGTTCTTGGGACATCGTTTCCTCCGCCGCCGAGGATTGTCCGCCCGAGGACGCTGCCCGTCAACTGGCGATCGCTGCAGGATACAACCAGGAGGAGATTCGTACTGCACGCCAAAACGACGAAGCCCCGGATTGCTCCGGGGCTTCGCGCCGATGATCGATCGGATCCGCCTCTCAGTAGCGATAGTGATCGCTCTTGTACGGGCCTTCCTGCTTGACGCCGATATAGTCGGCCTGGTCCCTGCGCAGCTCGGTGAGCTTGACGCCGATCTTCGCGAGGTGCAGGCGCGCGACCTTTTCGTCGAGCGTCTTCGGCAGCACGTAGACCTTCTTCTCGTACTTGCCATTCTTGTTGTTGGCGAACAGCTCGATCTGCGCCAGCGTCTGGTTGGTGAAGGACGCCGACATCACGAAGCTCGGGTGGCCCATGGCGTTGCCGAGGTTCACGAGGCGGCCTTCCGACAGCAGGATGATGCGGTGCTTGTCGGGGAATTCGATCTCGTCGACCTGCGGCTTGATGTTGGTCCACTTCAAATTGCGCAGAGACGCGATCTGAATCTCGTTGTCGAAGTGACCGATGTTGCAGACGATGGCCCGATCCTTCATCGCGCGCATGTGCTCGATGGTGATGATGTCCTTGTTGCCGGTCGCGGTGACGAAGATGTCGGCGCGGGGCGCGGCATCCTCCATGGTCACGACCTCGTAGCCTTCCATCGCCGCCTGCAGCGCGCAGATCGGATCGACCTCCGACACCATGACGCGGCAGCCGGCCTGGCGGAGCGAGGCCGCCGAGCCCTTGCCGACATCGCCGAAGCCGGCGACCATCGCTACCTTGCCCGACAGCATCACGTCGGTGCCGCGGCGGATGCCGTCGACCAGCGATTCGCGGCAGCCATAGAGGTTGTCGAACTTCGACTTGGTGACGCTGTCGTTGACGTTGATGGCCGGGAACAGCAGCGTGCCCTTGTTCGCCATCTCGTAGAGGCGATGCACGCCCGTGGTGGTCTCCTCCGAGACGCCCTTGATGTTCTTGGCGATCTCGCCGAAGTAGCCCTTCGGCTTCTCCTTGAGCAGGCGCTTGACCAGCGCGTAGAAGATCTCCTCTTCCTCCGAGCCCGGCTTGTCGAGGAAGGCGGTGTCGCCGTTCTCGGCGCGCACGCCGGCATGCACCAGCATGGTGGCGTCGCCGCCGTCATCGAGGATCATGTTCGGCGTGCCGCCGCCATGCCAGTCGAACAGCTTTGCGGTGTAGTCCCAGTATTCGGTGAGCGTCTCGCCCTTCACGGCAAAGACGGGAATGCCGGCTGCGGCGATCGCAGCCGCAGCGTGATCCTGGGTCGAGTAGATGTTGCAGGAGACCCAGCGGATGTCGGCACCGAGGGCGGCGAGCGTCTCGATCAGCACCGCAGTCTGGATCGTCATGTGCAGCGAGCCGGCGATGCGCGCGCCCTTGAGCGGCTGCTTCGGGCCGAACTCCTCGCGCGTGGCCATCAGGCCGGGCATCTCGGTCTCGGCGAGTGAGATTTCCTTGCGGCCGAAATCGGCGAGCGAAATGTCCTTGACGATGTAATCGGTGAAGCCGGGCTTCGCATTCATGAGAGCTTCCTGTTTGTTTGCTCGTCATTCCGGGGCGCTCGCGAAACGAGCGAACCCGGAATCCAGAGATTCGAGATTCCGGGTTCGCCGCTTGAAGCGGCGCCCCGGAACAATGGTGTGATTAGACCGCGCGCTTGAGCGGCTCGACCAGATCGGTCTTCTCCCACGAGAAGCCGCCTTCGTTGTCGGGCGTGCGACCGAAATGGCCGTAGGCCGAGGTGCGCGCGTAGATCGGGCGGTTGAGGTCGAGATGGCTGCGGATGCCGCGCGGGGTGAGATCCATCGCCTGCGCCACCGCCTTCTCGAGCTTGTCCTCGGACACCTTACCGGTGCCGTGGGTGTCGATGTAGATCGACAGCGGCCGCGCCACGCCGATCGCGTAGGCGAGCTGCAGCGTGCAGCGGTCGGCAAGACCGGCGGCGACGATGTTCTTGGCGAGGTAGCGCGCAGCGTAAGCGGCCGAACGGTCGACCTTGGTCGGATCCTTGCCGGAGAACGCACCGCCGCCATGCGGGGCCGCACCGCCATAGGTGTCGACGATGATCTTACGGCCGGTCAGGCCGGAATCGCCGTCGGGACCGCCGATGTAGAACTTGCCGGTCGGGTTGATGTGCCAGATGGTCTTGCCGTTGATCCAGTCCTTCGGCAGCGCCTCGCGCACATAAGGCTCGACGATGTCGCGCACCTGGTTGGAGGTGAGGTCCTCGACCAGATGCTGGTGCGAGACCACGATCTCGCGCACGCCGACCGGCTTGCCGTTCTCGTACTGCACGGTGACCTGGCTCTTGGAGTCCGGACCCAGCACCTTCTCGCGGCCGGAGTGACGCGCTTCGGAGATGAGGCGCAGGATCTTGTGGGCGTAGAAGATCGGTGCCGGCATCAGGTCGGGCGTCTCGTTGGTGGCGTAGCCGAACATGATGCCCTGGTCGCCTGCGCCTTCTTCCTTCTTCTCGCCGGGCTGAAGCGCATCGACGCCCTGCGCGATGTCGGCCGACTGCGGATGCAGGAGAATCTCGACGTCGCAGGTCTTCCAGTGGAAGCCTTCCTGCTCGTAGCCGATGTCCTTGATGGCATCGCGCACGACGCTCTCGATGTGCTCGTTGGTGACCGACTTCGGACCGCGCGTCTCACCGGCGATCACCACCTTGTTGGTGGTCGCGAGCGTCTCGCAGGCGGCGCGGATAGCCCAGGGATCGATGCCGGCTTTCGGCCCTTCGCGATAGAACAGATCGACGATCTCATCGGAGATCCGGTCGCAGACCTTGTCCGGATGGCCCTCAGACACGGACTCGCTGGTGAAGAGATAGGACGCGCGCATCAAGTAACCCCTTGTTCCGCCGCTCGCGGCGGTCGTTTGCGATGTTTAACCTTGGGTGATGTCAATCACGCCGACGCGAGATGACGTAGGATTCGTCGAAGAACCAGAGCCCGTTGTGCTTTCGCAGCACGTCCCTGGCGGCATCCAGAGTGCGGCCGTTTTGAGTCGTTTCTGTCAATCGGTCGTCCTCAATCTGAGCGACATACACCGCCGCATTCCACGCTGCAAAGGCTGTCGAGGTTCCGATGGTGCCGGTGACCTCGTTGGGCAGGGCTTCCATATCATACCGGAAGATCGAACGGTTATCGGCATATGCGTTAAAATTGAGGTCGCGCCCGGCCGATCCAAGCTCGTATTTCACCGCGCGCAATAGCTCATGACGGCTCACGGAGAAAGGATTTTCTCCGGGCCAAATGGCCTGGATAATCTCCATCCCCGGGTCATTGCCGTGAGAGTGAATACCGATCAGGCGGCCGCCGGCCCGAAGTGCCCGCGCCAGCGGGGCAACGATGCGTTTTGCCCGGAAATTGACCGAGGATTTGGCCCGGTATGGCTGGGATGCAATGACAAGGTCGAAATTGGCCTCGATCTGGCCCGGCCGCGGAATCGTCGAATCAAGCAGGAATCGGTGGTCCTCCCGGTAGAGCACCAGCACCACCGGCCGCTCATAGAGCGGCATGCCCGTGCGCGGGCTGACGGCGGCACGCCAATTCTGCTCCAGGAACGGCTTTAGATCGGCGATCTGGGCCTCGAACTCGCCGGACGAGGCCCCGCGCAGCGGCACCTCGTGCCAGACCGTGGCAGCCGCGGCCGCGGGCGAAGCCGGCGTGAGCCAGGGTGCCTCGGCATAGTACATGTTGGTAAAGACGAATACGGAGGCCGGGTGCTCGAACAGCCGGTCCGGCACCTTCTCCAACGTGAGGCGGACGTCCTCGAGGCTCAACTCCTTGCCGGCGACATAGAACGGCATGGTTGGATAACGCTGGTGCATCGACCGCAGCACCCGGGCCAGCACCGTGCCATCGCCGACGCCGGCGTCGAACACCCGCAGCGCCGGCGGACGCGGATGAATGGCGGCAAGCTCGAGCGCCACACGATCCGCGATCACCCGCTTCTCGCTGCAGGTGTGGACGAACAGCAGGTATTTCTGCCGGTTCTCGAAGAAGCGGAAATTGCCGCGCGGATCGCGCTTCTCCGGCGGCACCTGAAGCCCGCGCGGCGGCGGCATGCCGCCGGGCATCGACGCAGCCATATAGGCCTGGATCCGCTCCAGCGTGTCGATGGTGATCCGTTTGCCCTCGCGCAACCGCTGCACCAGCTTGCCGTCGTTGACGGCCCGCCGCCCAAACGTCGATTCCGCCATGTCCGCCTTGCGGCAGAATTCGGTGATCTGGCTGAGGAGCTCGCCGTTCTTCATGGGGTGGGACGGGTGCGGGCAGCGGGGTTTGACCCGCGGTCCTAGCATCTTCTGCCCACCGGGGGAATGCGGTGGCGGGGATGTGGCGTTAGGGACGGAATGACAGCGCGACACCCTCAGCGCCGTCCTAGCGCCAGGACGACGTTGGGAAGATGGTGCGCCAACCTCGCAACACCATCATTGCGGGCGCTGGAATTTGAACCCGCGCGTATGGCCGCGCAACAAACGGACGCCTCCCTCCTCCGACAGGATCCCGCCATGCGCCGCCTGTTCGTCGCGCTCTGCCTGCTCACCGCCGCCTTGTGGTCGGTGCCCGCCTTGGCGCAAGCGCGCAATCAGCTCGGGCCGCTCTGCACCACCGAGACCACGCCGGCGGATCAGATGATCGACGCCTGCAACAAGATCATCGCACTGAAGGTCTTCAAGGGCGGGCAGCTCGCGACCGTCTATTTCTGGCGTGCGGTGGGCTGGAACAAGAAAGGCGATTACGCCAAGGTCATCGCGGATGCCACGGAGGCGATCCGGCTGCAGCCGAGCCAGGCGGTCTACAATCTGCGAGGATCGGCCTATTACGACAAGGGCGAATACGACATCGCGATCGCCGATTTCGACGATGCGCTGAAGCTCGGGCCGCCGAGCGGCATCATCTTTCACAACCGTGGCAATGCCTGGCGCGGCAAAGGCGACTACGCCAAGGCAATCGCCGACTACGATGCCACGATCAAGTTGGAGCCGAATTCCGCGTTTGCATTCAAGAACCGCGGCATCTCCAAGCAAGCACTCGGCGATCTCGACGGCGCGCTCGCCGACATCAACCAGGCGATCCGGCTCGACCCGACCCTGCCGCAGCCGCTGATCAATCGTACCGCGATCTGGCGCGCCAAGGGCGATCTCGACCGCGCCATCGCTGACGGCAGCGAGGCGATCCGGCTTGCGAAGGAGAAGCCGCCGACCAACATCATGACGCCGCCGAACAGCGTGCTGATTTCCGGCTATGTCCATCGCGCGCTCGCCTACGAGGCGAAAGGCGACTATTCCCACGCCCGCGACGACTACAAGGCAACGCTGGCGATCGCAGCTTCGGATGCCGGCAGCAAGGCCAACCAGGCGACGGCGAAGGTACGACTCTCGCTGGTGACCGACGCGAGTGCGCCGATCCCGCGCGATGCGCCGACGCCGTCGCCACAACAGCAGGGGACGCCTGTGCAGCAGCAGGGCAACGCCACGCCAGCGTCCTCGCCTACCCCCCGCAAGCCCCGGCAAGCGCATGGCGCTGGTCATCGGCAACGGCGCCTATACCCATGTCAAGGCGCTGCCCAATCCGCCCAATGACGCACGCGCGGTGGCAAAGAGCCTGCGCGAGATCGGCTTCACCGTGTCCGAGGGCGTCGATCTCGACCGCACAGCGATGCAGAAGATGACGCGCGACTTCCTGCGCGACCCGGCGCGTGCGCAGGTGGCGATGGTCTACTATGCCGGGCATGGCGTGCAGGTCGACGGCCGCAACTACCTCATCCCCGTCGACGTCGAGCTCAAGGGGGGCGCCAACATGACGGAGGCGATGATCGATATGGACACGATCATGGCCGGGCTCGACGACCAGGTCCGCACCAACATTCTGATTTTTGATGCCTGCCGCAACAATCCGATGGCGCAGCAGGTGGCTTCGGCCGGGACCAGTCGCGGCATCGAAGGCGCCTCGGGTCTCGCAGCGCCGACGAGTCTCGGCAATGGCGCGACGCTGGGCGCCGGCACGCTGATCGCATTCGCCACCGCGCCGGGCCAAGTGGCGCTCGACGGCGACGGCGCCAACTCGCCGTTCTCCGCCGCCCTCTCCCGTCATATCGGCACGCCGGGCTTAGAGGTGCAGCAGATGCTGACGCGGGTGCGGGCCGAGGTCGTTTCGACCACCAAGAACAAGCAGGTGCCGTGGTCGAACTCGTCGCTGCTGGGCGAGGTATATCTGGTGGAGAAATGAGGGCGCGATTCGCGCCCTCCATCGCGACTGCAGCGAAGCTGCCCGACACACGCACTCAGTCGTCATCGCCCGGCTTGACCGGACGATCAGTATTCCAGAGACAGCGGAGAAGCCGGGGCGTACTGGATTCCCGGCTTTCGCGGGGAATGACAGCGAGGGGAGGAAAAGCAGGCTCCGCATCTCGCTACACCATGCGGGCTACGCCTGCTTGATACGAAGCCGACATCGCTCAAAACGTAGATGGCCGGGACAAGCCCGGCCATGACGCTATCTGCGCTGCTGGAGAGAGCCTAATTGCCCCACACTTCCTTGGCGATCTCGACGGCAAGGCTGAGCTTGGCCCACTGCTCCTCCTCGGAAAGAATGTTGCCTTCTTCCGTCGAAGCGAAGCCGCATTGCGGGGAGAGCGCGAGCTGCTCCAGCGGGGCGAACTTCGCGGCTTCCTCGAGACGCCGCTTGATGTCGTCCTTCTTCTCGAGCTCGCCGAACTTCGAGGTGATGACGCCGACCACGACGACCTTGTTGCCCTTGGGCAGGAAGCGCAGCGGCTCGAAGCCGCCGGCACGGTCGGAATCATATTCCAGGAAGTAGCCGTCGTAGTTGGTGCCGGCGAGCAGGGTCTCGGCGACCGGCTCGTAGCCGCCCGAGGAGATCCAGGTCGAGCGGAAATTACCGCGGCAGACGTGAGTCGAGATCACCATGTCGGCGGGCTTCTCGGCGAGCGCGTAGTTGATGATGCGTGCATAGATCTGCTGCAGGCCGTCCGGATTGTCGCCGCGCTCGCGCGCCTTCTTCAACTCGTCCTGCGAGCAGAGATAGGCCCACACCGTGTCGTCGAACTGGAGATAACGGCAGCCGGCGTCGTAGAACGCCTTGACGGCTTTCCGATAGGTCTTGCCGAGATCCTCGTAGAAGGCATCGAGATCCGGATAGACGTCCTTGGAGATCGACTTGCGGCCACCGCGGAAGTGCAGCACCGCTGGCGAGGGGATCGTCATCTTGGCCGTGACGTGGGCCTGGTCGGCGTACTTCTTCAGGAAGCGGAAGTGATCCAGCATCGGATGGTTGTCGGGGAAGTCGAGCTTGCCGATCACCCGCACCGCGTCATGCCGCGTCTCGACGCCCGCGAACTGGATGCCCGTGTCCGGATGGAACATTTCGCAGCCGGTGAGCTTGGCCAGGAAATCGAAATGCCACCAGGAGCGGCGGAATTCACCGTCGGTCGCGAGCTTCAGGCCGACCGAGGCCTGCTTGTGCACGACCTTCTCGATCTCCATGTCCTCGACCTTGCGCAGGTCATCGGCCGAGATCTCGCCCTTCTCGAGTTTTGCGCGGGCTTCCTTGATCTTGGCTGGGCGCAGGAGGCTGCCGACCTCGTCGGCGCGGAACGGGGCTCTGGTTCGCTGCATTTTCTTACTCCCGGGATTTCTAGTGGGCGGCCGCCCCGGCGACGCCGAGATGGCGCTCAAGGACCGAGGGGTCGGCCTTCAGCGCGGCGCTCAGGGCGTCGTGGACGATCGTTCCGCGCTCCAATATCACAACGCGGTCGGCAAGCCCCAGAATCTTTTGGGCATTCTGCTCAACGATGATCGAGCAGATGCCGCCTGCCCGGGTGATGGTCCCGATCGCCTTCAGCAGCTCCTCGACGATGATGGGGGCGAGGCCCTCGGTCGGCTCGTCCAGCAGCAGGACCTTCGGATTGAGGGTGAGCGCGCGGCCGATCGCGAGCATCTGCTGCTCGCCGCCGGAGAGCTGGTTGCCAAAATTGCTTCGCCGCTCCTTCAGCCGCGGGAACATCTCGTAGATTTTCTCGACTGTCCAGGGACCGGGCTGCGCCACCGCGGTCATGTTCTCCTCCACCGTGAGCGAGCGGAAGATGTTGCGCTCCTGCGGCACCCAGCCGATGCCGGCGCGCGCCCGCTGGTCGGGCCGCAGAGCCGTGACGTCGGTGCCGGCGAGCGCGACACTGCCTGCGAAGCGACGGGTGACGCCGACGATGGAGTTGATCAGCGTGGTCTTGCCGGTGCCGTTGCGGCCGAGCAGTGCCAGCACCTGCCCCTCCGCAAGGCATAGGGACATGTTGGGCAGCACCACCGCCTCGCCATAGCCGGCGCGCAAGGATTCGATTGCGAGCAGATCAGACATTGACCGCCTCCTCGCCGAGATAGACCGCCTTGACCTGAGGGTCGCGCGCGACCTGGTCGGGCGGGCCTTCGGTGAGAAGCGCACCCGAGACCAGCACCGAGATGCGATCGGCGAAGGAGAAAACGAGGTCCATATCGTGCTCGATCAGGAGCACGGTGACCTCGCGCGGCAGCGCGCCGACCACGGCCAGGATATCGTGGCGCTCGCTTTCGGGCACGCCGGCCGCGGGCTCATCGAGCAGCAGCACGCGCGGCTTGGCCGCGATTGCGACCGCGATCTCGAGCAGGCGTTGCTTGCCGTAAGGCAGCGTCACGGTCTGCTCGTTCATGACGTCGAGCAGATGGAAGCGCGTCAGGAGATCGGCGATCTCGTCATTGACGTCGTCGCGCGTCCCCATCCGCCGCCACCAGTCGCCGCCATGGCCGAGCCGCTCGGAGACGGCGAGCCCGATGGTCTCGAGCGGGGTCAGGTCGGGATAGAGCTGGTTGATCTGGAAGGTGCGTGACAGGCCGCGCAGCACGCGCTTGTGCACGGGCAGATCGGTAATGTCCTGGCCTTCGAGCAGGATGCGCCCGGAATTCG
Organism: Bradyrhizobium sp. ISRA442; assembly: GCF_038085055.1. Taxonomy (NCBI): domain Bacteria; kingdom Pseudomonadati; phylum Pseudomonadota; class Alphaproteobacteria; order Hyphomicrobiales; family Nitrobacteraceae; genus Bradyrhizobium; species Bradyrhizobium sp. ISRA442. The sequence goes on from NZ_JALGCN010000020.1 coordinate 106,912, forward strand.
GCTTGAGAACGCCGGTGAGTTGGTTGATCACCGTGGTCTTGCCGGCGCCGTTCGGGCCGATCAGCGCGTGACGGGCGCCCTGCTCGATCCTAAGCGACAGGTCGCGGGTGACGCGCAGGCCGCCGAACGTCTTTTCGAGATTCTGGGTTTCGAGCGCAATGGTCATGCGTCGCTCTCCGGCACGGCGACGACGGCCTTGCGCCCGGCCACCTGCTTGATGATCAGGTTCGGCACGAACAGCACCCAGCGATGCAGGCGTTGACGGCCGACCAGGACGATCACGACCAGCACGAGCCCGATCCAGAACTGCCAGTATTGTGGGGTGATGGTGGAGAACCATTCCTGAAGCATGCGGAACACCACGGCGCCGATCAGGCCGCCATAGAGATAGCCGGTGCCGCCGATGACCAGCACCAGCATTAGGTCGGCGGAGCGTTCGAAGGCGAACACGTCGAGCGAGGCGATCGCCGTGGTCTGGGTGAACAGCGCCCCAGCTATGCCGGCATAGAAGGCGGCGAGCGTGTAGATCGCGATCAGGCGGCGGTTGACGGGAATGCCGATCGCCGCAGCCCGCAGCGGATTGTTCTTGATCGCGCGCAGCGACAGGCCGAACGGCGAATGCACGACGCGGCGGGCGAGCAGGAACAAGAGGAACAGCACGGCGAGCGAGTAGAAGAAACCGGCCTTGCCGAACATGTCGAACGGGATTTGGCCGAAGATCGGCTGCATCTCGATGCCCTGCAATCCGTCGGTGCCGCCGGTGATGTTGGAGAAGCGCTCGGCGAGCGCTTCCAGCAGCAGCGCGATGCCGAGCGTCACCATCAGCCGGGTCAGGTCGACGCCGCGGATCACCAGGAAGCTGGTGGCGAATCCGAGCACCATCGCGGCAAGGCCAGCGGCGAGCAGCGCCAGCACCGGCTCGTTGATGATCCCATGCAGGGCAAGAAGGCCTGCGCCATAGGCACCGACGCCGAAGAAGGCGGCGTGGCCGAGCGACACGATGCCGGCATAGCCGAGGATGAGGTCGAGCGACATCGCAAACAGCGCCAGGCGCAGGATGTCGGTCATGATCAGATAGCGCGTGGGAAACAGAAAGCCACAGGCCAGCACGATGAGCCAGAAGGCGACTTCGCCATAGTGCCAGCGCGCCTGGCGCTGGGCGTGGTAACCGACGTCGGAAGAAGCGTTCATCGGCTTTAACTCAACGCGCGGCCGTGCGGCCGAACAGGCCGTTCGGGCGCCAGATCAGGATCACGATCATCATGGTGTAGATCACGAAAGGGCCCATCTTCGGCACGTAATACTTGCCGGCGACGTCGCCGATGCCGAGCAGGAGCGAGGCCAGGAACGGGCCGGTGATCGAGGAGGAGCCGCCGACGGTGACCACGATCAGGAAGTAGATCATGAACTTCAGCGGGAAATACGGGTCGAGGCCGAGGATCTCGGCGCTGAGCGCGCCGCCGAGGCCGGCGAGCCCGCAACCAAATGCAAAGGTGAAGGCGAACACCTGCGGCACGTTGATGCCGAGGCCGCTCGCGGCGCGGGGATCGTCGACCGCGGCGCGCAAACGGCTGCCGAAGCGGGTCTTGGCCAGCACCATCTGGAGCGCGATGGTGAGGAGTCCGCAGATCACGATGATCATCAGCCGGTAGCGGCCGATGCCGATGCCGAACACATCGAACTGGCCCTGGAGCGCGGCCGGCAGGTTGATGAAGACGCGCGATGATCCCTGGATGTAGTCGACGGCGGCGACCGACATAAAGGTCAGGCCGATCGTGAAGAGCACCTGGTCGAGATGGCTGCGCGTGTAGAGATGGCGGTAAAGTGTGCGTTCGAGCGCGATGCCGATGGCCGCGGCCGAGACGAAGGCGAGCGGCAGCGCTGCGAAGAACGGCCAGCCCAGCCGGTTGACCAGCACCATGCAGACATAGCCGCCGGCCATTGCGAAGGCGCCGTGAGCGAGATTGACGAAGTTCATCAGGCCGAGCGTGACCGCAAGCCCGCAGGCGAGCACGAACAGCAGCATGCCGTAGGCAACGCCATCGAACAGGTTGGTGAGGATTGCGGTCATCGATCCTGCTTAGAGCTAGTCGTCATGGCCGGGCTCTTGTCCCGGCCATCCACGCGTTCTTCTCTGGTCTTTCTTTTCTTGGCTTTGCGTGGATGCCCGGGTCAAGCCCGGGCATAACGCAGAGGAGCTGCTTGGCAGCTCCAGTATGACGCGCTTTCGCGCGTCACTTCTTGGTCTTGCCCAGATCCTTGACGCCCTCGAAGGTCGCGAACTCGACGTTGTAGAGCTCGCCGTCGACCTTCTCGACCTTGCGGATGTAGATGTTCTGGACGATGTCCCGGGTCTCCGGGTCGATCGAGATCGGGCCGCGCGGGCTCTCCCACTTCTGCCCCTTCATGGCCTCGACCAGCTTGGTGCCGTCGGTGTCGCCATTGGTCTTCTTCAGCGCCTCGTAGATCAGGTGGATGCCATCATAGCCGCTCACCGCCATGAAACCCGGACGGTTGCCGAAAGCCTTCTTGTAAGCCGCGACGAAGTCCTTGTTCATCTGCGAGGGATGGGCCGCGGAATAGAGATGCGCGGTGACCGTGCCAAGCACGGCATCGCCCATGTTGTTGAGGAGGTCGTCGTCGGTGACGTCGCCCGGTCCGATCACCTTGATGCCGGCCTTGTCGAGGCCGCGCTCGGCATATTGCTTCATGAAGTTGCCGCCCTGGCCCGCCGGGACGAACACGAAGATCGCATCCGGCTTGGCATCCTTCATGCGCTGCAGGAACGGCGCGAAATCCGGATTCTGCAGCGGCACTTTGACCTCTTCGACCACCTCGCCGCCGCCGGCGGTGAAGTGCTCCTTGAAGAAGTTGAGCGCGTCATTGCCCGGCGCATAGTCCGAGGTCAGCGTCGCCACCTTCTTGATGCCGTTCTTCACGGCCCAGTCGCCGATGATCGTCGAGGACTGCGCCAGGGTAAAGCTGGTGCGCACGATGTAGGGCGAGCGTTCGGTGATGATGGAGGTGCCGGCCGCCATCACGACTTCCGGGATCTTGGCCTGGGTTGCGAGCGGCGCGGCGGCGAGCGCGGCCGGCGTCACGCCGAAGCCGGCGATGAAATTGACCTTGTCGTTGACGATTAGCTCCTGCGCGGCCGTCTTGGTCTTGTCGGGAATCGCAGCGTCGTCCTTGACGATGATCTCGACCTTCTTGCCGGCGACGGTGTCGCCCTTCTGCTGCATGTAGAGCTTGATCGCGTTCTCGATCTGCTTGCCGGTCGAGGCCTGGCCGCCGGTCATCGGCAGGATCAGGCCGACCTTGACGCTATCCGCCGCCTTGGCGGGCGCGGCGGCTGCAAGGGCCGCGATGGCGGCCACCGCGGCGACCAGAGAAAACTTGCTTTCGAACATCAGATGTCCCTCCCCTTCATTCCTGACCTCTTGTGCGCCGGACCGAGTGCCCGGTCCTTGCCTCAATTTAGCTCACGCGCGACCCACATGGCGTCTTTCGCGCCCCTATTGTCAATCGGACGTTTGGCGACCATTCGGCGCAAGCCGATCGTTCCGATTGGCGACCGCGGGAGCGATGTCGCGGTTACGTTCAGGTAACCCCGCGCATCTCGACCTTTGTCGCCTTCATTTGTACGGTTGTACAAATAAAATGGACTTGTCAACGAAAAATCCCTTCGCCAATCAAGCCAGTTTGTCGCGAGCCTTTCGGTCCAGTCTAGGAATGGGATGCGCGGCGTGGATGGAGGATTAAGCCTTTCTCTTGCAGAATCTGTACATCCGGGGAGCCGCCGGGCGACCGACTCTTGGTAGCCAATTACCTACCTCGAATAAGCCTATTTTACCTTGTTGATGACTACTCTCCCGGCGCCGGCCACAGCCGGCCTTTCCGTTCCAATTCCCGTGCTCAGACAATGCCGACGCGTTTCCGCTCCTTCACAATCCTCTTAGCGCTCGGTGCAGGGCTCTGCGGCTGCGGCACCGTCAACGAGAAGCTGTCGGCCGGCATGGGCGACTACATCCCGCAATGGGCCGGCGGCCTGCCGGCCGACGCCCCGCCGCGGCCGGGCACGCCGCAATACGACGCCTACATGAAGGAGCGCGAGCGCAAGCGGCTGATGCCGGCGGCCGAGCGCGAGAAGGAGGAACAGGCGCAGAAGGGCGCTACGGGCTCGACGTCAGGCGGCGCGGTGCATTGAGAGGTGAATAGCGAATAGGGAAGCCGGGCTTCTTCCATTCACTATTCGCCACTCCCCGTTCGCTAATCCACAAACACCACGGTCTTGCGGCCGTTGAGGATGACGCGATCCTGCAGGTGATAGCGGATCGCGCGCGCGAGCACGCGGCGTTCGATGTCGCGGCCCTTGCGGACGAGATCTTCGGGCGTGTCGCGATGGCTGATGCGCTCGACGTCCTGGTCGATGATCGGGCCCTCGTCGAGGTCGCGCGTGACGTAATGCGCGGTCGCGCCGATCAGCTTCACGCCGCGCTCGTGCGCCTGGTGATAGGGCTTTGCACCCTTGAAGCCCGGCAGGAACGAGTGATGGATGTTGATACAGCGGCCTGACAGCTTTGCCGAGAGATCATCCGACAGGATCTGCATGTAGCGGGCGAGCACCACGAGATCGGTCCCGGTCTTCGCAACGAGATTGAGGATCTGCCCCTCCTGCTCACGCTTGGTCTCCCTGGTGATCGGCAGGTGATGGAACGGGATCTCGCCGAAATCGAGCCCGGCATAGACCTCACGCGGATGGTTGGAGACGATCGCGGTCGGAATCATCGGCAGTTCGCCGGTACGCCAGCGGTAGAGGATGTCGACCAGACAGTGGTCGGACTTCGACACCAAAAGCATCACCTTGCGATGCGCCGCGCGGTCGCGCATCTGCCATTCCATGCCGAAACGCTCGGCGATCGCGGCAAAACCGGTTTGCAGCGCCGACAGTTCCACGGCGAGATCGGCCGCGGTGAACACCACGCGCATGAAGAATTTCTCGGTCTCGGTGTCGTCGAACTGCTGGGCGTCGAGGATGTTCTGTCCGTTGTGGGCAAGAAAGGTCGACACCGCCGAGACGATGCCGGGGCGATCCGGACAGGAGAGCGTCAGGACATATTGATGGTCGGGCATGGGCCTTGATGAAGGTTTGTGCAAATGATGCGGAACACCGCGATTTGCGCCCTGCTCTATCACCGACCCCGCCCTTGCGCCAATCCCGCACGCGGAGTCAGGATGAATGTAACATTGCGATTTTCGACCGGAGCACGCCCATGGCCGACCGCTTGAACGGCTACCGCATCCTGATCCTGGAAGCGCGCGAGGAGGCGCAGTTCTCGAAGCTTTTGGCCGAGCAAGGCGCCGAGGTCGTGCAATGTCCGATGTTTGCCATTCACGACGCGCCCGACCCCGCCCCGGTCGAGGCCTGGATCCGCCGCGCCATCGACAAGCCGTTCGACGACCTCGTGCTGATGACCGGCGAAGGCCTGCGGCGGATCATGAAGCTTGCAGCCGCGCACGGGCTCGATCGGGCCCTGGTCGCGTCCCTCGCCCAATCGCGAAAATTCGCCCGCGGGCCGAAACCCGGCAGGGCGCTACGCGAGGTCGCTCTCGACGCGCAGCAGACCACGGAGAAGCCGACCACCGAGGGCGTGATCGAGATGCTGGCGAAGATCGACCTGAAGGGGCATCGCCTTGGGCTTCAGCTCTATCCTGACAAGGACCACAGCGCGCTGACCGGCGCGCTTACGGCGCAGGGCGCTGACGTCGATGCGGTGCTGCCCTACGTCTACGATCCCAAGGCGGCCGACGCCAACATCGTGGCCGCGATCGAGGCGATGGCGGAGGGGCGGATCGATTCGATCGCGCTGACCAATCTCGGCCATGTCCGCCGCCTGATCGAGACCGCAAAGGCGCACGGCAGCGAGGCGCGCCTGCGCGCCGGATTCGAGCGGACGCTGATCGCGTCGGTGGGACCTGCGGTCTCTGGCGAGCTCGCGGCGCACGGCTTGCGCGCCGACGTCTCGCCGGTGGAAGACCACTATTTCATGCGCCCGCTGATCTCGGCGATGGCGGCGGCGCTCGCGGAGAAACGGCCGAAAGTGGCGGGCTAATCGCCAGGCGCGATACCTAGCCTGCCACCTGCGAGGCGGCCGACATCAGCTCCTGCGGGCTCGGCGCTCCGAACATGCGCTGGCCGCCGTCAGGAACCTCCGTAAACGTCCAGCGCACGATCCCCTCCCGATCGAGCAGGAACTGGCCGAACAGTTGGCCCGTGCCGGTTGCCGCCATGCGCTGATCGGCTTCGGTCATCTCGTAGCCGTCCTTGTTGTTGAGGTACTCGGCGGCCGTCGGGCGGTTCATCGGGCCGGGCAATTCGCCGGGCATATCGACTTGCATGCTCATGACCACGTCCATGCCCACCTTGCGCGGCCACTCGGTCTCGTTCTCTGTGAACTCGATGTTGGGCAAGCCGAACGCGCGGTGAGAGACCCGATCGGGGTCGGAGGCTGCAAGCAGGTTGGGCAATGGATGATAACGGAAATAGAGCCGCGCCCGGTCGATAGGCGTATTGACGATCGTGAGACTTTCGACGCCCTTCCCGCGCAGCGCACCGTCAAGCTGTGCCTGCGCCGCGATGTGGCGCCGGCAGAACGGGCAGTGCAGGCCACGGAACAAGCCGACCAGAATCGGACTATGCCCGCGATAATCATCGAGCGCGATCTTTCCTTCGCGTGTGATGGCGTCCAGCACGACGTTCGGCGCGCGATCGCCCGGCTGAAGTGGTCCATCGACATGACGGTCTGACATGGTTGAACTCCCTCACATTGGCTAGTCAAGAAACGGCAATACGATGAGCCCTGCGGGATCGAGCCCGTGCCGGGCGCAAACATCATGGGCCAGCGCAAAATACCGCTCGGCCTCGGGCATGTTGTCTCGATCAAGGTTCAGTGTCGCAAGACCATCATAGCACGGAAAGAGCTGCTGCGGCTCGCCGCTCTCGCTCGCCACCTCGATGGCCTCGTTGTAGCAGCGCGCGGCCAGGTCCGGCCGGAAATGGCATTGATGGATCTGCCCGAGCACGATCAAGGGCACCGGCAGATGCTCGCGCTGATCGAGCGCGCGGTCGATCTCGATCGCCTTTTCGGCGGCAGGCACTCCCTCCTCCGTACATCTGTCCGTGAAGGTGCAACAGGCGACGGCAAAATTGGCAAGGAGGCGCGCCTGGAAGCCGAGATCGCCGATACGGTGCGCGACGTCGAGTCCGCGTCGGCAAACCTCCACGGCTTGCGCCGGGTCGATGATCGTGTAGAGCACGCCAAGGTTGGTGTAGCCGCGACACGCCACGTTGAGGAGGCCTGCGGCTTCGGCTGCTGCGACACTTTGCTCCACCTCGCGCACCGCCTCCTGGTGTCGTCCAAGCCGCGCCAGCGCGACCCCCTTGGTGTTGAGAGCCTCCGCAATCGCGCGCGCTGCCTCGAGCCCGGTTTGCTCGTCCGCGTCCACCGGCACGGACCGCGCGTGGCCGAGCGCCTCGTCGGCCCATCTCGCGGCAGCGACGTGATCGCCCAAACGAAACGCGAGACGGCCGCGCTCCTGCAGGAGATGCGCCCACTCGATCGGCGCGTCGGTCGCGCCAAGCCGTTCGGCTGCATCCGCATAGTGCGTCTCTGCCCTGATGCGCTTGCCGGCGTCCCACAACAATCCGCCGAGCTTGCGAAGAATTCGCGCTTCGCCGATGCGGTCCTCCACCGCGCGGTGCCCCTCCAGCGCGCTTTGGTAGTGCTCCTCGGCCGTGCTTCGTCGACCTGCCACACGGCAGAGGTCCGCGATCCGCTCGTACAAGACCAACCGCTCCGGATCCCGTTCGCCGCCGGTCAACAGCACGGCGAGAGACTGCTGGTAGAAGCGGATGGCATCGTCGTTGGCATAGCTCGCGCGTGCGCGATCGCCGGCCGCGCGCAGATAGTGCGCGCCTCTCGGCTTGCTCGCGCTAAGGCTGAAGTGGTGTCCGAGCAGGACGAGATCTTCGAGCCGTTCGGGTGCATTGCCATAGAGCCGCTCCAGCGCGGCGCCGATCCGTCCATGGAGCTCGATCCGGCGCTGCAAGAGCAAATTTTGATAGATCACGTCCTGAAGCATGGTTTGCGTGAAACGGTAGGCCCGCAGCGAAATCGAATTCGAGCCCGCGACCTCCTCGATGATCTCGGCGTCGCACAGAAGTTCGAGCCCTGCTTCGACCCTTGCCGGCTCGGTTGCCGCCGCGCCGAGAACAGCAGCATCAAAGCGCGGGCCTATCACCGCGGCCTCCTGAGCCAAGTGGCGCACCTGATGCGGCAACCGATCCAGGCGCGCCAGCAACAAGGCCTGAATGCTTGCCGGAATATCGGCTGCGGTTTCGTCCGACTTCATCCGCCACTGCGCGCCGTCGCGCTCCAGGGCGCCGGCCTCGATGAGGCCGCGTATGATCTCCTCGAGGAAAAGCGGATTGCCGCTTGCACGTTCGAGGATCCGACTGAACAGATTTGCCGGCGGTTCATGCCAACCGTGACTGAAATAGGCCGCGAGCAGCCTTTGTCCGTCAGCATCGCCAAGCGGAGGCAGCCGAAGGGTCGTGTGACTGATCCTGCTCGAACCGAACTGATCCAGCTCCAGCATGGGCCGATGCGTAAACAGCAGCATCAGCCGCGTCCGCTCCAGCCGGTCCATCAGGAACCGCAACGCTTCGAGGGACACCGCGTCGGCCCAATGCAGATCCTCGACGATGATCAGAAGCGGGGACAAGGCGAGGCGACGTTCGAAGACGGTGCGAATCGCGAAGAAGATCTGTCGGCGGAGCTGTTCGGGCTCGACATGCCTGAGCAGGGCGTTGGGATCGCCGAGACCAAGAACGTGCAAATAGAGGGGCATCAGGCGATCGGCCTCTTCAGCCGCAAGGCCAAGCTCCCACAGCGCTTCTGCGACCTTCGCCTCGGCCTCTGCCGCACCGGCCTTCTGTGCGATGCCATAGGCGCTGCGCAGCACGGCGGCGAGTGTGCCGTAGGATTGTTCGCCGAGCGGCGAGCAAATCGCCTGCCGGATCGCCACGCCTGCGAAACGATCCTCGTCGCGGATGCGGGCGACGAATTCGCTCACCAGCCGCGTTTTTCCGATGCCGGCTTCGCCGACCAGCCGCACCAGTTGAGCCGCGCCGCCGCATGCGAGATCAAGGCAGCCGATCACCCGCACCAGCTCGGCGTCACGCCCGATCAGCGGCGCATCGAGGCCGAGCGTGTCGAGGCCTCGTGCCGCACGCGGCACCTCGAGCGGCCCCTTCAGGCGGTGGACCAGGACGCTGCCCATCTTGCCCTTAAGCGAAACCTCGCCAAGCGATTCATAGGAGAACGCATGCCGCGTCAGACGGTGCGTCAACGGCCCGACCAGCACCTCGCCCGGAGGCGCCATCGACTGCAATCGCTGGGCGGTATTCACGGTGTCGCCGGTCACCGAATAGGATTTCGCAACACCTACGCCTAGCCCACCCGCGACGACGTGCCCGGTGTTGATGCCGACATGGAGCAGCAGCGGTGAACCGGCATACGCCTTCGCGCGGTCGCTGAGACGCGCCGTCCGGCCGATCATGTCGAGGGCAGCGCGGACCGCACGCTCGGGGTCGTCCTCGTGCGCGGCGGGCGCGCCAAAAAGCGCAAGCAGCGCATCGCCGATGAATTTGTCGACGAAGCCGCCGAAACTCTGCACCGCGGCCGTCAGCTCCTCGAACAATTCGTTCTGAAGCGTCTGCATGATCTCGGGATCGAGCCGCTCGCTCATTGCAGTGAAGCCGCTGAGGTCGGCAAACAACACGGTAATGGTGCGGCGGTTCGCCTCGCTATCGACTTTGTCCGACTGCTCGGCCGTCAGCGCGAGCGATGGCAAGGAGGACCTGATCGGGAGTGTCAACGGGCTCGTCTGCACCGATGCCTGCCCGCCGCCTGTGGGGGCCCCAGAGACGAGCGCGCCGCATTTCGGGCAATAGGCGAAATCCGGCGCGCATGGAAAGCCGCAGCCAGGGCACGCGTTCGGTTGCTTCGTGCCGCACTTCGGGCAGAAGGCAAAGCCGCTCTGAACCTCGAAACCGCAACCCGAGCACTTCATGGCCCAAGACCTTTCCTGGCCCAAGACCTTTCATAACCCAAGACCCGTAACCCAAGACCACGCGGAAGCCCGCGATGGCACGATCTGCTGGACCCTGCCGAATGGGCCGAGTGATACGAGCCAGAATGGGCTCGGCGCGCCGGAAGAGCAAGCGGCGGTTGGAGACGCGACGCATGGTGCATCGCGATTTGTCGGCAAGCATGGCGGCATGCAGTAGCGCCAATTGACACGGGCATCGTCGGTACTACCCTGCCAAACAGAAGAACAAATAAGAAGGACAGGGAATCGCCGTGAAACCCGTCACCGCATCTTGAGCACAACCACACGACCTTCCGCACTCGCGCCATTTCGCATCCGCAACTACCGCTTCCAATGGCCATCCGATCTGCTCACCTCCTGGGCGTTCGAGGTCGAAACGCTGGTGCTCGGCTGGTACATCATGGTCGAGACCGGCTCGGTACTCCTGCTCACCGTCCTTGCATCGTTGCAATATGTCGGGACGCTGGTTGCGCCGGTGTTCGGCATGATCGGAGACCGCATGGGTCACCGCGATCTTCTGGTCGCAATGCGCCTTGCCTATACGGTGCTGTCGTCGACCATCATGGCGCTCGCTCTCACCGGCCATCTGGCACCGCTCAATGTCATGATCATCGTCGCGGTCATGGGCCTGATCCGCCCCTCGGATCTCGGCGTTCGTGGCGCGCTGCTCGCCGACATCATGCCGGCTGAGCAGCTAGTCGGCGCCATCAGCTTCGCACGCACGACGCAGGATAGCGCGCGCATCGCCGGAGCGTTGACGGGCGCCGGACTGTTCGCTGCGCTCGGTATTGGCCTCGTGTACGTAGCGATCGCCGGCTTCTATTTTGTCGCCGCGATTCTGATGCTCTGCCTGACCCGGCCGAAAAAGTCGGTTGTCACGAGTCATCTCCCAGCGAACGACCGCGCTATCCCGAGATTGCTGGGTGACCTGAAGGAAGGCATCATCTACGCCTGGAATGGCCCGGGGATGCGCGCAGCGCTTTGCGTTGCGTTCCTGGCCAATCTCACCGCATTTCCACTGACGAACGGCTTGCTGCCTTATGTCGCGCGCGACATCTTTCATACCGACCAGACCGGCCTCGGCTACCTGTCGGCGAGCTTTGCGGCCGGCTCGCTGACCGGTTCAATCACGCTCAGCCTGGTGAGCGGCCTGCGCATCGCCCGGCTTCTGATCGGCGCGACACTGGCCTGGTACGCGATGCTGCTGGTGTTCGTCGAACTCAGGACCATGCCGGTGGCCATGGCTTGCCTCGCGCTCGCCGGCATTGCCCAGAGCATGTCGATGATTGCGGCCGCCGTGATCCTGATGCGCACCGCGAGCGCGCATCTGCGCGGCCGTGTCATGGGGGTACGCATGATGGTGATCTACGGCCTGCCGCTCGGGTTGCTCGCCGCCGGTAGCTTGATCGACATGATCGGCTATTCCGCGATGGGATCGCTCTATGCGGTCTCGGGGATTATCGCGATGCTGGCGATCGCGATCCGCTGGCGTGAGGATCTGTGGCCGGCACACGCGCCAGCCAACGCAGGATAACGAGGCGTTCCGCCTCTGGACCGGGCCCGTCTCTCCGAACCAAGATTTGACCGTAGGTCGTTCCGTCTGCGCGGCACTGCGTGCCGTCCAGGGCTTGATCAATCTGAAGTGAATAGCCGGCGAAGTTCGGGACCTCGCTTCTCGCTGGTTCCCAATTGACAAGCAGGCCCGCTTTGGCAGAGTCGTGGGCCTGGGGATGGCGATCTCCCCATGAGGCGACATGCCCAAGCATCGCGTCCGGATTTCTGAGAAGGACGCAGCATGTCGACCGTCGACGACAGGTCTTCGCCAGATCGTTCGCCGCCTCTGCTGGGCGTAACAAATCTGACCAAGCGCTATGGAAGCGACGGCGCCGCCATCGACGGCGTGACGTTCTCTGCCGTCGCCGGCGAAGTCCTCGGCATTATCGGTCCAAATGGCGCCGGCAAGACGACGCTCCTGGAAGCCATTGCCGGACTTCTACCGGTGAATTCGGGCAACGTTTTTTGGCACGGAGAGCCGTTGCACGCAGGCCGTCGGCGCGACGTCCTGTTCTACCTGCCTGATGGCGTCCGTCCATACCAAGACCAATCGGCACTGCAGGTCGTCTCGTTTGTCGGCGACGTCTTTCGACGCTCAGACGCAGATATCAAATCGACCATCGAAGCGCTCGGATTGCAACCGGTGCTTCGAAAGCGCGTGCACGCGCTGTCAAAAGGCTATGCCCGCCGCCTGATGCTGACCATCGGACTGCTTGCGCCGCATGAGCTGTTGCTGATGGACGAACCATTTGACGGATTTGATCTGCGGCAGACGCGCGATGTCATGGGCGTACTGCGTCGACAGACGGCGCGCGGACGCACGCTGATCCTCTCAATTCACCAATTGCAGGACGCTGAACGGGTCTGTGACCGCTTCATCCTGCTCTCGGCAGGGCAGGTGCGCGGGTCCGGAGGACTCGCTGAGCTGCGCGCGCAAACGAGACTGCCGAACGGCTCGCTGGAGGATATCTTTCTTGCGCTCACGTGAAGCATACGCACGATCGACCGCACCGATCGTCCCGCTGCTCGCAAAGGAGCTCCGCGAGGTCACGGCCGGGCGAGCACTTTGGACGATGTTGCTGCTGGTCTGTCCGCTCGTTGGGTACAGCTTCGTCCAGGCAGTCTCGCTCTATAGCGAGTCAAGTGCGGCGGCCCTGCAGTCGCCAGTTTTGGCGAGGAGCCTATCACCGCTCGACGGAATCCTGGTTCCGACATTCGGCTCATTCTATGTGGCCGTGACGTTGTTGTTTCCCTTCGTGGCGATCCGGGTGCTGGGCCAGGAGAAGGAAAGTGGCGCATTGCGCCTGCTGGTCCAATTGCCGTACCGCCCCTCGACGCTGATCGCCGCGAAATTTTGCGCCGTGCTGGCAGCCTGGCTTATGGTCAGCATTCCTGTACTCTCCGCGCTGGCCGTCTGGGCCGTATTGGGCGGTCATCTGGCCGTGCCGGAGACGCTGAATCTGTTGTTCGGCCATTTGCTCTACGGCCTGCTGGCCGGAGCCATCGGGTTGCTCGCCGCGGTCATCTCCGACAATTCAGCCACTGCCGCCATCATCGCCCTTGCCGTCACGATCGGATCATGGGTGCTGGACTTCACGCTCGCGGGCCGCTCCGGCCTGTCGGCTTGGCTTGCGCAGATGTCGCTAACCCAGACGCTGCGTCCGTTCGAACAGGGGCTCCTCTCGGCCGGCCTCGTGCTTGGCGTGGCGGCCGTCATTGGCGGGCTTACTGCGCTGACAGTTGTCTGGCTCCCTCCTGGAACACCGGTGCGAACGAAAATCATCCGTTCTGTATCTTGTGTGCTTGTCGTTGTCGTTGCGCTCGCCGGCGCAGCTCAGATAAGGGCGTCCGTGGATCTCAGCGAGGATCGTCGCAACTCCTTCTCGCGTGCAGATGAACGCTTGCTCGCGACGCTTCGGCGTCCCTTGATCATCAGGGTCAATCTCGCCGCTGAGGACCCCCGCTATATCGATCTTCGGCGGAACGTTCTGGCGAAGCTCGAGCGCGTCATGCCCGACGTCACCGTCGTTCTCGCGAGCGAGCGGTCGAACGTTACGAGACCATCGGACGCCTATGGCCAGATTGAATATGTCTACGGTGATCAAACCGACGTAAGCCGCTCCACCAGCCCGCGAGAGATACTGCCGCTGCTATATGCGCTCGCGGGCGCGCAGCCACCGACGCCTGGCGTCGGCGAAGAGTACCCTGGTTATCCCTTGGCCGTTAGCGCGGACGCGACGCTGCCGTGGTTCTTCGGCGGATTGCCGCTCCTGATCGTGTTCGCCTGGCGACACATTCGCCGGCTCCCGCCGGACAAAGGCTCGCTCGTTCATCATCACGGAGTAAAGCGATGAGTGTCAGCAAGAAAATCGGAGTGGTCATTTTCTCGGCAATCGGTTGTGCGGCGCTGGCGCTGCCAGGCTTGGCCGCAGAACCAATCAAAATTGACCTCTCGAATGAAACCGTCGGCGGGGAGCCAAAATCACTGGTGCCGATGGTGGGCTTCTGGAGGATCGAGGAGGACGGCGGCAAGAAGGTGCTAACCGTCGATGGCCGCCAGTGGAAGGAAGGGCAATCGTCGGCAGGTATCGCCGACAAGGCGCGCGCGCTCTACGGGGAACGCTATGCAGAATTCCTCGATCGCGTGCAAGCCTATGCCTATTATCCGTACGTGGTTGCGCCGAAGGTCGACAATTTCACCAATGGCGAGATCTCGGTGCGCTTTGAAGGCTTGTCCGGTCGCATCGACCAGGGCGCCGGCATTCTGTTCAACCTCAAGCCAAACGGAGACTACCTGACAGTTCGCGCGAACTGTCTGGAGAACAATATCGTGCTGTGGAAGTTCGAGAGGGGCAAGCGCTCCTCCGTCAAATGGGTACGCAACACGCCGACCGCGACGCGGCAGTGGCATGACCTCAAGGTCCGCGTGAACGGAACGAAGGTGGAAGGCTATCTCGATGGCAAGCTCTACCTGGAGCACACGCTGGCCCAACCGGTCTCGGGCCGGATCGGGCTCTGGTCGAAGGCCGACAGCCACATGTATTTTGCGGACTACACCGTAGCGGCCGGCAGTAATTGAAGGGAACAGGAGGGAAGATCGAAAGAAGAGGACAGGCGCAATGGACAGGAGATGGATATGGGCAGGCAGCGGCCTGCCGCTGTTGGGATTCGAGGCGATCGGTTCGAAGGACGGCCAAGCCACGAAGGTTGCCGTCAATACGCAGACCAGTCGGCTACGTGCCGCCGATGACGACGAGGATTGAGTAGATGGCTTCCTTCGTCGAGCGGTATCGGTGACATCGGGGCAGGCAGGTCTCAGGCAGGTTCGCGCCCATAATACGAAGTGCTGGCTCCGAGGAACCAGCAAGCTTCGACGGCGTTGACAAATCCGTCAGTCGCGCTTTATCTGCGCGGACGGGGAAGCGATCTCCCCGTGAGGCGACATGCCCAAGAATCGCGTCCTGTTTTCCGAGAAGGAAGGACGCTGCATGTCTGCTGTTTGGCCGCCCCCATCCGAAACGCATCTTATTTTCTCGCCCGCGCCGAGATTCTGCAGCGAGCGGTGGATCGACTCCGCTGCCCGAAACCAGGCGGCCGAGCCTCGCGATACGTCAAATCTAGAAATCATCATGGATGTCAACGGAGGACAATCATGACCTATGTCATGAAGCCGCTGTCCTGCGATCCGAGCCGTATTCGCGGCATGTCGGAGCGGATGATCATCAGTCATTACGAGAACAACTATGGCGGTGCGGTCAAACGGCTCAATCTGATCGATGAGCAACTTGCCGGGCTGGATTTTGCTACTGCGCCGGGCTTTCTGATCAACGGGCTCAAGCGTGAGCAGCTCATCGCGACCAACTCGATGATCCTCCATGAAGTGTTCTTTGCCGGGCTTGGCGACGAGAGCGAACCCGACACGAGCTTAAAGGAGGCACTGGCGCGTGACTTCGGCTCTTACGAGCGGTGGCGCACCGAATTCGCCGCCATGGGCAAGGCGCTCGGTGGCGGCTCCGGCTGGGTGCTGCTGACCTGGTCGCCGCGCGACCACAAGTTCGTCAATCAATGGGCTTCGGACCACTGCCACACCTTGGCCGGCGGCACGCCGATCCTGGCGCTCGATATGTACGAGCATTCCTATCACATCGACTACGGCGCCAAGGCTGCGAGCTACGTCGACGTCTTCATGACGGCGATCGATTGGCCGGCCGTGCAACGTGCGTTTGAAGGGACACAGAGCTGATGCGTGGAAGAGACGCTGTTCGATTGGTTGTCTGCGCGGCGGCGCTGGCCTTGGTATTTGATGCCCGCGCGGAAGATCAATTTCGAATGCTGGATGGCAAACAGATCCGCGCGCGCGTTGTCGGCCAAGACATCACGGATGGACCGCACTGGTCCATGTATCTCCGACCGGATGGCGCTCTCATCAGTTCAGAATCGGGAAGCTCTTGGATCGGGAACTGGAAAATTCGGGACGACAAGCTGTGTATGACGATGCCAAGCAGCCCGTCGCTTGTGTGCAATGAAGTCTGGATGTCAGGGCCGTACATCAGGATGCACGCCAACAAGGATGGGGAGACATTCGACGCAAGGGTCATGGCGCATCCAGCCAAGCAATGAAGAATGCGGGCTGGCCCGTCGGGGCAACGCCCGCCGAATGAGGATGCTGGTATCCTCACGAAAGGAAGATCGAATGCGAAATGTGGCACTCACTTTGTCCCTACTGACTTGTCTCTTTGCGCTGAACGCTACCGCGCAGGCTCAAACATCCTGCAAGGTATGCGCGGAGCAGCAAAAGGCTTGCATGAAGAACTACGCCGGACCAGCCTGCAAGACCGAGTACCAAATGTGCCTCAAGGCCTGCAAGAAGTGAAAGAGGCGAAGTTGCGCAGCTTGCGCACAAGGAGCTTCATCGCGGTACTCGCCGGTATCGGGAGCCTCGTTGCTCTCGATGCCGGATTTGTTGCCGCGGAGGGTCTCCAGAAATTATCCGGCGCGCAAATACGAGCAAAGTTGTCGGGCAAGGAAGTCACCGACGAGGTCCACTATCGCGAAGTCTATGAACGCGACGGGACCTTCCGTAGCTATTCGATGGGAAGCAAGAAGCGCGGCAAGTGGACCATTCAGGGAGGCGACCTCTGCGTCGATCTGCCGGAGCCCGATGGCGGCTGTTTCGAGGTGACCGCGACGGGAAAGAAGGTCGTCCTGACACCGAAAGGACTTGGTTCGCCGTCCGACGGCATTGTCCAGGCGATCTCCGATCCAAAGTAGGAGGCCAAAGATGTCATCGCAGATCATCGAAGGAGTGTCTCAACCGAAGACGGAGTTCTCGAATCCTGTCATTCGCTGGATCGACTATCGGCTTCCGCTCTTCACGTTCCTGGATCACGAGCTGAACTCGTATCCAACACCTCGAAACCTGAATTATCTTTGGAATTTTGGATCGCTCGCGGGCATTGTGCTCCTGATCATGATCGCGACCGGCATCGTGCTTGCGATGCACTATGTCCCGACTGGCGTCGGTGCGTTCCGGTCCGTCGAGCACATCATGCGTGACGTGAACTACGGCTGGCTCCTCCGATACATCCACACCACCGGCGCTTCGATGTTCTTTGCAGTGGTCTATATCCACATCTTTCGTGGGCTCTACTACGGATCCTACAAGGAGCCGCGAGAGCTGCTTTGGTGCCTTGGGGTCCTCATCTTGCTGTTGATGATGGCAACTGCGTTCTTTGGATACACCTTGCCATGGGGGCAGATGAGCTTTTGGGGCGCGACCGTCATCACGAATCTGTTCTCAGCCATTCCTGTGGTTGGCGACAGTATCGTCACCTGGTTGTGGGGCGGATTCACGGTAGGAGATCCGACACTCAACCGGTTCTATTCTTTGCACTATCTCTTGCCCTTTGTGATTGTCGCAGTTGCCGGACTTCATCTTGCCGCACTGCACCGTTTTGGCTCAAACAATCCAACGGGGATCGATACGAAGGATCCAGGCGACACAATCCCATTCCATCCCTATTACACAGTGAAGGATCTGCTCGGGCTCATGGTCCTTTTCCTGGTGTTTGCGTGGTTCGTCTTCTACGAACCGAACGCTCTTCTCAACTCCGATAACTACACTCCTGCGAACCCTGGGGTTACACCGCCGCACATCGTACCCGAGTGGTACCTACTGCCGTTCTACGCAATTCTGCGATCGATCCCTGACAAGCTCGTCGGCGTTATCGCCATGCTGACATCGATCCTTGTCCTGTTCGCGTTGCCATGGCTGGACACCAGTCCGGTTCGCTCAGGGCGGTTCAGGCCCATGTTCAAGGTCTTCTATTGGTTTCTGGTCGCCGATTGCGCGTTGCTGACCTATGCCGGAGGGCAGCCACCTGAAGGCACATGGTTGATCATGAGCCGGATCGGGGCCGCGTACTATTTCGCCCATTTCTTTCTCGTTCTGCCTCTCGTAGCGAGGATCGAAAGCCCCCATCCGCTGCCGAACAGCATCAGCCAAGGAGTATTACCAGCGACCAGTTCAGCCAAGCCCTAACGCGCGTTCGCGGTCACCGATAGCCGATTTCTTCGAAGGACCTTGAAATGACAACAACTAGTATCCCCGGGCGTGGCCGTATGGCGGAGCTTGCACTCTACTTCCTGCGCCTCGGCTTTCTCGGCTTCGGTGGTCCGGTTGCGCTCGTGGGCCAGATGGAACGCGAACTGGTCAACGACAAGAAGTGGCTCAGCAAGGAGCAGATGCGCGAGTCTATCGCCATCTGCCAATCGCTTCCCGGTCCACTGGCGATCCAGGTCGGGGTCTACATCGCGTGGCTGCGTTGCGGCTTCTGGGGCGCGTGGCTCGGCGGATGGTGCTTCATCCTGCCCAATTTTGTTATTGTCGCGGCGTTAGGAGCGCTCTACGTCCATCTCGGCGATCTCCAGCCGGTCACTGCCATCTTCTATGGCGTCAGTCCAGCCGTGATCGCGCTCATTTTGCATTCCTGCTACCGGCTGGCCAAGCTTGGCATGGAAGACTGGCTGCAATGGGCGATCGCCGTTGTGTGTTTCGCGGTGACGATCATCCTGCAGGCTGAGGTCGCGCTGTTATTCATCGGCGCTGGCATTGTCGGCATTCTCTACTATGGCAGCTTGTTCAAACGTACACCCGCAATTCTGCCCGTGGTTGTCGTGCCTGCGGCCGCGCCGATGGCGCCGGTCGCGACTGGTTCTACACTCGGCAAACTCACGCTGTTCTTCCTGAAAGCCGGTTCGCTGACGTTCGGTAGCGGTCTGGTGATCGTGCCGTTCCTGGAACAGGGGTTGGTACAGCAATACAACTGGCTTGATGAGCGGCAATTCCTGATCGCGGTCGCGATCGGCATGATCAGTCCGGGGCCGGTCGTGATCACGGCAACCTTCGTCGGTTATCTGGTGGCGGGATTCTGGGGCTCGCTGGTCTCCACGGTGGGCATCTTCTTGCCGTCCTTCCTGTTGGTCCTCATCGTGGCACCAATCCTGGCGCGGCATCGAGGAAACGCCAACGTCCAGGGTTTTGTGAAGGGCGCATACGCAGCAGCGATCGGCACCATCCTGGGCGCTTGTGTCCTGCTCGGGAAGATCGCAATCGGCGACTGGCTGACGGCGGCGATCGGCATAGTCTCTCTTGCCGTGTTGTTCCGCTGGAAGATCAACAATCCGACGCTGATTGCGGCAACGGCGGTCGTGGGACTTATCGCTTATCCGCTGCTGCAGCCCGCGTGGGTGATGGTGAAATAGAGGGTTACGCATCATGAACTTTGACCACCGTATCAGGATTTTGCTGCCCGCCGTGCTGGCCGCCTCATTGACGTCAGCCGCGCCGGCTCTAGCGCAGTCGGCTACCGCTCCGCCGGATAACGCACCAGTCGATGTCCCTCAGTTGTTCGCAACGACATGCGGCTGGTGTCACTCCGATGGTGGCCGCGCTGCCGGCAAGGGGCCGCAGCTCATGGATACGAAACGGGACGATGACTTTCTCCGCAATCGTATCAAGAACGGCAAGTCGGGCGCGATGCCCGCGTTCGGCTCGATGTTCAGCGATGCGCAGATCGATGAGATCATCAAGTACATCCGAGAATTGAAGCCGCACGAGGGATGAGTCAGCGAGACCTGACCCATCCGCATCCGGTTTGTTCCTAAGTCCAGGAGCATCTTATGGCGACTCAAATTGTAATGGATCCCACCGGCCACTCCCGCGAGGAATTCGACGCCGACGATATTCAAGCGCTGGCCAAGGCGGAGAGGCGTTTCAGGGACCTGACCAGCCAAGGATTTACAGCCGCAGTGCGGACTGCGGACGGCCAATCGCGGCGAGTGTTTGCTTTTGATCCGACCGCGAAAGAAACGCTGTTCTTCCGGCGGCTTAGGGGTGGATAGAAGGGCGGTCGCAGTGTCTCTCATCAGCAGATGTGGAGCTCGGATTTCGCGATTTCGAGCGCTCCGGCGCCTGTATCACAGCTTTGTCAGGGAAAATTCACCTGAGGTGAAAGGACGAACGCTTCTGCGTGAATGGCTAACCTCAGCCCAGAGGAGACAGTTCGAGGAGCAAGGTTACTTCGACGTCGTGGGCTGCGCGACCCGGAGACGGTACCGAGTGCAATACGGATCTGTTGCTAACGTACGGGAAATCGATCTCGAGGGGCAATCTGGAAGCATCTTGTGCTTTGCTCCTGAGGGGTATCTCGTTCCTGGCGACGTCATGCTTGCTCAAAAGATTGCCTTGGAAACAGATGAACTTCAGACACTGGCCATAGCGAATCGAGTGACACCGGTAGTGAGGCGCGCCATCCGGCTACTTTAGAAGATGCGCGGGCCTGGCTGCCTGCAACCGGTGCGTTGGAGGCGCTACGCGGATGAGTCATCAGCCGGACACCGTACGAAACGTGGAACCGCAGCTAAAGCCCCGGTCCGCAATCGCGCTGCTGTTCGGTGCACGCGCCGCGCGCGGCCTTGCTGACGGCTTTGCCACGATCATTTTGCCTGCTTACCTCGTCGAGCTGGGTTACTCCCCTTTCCAGGTCGGCGTGGTTGCCACCGGCGCCCTGCTGGGGACCGCGATTCTCACGCTGGGCGTCGGTTGGCTGGGAGTGCATCGCGACTTGCGGACGCTCTTGCTGCTGAGCGCGCTCACGATGATGCTGACTGGTCTGGCGTTTCCGTTCGCGGAGGCGTTTCCGGTCATCCTGCTTCTTGCTTTTGTCGGCACCATCAATCCCTCGCCCGGAGATATCGGACTCTTCGTGCCGCTCGAGCACGCGTTCCTGGCCGGCGATACGAGCGATCAGAAGCGTACGCAGATCTTTGCGCGCTACAGCCTGATTGGGGGACTGTCGACAGCGGCGGGCGCCTTGGCGGCCACCGTGCCCGACTTTCTCGTTTCGTTTGACGTGCCGAGACTCGTTGCCCTGAAGTCCATGTTCTTCGTCTATACCGCCCTTGGTCTCATCGGCGCGGTCCTCTATCGGCTGCTGCCGGAATCCTCACAAACAATAGACGAGCGACCGAAGGCTTCCGCTCTTGGTCCTTCGCGACGAATTGTCTACCGGCTTGCGGCTCTCTTCAGTGTTGATGCCTTTGCCGGCGGCTTTGCCGTTCAATCGCTTGTCGCTTTGTGGCTGTTCGAGCGCTTCGATCTTTCGCTTTCGAGCGCCAGCCTCTTCTTTTTCTGGTCCAACACGCTTTCGGCCTTTTCTTATCCGCTTGCCGCAAGGCTGTCGCGGCGGTTCGGGCTGGTCAACACGATGGTCTTCACGCACATCCCATCAAGCTTCTGCCTGATCGCGGCCGCCCTCATTCCGAACCTGATGATCGTATTGGTCCTGCTTTCGATCCGAGCGGCGCTTTCGCAGATGGATGTGCCAACACGCACTTCCTACGTGATGGCGGTTGTCACGCCCGAGGAGCGCCCGGCGGCCGCCAGCGTGACGGCCGTCCCGCGCAGCCTTGCCTCCGCCATCAGTCCGAGCGTGGCTGGCGCGATGCTCGGTACGGCATTTTCAGGACTCCCGCTCGTGATCTGCGGCGCTCTGAAGATCGCCTATGACATCACGCTGTTGCTGTCGTTCCGTCACATCAAACCGCCCGAAGAAGCCGAAGGGACTGTCGAGCAGGCGGCCGGGAGGACTGGGCGGTTCGGGAGCGCTCATCACCGGAGAGTGGGATGACCGTCGATAGAGAACCGGAATTTCGTTGCACCAGCGCGCCTTGGTTTCCCTGGCTTCGTGGTCCCGTGGCGCTCGTCGGCCAGATGGAGCGCGAACTAGACTAATCGCCGTACCCGCGCAGCCGCTCGATATCGAGGATGGTGACGCCGCCATATTCGAGCCGCAGCAATCCCTCCTTCTCCAGCCGGTTCAGCGCGCGATTGGCGTTCTGCCGCGACATGCCCGAGAGCGCGCCGATCTCCTCCTGGGTGATCTCCAGATGCGTGGTCGATTCGGGATAGAGGATCGGGTTGAACAGCGAGGCGATGCTGCGCGCGAGACGCGCGGTGGCGTCCAGCGTGCGGTTGACCTCGAGCATGCCGATGAATTGGCCGAGCCGCTCGTTGAGCTGGCGCACCAGGAAGCGATTGAAGCCGACGCTGTTCTCGAACAGCCACATGAAGGCGCTGCGTTCCATCAGAGCGACGCGGCTGTCGCGCAGTGCGACCACGTCATAGCGGCGCGGCTCGTTCTTGAGCACGCTGCCCTCCCCGAACCAGGCACCGGCCGTCAGCCCGGCAAGGCTGGTCTCCTTGCCGTCGCGCGAGACCCCGCCCATGCGGGCAAGGCCGCTCACCATGCCGGCCCAATACGCAAACGTATCGCCGCGCATGAAAACCGTCTCGCCCGTGCCGTAGGACCGTTCCGTGATTCCGGCGCGGGCGACCTCGATCTCCCGTCCCGTGAGCTCGCGCGACCACGCGGCAACGCGCTTCAGGTGATCCTCTGAAATCATGATCCCGAAGCCAGCCGCACCGTTTCGTCACTCCACTCTCGATTGTTGCACTGCAACAAGTTCGCTCTGCCGCCATTCGACCAAAGATGAAGGCGCCCCCCGCCCGAAAAACTTTGTCGCCGAATTGTCAGGCGCGAGACATTTCAAAATAGCGCTTTCCCCTATTGAGGGCCACCTTGGGCGATGCGGCTTTTGATCCCGATGGGAACGAGAGCGGCGCCAAGCCGGTCGAGACCAATAGCTGCATGGCCTCACCGGCATGACCGTATTAGGATCGCCTTGGCAGGAGCGGATGAAGAGCGCGGCAAGCGCCATCACCCGGGAGGGATTTTTTGGTGGCGACCAGTCTTGAAGTGCGCGGCGTGTCCTTGCGGTTCGGCGGCGTCCGCGCGCTGACCGATGTCGGCTTCGCCATCAAGGAGGGCGAGCTGTTCTCGATCATCGGTCCCAACGGCGCCGGCAAGACCTCGATCGTGAACTGTATTTCCGGTCGCTACAAGCCGACCGAGGGCCAGCTCTTCTACCGGGGCCGCGACATCACAGCACTGACGCCGAACGCCCGCGCTTCGCTCGGCATCGGCCGCACCTTCCAGAATCTGGCGCTGTTCCACCATATGAGCGTGCTCGACAACATCATGGTCGGCCGCCATCACCTCCTGAAGAACAACTTCATCACCGGCTCGCTCTACTGGCTCACGGGCGCGCGCAGGGAGGAGCTGGAGCATCGCCGCAAGGTGGAGGAGATCATCGACTTCCTCGACCTCCAGTCGGTGCGCAAGGCCACCGCCGGCACCCTCTCCTATGGCTTGCGCAAGCGCGTGGAACTGGCCCGCGCCATGGCGCTGGAGCCGCGCCTCATCCTCCTCGACGAGCCGATGGCCGGCATGAATTTCGAGGAGAAGGAGGACATGGCCCGCTACATCGTCGATCTCAACGAGGAGTTCGGGATGACGGTGGTGATGATCGAGCACGACATGGGCGTGGTGATGGACATCTCCCACCGCGTCATGGTGCTGGATTTCGGCCGCAAGATCGCCGAGGGTGATCCGGCCACGGTGCTTGCCGATCCCCACGTCAAGCGCGCCTATCTCGGCGAGGAGGACGAGGTGCTGGTCGATCCGGACGATGCGCCCGTACGGACGGAGAGCGCCGCATGATGGATTATGCGGGACGCGTCGCGCAGGCCGATACCTATCCGAAAATGCTGCGGCTGAACGCGAAGGAGCACGGCAGCGAGATCGCGCTGCGCGAGAAGGATTTTGGCCTCTGGCGCCTGTTCACCTGGAACGACTATCAGACGCGTGTGCGCGATTTCGCGCTCGGCCTGGTCGAGCTGGGCCTTGGCCGCGGTGATGTCGTCGGCATCATCGGCGACAACCGGCCGGACTGGGTCGCGGCGGAAGTTGCAACCCACGCCATCGGCGGATTGAGTCTCGGGCTCTATCGCGACGTGCTGGACGAGGAGGCCTCCTACCTCCTTAACTATGGCGAAGCCCAGCTCGTCTTCGCCGAGGACGAGGAGCAGGTCGACAAGCTGCTCGGCCTTGCCGACCGTGTGCCGAAGCTGAAGCACATCATCTATTCCGATCCGCGCGGAATGCGGAAATACGACGATCCGCGCCTGATGCCGGCGGAAAAATTCGCCGAGCTCGGCCGTGCCCGGGCGGCGCGGGAGCCGGAGCTTTATGATCGGCTGGTGGACGCGACCAAGGGCGAGGACGTCGCGATCCTCTGCACCACCTCGGGCACGACCTCGCATCCCAAGCTCGCGATGCTCGCCGCCGGCCGCGTGCTCGGCCACTGCGCGACTTATCTCGCCTTCGATCCCAAGGGCCCCGACGACGAATACGTCTCGGTGCTGCCGCTGCCATGGATCATGGAGCAGGTCTACGTGCTCGGCAAAGGCCTCTTGTGCCGGATGAAGATCAACTTCGTCGAAGAGCCCGACACCATGATGAACGATCTGCGCGAGATCGCGCCGACGTTCGTGCTGTTTGCTCCCCGCGTATGGGAATCGATCGCGGCCGACGTCCGCGCCAAGGTGATGGACGCAACGCCGTTCAAGCAGCGCCTGTTCGATCTCGGCATGAAGACGGGCCTCGCCGCACTCGAACAGGGCAAGCGTTCGAGCGTTGCCGACATGATCCTGTTCCGCGCGCTGCGCGACCGGCTCGGCTTCACCCGGCTGCGCTCGGCGGCGACCGGCGGCGCAGCGCTCGGGCCCGAAACCTTCAAGTTCTTCCAGGCCATGGGCGTGCCGCTGCGCACGCTCTACGGACAGACCGAGCTGCTCGGGGCCTATACGCTACATCCCGAGGGCAAGGTCGATCCCGACACGACGGGCGTGCCGATGGCCGACAGCGTCGAGATCCGCATCGACAACGCCGACATCCACGGCGTCGGCGAGATCGTGGTGCGGCACCCCAACATGTTCCTCGGCTACTATAAGAATCCCGAGGCGAGCGTCGCCGACATCAAGGACGGCTGGATGTGTTCCGGCGATGCCGGGTATTTCAACGACAACAAGCAGCTCGTCGTCATCGACCGCATCAAGGATCTGGCTGAGACCTCGCGCGGCGAGCGCTTCTCGCCACAATTCATCGAAAACAAGCTGAAATTCTCGCCCTATATCGCCGAGGCCGTGGTGCTCGGCGCCGGGCGCGACGCGCTCGCGGCGATGATCTGCATCCGTTACTCCATCATCTCGAAATGGGCGGAGAAGAACCGGCTCTCCTTCACGACCTACAGCGATCTCGCCTCGCGGCCCGAGGTCTATGCGCTGCTGCAGAAGGAGGTCGAGACCGTCAATGCGACGCTGCCGCCGGCGCAGCGCATCTCGCGCTTCCTCTTGCTCTACAAGGAACTCGATGCCGACGACGGCGAGCTCACCCGCACAAGAAAGGTGCGCCGCGGCGTCATCAACGAGAAATACGAAGGCATCATCGACGCCATCTACCGCGGCGACGCCGACATCCCCGTCGACACCGTCATCCGTTTCCAGGACGGCACTACCCAACGTGTACGCACCACGCTGCGCGTCGTGGACCTCGGCGGCCACGGACCCATGGCGGAGGCGGCGGAGTGAATCAGGGGGTGCGCACTGCGACTCTACGCCTCTCCCCGCTTGCGGGGAGAGGCCGGATCGCGTCAGCGATCCGGGTGAGGGGGAGCTTCCGCGAGGGCGGTCGCGATGGTTTCGAGAACGCCGCCCAGATTACTCCCTACGTCGTTGTTCCAGAAGCGGAGTATCCGATAGTTGCGGTCGGCAAGCCATTTTTCGCGCACGGCGTCGCGCGGACTGTCGGCATGTTGTCCGCCGTCAACTTCAATAGTCAAGCGGCACTCGCGGCAAATGAAGTCGACGGTGTAGGGCCCAATCGGCTCTTGCCGGACGAACTTGTGGCCATTCAGCCTGCGGGCACGCAGGCGATACCAGAGCGTTCCTTCCGCATCCGTCAACGCGGCTCGCAGGCTTCTTGCGCGCCCGGTCTTGGACTTATCAGCACCTCGCATGTGGAAGCTCCCCCTCACCCGCCGCGCTCCGGACGATGCTTCGCATCGCTCGGCGCGCGTCGGCCTCTCCCCGCACGCGGGGAGAGGCGAAGGATACCATAAAACATGAACACCGCATTTCTCATCCAGCTCATCGTCAACGGCCTCGTGGTCGGCACGCTCTATGGCGTGGTCGCGATGTCGTTCGTGCTGATCTACAAGGCGACGCAGGTCGTCAATTTCGCGCAGGGTGAGCTTCTGCTGGTCGGCGCCTGGGTGTGCTGGGCACTGCTCGCGAAATACCAGGTGCCGTTCTGGGTCGGCATGCCGATGACGCTGGTGTTCATGTTCGTGTTCGGCATCGCGATCCAGGTCCTGATCCTGCGGCCGATGATCGGCGAGCCGATCATCTCGGTCATCATGGTCACGATCGGCCTCTCCACCGTGTTCCAGGCGGCGCTGAAATGGATGTTCGGCGTCAATCCGCAGCCCTTCCCGCGAGTGTTCGAGAGCCAGTCGGTCAACCTGTTCGGGCTTCAGATCCAGACCGTCTATGTCATGAGCCTCGTGGTGTCCGTCGCCATGATGATCGGCATGGCCTGGTTCTTCCGCGCCTCCAAATACGGCCTTGCGATGCGCGCCACCGCGTTCAACCAGCAGGTCGCGCAGTCGCTCGGCATTTCCGTGAAGAGCGTCTTTGCGATGGCCTGGGCGATTTCGGCCACCGTGTCGGCGGTCGCGGGCGTCGTCGTCGCCGTCGTCAACGGTGTGTCGTCGGGCCTTGCGGCCTACGGCATCAAGGTGTTTCCGGCGGCCATCCTCGGCGGACTGGATTCCGTCGGCGGCGCCGTGCTCGGCGGCATCATCATCGGGCTCCTGGAGAACATCGCCCAATATGTCGACAGCGAGTATCTGCACTGGGGCAATCTCTACGAGATTGCGCCGTTCTACGTCTTGATCATCGTGTTGATGATCAAGCCCTACGGCCTGTTCGGCACCCACGACATCGAGCGGATCTGACCCATGGCCGGCCCTGCCCTCATCCCTGCTGGTGACTTCCGTACATCCTACGCGGCCGACACCACGGTCTTCCCGACCAGGACCAGCCGCAACTTCGCCATCGCCGGCGTGCTGCTGCTATGCCTCGCGCCGCAGTTCTTCAGCGGCTACTGGCTCAGCATCCTGATCCAGATCGGCATATTCTCGATCGCGGCGCTCGGCCTCAACATCCTGGTCGGCTTCACCGGACAGATCTCGATCGGGCATGCCGCCTTCTTCCTGCTCGGCGCCTTCACCTCGGCCTACATCTCCAACAACGCGCCGATCCCGGTGTTCTTCGCGATCCCGCTCGCGGGCGTGATCACCGCGCTGGTCGGGCTGATCTTCGGCATCCCGGCGGCGCGGCTGAAGGGCCTCTACCTCGTCATCGCCACGCTCGCCGCGCAATACATCCTGCTCGACTTCTTCTCCCGCGCCGAATGGTTCTCCGGCGGCTCGGTGCCGGCGAGCGCCGAGCCGTTCTCGGTCTTCGGCTACACGCTGCGCGGCGACCGGCAATACTTCTACGTCGTACTGGCCTATGTGCTCCTCAGCTACATTCTCGTGACCAATCTGATGCGCACCCGCGACGGCCGCGCGCTGGTGGCGATCCGCGACCATTATCTCTCCGCGGAGATCATGGGCATCAACCTAACCAAATACCGCACGCTGTCGTTTGGCCTCGCCGCCTTCTTCGCCGGCATCGCGGGCGCGCTCTATGCGCATTACCAGCTCGTGGTATCCCAGGAGGGTTTTGGCATCGAACGCTCGATCCTGTTCCTGGCCATGATCATCATCGGCGGCACCGGCTCGATCATGGGCACGCTGATGGGCACCGCCTTCGTGGTGCTGCTGCCGGAATCGATGGAGTGGCTGAGCCTGCACCTGAAAGGCGGCGCGATCGATCAGGCGCTCTCGCTCAACACCAACATCACCTTCCTGCGCGAGATCGCGATCGGGCTCATCATCATCGCGTTCCTGATGTTCGAGCCCGACGGGCTCGCGCATCGCTGGCGGCAGATAAAGGCCTACTGGAAACTCTACCCGTTCTCGCATTGAGCTCGGAAACTTCACTTAAACGATAACAGGAGGAACCAACCCATGAAGACGAAATCGCTTCTGAGCACCGCATCGCTCGCGCTGGCGATCGCCGCATTCTCGGCGAGCGCGCAGGCGCAGATCGCGATCGGGCATCTCGCCGATTATTCCGGCGGCACCTCCGACGTCGGCCAGCCCTACGGCCAGGCCGTCGCCGACGCCTTCGCCTGGGTCAACAAGAACGGCGGCGTCGGCGGCAAGCAGGTCAGCGTCGACACCAACGATTACGGCTATCAGGTGCCACGCGCGATCGCGCTCTACAAGAAGTGGTCGGCGCCCGACAGCAAGGTCGCGGCGATCATGGGCTGGGGCACCGCCGACACCGAGGCGCTGACCGGCTTCCTCGCCCAGGACAAGATTCCCGATATGTCGGGCTCATACGCCGCTGCGCTCACCGATCCGGAAGGCACGAGCGGCAAGGCCAAGCCCGCGCCCTACAATTTCTTCTATGGCCCAAGCTATTCGGACTCGCTGCGCGCGATGCTGATGTGGGCGGCCGAGGACTGGAAGGCCAAGGGCAAGCCCGGCAAGCCGAAATTCGTGCACATGGGCGCCAACCACCCCTACCCGAACGCGCCGAAGGCCGCCGGCGAAGCCATGGCGCAGGAGCTCGGCTTCGAGGTACTGCCGCCGCTGGTGTTCGCGCTGTCGCCCGGTGACTACAACGCGCAGTGCCTCAGCCTGAAATCCTCCGGTGCCAATTACGCCTATCTCGGGAACACCGCGGCCTCGAACATTTCGGTCATGAAGGCCTGCAAGACCGCTGGTGCCGACGTGCAGTTCCTCGGCAATGTCTGGGGCATGGACGAGAACGCAGCCAAGACCGCGGGCGATGCCGCCAATGGGGTGATCTTCCCGCTGCGCACCGCAGTGAGCTGGGGCGGCGATGCGCCCGGCATGAAGACGGTGATGGAAATCTCCAAGATGTCGGATCCGACCGGCAAGGTCTATCGTCCCGTGCACTACATCGCGGCGGTCTGCTCGGCGCTCTACATGAAGGAGGCGCTGGATTGGGCCGTCAAGAACGGCGGCGCCACCGGC
Source organism: Bradyrhizobium sp. ISRA442 (assembly GCF_038085055.1). Taxonomy (NCBI): domain Bacteria; kingdom Pseudomonadati; phylum Pseudomonadota; class Alphaproteobacteria; order Hyphomicrobiales; family Nitrobacteraceae; genus Bradyrhizobium; species Bradyrhizobium sp. ISRA442. Next base: position 136,273 of record NZ_JALGCN010000020.1, read on the forward strand.
GAGAACGTGGCGAAAGGCTTCTATCAGAAGAAGGATTGGGTGCCGGCCGGAATGGAAGGCGTGTGTAATCCCTCGACCTGGACGGAGAAGGATCACCGCGGCTCCCTCAAGGTCGACCTCTATCGCACCAAGGTCGCGGGCGCGACCGACGGCGATCTCAACGACCTCATGGCCAAGGGCACGATCAAGCTCGAGAAGGTCAAGACCATCGAGCTGCCGCGCAAGCCGGAATTGCTGGGGTGGTGAGCTCAACGCTCGCCTCACGCACAACTGTCATCCCCCGCGAAAGCGGGGGATCCAGTACGCCGCGGCTTCTCAGGCAACGTCGGGCGGTCTCTGGAATACTGGGTCACCCGCCGGAGCCTGTCATCGGGCGGCGCTTCGCGCCGACCCGGTGGCGGGTGACGACATCGAGAGAGTAACTGACCATGAGTGAAGCGGCTCACATCGAGCGTCCGTCGCCCAGCATCGTGCCAGCAGCATCCCTCCTCAGCGTGCGCAACATCGAGGTCGTCTATGACGACGTCATCCTGGTGCTGCGCGGCCTCAGCCTCGACGTGCCCAAGGGCGCGATCGTGGCGCTCTTGGGCGCCAACGGCGCCGGCAAGTCGACGACGCTGAAGGCGATCTCGGGGCTGCTCAAGACCGAGGACGGTGAAGTCACGCGCGGCGAGATCCTGTTCGAAGGCTCCGCCATCGCCGGCATCGATCCCGAAAAGATCGTGCGCCGCGGCATCTTCCAAGTGATGGAGGGCCGGCGCATCGTCGCCGACATGACCTCATTGGAGAACCTCAAGCTCGGCGCCTTCACCCGCAGGGACCGCGAGGTCGATGCCGACCTCGACATGGTCTTCAACTATTTCCCACGGCTCAAGGAGCGCACCGGGCTTGCCGGCTATCTCTCCGGCGGCGAGCAGCAGATGCTCGCAATCGGCCGCGCGCTGATGGCGCGGCCGAAGATGATTTTGATGGACGAGCCGTCGATGGGATTGTCGCCACTGCTCGTGAAAGAGGTCTTCGCGATCATCCAGAAGATCAACCGCGACCTCGGCGTCACCATCCTGCTGGTCGAGCAGAACGCGCGCGCCGCGCTCTCGGTGGCGAGCCATGGCTACATCATGGAACAGGGCAAGATCGTGCTCGACGGCACCGCGGACGAATTACGCGACAACGAAGACGTCAAGGAATTCTACCTCGGCGGCGCCGGCGACCAGCGCAAGAGCTTCAAGAACCTGAAGAGTTTCAAGCGGCGCAAGCGCTGGCTATAGCGTTTCGAGCAACGTGGGAACCGGTTCGCGTGAAGAAAGCGCGTCAAAACTAAAGAGTCTATTCGAGCACCTGCTCCGCTTCCGTGACTGCGCAGAGAACATGATAGAACGACGACGCAGGAATGGTGTCGACCAGCGACGTGCCGTCGCGATCGAACTGATCGTACCAGCCGCCCCGCACGGGGTGGCTGAGATAGTGCCGTTCGAGCCGCACCAACGCCGCGCGCGCCTCCTCCGCGGCGCCAGGCTCGCCCGATTCGGCCTGCGCGATCCAGGCCTTCGCCATCTCGGTCTGCGGCCACAGCCGGCGCGTGCTGCGGCGGATGTGGCCGGCCTCATCGCCCTCGTCGACCAGGCAGCCGGTCGCCTCGTCGCGATAGCGCAGCGCGGTGGCCAGGAGCTCGGATCGCCGCGGTCCGGTCGGACATCCCGTGATGCGCTCAAACCCCTTCAGCAGCCACACCCACTCGGCCTGGTGGCCGGGTTCGACGCTGACCGGCGCGATCTTCGACCAGTCCTCCTCGAAATACTCTGTCAGAATCCGTTTCTGCTTGTCGTAGAGATTGGCGAGGAACAGCGCAAAGAACTCGCCGGCGCGGTTCTGGAACGACAAATCGTGGGTCGCGTCGAAGCAGGCGATCATCGCCTCGAACAGATGCATGTGCGGATTCTGCCGGCGCGGCAGCGAGACCGGCAGGCTTTCGTGCACCCCGCCATGGGGCGAGCGCAAATGGCCATCGAGGAAGCCGAGCAGCGCGTCGATCTCGCCGCGAATCTGGGCGTCCCGGTCGAGCGCATAGGCGGCGGCAAGCGCGAACAGGATGAAAGCGTGGTCGTAGGCGTCGCGCCGCGCGTCCAGCACCGCGCCGTCGGGCGCCAGGCGGTGCACGTAGCCGGGCCGACCGTCCGGCGCCTTGGCCTTCGCCAGCAGGTGCTCCAGCCCCTTCAGCGCGATGGCGCGGCCGTCGGGATACCAGCCCATCTGTGCCGCCTTGGCATAGCACCAGATCTGGCGCGCCTGCACGAACACGCGCCGCGGCGCAGCCGCATCCGCCGTGCCGTCGCGGTGCAGCCGGTCGACGAAACCGCCTGCGGCAGCGTCCCAGCCGACCGCCGACCACAGCGGCAGCGCCTCGTCGATCAGGCGGCGCTTCAGGCGCGCGATGACGTCCGCCGTCCCCTCCGCCGCCATGATTCGTTCGTCCGCCACCCCAATCTCTCCAGGCCACCGCAGTTGCCGTCTGATACCCATGCCGGCGCTGGCGTGCAACGGATGCCAACCCGTAAGGACCAGCCATGACCGCCCATTACGACGCCCTGGAGACGCGCGAGGCAGCTGCGCGCGAGGCCGAGCTGTTCTCCCGCCTGCCGGGCCTGCTGCGCAGTGCGATGGCCGCCCCAGCCTATGCCGAGCGGCTCAGGGGCTTCGACCCGGCCTCGGTGACCTCCAGAGCGGCGCTGGCGCGTCTTCCGGTGCTGCGCAAGTCGGAGCTCCCGGCCCTGCAGAGGGCCTCAGCGCCCTTCGGCGGCTTCGTGGCGGCTGCTCCCGGCGCGTTCGCGCGGCTCTTCACCTCCCCGGGTCCGATCTTCGAGCCGGAGGGGCGACAGGCCGATCCCTGGCGCGGCGCGCGGGCGCTGTTCGCGGCCGGGTTCCGGGAGGGCGACGTCGTGCTCAACACCTTCAGCTATCACCTCACCCCCGGCGGCTTCATCTTCGATGCCTCGGCCCGCGCGCTCGGCTGCGCCGTGATCCCGGCCGGTCCGGGCAATACAGAGCAGCAATTCGAGCTGATCGAGGCCTACCGCCCGATCGGCTACAGCGGCACGCCGGATTTCCTGAAGATCCTGCTCGATGCCGCCGCGACCGCGGGGCGCGACATCTCATCGATCAAGCGCGCGCTGGTCTCGGGTGCCGCCTTCCCGCCCTCGCTCCAGGCCGAGATCAGGGCGCGCGGCATCGACGCCTATCAGGCTTTCGGGACTGCCGATCTCGGCATGATCGCCTTCGAGACCGAGGCGCGCGAGGGCATGGTCGTGAACGAGGATCTGATCCTGGAGATCGTCAAGCCCGGCACCGGCGATCCGGTCGCGGAAGGCGACGTCGGCGAGATCGTGGTGACCTCGCTCGACCCGCACCATCCCTGGATCCGGCTCGCCCTCGGCGACCTCACCGCGGCGCTGCCGGGCCCGAGCCAATGCGGACGCACCAACATGCGCATCAAGGGCTGGATGGGCCGCGCCGACCAGACCACCAAGGTCAAGGGCATGTTCGTCCGCCCCGAGCAGGTCGCCGAGATCGGCAAGCGCCACCCCGCGCTCGGACGCCTGCGCCTCGTCGTCACGCGTCAGGGCGAGACCGATGCGATGACCCTGAGGGCGGAGACGGCGGCGCCAAGCGACGCGCTGCGCGAGGAGGTCGCGGCGACTTTGCGCGCGGTGACGAAGCTTGGCGGGGCGGTCGAGCTGGTGAGCCCTGGGGAGCTGCCGAACGACGGCAAGGTGATCGCGGATGAGCGGTAGGACCGCGTATCGTACCAACGGCACGCCCGGCCATCAGAACTGGTCTCGCGCACTAGCTTCACGCTTCTGCTAGCATAAGCATGCGGGCGGGTGACTGTACTCCTCGACGATCGCGAGATGCGCCTTCCTATTACGTCTGCCTGGTGGTCGCGCCTTTGGACAAGGCGGCTCTTTCCTGCCTCCAAGCCAAAACCTTGTAATAGGCCACCACATAAACGGCATCGAACGCGAAGCCGGAGATGATGGCCAGCGAACACGCTAGATATGCGTCCGCCCACGGCCACCAAATGTTTGACCAAGAGATGGACAGCACGACCAGGGCAAATATGGCTTTTCGTCGCATGATTTGGCGCGTTCAGCACGGTTTACGCTCGGGAGTCAATCCCGACGGGCCGACCCGCAAACTGTCGCGTAAGCTGGAAGCATCATAATACCCGGAAGTGCCGCACAAACAAGCAAGCGGCCCGATTGCATCTGAGATTTTCTTCACGATGCAGACCGAAAAAGACGCTTTCCTAGCGATATCCCGACCTGCTCTTCGACATGGCCCCTATTCGAAGGTTACGACGCGATCAGAGCATTCGTAGCAAGCGCCGCTTAAATTAGCCGCTGGCTGACCATACCCCAAACGACGCGCAATCGCATAAAGCCCGCACTTCCAGTAGTCGCGCGGAGCGCGCAGGAGGCTCGTCAGAGTCGCTTTCCGGGGACGCGAACGACCGGAGCTGAAAAGTAGGATTGACCAGAGATAGACATTGCAAGGGTGCCCAAGCTGAAACGCAATCGGTTCTCCGGAGATCGTAACATCCATGGCCATCCGAACGCGCTCGACCG
>NZ_JALGCN010000021.1:0-134600 GCF_038085055.1 Bradyrhizobium sp. ISRA442
CGGGTCATTTTCGACGCATTTGGCAGAGATTGAGGGCTGGTTGATGTCCGCTCCTGTCCGTATGCGCCGTACCAGGAGCGGGCCAGGAGCGTTGCGTTTGGCCGGACTGCCGTGATTCAAACTCCCGAACTGGGGGCTCGAATCATGCGCTACGAACTCGCCGACCATGAATGGACCGCCATCAAGCCGATGCTGCCGAACATGCCGCGTGGCGTTCCTCGAGTGAACGACAGACGGGTCCTGAATGGCATCTTCTGGGTCCTCCGATCAGGAGCACCCTGGCGTGATCTGCCGACGGCGTTTGGCCCATACACCGTCAGGTGGCGGCGGGCCGGTGTTTGGGGCCGCATCATAGAAGCGCTTTCCACTGCCCATGATGCCGCTGTCCAGATGATCGACACCTCCATTGTCCGCGTGCATCAGCATGGAGCCTGCATCACAAGGAACCAGCGCCAATCGATGGGAAGGTCCCGCGGCGGCTTGACGAGCAAAATCCATGCGGTGGTCGATGGCAATGGTCTGCCGGTACGGCTGGCGCTGAGCCCCGGTGAGGCCCATGACGTTCGACTCGCCGGAAAACTGCTGTCTCGTCTGAAATCCGGGTCAATGCTGCTTGCCGACCGTGGCTATGACGCGGACTGGATCAGGGAGCTTGCCATGAAGAAGGGCGCGTGGGCGAACATCCCGCCGAAAAGCAATCGCAGCGATCCGATCTGCTCCAGCCCCTATCTCTATCGTGCTCGCAACCAGGTCGAGCGGTTCTTCAACAGGATCAAACAATGTCGTCGGGTGGCGACGCGCTACGATAGGCTCGCCGCCAACTACCTCGCATTCGTTCAACTCGCGTCAATCAGGCTATGGCTGCGCCTTAATGAGTCCGCGTCCTAGAATCCCTGTGACTCGTAAGCAAACACCGCTTCATCCCGCTCGAAGACGAACTGAGGTCGCTGCATCGCTGGTGTTTTTCTGTCGAGTTGCTTCACTACAGCTCCATCGACGTCAAAAACATGATTTTCGTCCAAGCCGGCCGGAGTCGCATGGTACAAAAATGCATCGCCCGCGTCTTGGCATGCGCCAAACCCATTCATCGCGCCGTCTCGATAGTCGAGCTTGAGAACGAACTTTTTGAATCGCGAAGCGGGGGGCGCTTTCTCGACGGGCATGATCGAGATCAGACCTGGCCAGAGCAGAGGATATGACTCCGCCGGCCATCGACCGGGAACGTGAGGCAGTCGGCCTACGATCTGGCCACTCCGAATCGGTTGGCCGCTCCAAGGCTCCCCTGGCCAAATTTTCGAATGAAGCTCCAGACAGTTCCTCGGACGGTATTCAGTTCAATTGCGCTAGGTAAAGTCCAAAATCGAGGGCGTCCCTCGGGCCACAACTCCCGAAGCTTTGCGCGGAGGTCGTCCGGCAAGACAATTCTTCGGAAGGTCTCGCACGTCCGAATATACGCAGGTTGGTCGGACGGCTTGGGATTTGGAAAATCATAGCCCCAGGGCCCAGGTAACGCTCCCAGTTGCACGTAATCTTTGGCCGACTTCTCCCGCCAAAGCTCCCATTCTTCCCGCGTCGCTCGGTCGATCCGCGCTCCCAAAAACTTGAGTTTGCCGAGCGGATTATCGTAGGCAGCCTCCGTCATGTAGCCCACTCCGATCGAGAGGTCTGCCACATCGTCGAACCAGACGACCAACGGCAAGACATCAGGCGGCACGTCGTAGTTCTCGGAAGTCAGCCCCGAACATGCCTGCAGTGTTCGTACCATGACGGCGTGGCCGTCGCGCGTAGCTGCGGCCATGGCCTTTGGGCTAAGCGTTGAATCATCGGATAGCCCGCCACCGCGCCAGCGCGTCAGGCGAATGCTACAGGCCACGACGTAATCGAAGTACAGCTTTTCTCTAGTTTGCGTGACTTCGAAATTGGCCCTAAACCGATAAAAATACCCATTATCCTTTGCGTACTGCTGATGTACTTGCTGAGGATAGGCAGGCACCACCCCAAGGATGATCGCAACAGCAAGTAGCCACTTCTTGGGGCGGGCCAAACACGGAAGTCGTTGGTTCCAAAGCATGCCAATCATCTTGACTGCACAACGTTAATTTCCGCTAAGGGTCCCGAAGCGGCGGTAATGCCTTCTCCCCACGCTCTGACGGCAACATTCGCCGCCTCGTGAGGAGACGTCCTGATTGGCTTACACGAAGCTGACAGGCAGGAACGATCGACCTGCCGACGGCCTTTTTCGCTGGCCGAGGCGCCCGGAATGGTAGAATGAGCGAAGATACGGCGCGAGCCGCGCAGTTACACCGGGAATGTGATGCGCCTTCTGATCGTCGAGGACAATGCCGAGCTGTCGCGACTCGTCGCGAGCGGCCTATCGGCGGCAGGCTATGAGAGCGACATCGTGAGCAGCGCCGGAGAGGCGCGCGAGGCGGTGCGCAACGTCAGCTATGCCGCGATGATCCTCGACCTCGGCCTGCCCGACGGCGACGGCCTCTCGGTGCTGCGCGAGCTCCGCCGGCAGATGGATCCGCTGCCGGTCCTGGTGCTGACCGCGCGTGGCGGGCTGCAGGACCGCGTCAACGGCCTGCGTAGCGGCGCCGACGACTATCTTGCCAAGCCCTTCGCAATGGAGGAGCTGGTGGCACGGCTGGAGGCGATCCTGCGCCGGCCCGGCCAATTGCTCGGCCGCTCGCTGCGCCTGGCCAACCTCGTCTACGACACCGAGAGTCGCCAGATCTTCGTCGACGATCAGCCGCGGATCATCTCTGCACGCGAGAGCGCGGTGCTGGAGATCCTCCTGCGCCGGCAGGGGCGGGTGGTACCGAAGAAGAACGTCGAGGATCACATCTTCGGCCTCGACGGCGAGGTCGCCTCCAATGCGGTGGAGGTCTACGTCTCGCGGCTGCGCAAGCAACTCGCCGAGCATGGCGCCAAGGTCGTGATCCATACCATTCGCGGCGTCGGCTATCTGATGGCCGAGGAGAAGTAGCGTGTCCGCGGCCGGCGCCTATGCGAGAACGCCGACGTTCAAGTCGCTGATCTGGCGAATCGTGTTCCTGCACATCGTTGCCGTGGCGGTGGTCGCGATCTTCCTGCCGCTGCTGCTGTTCTGGCTGCTCAACTCGGAGATCGGCCAGCTCCATCGCGACGCCATGCGCGCGCAGGCTGAAGTGCTGGCGGAGCGCATCGCGGTGCAGCCGGACGGTACCTTGACGTTCAACCTGCCGGACAGTCTTAGGGGACTCTATTCCGACGCCTATGGTCGTTACCAGTACGACATCCGCGATGGCAACGGCCGGCTGCTGTTCTCGTCGCATCGGCGCCCCGGCTCACCGGCACCGCCCCTGTCCGAGACCATTTCCGGCGCGGGCGTCAGCAGGACCATCGACGGCAAGACCGTTCGCATCCAGGTCGCCGAGGATCTCGCTCATCGCGACGTGATCATCGACGACATCGTCTCGAACTTCTTTCGCCGGGTGGGGTGGACCACCATCCCGATCCTGCTGGTCCTGCTCGCCACCGACATCGTCATTTTCCGCCGCGCGATCGCGCCGCTGTGGAAGGCCTCGGAGGAGGCGAGCAATATCGGCCCATCGCGCACCGACATCCGCCTGCCGACAGAGCTGATCCCGCGCGAGATCGTGCCGCTGGTCACTGCCGTCAACCAGGCGCTCGACCGTCTCGAGGACGGTTTTCGCGTGCAGCGGCAGTTCACGGCCGACGCCGCGCATCAGTTGCGCACGCCGCTTGCGATCCTGCGTACGCGGATCGACACGCTCGGCGATGGCGCGGCGAGGGAAGCGCTGCATGCCGACATCGAGAGTATGGGCCGGATCGTCGCCCAGCTCCTCGAGATCGCCGAACTCGACACGCTGGTGATCGAGCCGGGCGAGACCGCGGACCTGCGCGCGGTCTGCGCCGAGGTGATCGGCGCGATCGCGCCGCTCGCGCTTTCCCAGCGCAAGGACATCGCGCTGAAAGGCACCGAGGCGCCGGTGATGATCCACGGCAATTCCGTGATGCTGCAGCGGGCGATCTTCAACCTCGCGGAAAACGCGATCAAGTTCACCGCGAAGGACACCTCCGTCGACATTGAGGTGCGCGACGATGGCTCGGTGCGGGTGCGCGACTGCGGCCCCGGCATTGCCGAGGCCGAGCGCGAGCTGATCTTCCAGCGCTTCTGGCGCGCCGACCGCCAGCGCACTGACGGCGCCGGCCTGGGGTTGTCGATCGTGCGTGGTGTCGCGGAGGATCACGCCGCAAGCATCTGCGTGGAAAACCTCCCCGGCGGCGGTGCGGAGTTCACGCTGCGCTTCAGGCTGGCGGACAACGATTCAACCAAAACCCATCCCGCTTTAGCGTGACCGGCCGGCACCCAGCGGGTCCACGTCACTTTGTGCCCCGCCTCTCTGCCGCCTAAGCCTAAAGTCGTAGATCGAAATGGCCGGCGAGGTCAGGCATTTTCACTCCCTCAGCTTGATCGGGATGGAAATCGGCAACGCGATGTTCCATGCTGGCATCCAAGCCTCGGCAAGAAGGCTCGCAATCACAATCCATCAGGGTAGGAAACATGAAGAGAAGAGACTTCATCAAAGTCGCTGGACTTGGTGCGGCGGGAGCCGCGACGGTCGCTGCTCCGGCAATCGCGCAGTCGATGCCGGAGATCAAATGGCGTATGCCGACGAGCTGGCCGAAATCGCTCGATACGCTCTATGGCGGCGCCGAGATGATGGCCAAGATGGTGGCCGAAGCCACCGACAACAAATTCCAGATCCAGACATTTGCCGGCGGCGAAATCGTGCCTGGCCTTCAGGTGCTCGATGCCGTGCAGAACGGTACCTGCGAGATCGGACATACCGCCTCCTACTATTATTTCGGCAAGGATCCGACCTTCACCTTCGGCTCGTCGGTGCCGTTCGGTCCGAACATGCGCATCAACCAAGCCTGGTACATGCTGGGTGGCGGCAAGGAGATCCTCAACGAGTTCTACAAGAAGTACAACGTCACCTCACTGCTCGCCGGCAACACCGGCTGCCAGATGGGCGGATGGTTCCGCAAGGAGGTCAAGACGCCTCAGGACTTCAGCGGGCTGAAATTCCGCATCGGCGGCTTCGCCGGCCGCGTGCTTCAGAAGCTCGGCGCAGTGCCGCAGCAGATCGCCGGCGGCGACATCTATCCGGCGCTGGAGAAGGGCACGATCGATGCCGCCGAATGGGTAGGCCCCTACGACGACGAGAAGCTCGGCTTCGTCAAAGTCGCCCCGCATTACTACTTCCCAGGCTGGTGGGAAGGCGGACCGATGCTGCTCGCCTTCGTCAATCTCGACAAGTGGAATGCGCTCCCGAAGCACTATCAGAACATTCTCGAGCAGGCAGGCCACTACTCCAACAACTGGATGATGGCGAAGTACGATCAATCCAATCCGCAAGCGTTGCGCCGCCTGATCGGTGCGGGCGCCAAGCTGCATCCGTTCTCGCCAGAGGTCATGCAGGCCTGCTTCAAGGCGGCGAAGGAACTCCACAAAGAGGTCTCGGACAGCAACGCAGACTTCAAGAAGGTCTACGAATCCCTGACGAACTTCTCCAACAACGGCTATCAGTGGTTCCAGGTCGCCGAAGTCGGCTACGACAACTTCATGGCCCGCAACTCGCAGAGCTGATCGAAACACCCATCGGGTCAAATAAAAAACCCGGAGCAATAGCTCCGGGTCTTTTTTTCGCCCGCGGTTTCAGAGGACCGCGCCACAGTTTTTCCGGATCCTGCTTATTGCTTGGGCTGGCCGAAGTCGATCGGCGGCAGATCGATCTGCGGGATCTCGATCTTGATGCTGTTGGGATCGATGTTGGACTGAACGCCCTTGTAGTGCATCACCATCGAGGGGAACAAGATCACGAGCAGCACCATGATCACCTGGATGACGACGAACGGCACGGCGCCCCAATAGATTTGTCCGGTCGTGACCGGCTCCATGCGCTTGCCGGTGACGCGATCGGTGTAGCGGTCCTTGGGCGCGACCGAGCGGAGGTAGAACAGCGCGAAGCCGAACGGCGGATGCATGAACGAGGTCTGCATATTGACGCCGAGGATGACGCCGAACCAGATCAGGTCGATACCGAGATGCTCGGCCGCGGGCCCGAGCAGCGGGATCACGATGAAGGCGAGCTCGAAGAAGTCGAGGAAGAACGCGAGCACGAACACGAAGGCGTTGACGAAGATCAGGAAGCCGATCTGGCCGCCGGGCAGGGAGGTCAGCAGGTGCTCGACCCAGACGTGGCCGTTGACGCCGTAGAAGGTCAGCGAGAACACGCGCGCGCCGACCAGGATGAAGACGACGAAGGCGGACAGTTTCGCCGTGGATTCGGTGGCTTGGCGGATCAGGTCCCAGCTCAGGCGCCGCTTCATGGCGCCGAGAATGAGGGCGCCGGTTGCGCCCATCGCGCCGCCTTCGGTCGGCGTCGCGATACCAATGAAGATCGTGCCCAGCACCAGGAAGATCAGGAACAGCGGAGGCACCATCACGAAGGTGGTCTGCTGCGCCATGCGCGACAGGAAGCGGAAGCCCGTAAGCTTGTCGATGATCCAGTTAACGACGGCGACGAAGAACGCGAACAGGATGCCGAAGAACATGGCGAGCACGACGAAGTCCGCGCCATGGGCCTCCGAATTGCGCATCATGAACCAGCCGAAGACGCAGCTCGCCAGGAACAGCACGCCCAGCGAGGTCAGGCCACGGCTGCCGCTCTCCTCGCGGAAGCCGATGGCTTCCTTCGGAAGGCCAGGGGCCGCCTTCGGGAAGATCAGGGTCACGAGGAACGCGTAACCCGCATAGAGCCCTGCGAGCACCAGGCCCGGAATGAACGCGCCTTCATACATGTCGCCGACGGACTTGCCGAGCTGGTCGGCCATCACGATCAGAACGAGCGAGGGCGGAATGATCTGCGCCAGCGTGCCGGAGGCCGCGATGATGCCGGTCGCCATGCGACGGTCATAGCCGTAGCGCAGCATGATCGGCAGCGAGATCAGGCCCATCGAGATCACCGACGCCGCGACCACGCCGGTGGTCGCCGCAAGCAGGGCGCCGACGAACACCACCGCATAGGCGAGGCCGCCGCGGATCGTGCCAAAGAGCTGGCCGATGGTGTCGAGCAGGTCTTCCGCCATGCCCGAGCGCTCGAGCACCAGTCCCATGAAGGTGAAGAACGGAATCGCGAGCAGCGTGTCGTTGTTCATCACGCCGTAGACGCGCTCGGGCAATGCCTGGAGGAAGTCCGGGCGGAATTCGCCGAGCTCTATACCGATCACGGCGAAGATGAGGCCCACGGCGCCGAGCGAGAATGCTGCGGGATAGCCGAGCAGCAGCACCACCACCAGCGATGCGAACATGATCGGCGCCATATTGGCGATAAGAAACGCGGTCATCAATTCCCCCTCAAACGCCGCCGGCGACTACTTCTTCTCGATCGCCTCGACGAGGTGCTCGACCTCAGCCTCGATTGCCGACACCTGCGAATCGTGCGGGTCGGGGATCATGCCGCGCATAATCGCGATGCGCTTGATCAGCTCGGAGATGCCCTGCACCAGCAGGAATGCGAATCCGATCATGATCAGCGACTTGGCCGGCCACTGCGGCAGGCCGCCCGCGTTGCCGGACTGCTCGTTGATCTGGAACGACCGCTCGAAGAACGGCACGCCGGTGATGATCATGACTATCGTCAGCGGCAGCAGGAAGAACGCGTGGCCGATGACGTCGATGACGTTGCGCGCCGTCTTGGGCAGCAGGTTATTGATGATGTCGATGCGGATGTGCTCGTTATCGAGCAGGGTCCAGGGCGAGCACAGCAGGAAGACGATGCTGAACAGCACCCATTGCAGCTCGAGCCAGGCATTGGAGGACGTGTCGAACGTCTTGCGCACGATGGCGTTTATCGCCGAGATGATGACAGCGACCAGGATCAGCCACGCCAGACGCTTGCCCGTCCAACGCGTGAACGCATCAATCCCACGGCTCAACTTTAGGAGCGCTTGCAACGATAGGTCCTCCCCGGATTTGCCCCGGCCGTCTTGACTGCGCCGACTGGGCGCGTGGCTTTTCTCGCCGCGCAGGCATGAGGCAGGCGCACCAAACCAGCGAGCGTGCCGCCAGTCAATCGGAAGTTTGTTGATAGTTAAGGGGAATAACGGCCGCGGCGGTTAAGGGCTACCCGCCGGTCACGCTCATGTGCCGGCTCACGCTGGGACGGTCGTGGCGGCGGTCGATGATGAAGTCGTGGCCCTTCGGCTTCAGCCCGATGGCGCGGTCGATCGCATCCGCAAGCAGCGCATCGTCAGCCGATGCACGCAGAGGTTGGCGCAGGTCGGAGGCGTCCTCGTGGCCGAGGCAGGTGTGCAGTGTTCCCGTGCAGGTGATCCGCACCCGGTTGCAGGATTCGCAGAAATTGTGGGTCATCGGCGTGATGAAGCCGAGCTTGCCGCCGGTCTCGCCGACGCCGACATAGCGCGCCGGCCCGCCGGTGGTCTCGGTGAGATCCGTCAGCGTGAACTGCTGGGCGAGCCGCGCACGCAGCAGTGACAGCGGCAGGTACTGGTCGATGCGCCCTGCGCCGATCTCGCCCATCGGCATCACCTCGATCAGCGTCAGGCCCATGCCCTTGCCGTGAGCCCATCGCATCAGGTCAGGAATTTCGTCCTCGTTGAGGTTCTTCAGCGCCACCGCGTTGATCTTCACGGCAAGGCCTGCGGCGCGTGCCGCCTCAATGCCTTCGAGCACCTTGTCGATCTCGCCCCAGCGGGTGATCTCGCGAAACTTCTGCGGATCGAGCGTGTCGAGCGAGACGTTGATACGGCGGACGCCGCAATCGGCAAGCTCCTTTGCGTATTTCGCAAGCTGCGTGCCGTTGGTGGTCAGCGTCAGCTCGCGCAGTGCGCCGGTCGTCAGGTGGCGCGAGAGCGAGCGCACCAGCGACATCACATTGCGGCGGACCAGCGGCTCGCCGCCAGTCAGGCGCAACTTCTTCACGCCCTTGGCGATGAAGGCGGAGCACAGCCGGTCGAGTTCCTCGAGTGTCAACAGGTCCGCCTTGGGCAGGAACGTCATGTCCTCCGACATGCAATAGAAGCAGCGCAGGTCGCAGCGGTCGGTGACGGAGACGCGCAAATAGGTGATGGTCCGCCCGAACGGATCGGTCATGGGGCTCGACAGCGCGGCGAGGGGGCTCGCGGAGGGTCCGTTCATATGAGAGGCCTTGTCACTTACGGCGACGGGCGCACCGTTGCTTTGGCGGTGCTCTCCAACCAATCTAAGCACCGGACGCGGCAAGGACAATCGTGCGCTTGTCGCGGAGTTCAGTGTTGCGGCGGCGACCCCGCGTTGGGATCGGGGAACGGCGAGGCACCGGCCGGTGCGGCACTTGCGGGCGTGGATGCGACGGGAGCCGGTTTCGGCTTGTTCGGCCGGTGCGGCTTCTTCCTGACCGGTTTGGGCGGCACGGCGGGCTGGAGTTCCGCAAACACCGGATTCGGATCGGTGGTGGCAGTCGCAGGCGTGGTGAAGCTGCCGGGGGTCTTGATGACGTTCACTGGCACGCTGGCCGGCTGATGCTTGTCCAGGGTGTAGCTGACCGTGAACGGGCCATCCGGGGCGGGAATCGCGACCGAGCAGGGGGTTGTGCAGCCCGAACCGAGCGAGGTCTTGGCCTCGGCACCCGGCGGGTTGGATTCAAATTTGACCTGGAGCGCCGGCGGGGCGGATTTGAACATGTCCCAGGAGCCCGCGGAGCAGCCACCAAGGCTCGCCCCCGCTAACGCAATCGCGATGACACGACGCATGACCATCCACTTCTGTGCGACGAATCGCCACAATCCCCGGCCGCGACCTTAGGTGCGTCGTTCCGCCCGGGCAACCGGCCGGGCATGCATAGATAACAGATGGTTAACGCAAGGGTATATAAGGAATTATCTAGTGATTTCAGTATCTTGAGGTAATTCCCTAAGTGGTTCCCTTAGGCCGTTATCAGGCTGCTTGCGGCGGCCGGCAGGTCGCGCATGTGATGGATCAGCCGGTCCGGCTTCAATTCGGCGATCGGTACGTCCGTATAGCCGAAGCTGACCCCAATCACGGGAATCCCGGCGCGCCGTGCCACCCCGACGTCGGTTCCGGCGTCGCCGACCATGATGCTGGCGGCGAGCTGCCCGCCGGCCCGCGCCACCGTCTGGCGCAGGATGGTCGGATCGGGCTTCTGGACGCCAAAGGTGTCGGCGCCGCAGATCGCCGCGAATCGGCCGCTCAGACCCAGCTTGTCCAGCAGCCGCTTCGACAGCCATTCCAGCTTGTTGGTGCAGACCGCAAGGGTATGGCCGCACTCCGCGAGGTGGGCGAGCGCCGCCTCGAGCCCGTCGAAGGGCCGCGATTCGTCGGCGATATGGTCTGCGTAATAGCCGATGAAATCGGCCGTCAGCCGGTTCATCTCCTCGACGCTGACGGTGCGGCCCTCGGCCTCCAGCCCCCGCTCGATCAGCTTGCGGGCGCCGGCGCCGATCATGTTGCGGGCGGACTGCACCGGCACGGGCGGCAACCCCTCGCGGTCGAGCACGTGGTTCAGCGCGTTGATCAGGTCGGGCGCCGTATCCACGAGCGTGCCGTCGAGATCGAAGACGATGGTGTGAGGGGAAGTCATGGCCGAAAGCGCTATCGGTCCGGCCGCGCCCGCGCAAGGGGACATCCCATAAGTTCGGTTTATAGCCTATGTCCGAGACCCTGTTCTCCGGGCCAAAACGAGGCTAGATAGGCCGCCGCAAGCGACTATTTCAGCGGCACACACTACCTAAGGACGGGCGCAACGTGGACATGGACCAATTGAAGCGGCAGGCCGCGGCGCGTGCGCTCGAAGAGGTGCAGGACGGCATGCAGGTCGGGCTCGGAACGGGCTCGACGGCCAAGCATTTCGTCGAGCTGCTCGGCGAGCGCGTGCGGGCCGGGCTCAAGGTGATCGGCGTGCCGACCTCGGAGGCGACGCGCGCGGATGCGGAGCGCTGCGGAGTGCCGCTGACCACGCTGGACGAGATCGATCATCTCGATCTTACCGTCGACGGTGCCGACGAGATCGATCCGGCGCTCAATTTGATCAAGGGCGGGGGCGGCGCGCTGCTGCGCGAGAAGATCGTGGCGGCGGCCTCGGACCGCATGATCGTGATTGCCGACGACACCAAATGGGTGGCGACGCTCGGCCGCTTTCCGCTGCCGGTGGAGGTGATTCCGTTCGGGCTCGGCGCGACCCGGCGGGCGATCGAGAAGGCATTTGCGAGTTGCGGCGTTTCCGGGCAAATGGCGGTCCGCAAGGCCAAGGATGGCCACGTTTTCGTCACCGATGGCGGCCACTGGATCGTCGATGCCCAGCTTGGACGTATTGAGGACCCGGCTCGCCTCGCCGAGGCGTTGAGCGCGATCCCGGGCGTGGTCGAGCATGGGCTGTTCATCGGCTTGGCCAGCTCGGCTGTTCTGGCGGGTGGCGGCGGAATCCGCGTGGTTGAACGGCGAAAGCCCTAAGGAGACTAGGAATGAAGAGCGTGTTTAAATTCTTGCCGGCCGCGACCCTTGCTGTGGGACTGGCCTTGTGTGCCTTCCCGGCCTCGGCCCAGCAGCCGGCCGCGCCACAGCAGCCCGCCCAGCCAAAATCGACTCCGGCGGCGATCGCAGCGGCCAGGGAGATCCTGGCGCTGAAGAATGCCAATTCGATGTACGCCAACGCCGTGCCCGGCATGGTCGAGAAGACCAAGACCGCACTGATCCAGCAGAACCTCAACTACCAGAAGGATCTGAACGAGGTCGCGCCGATCGTCGCCCAGCAGCTCGCCGGCCGCGAGAAGGAGATCGGCGAAGGCATGGCGCAGGTCTATGCCAGCGAGTTCACCGAGCAGGAACTCAAGGACCTCGTCACCTTCTACAAGTCGCCGCTCGGCAAGAAGTTGATCGAAGCCGAGCCCCGCGCCATCGGCCTCAGCATGGCCTTCATGAATTCGTGGGCCCACAATTTCTCCGAGACCGTGATGGGCGCCTTCCGCGCCGAGATGCGCAAGCGTGGCAAGGACATCTGACCGACACTATCTGTTCAGAAATACCTAAAGCGCGTCATCGCGCTTTAGGTTGTTATTTGAGCATGATCTTTTCGGAAAACCGCGACGCACTTTTCCGGATCATGCTCTAGAGGTCGGAGTGGACAATGGCTGAATTCGACGTCGACCTCTTTGTCATCGGTGGCGGTTCGGGCGGCGTGCGCGCCGCGCGCATCGCGGCCGGTCACGGCGCCCGCGTGATGATCGCGGAAGAGTACCGCATGGGCGGCACCTGCGTGATCCGCGGCTGCGTGCCCAAGAAGCTGTTCGTGATCGGATCGCACGTCCGTCACGAGATCGAGGACGCCGCAGGTTTTGGCTGGACCATTCCGACAGCCACGTTCGACTGGCCGACGCTGATCGCCAACAAGGACAAGGAGATCGCGCGGCTGGAGGCGGCCTACACGACCAACGTCGAGAAGTCGGGCGCGCAGATCGTGAAGAGCCGCGCGGTGCTGGAAGGCGCCCACACCGTTCGCCTGCTCGAGAACGACCGCAAGATCAGGGCAAGGTACATCCTGATCGCCACCGGCGGCGCGCCCAACCACGGGGCTTCCATCCCCGGCATCGAGCACGTGATCTCCTCCAACGAGGCGTTCCATCTGAAGAAGCTGCCGAAGCGGATCGTGATCCAGGGCGGCGGCTACATCGCGCTGGAATTCGCCGGCATCTTCGCCGGCTACGGCTCCGACGTCACCGTGATCTATCGCGGCGACAACATCCTGCGCGGCTTCGACGACGACGTCCGCGCCCACGTCCGCGCCGAGATGGAGAATCAGGGCATCACCATCCTCACCGGCTGCACGGTGACCAGGGTCGATCGCCACGGCGACGAATTCACCAGCCATCTGTCGAATGGCTCGAGCGTTGCCTCCGACCAGGTGATGTTCGCGATCGGCCGTCACCCCAACGTCGCCAATCTCGGCCTCGACAAGGCCGGCGTCGCCATCAATCCGAAGAACGGCGGCATTGCGGTCGACCATTTCTCGAAGAGCTCGGTCGACAACATCTACGCGATCGGCGACGTTACCCATCGCTTCAACCTGACGCCGGTGGCGATCCGCGAGGGCCACGCCTTCGCCGACACCGTGTTCGGCAAGCGCGAGGTCAGGGTCGATCATGCCAACGTCCCGACTGCCGTGTTCTCGCAGCCGGAGGTCGGCACCGTCGGGCTGACCGAGACCGAGGCGCGCGCGCAGTTTAGCCACGTCGACATCTACAAGACGACGTTCCGTCCGATTAAGGCGACGATGTCCGGCCGCGACACCCGCGTGCTGATGAAGCTCGTCGTCGACGGCTCGTCCGACCGTGTGCTCGGCTGCCACATCGTCGGCGATGCCGCCGCCGAGATCATCCAGGCGGTCGCCATCGCCGTGAAGATGAAGGCGACCAAGGCCGATTTCGACGCGACCATCGCGCTGCACCCGACCGCGGCCGAAGAACTCGTCACCATGCGCACGCCGACCGCGCGCCACGTGCGCCAGGCGGCGGAATAGGGCACGTCGCTGGAAGGCGGCGCGCGATGCCCAGCAAGCTGCCGCGCCGCCCTACATGCGAATCAGGACGACGCCGCCGACCAGCAGCGCGGCGCCGATGATCCGGATTGCGCTAACGGGATGGACGGGAACGCCCATCGCACCGAAATGGTCGAGCGCGATCGATCCGAACATCTGGCCGGCGATCAGTAGCGCAAAGAATGTAGCCGCGCCGAGCTGCGGGACGAGAAAGATTCCCAAGCCGATGTAGATGGCGCCGAACAGTCCGCCGCTCCATGCGAACCAGGGTATTCGGGCCGCGGTCGCAGCCGAAGGGACAGGATCTCGCAAGAGGAGCGCCAGCGCCGCCATGCAGAGGACGCCGATGAAGTAGCTCATGAAGCCCGACCAGGCAGCCGAGCTCAACGCCGTCCGCAGGTTCGCGTTGAGCGCCTGTTGCACAACGAGGCAGATCCCGGCCGCCATGGCCAGGATCATCGGAAACGTCAGCTTCAACATCTCTTGGTCCACCCTGGTTCTCCGGCTCGCCGCCGCGTGCCTCGTTCAAGCCGGAAGCGGGATCAGGGGAGCAACCTCGCGATCGCCGGCGTCCTCGCTGGCCGCGAGCCCGGCCGCGACGCCGATACGGTCGGCCTCGGGACGGTTCTGGCTCATCTTGCGCTTGCCCTCGAACCGCACCACGGGAATGCGCAGGCCCACGATTCCACGGAGCTGCGCGGCGATGAAGTCGGCGGGGGCGTCGGTGACGGCCCAAGGCTTGGCGCGCGATCCTTCATGCCTGTTGGTGAGCCGCGTGACCGCATCGAGCAACCGTTCAGGTTCGTGGAAGAATTCCACCGGGCCGTAGGCATGCACGGCGATGTAGTTCCAGGTCGGCACGACCTTTCCGGTCTCCTGTTTGGTCGCGTACCAGGACGGCGTCACATAAGCGTTGGGACCGGCAAAGATCGCCAGCGCGTGACCGATCGGGGCTAGCTGCCATTGCGGATTGGCCTTCGCCAGATGGCCGTAGAGCACGCCGTGCTCGCCTTCGCTCTCGTCGAGGAAGAGCGGCAGCGGGGTGGCCACCGGACCGTCGGCCGTGGCCGTGACCAGGCTGGCGAGGCGCGCGGTGCGGATGCTGGCCCGAATGCTCGCGATGTCGTCGTCCCTGAAGGCGGGTGGTATGTACATGGTCTATCTCCGTTAGCTCGGAGATAGTCGAAATCTGGTCTGCAGGAAACGACCAGTTCGAAGAGATTTTACCAGTCCAGTTATTTGCTGCTGACCTCGTCGACGGCTCGGGCGAGGAGCCGGCAGCCGTGCTCGATCTGTGCGATCTCGAGCGCCGAATAGCCCATGACGAGGCCGACCGCCTCCCGCGACCTGCGGCGGCCCGGGCGGCGCCCGTCGAACAGTGCGGAGATGGGATAGATGCCGACGCCCTTTGCGCGGGCCGCCTCGATCAACGCCGCTTCGCGCGTTTGCGGCAGGTCGTCGAACCACGCCACCACATGCAGGCCGGCGGCTGCGCCGTCGATCCGGACCCGGTCGCCGAACCGGCGGCGTAAGGCACTGAGCAGCGCCTGCTGGCGTTCGGCGTTGCGCCGGCGGACACGCCGGACGTGGCTCTCATAGGCGCCGCTCTCCAGCATCGCGGCGAGGGCCTCCTGCTCGAGCAGCGGTGTGTGCCGGTCCATGATCTGCTTGGCGGCGCCGAACAGGGACCGAAGCCCGGAGGGCACCACCAGATAGCCGATGCGCAGCGTCGGAGAGAGTGTCTTGGAGATGGTCCCGAGATAGATCACGTTGTCGCTGCCTTCGAGCGCATGCAGCGGCGGGATCGGCTTGGTGTCGTAGCGGTACTCGCTGTCGTAGTCGTCCTCGATCACACAAGCGTCGGCCCTCCTCGCCCAGGCGAGCAACTGGTGCCGGCGTCCGATCGGCAGGACGCCGCCCAGCGGATATTGATGCGACGGCGTCACATAGGCGAGGCGAGCCTCGACGCCGTCGAGGCGCTCGGTCTCGAGGCCGTCCTGATCGACCGGAATTGGGATCGCCACGGCGCCCGTCGCCGCAAAAGTGTGCCGCGCCATCAGGTATCCGGGATCCTCCATGACGAAGCGGTCGCCGGCGTCGAGCAGCAGGCGCGCGCAGATGTCGAGGCCCTGCTGCGAGCCGTTCACGACAACGATCTGGTCGACCTCGCATCGCACGGTTCGCGATCGCCACAGATATCCTTGAAGTGCCGTGCGGAGCCGCAGCGAGCCGCACGGATCGTCATAGGCCAGCCGTTCGCGCTTGCGGTTCATCGCCGCGACCGCGGCCTTCTTCCACGCCAGCGCGGGAAAGTCCGACGGCGAAAGCTCGCCGTACCGGAAGTTCGCGACCAGACCGCGCGGCGGCTCGCTCCAGCGCGGCGGGTCCTGCCGCAACTGCTCGCCGAACTTCGACAGCCGCGCCTTGCGTGTCGACGGCCGGGACGCGGCGCGCGCTCGTCCCCGCTCGACGACGGCGCGGGCGACGCGTGGCCGCGCGCCGTGGCGTGTCTCGATAAAGCCCTCAGCGGCAAGCTGCTCGTAGGCGACGGTGACGGTCGAACGCGCCACGCCCATCTCGTCGGCGAGCGCCCGCGACGACGGCAAGAGATCGTCAGTGCCGTAAACCCGCGCCAGGATCTGATCCCTCAGCGCCTCGTAGATCTGGCGCGCTCCCATCCGGCCGGCGCGGCGTCCGGGACTCGTTTTCATCTCGACCATCCGTCGTTCGCGGGAAGGAGCGATATCTCACGCTCGTGATCAGTACGAAGTGAGGGCCGCGTTGTATAGCTTCATTCCCGGAGGCGGCAGCTTCAAGATTGTGCTGCTGGGTCGATGAGGGAAGCCTGGATCGGAGGTCGATATGGATGATCGGGCCAAGATGATGGCGCTTCAGCACCATTGGGATGCTTCGGACGCAAACGATTTCGAGGCCGAGCATGACATCTATCGCGATGATGCCGTGCTTGATTATCCGCAATCGGGTGAGCGGATCCACGGTCGCGGGAACATTCAGGAGAGCCGTTTCCTTCAACCGAACAGGAAACGCCTCACGGTCCGGCGAATTGTCGGCGGCGGCGATCTATGGGTGACGGAATTCGTCCTGACCTATGACGGTGTGCCATCTTACGTGGTGAGCATTATGGAATTCCGTGACGACCTGGTCGCGCACGAGACGCAATATTTCGCCGATCCGTTCGAGCCTGCTCCCTCGCGCGCGCATCTCGTCGAGCGGCTGGGGCAAGGGGCGGAGTAAGGCTATCACTTGGTAGTTTTCGTCGCCTGAACGTCCTGCTTGCTGAATGCATCGATCTCCTCCTTGGAGAGGACGCCGTCCCCGTTGCTGTCGATGGTCCAAAAAATTGCCTCCGCAGCCCGCAGATATTCCACCCGCGTGACGCGCCCGTCGCCATTCTCATCGAGTGTGAGTGCGACCCATTGCAGCGAATTGCCACCGAAGCGGATTGCGTGCTTCGCGGCTGTTGCAAGCATCTCCGCGGCATCGATGCGACCGTCGCCGTTGGTGTCCGGAGCCATCGCCTGCGTCACCGCCGATTGGAATTGACGGTCGGCGTCGGCGGCGTCGCCGCGACTCTGCGACAGCAATATCATCATCATGTTTCCGGCGAGGTAAGTTTCGATCTCGTCCCGAGTCACGACGCCGTCGCCATCGAGGTCGAACTGGAGAAGCGAGGACAGCGCTCCCGCGCGGACGGCGGCTTCGTTGATCTGACGTTGCAGCTTGAGGTCGGCTTCAGTGATTTCGCTATCGCCATCCACGTCGAATTTGCGAAACTCCTCGCCGCGCCTGTCGAGGTACTGCACGAGCGTCTCGCCGGCCAGGGTGGAGCGCCCAAGTAGCGATCGCGCCGATGCCGCGGGAGTTGGTGCGGGTTGAGCGCAAGCGGCGTTGCTGAGAATTGCAACCGCCAACAACGGCGGCGCGAGCAATGACGGTTCTCTAAGAATTCGGGAGATCATGCCGCTACTCCATTGTCACCTTGGAGTGGCCGGGATTGCCTGCCGGCCGCGGCACGCCGTTGGGGACGACGAAGCTGACGGAATGACCTCCGGCGAGCCCCGCCGGGAAGCGGGTCTGACGGGTGACGACGAATTCGCCACGTCCATTGCGGACCAGTGTTCCGTCGGTCAGGAGCTGCAAAAGGCCGGCCTCCTGCGGCAAGACCTCGTAACGCGTGACGGCCTGTGCACCGATGACGGCCGCCGCATCGACCGACATCAATCCACCTGGATAGGAGCGGAGGAAATCCGCACGAACCTCGCGCCAGGCAGGATTAAGGTTGGAGAATATTTTGTCTGCGTCGGCCGGATCCGGGATCGATGTCGTTCCCGACGGCAGCTTCACATTCCACATCTGCTTGGCCGTCAGGACAATGTCCGGGTCGCGTCCGAGAAGAAGCTTGCTCCTATACGATGTCTCTTTCGGATTGCGTTCGGTCATGTTGACCCAGAAGCTGTTGCACCGGCCTGCTTTGGCAATTGTGACGACCTCACTTGGGAGGCCAGTGGCCCCGACCGCCGGATATTCGCCTTCGTTGGGCGCTCCGCCGGCCAGAATGACACGCTTCACGCGGTAGACTGCGCCTTCGAACTGCCAGATCATGCGATCCCACGCGATCATGACCAGATAGAGCGGCTCGCCGCCGGGCTCGATGATGACCTTGGTCGTACGCGTTTCCTCATCCTGCGAACCGAGCGCTGCCGTCGACAACGCGAGCGGCTCATGCCCGTTGAAGAGCACGAACCTGAGATCTTTTCCGGCTTTGGGGACAGCGCACTCGATGGCCAGCTTTTCGTCGTAGCTTGGTTGAATCTCGTTGACGCGCGGCGCCGGCAGACCTGCGCGCTGCCAATAGCCATCGAATTCGGCGCGCGAGATCACGCCGTCTCCGTCGGTATCGACGGCCGCAAAGCGCAGCTCCATCGCTTCGGCATATTCTTTGAACGTGGTCTTACCGTCGCCGTCGGCGTCATAGCTCACCAGGATGCGGTAAGGCGCGTCGAAATCGGTTCCCGGGGCCGCCGGGAATTTCCGCGCGTAAGCAAAGGTCTCGTCCCAATCGATCCGGCCGTCGCCATTCGTATCGGCGCGCATTCGGCTCTCCACGACTCGCCGTGCCTGTTCGAGCCGCCGGGCGTCGCTCTCGGGTCCTTCTCCCGGGATAAAATGCGACTGGTGGCGCGCGAAGATCGTGAGTTCGTCGGTGGTGATAATGCCGTCACTGTTCAGATCGGCTTGAAGCATCAGGGCGATCTGATGGGCGCGATGCATGGCTTCATGCTTCGAGCGGTTGCGCTGACGGTCGACCTCCGTAATCGCGCCGTCGCGATCAAGGTCATGGACGTTGAAGGGTACCTTGATCTGCTCCTGGAATGCATAATACCGCAGGCCCGGCGCCAATGATTGTGCGATATGCGCATCGAGATCGAACGCGACGACGGGCCTCGGCGGCTGGCCGGGACTCTGGGTCGGCAGAGCAGGAGCGTTTTGAGCGATCCCACTGACTGGCACGATCAGAGAGCCGAGTGCGACAGCCGATGCGGTCAGGAACTGCCAAACTGGCTGCCACATGTCGTTGTCCTCCGCGTCGCTACGTGCGGGCGGTTATGCCTTGCGACGTGTTCAGCAACGTTTAACGCAATCCAAGGATGTAAATGACCATGAAGCCGATGGCTACAATCCGATCTTTGTTGCCTCGTGCGATGCGAATGCTTCAAACGGCTCATTCGGTGACGTCGGTGGCTCAATCTGCACGGCATTCTTAGACGTTCATTTACCCTGTGCAGCGGAACCCGCAAATTAATACTTCTCTTAACGTAACACGGCTAGGTTGTGGCGGCTAATTTGAGTGCGCATCATGAGCCGATTTGCTCTTCTCGCATGTATGGCGTTCGTCTCCACATTCGTCGGCGTCTCCTGGGCGATTCGCGGCTTTCCTGTTTCGACCTCTTCACCAACCGGTGGGTTGAAGCCCACGCTCAGTGCGTCGTTCGGCGATGAGAGCGCAAAGGCTCGTGAGCGAAAAATGTGGGAAGCCGAGCACACCCTACAAAGCGACAAGGATCCACAACTCGATGCGCTGCGGATGGACGCGCTCCAGGCAGGCACCGCTTACGCCATGTCGCCGTGCGACAAGACCATGAAAGCGAACCTCATCGCAGCCACGTCCGCCTATGCGCGAGGCTGGATCAAGATTTACGACTGCCCAAATCCGGCGCTGGGGATGTTCTGCAGCGAAAAGAAACGTGATCAGGCGAATGCGGCCTATTCAACACCGCTGGATATTCGCGTTAAGGCGGCGCTTGCTGAGGCGTTCGAACAAAAAGGCGTCGTCCAGGAGGATTTTCCAGAGGATATCCGCCTCGCTGTGTTTGCCTTCGCGGGGCCTGGCTTGTGGTCCGATCCGTCTCCAGTGTGCCTGCCGCGACAACGCGCGACGGCGAACTCCAAATGAGCCGTGGCTGGTTCATCATCTGGGCCCTTATCGTGTGTCAGGTGGCCGCGTGGGCGTTCGCGCCGCAACACACAGTCCAGCGCCCAACGGCGATCGACGGTCCGGGCTATGGCTCCGACGAAGTGTATCTGGTGAAAGGGAGAGCAAGCCAGCGCAGCGAAGCTGCTCTGGCGTTCGAGCGTCCCTACGGAGCGCGCTGTGCGGGAGATGGGCGGAAGCAGTTTATCAGCGCCATCAATGAATACTACTACCACCGCCAGAACCAAATGGAACGCTATCCTGAAATCTTTGGGCAGCCCGGCGCAGACTACATCGCCAAACAATGGTCGACCGGTGACGACCATCGCATTGAGCGCCTGACGCGGGAAGCCTATGCTCAAGGTTATCTCGAGCTCTCGGACTTTGATGGCGTCGCGCGCAAGCTGGTTCAAGCTGTCGTCAGGAATGAGCGCATAACGGCGCATTCCTGCGCGAGCTGAATGTATTTGCATACGCTGCCTGCCTGATATCAGCCGGGTCGCTCTCAATCAACGCGACCCAGCCCACATGGCGTCCAAATTGACAACGCGGGGCTAACTCTTCAGTGCCGATAGCTGATCCGTGTCATAGCGGGCCCGCAAAGCCGCGATCTCGGCGGGATCGGCCGCGCCGCCGCGCGCCACGGTCTCGGCCAGCTCCTCGAAGTAGCGCTCGTGGCCGGGCGGGGACACCGTCATGAGCACGCGGGCGACCTTGTCGGAGGAGTTGCCGATGTTGTGTGGCACGCCCGGCGGGAGAAAAAGGTAGGTGCCGGGCGTGGCCCGCACGCGCTCGTTTCCGACCTGCCAGTCGCACTCGCCCTCCAGGACATAGAACGTCTCCTCCTGCACGCGATGAACATGCAGGCCGGTCGAGAAGCCGGCCGGAATGGTCCATTCGAACATCGAGGTGTGTCGCGTGTCGTTGCCGGTGACCAGAAATGCCATGGGATGGCCGGCAAGCCTGACCTGCTTGCCTTCGCCGGGCCTGCGGATGATCGGCTTTGCACTCATCTCCAAACGCTCCAATTTGCGGTGGTTGGGAGCCTCAGCCTGCTCTCGCCGCCTCCAAAGGTCGTGAAAGACCTCCGAAATTGTTGCAAAATGTCCCCGAAATGGCCCCGCAGCCCGCACCAGACACCTACAAGTTCGGCGCCTTTGCCCTCGATGCCGAGACGGGCGCGCTGTTTTGCGGCACCGCGCCGACATTGCTTGGCCAACGCGGTGCGGCACTGCTGCGCATCCTGTTGGAACGTGCCGGGTCTCCCGTCAGCAAGGATGCGTTGATCGATGCCGCGTGGCCGGGGCTCAATGTCGAGGAAAGCAATCTCACGGTGCAGATCGCCGCACTGCGGCGCGCGCTCGAGCAGGACGGCGGAGGACGCTGGATCGAGACGTTGCCGCGTCGCGGGTACCGCTATGTCGGCCCGCCGGTGGCATGCGTCAAGGCGAATGCGGACGAAGCCGGCCATCGGACTGCGCTGTTGGTGCCGGTAAAGCCGTCGATCGCCGTACTGCCGTTCGAGCATTCAGGCGAAGCCGCCTGGTTTGCCGACGGCATGGCCGACGATATCATCACTGGGCTGTCCCGGATCAGATGGTTGTTCGTGATCGCGCGCAATTCCAGCTTCGTCTGGCGGGGCCGCGTCGCCGACGTCAAGCAGGTGGGCCGCGACCTCGGCGTGCGTTATGTCCTGCAGGGCAGCGTGCGGGGCGCCGCCGACCGCCTCCGCATCAACGTGCAACTCGCGGACGCCGGAAGCGGCACCCATATCTGGGCCGAGCGCTATGATCGAACCGTGGGCGATTTGTTCGCCTTGCAGGACGAGATCGCGCTCGCCGTGGTCGGTGCGATCGAGCCGAGCCTGCGTCGCGCCGAGGTCGAGCGCATCCGACGCAAACGCCCTGACAGTCTCGATGCCTACGAACTCGTGCTGCGCGCCCAGCCCGACGTCGACTCGGGCATGCCCGATCGTGCGGCGCTCGCGTTGCCGGAGCTCCAGCGGGCCATGGCGCTTGATCCCACCTATGCGCTGGCTCACGGCCTGGCAGCGATGAGCTATCACAATCGGTTTCTGCGGGCAGGGCTGAAGGAAGAGGACCGGCTGGCGTCGGTCCGTCACGCGCGACTTGCAATCGAGCACGGGCGCGACGATGCGCTCGCGCTGACCTTTGCCGGCTTCTCGCTCGGCATGGACGCTCATGACCGCCAGGCGGCCTTCGCCGCATTCGAGGCGGCGCTTGCGCTCAGCCCCTCGACTGCGCTGGCCTGGATTCTCGGCAGCGTCGTCGCCGGCTGGGCTGGTGAGGCGGAGCGTGCGATCGATTGGAGCGAGCGCGGCATGCGCCTCAGTCCGTACGATCCGTGGGCCTTTGCCGCCTATGATGCGCAGGCGCTCGGCCATTTCCGCAGGGATCGCCACGAGGAGGCGGCAAGCGCAGCCTACAAGTCCAATCTCGCCAATCCCGCGCACAGCATCACCTGGGTCCAGCTCGCAGCATCGCTCGCTGCGCTCGGGCGGCTCGACGAGGCGAGGGCGGCGGCTGCCTGCGTTCTGGAGTTGCAGCCGAATTTCCGCGTCGGCAACCAGTTCGCCGGGGTCAACTGCGAGGCGGAGCTGGCATCGAAACTTGGCCGCGCGCTGCGCGCGGCCGGCCTGCCGGAATGATGTGGGCGCAGTCTATGCTGGCAGCACTTGCCGAAGGTCCACTCGACGTTCGCGTGGGTCATTCGCCGACACGTTGCGTGGCCGGGTCCCATGTCCGCTTCGGCGCCTCCTTGCTGCCTTTCAGCCTATGGATACACCCGCTTTTGCCCGTCTCATTCCCAGAGCCAGAATGCGATGCAACAGGTCCGGGTAGTCGAGGCCGTCATGCCGAGCCGCTGTTGCGAATTCCTGGCTCTTGGCGATTTCGGGATTGGGATTCGCTTCAATGAAATACGGCGTGCCATCGGACGAGAGGCGAAAGTCGATGCGCGCATATCCATCGAGCCCCAGTGTCCGGTAAATGCGTTTCGCCGTTCGCTGAATACGGGCGGATACTTCCGGCGCGAGGTCGTCGGCGGGCCCATCTGCAATTCCGACGCGCTCCTGATAGGTGGGATCGTGTTTGGCCTTCTCGGTGGCGATGTGACGGGCGCCGTGGCCTCCCATGCTACCGAATTTCAACTCCCAAACCGGCAGAGCTCGTAGCCGATTATTGCCGAGCACGCCGACGTAGAGCTCTCGTCCCTCGATAAATTGCTCCGCGATGGCAGCGGTTTCGATCCGCTCGTGGATGAAGGCGACGCGCTCGGCGAGCTTCTCGTCCGTATCGACGACGGAAGCTTGCGAGATACCCCGGGATCCATCCTCGTTCAGGCTCTTGACGATAAGCGGCAGCGAAAGGCGGGCAGGCCTTTTGACTTTGCGACGCATCGGGAACACCGCGAAGGCCGGCACCGCGATCCGGCGATGATGCACCAGCGTTTTCGACAAGTCCTTGCCTCGCGCCAGCACCAGGCCGCGCGGACCGCACCCTGTGTACGGAATCTGCATCAACTCGAGGTAGCTCGCGATGTGCTGGTCATACGCAGTCTGATAGTGGAACTCCTCCAGTAACGTGAAGACCACATGCGGCTTGAATTCGTCGATCTCGTCGCGCACCGGCTTGATTTCCTCCTGAACGCCGAGCGGACGAACGTCATGGCCAGCCGCGCGCAAGGTACTTACGACGTCGTATTCCGTCTTCCATTCATTGATCTGTCGCTCGGTGTATCCGTCGGTAGAGTCCGGAGGCATAAAGTCCGGATGCATGAGAACCAGGATACGCAGGCGCCTCATAGCGCGATCCATTTGCGCTGCGACGGCCCGAACAGCGCGTGCATCGTCTTGGCAGTCAACAGGACGGTAAAGTCCATCACGAGCCTCCGCTCAGGGCCGACGGCACGCAGATCGAGCTCGCGGCAGCGGGAGATCATGCCGTCCAGCACAGCATCCAGCGTAAGTTGGTTCTCGCCGGTCCATCGTGCCACCAACTGCCTGATCTGGGCCCGGTGTCGCCTAATGAAGACTGATGCCGCTTCCTTCCGGCGATGCCGTGGATCGTTCGAAAAGAGCCGAGACAGGTCACGGTCGTAGGTCTTCGGTGGCTTGAAAGCGTAGAACGCCTGCTTCTTTTGGTAATGTTCACCAAGCGTCTGGTTGAGTTCGCGCAGTGGATCGACGCGCTCGTGCGTCGTGAGCAGCGGCGGTTTCCCCGCAATCTCGTCCATCAGTTCGTCGACATATTCTAGCTTCTTCAGCGCTGACCAGCCAGCATAACGTGTTCGCCAGTTGGACCGCGGCCGCAGCCACACGGCAAAGGTTTCGGCAAAGTCTTCGTCTGGATGGCTCTGCGCGTACCAGAGCCGAAGATGCTGGACATAACGCCGGCTGGCCGGATTGGGCCGGTAGTAGCGCGGGTAGTGCTTCGAAGAAGGGCCGAATAGCTTTTGCCAACGCCGGCGACGTTGAAGCTGGTAGCCGTGTTGCAAAGCATGACCCGCCTCGTGACGGAGGATAGCCATGCACTCGGACCAAGCGCCGCCCTCGACGTCGAGCATCATCTTCTTCTCGAGTTTCATCAGGCGGGGATGGGCGAGATAGAACGGGATGGCAATGCCGGGCACGTTTGCCGGACTAAACCATTCGCTCGATATCCACGTGTGTGGCCGCAGCCGGATGCCCCGCTCGCCGAGCTCCTCGTATAAAGTGTGGACGCAATCCTCGAGCCAGGTGCCTTTGACCGTAACCCTCAGGCTACTGAGGCGCTGCTTGAGCAACTGCTCATCCGACAGCGTTTCCCAAGCATATTTCCGGCGTCGCATAGGGCATCTGAAAGGCTATGAAAACTCGGCGCTCGGATGGTGTCACAGGACGTTGCCTACAACAACCGCGGAGTTTTTAAGGCGGCGTCGCTGTTCGGCCGTCCGTGTCGACTGTGGGGCAGCAGCCGACCCCAGTTTCGTCATTGCGGGCGCAGCGAAGCAATCCAGAGTCTTTCCGCAGCAACAGCCTGGATTGCTTCGCTGCGCTCGCAATGACGGTGTGGAGGCGGTTGCGTACACCTGGGGATGTTGCGGCGTCGTGACAGACGTGGGAGCATAAACAGCCGGATCGTGCCCCGGCGCGCAGGAACGCCGACGCCTGAGCTGGCTTGCCCGCATATCGCAACATGGAACCGATGCGGCGGCTGGTCGCACGGGTGCCGCCTTGATTCCGATCCGGTCGCCGTTATCTCTCAGAGCAACAAGAATCCGGGCCCCTCTGGCGAGGACACCGACGGTGTCGGTAAACCTCGCGATGTCGGATGACCTGTCCCGCGCGCGAATGCGATGGATCGGCCGATCGTCGGGCCCAGCCTGTCTGTTCTCTCCGACATCGTCCTCATCGCTCTTCCTCGCGGCCATTTGCGCAATGATGAGGAGCAACGATGTCTCACGCCAACCATTCAAATCCGCTCGAGATCGAGATCACGGAGCCGTCCAGCCTCAATGAGCAGGCTGCGGTGGCGCTGGTGATTGCCGGCGCGCTCGTCGCCGTCGCCGACCGGCGCGTCTCGCCTGTCGAGCGCGACGAGGTGATCCGCTTCATCAGGGACCGCGGACTGGCGCCGCACATCGGCGATGACAGGCTCATCGCGATATTCGACGAGCTCGCCGAGCGGCTCGAACAGCCCGATTTCGCCAACGTGGTGATCGACACGCTGCGGCCGGTCGCCGATCTGCCGCTCGCCGCCCATCTCATGGATCTGTCCGAGCGCGTCGCGGCCGCGGACGAGGACGTGCATCCTCACGAGGTGCAGGCGATCAAGCTGTTGCGCCTGCTGACGCTGGTGTTGCCACGGGCAAAACAGGTCCCGTCCCGCACCGCGCATGCCGTGCAACCTGCGGCCTCCGCGGAGTGAGCATGAGCACGATTCCGGACCAGCGCACGACGCGTGATGGCGCCCACGGCCAGTCGACCGGTGGCGACGCGCGCTTTGACGCGCTGGTTCATCGTCTGCCGCCGCGCATGGGCGATGCCGTCTCCTACCTGCTCCGTCCGTCAAGCCGCTGGGTCAGGATTCCTTCGGGCGCGCTGCTCGTCGTCGGCGGCGTGCTCTCCTTCCTGCCTGTGCTCGGCATCTGGATGCTGCCGCTTGGTCTGGCGCTGCTTGCCGAGGACGTACCCGCGCTGCGCGCCTCGCGTTCGAAGGTCCTCGATTGGGTCGAGCGGCGCAAGCCGCATTGGCTCGATCCGTCCGCAGCAAAAAATGATCCGCCATGACTGAATTTCTCGCCGCCGACGCGCTGGCTGCGCTGTTCCAGGTCGTGCTGATCGACCTGGTGCTGGCCGGCGACAACGCCGTCGTCATCGGCCTCGCCGCGGCGGGCCTGCCGGCGGACCAGCGCCGCCGCGCCATCATCGTCGGCATCGCCGCAGCCACCGCGCTCCGTATCGTCTTTGCCGGGATTGCGGCCCAGCTCCTGCAGGTGATCGGCCTGTTGCTCGCTGGCGGCGTGCTGCTGCTATGGGTGTGCTGGAAGATGTGGCGCGAGCTGCGCGAGCAATCTTCGCACAGGCGCGAGCTTGCGTTCAGCCATGGCGGCGGCGCAAATGGCGCACCGGCACCGCGAAAGACCTTCGGCCAGGCGGCGGCGCAGATCGTCGCTGCCGACGTCTCGATGTCGCTCGACAATGTGCTGGCGGTTGCAGGCGCGGCGCGCGAGCATCCCTACATCCTCGCCTTCGGCCTCTTGCTGTCGGTCGCGATGATGGGCGTCGCTGCGGACCTGCTCGGCCGCGTGCTGCAGAAGCAGCGCTGGATCGCCTATGTCGGTCTCGCCATCATCGTCTATGTCGCGGTCGAGATGATCTATCGCGGCTCGCTCGAGCTCGCGCCGGTTATTGCGAGCCTCTGATGCCAAAACTCTTGTCCGCAATCCGGAGTGATCAATGACGTCCAAAGCCCAAGCACCTTCCGCGGGCCAGCCGCCGATCGGCCTGTTTCCGAAGCTGATCTTCGGCTCGCGCTGGCTGCAGTTGCCGCTCTATGTCGGCCTCATCGTCGCGCAGGCCGTCTATGTGCTGCTGTTCCTGAAGGAGCTCTGGCATCTCGCCGCGCACTGGTTCGACGTCAACGAGCAGCAGATCATGCTCACCGTTCTCGGGCTGATCGACGTCGTCATGATCTCGAACCTGCTGGTGATGGTGATCGTCGGCGGCTACGAGACCTTCGTCTCGCGCCTCAATTTGCGCGGCCATCCGGACGAGCCGGAGTGGCTGAGCCACGTCAACGCCAGCGTGCTCAAGATCAAGCTCGCGATGGCGATCGTCGGCATCTCCTCGATCTCATTGCTTCGAACCTTCATCGAAGCGGGAAATCTCGGCACGACGCGCAGCAATTTCACCGAGACCGGCGTGATGTGGCAGGTGCTGATCCACCTGACCTTCATCATCTCCGCGATCGGCATCGCATGGGTCGATCGGCTCGCCGACAACGCGCATCGCAAGGAGATGGGGCACGGTTGAGGTCACCTCGGCTCGGTGTTGCCGTCACCGCACGGTGTGCATCGCACCGAGCCCAAGGTCGTCTGGATGAACCTGGCCGTCCGATACCTCCGAGCGGCCAGCTCTGGAGCCCGCCCGATCATTTGGTCAGGCGGGCTTCGCTTTTTAAGATCGTTAAAATTGTTCCCAACCCGCTCAGCGGCGGCAAACCCTGCGCGCAAGAACCGCGCCGCCTTAAACCTGAGCTTTGGAACCGACGTGCATCCTTCCCGCAAAAGGCGGGGCATCAGCATGTCTGTTCTCAAGGAGATCATCGCGGCCGTCGCGGGAGTCTGGGCGCTCCTGTTCGTGTGCGACGCATTGTTCGGCATCGGCGAGGCGCGCTTCGACGACACCTACTACAGCAGCGATTTCTACGCGCCGCGATCCAGGGAGTTTCGATTTGCAAGCGGCACGGCGCCGGCGGCGCGCGTCAGCGACGCCTTCGCGCAGTTCGCGCCCAGGGAACCAAGGTCCGGCAAGCGCTATTCGTCTCTGACGACGTTCATTCGTTAGGCCAGGGTCTCACTCCGCCTGGATCCATTCCGCCACGCCGCGCCACAGCGTGTCGCGGTGCTCGGCGCGGAAGAAGCTGAAATGGCCGATCGCCTTGGCGCCGACCTCGGACGGCCTCGCCGTCAGCACCTCGCGGTGGGCGAGGCAGGAGGCAAAGCCGCGACAGATCTTGCGGGGGACCGCGGTTGCCGAATCGATCAGGACGGCATGGCGCTTGGCGCCGCGCGGCAGGAACAGGGTGCCGGCCAGCGAATAGCCGTCGGTGGCCGGGAAGGTGATATCGTCGACGAAGACGTCCAGTGCCGCTTCCATGGGCGCCGGCGTCCTTCCAGTTTCCCCGCAGTTTACAGCAAATGCGAATTCGGCTTTCCTCGCAAGAGGTTGCAATGCGAAACGGATTTACAACTGGCGGTCGGTTGCCAGCCTGTGTATAACGCGGCCCTTCGCAACCCACAGATCAGGTTGTACTTTTTGCTTCACGGAGAGATTGCGATGTCCGAGCGGTGGACGCCCGAGAGCTGGCGCAGCAAGCCGGTGCTACAGGTCCCCGATTATCCCGACGCCAAGGCGCTGGCCGACGTCGAGGCGCAGCTTGCGACCTTTCCGCCGCTGGTGTTCGCGGGCGAGGCGCGCAACCTGAAGAAGGCGCTGGCGCGGGTCGCGGCCGGCGAGGCCTTCCTGCTGCAGGGCGGCGACTGCGCCGAGAGCTTTGCCGAACACGGCGCCAACAACATCCGCGACTTCTTCCGCGTGCTGCTGCAGATGGCGGTCGTGCTCACCTATGCCGGCGCCGTCCCGGTGGTGAAGGTCGGCCGCATCGCCGGTCAGTTCGCCAAGCCGCGTTCCTCGCCGACCGAGAAGGTGAACGGCGTCGAACTGCCGAGCTATCGCGGCGACATCGTCAACGACATCGCGTTCACGAAGGAGGCGCGCGTCCCGGATCCGCAGCGCCAGTTGATGGCGTATAGGCAGTCCGCGGCGACGCTGAACCTGCTCCGCGCCTTCGCCACCGGCGGCTTCGCCAATCTCGGCAGCGTGCATCAGTGGATGCTCGGCTTCCTCAAGGATAGCCCGCAGTCCCGCCGCTACAAGGAGCTGGCCGATCGCATCTCCGACGCGCTCAACTTCATGCGTGCCTGCGGCCTCGATCTCGAGAGCCATCCCGAGCTGCGCGCAACCGATTTCTACACCAGCCACGAGGCGCTGCTGCTCGGCTACGAGCAGGCCATGACCCGTGTCGACTCCACCACCGGCGACTGGTACGCGACAAGCGGCCATATGATCTGGATCGGCGACCGTACCCGTCAGCTCGACCACGGTCATGTCGAATATTTCCGTGGGATCAAGAACCCGATCGGATTGAAGTGCGGTCCTTCGCTGAAGGCCGACGAGCTGCTGAAGTTGATCGACGTGCTCAACCCCGACAACGAACCGGGCCGGCTGACGCTGATCGGCCGCTTCGGTTCCGACAAGGTGGCCGAATATCTGCCGAACCTGATCCGCGCGGTGAAGCGCGAGGGCAAAGTGGTGGTCTGGTCCTGCGATCCCATGCACGGCAATACCATCACCTCGACGACCGGCTACAAGACGAGGCCGTTCGACCGCATCCTGTCGGAGGTGAAATCGTTCTTCACCATCCACGCGGCCGAGGGGACGCATCCCGGCGGCGTGCATCTGGAGATGACCGGCAAGGACGTCACCGAGTGCCTCGGGGGCGCCCGTGCGATCACGGACGAGGACCTCAATGACCGCTACCACACGGTCTGCGATCCCCGCCTCAACGCCGAACAATCGATCGACATGGCATTCCTGATCGCGGAGCTGCTCAAGCAGGAACGTGCTGGCAAGGTCAAGCCGATGCCGGCCGTAGCGGGGCTTTGACACCTTGCTGCGGCTCTGGAAGGCCACGATCAATTCCCGTAACGGTCTGGCCTTTGCGATCCGCTCGGAGCAGGCCGTCCGCGAGGAGATTTTTGCGCTCCTCTTGTCGCTGCCGCTCGCCTGGTTCATCGGCGCGACCGCCATGCGCGCGGTCGAGCTGGTCTGCGCCGTCGCGTTCGTGCTGGTGGTCGAGCTGCTCAACACCGCGATCGAAAAGCTCGCCGACCGCCTGACCATGGACCACGACAAGCAGATCGGGCGGGTCAAGGACATGGGCTCGGCCGCCGTCGGTGTGGCGCTGCTGATGGCCGGTGCGTTCTGGATCTTTGCCCTGGTCGAGCGATTGGGATTCGTTTAGCGGGATGATCGGAGCGCGGCGCCCATGACCGAACGTCTCAACGAATTCGCGGTCACGCTCGCCCAGCTCAATCCGACGGTGGGCGACATCGATGGCAACGCCGAGAAGGCGCGTGCCGCGCGGGCGCAGGCCGCGGCCGACGGCGCCGACCTCGTGCTGTTCCCGGAATTGTTCATTGCCGGCTATCCGCCGGAAGACCTCGTGCAGAAGCCTGCCTTCCAGGCCGCCTGCCGCGCGGCGATCGAAAGCCTTGCGCGCGAGACCGCGGACGGCGGCCCGGCGATGCTGGTCGGCACGCCCTGGGTCGAGGAGGGCAGGCTCTACAATGCCTGCGCGCTACTCGATGGGGGACGCATCGCCGCACTGCGCTTCAAGTGCAACCTGCCGAATTACGGCGTGTTCGACGAGAAGCGGCTGTTCGCGCACGGACCCGCGGCCGGTCCCGTGATCGTGCGCGGGGTGCGGATCGGGGTGCCGATCTGCGAGGATATCTGGCTGGAGGAATCCGAGGACTACGAGAACGTCGTCGAGACGCTCGCCGAGACCGGCGCGGAGATCATCCTCGTGCCGAACGGCTCGCCTTACGCCCGCGACAAGGCCGACGTGCGCCTGTCGGTTGCGGTCGCGCGCGTCACCGAGAGTGGCCTGCCGCTGGTCTACCTCAACCAGGTCTGCGGCCAGGACGAGCTGGTGTTCGATGGTGCCTCCTTCGCACTCAACGGCGATCTTTCGCTCGCTGCGCAACTGCCGGCGTTTGCGGAGAGCATCACCACGCTGCGCTTCAGCAAGAATGGTGACGATTGGCGCTGCACGGGTCCGATCGCCGCGCTGCCCGAGGGCGACCAGGCCGATTACGCGGCCTGTGTGCTGGGCTTGCGCGACTACGTCGCCAAGAACGGCTTTCCCGGCGTGCTGCTCGGCATTTCCGGCGGCATCGATTCAGCGCTGTGCGCGGCGATCGCCGTCGACGCGCTCGGCGCGGATCAGGTGCACGGCGTGATGCTGCCTTATCGCTTCACGGCAGCGAGCTCGATCGCCGATGCCGGTGAGCTCGCCGGCCACCTCGGCATCCGCTACGAGGTCCTGCCGATCGCGGAGGCGGTGAACGGCTTCGAGAACATCCTTTCCGATATATTCAAGAATCTGCCGCCTGACATCACCGAAGAGAACCTTCAGTCTCGCACCCGCGGCACGCTCTTGATGGCGATCTCGAACAAGACCGGGCTGATGGTCGTGACCACCGGCAACAAGTCGGAAATGTCGGTCGGCTACGCCACGCTCTACGGCGACATGAACGGCGGCTTCAATCCGATCAAGGACATCTACAAGACGCAGGTGTTCCGCCTGGCGGCGTTGCGCAACGTGTGGAAGCCGGATGGCGCGCTCGGTCCTGCGGGCGAGATCATTCCGCCCGACATCATCGCCCGACCGCCGACGGCGGAGCTGCGCGAGAACCAGACCGATCAGGATTCGCTCCCGCCCTATGACGTGCTCGACGCCATCCTGGAGCGTCTGGTCGAGCGCGAGGAACCGCTGGACCAGATCATCGCCGCCGGCTTTGCGCGCGAGGTGGTCGTGCACATCGACCATCTGCTCAACGTTGCCGAATACAAGCGCCGCCAGGCCGCGCCCGGCGTGAAGGTGACCGGCAGGAATTTCGGCCGCGACCGCCGCTATCCCATCACCAACCGCTTCCGCGACAGGGGTGCACCGTTGCCCGCGCCGGACGAGACGCTCGTGTCAGCCGCCAGCCGCGCTTCGATCGACGCGTTCGAGGGGTAGCACCCGAGAGAGACGGGCGGTCTCGCTACACGCTTACCTGTCATCATCCGAGAAGGCGGATGATCCAGTACGCCGCGGCGGAGTTCGTCGGGGACGAGTCCGGCCAATGAGTACTGGATGCCCCGCCTTCGCGGGGCATGACAGTGAGAACTTGGCGTGACAGTGAGAACTCGGCTTGCCGCTACGACGGGGCTGCGAAGAACAGCACCCGAAGCAAGTGGGTGTATTCGGATTCGAGCACCATGATGGCAACAAATACCAACACCGCGATCGGCGGCGCCAGGATGGCATAGGTCAGGGCCAGCCGCTCCCAGGCCATGTGCATGAAGACGGCGACGATCAGGCCGGCCTTCACCACCATGAACAGCAGGATCAGCGACCACCTGAGAAAGCCATGAAGGCCAAAATAGTCGACGAGGAAGGAGCAGGTGCTGAGGACGAACAACCAGCCCCAGACCACGAGGTAGAGCTTGATCGGGTGCTGTTGCCCCTTCGTGTGAACGGCCGCTGTTGCGACTGCGCCATGCACCGGAGCGTGGAGCTGTCCTTCCATGTGTACTGCCGCGTTTGTCATGCGCCGACCTCACCAAAGATAGAACAAGGCAAAGATGAACACCCACACGAGATCGACGAAGTGCCAGTACAGCCCCATGATCTCGACGATCTCGTAATACCCCTTGCGGCTCGTGAAGAAGCCGCGCCGCTCGACGTCGAAGTCACCGCGCAAGACCTTCCGCGCAATGGCGATCAGAAAGATCACACCAATCGTCACGTGGGTGCCGTGGAAGCCGGTGATCATGAAGAAGCTCGCACCAAATTGCTCCGCGCCCCACGGGTTGCCCCAGGGCCGGACGCCTTCCCTGATCAGCTTGGTCCACTCGAAAGCCTGCATACCGACGAAGGTCGCGCCGAAGGCCGCCGTGACCAGCATCAGGGCTGCGGTTCTGACACGATCGCGGCGGTAGCCGAAATTGACGGCCATCGCCATCGTGCCGCTACTGCTGATCAGGATGAAGGTCATGATGGCGATCAGGATCATCGGGATATGTGTATCGCCGATGTTGAGGGCAAAGACTTCGCTGGTATTGGGCCACGGCACCGTCGTCGACATGCGTGCCGTCATGTAGGAGAGCAGGAAGCAACTGAAGATGAAGGTGTCGCTGAGGAGGAAGATCCACATCATGGCCTTGCCCCAGGACACGTTCTTGAAGGCGCGCTGATCGGACGCCCAGTCGGCGGCGATGCCGCGCCAGCCTTCAGGCCGCGCAGGCGATTGGCCCGGATTTGTCAGCACGGTCTCAGCCATCTGATCCTGCCTCCCTAGCTCAGCAATTGGCGACAGATGTTGACGAAATCGTCTGTCCAGCCTGTGAGGAGCCCGAGCAGGACGAGCCAGACCAGCAGCAGGAAGTGCCAGTAGATGGCGCACAGCTCCACGCTCAAGCGCATGTCAACGGTCGCGGCGCCACGCCACACCGTGGCTGAGGTTCGGCCGAGGGCCACCAGGCCGCCCGTCAGATGCAGTCCGTGCACCGCGGTCAACAGGTAGAAAAACGAATTCGCCGGATTGGACGCCACGAAATATCCGGCCGCGTTGAGTTGCTGCCAGGCCAGGAGCTGTCCGGCGAGGAAGATCACCGCAGATGCTCCGCCCGCGAGCAGGCCGACCATGACGCCCTCGGTGTTATCTCGGCGCGCAGCCACATACGAGTACTGCAGTGCGACGCTGCTGAGGACCAGGACGCCCGTGTTGAGCCACAGCAGCCGCGGCACGGGCAGCGCCCGCCAGTCCACCTCGTTCATGCGCATCGAGTAGGCGCTGATGAAGAGGACGAACAATGCGCCCGCGACGGCGAGAAACACGCCAAGTCCGATCTTCGCGGCCGGCCAGGTTATGGCATCACCGCCGGGGAAGTCACCAACCGGACCTTCCTCCAGCCAAGGCTTTGCCATTAGTCGCTGTTGCGACAGCCACCATCCGGCGATGACCGCGATCACAGCCAGGAACAGGATGATGGCGCTCACGAAGCAGCTCCCTGAACGACCTGCGTCGCGCGCGGCGGCTGGTTCTGCGGAATGAAGTCCTCCGCGGCACCGGGCACGCTGTAGTCATAGGCCCAGCGGTAAACGATCGGGAGCTCCTTGCCCCAGTTGCCGTGCCCGGGGGGCGTCTCCGGCGTCTGCCACTCCAGGGTCGTCGCCCGCCACGGATTGCCGCCCGAGGGCTTACCTTTGAACAGGCTCCAGGCAAGATTGAACAGGAACACCATTTGGCTGAAGCCGACGGTCAGGGCCACCACAGAGATGAAGGCGTTCAGTGAATGGGCCGAGGGCGGGATGAACGCCGCGTCGCCGAGCTCGAAATACCGACGCGGGACCCCGAGCAGTCCGAGATAGTGCATGGGGAAGAAGATCAGGTAGGCGCCGAGGAAGGTGGCCCAGAAGTGAAGCTTGCCCAGGACCTCGTTCAGCATCCGCCCCGTGACCTTGGGGTACCAATGATAGATCGCGCCGAGCACGACCATGATCGGTGCCACGCCCATCACCATGTGGAAATGCGCGACCACGAACATGGTGTCCGAGAGCGGCACGTCCACGACGACGTTACCGAGGAAGAGGCCGGTAAGCCCGCCGTTCACGAAGGTGATGATGAAGCCGAGGGCGAACAGCATCGGCACCGTGAGATGAATGTCGCCGCGCCACAGGGTCAGCACCCAGTTGTAGACCTTGATCGCGGTGGGGATGGCGATGATGAGCGTCGTGGTGGCGAAGAAGTACCCGAACTGCGGGAACATGCCGCTCACATACATGTGGTGCGCCCATACGATGAAGCTGAGTGCGCCGATGGCCACGATCGCCCAGACCATCATGCGGTAGCCAAAGATGTTCTTGCGCGCATGCGTGCTGATCAGATCGGAGACGATGCCGAAGGCTGGCAGGGCGACGATGTAGACCTCGGGGTGGCCGAAGAACCAGAACAGGTGCTGGAAAAGCAGTGGGCTGCCGCCACCATATTTCGAGAGAGTGCCCATCTCGACGAGGGAGGGCATGAAGAAGCTCGTTCCCAAGAGACGGTCGAGCAGCAGCATCACCGAGGCGACGAAGAGCGCGGGGAATGCCAACAGCGCCATGACGGTCGCCGTGAAAATGCCCCACACCGTGAGGGGCAGGCGCATCAAGGTCATGCCGCGGGTGCGCGCCTGGAGCACCGTGACCACATAATTCAGCCCGCCCATGGTGAAGCCGATGATGAACAGGATCAGCGACGACATCATGAGAATGATGCCCCAATCCTGCCCGGGCGTTCCGGAGAGGATTGCCTGCGGCGGGTACAGCGTCCAGCCGGCGCCCGTGGGGCCGCCGGGCACGAAGAATGTCGAGGCCAGCACCAGGACTGCGAGCAGGTAGACCCAGTAACTCAGCATGTTCACATAGGGGAAGACCATGTCCCGGGCGCCGACCATCAGCGGGATCAGGTAGTTGCCGAATCCGCCCAGGAACAATGCGGTGAGCAGGTAGATCACCATGATCATGCCGTGCATGGTGATGAACTGGAGGTACTGGTTGGCATCGATGAAAGAGAAGATACCAGGGAATCCGAGCTGCAGTCGCATCAGCCACGACAGCACCAGGGCAACCAGCCCGATGGCCGAAGCCGTCAGCGCGTACTGAACGGCGATCACCTTGGCGTCCTGCGAGAAGACATACCGTGTCCACCAGCTCCTCGGATGATAGAGGTCGACATCAGGTACTTCGGCAGGCGGGATGTCTGCGATCCCTTCATATGGAATATCGACCATAGAAAAACCTCCTCGGTCGTTTCCATCGGGAGCGACGCGTTGGTTGCACGCACCCGATCTGTCTTCGCGGCGGCACCTTGCTACTTGCTGCCGGCTTGATACGTCGCCTTCACGACGGCCTTTCCGGACGACAATTCTGCAAACGTTTTCTGTTGGTCCAGCCAGGCGTGATATTCATGCTCTTCGTCGACGATGACCTTGGCCCGCATCTGATAATGGGCAGCGCCACAAAGCTCCGCACAGAGAACGTCGAACGTTCCGGTTCGGATCGGTGTTATCCAGAAATACGTCACCACGCCTGGAACCATGTCCATCTTGGCCCGGAATTCGGGCACGTAGAAATCGTGCAGGACATCAACCGAGCGGAGGAGAACCTTGACCGGCTTTCCCACTTGAAGGTGCAGGTCGCCGTTCTCGATCACGACGTCGTCCTGCGATTGTGCATCGTCGCGATTGAGCCCCATCGGATTGTCGGGTCCGATGTTGCGGACATCGGATGTGCCGAGCCGCCCATCCTTGCCCGGAAGGCGGAAGCTCCATTGCCATTGTTGGCCCATGACTTCGACCTCGGTGGCATTCGCTGGCACCGTCACGAACTGGTGCCAGACCACGAGCCCGGGCGCCAGCATGGCCGCGACGCCGACGCCGGTCCCGACGCTAAGCCACCATTCGAGCTTTTTGTTTTCCGGATTATAGTCAGCCCTTCTTCCCTCCTTGTGGTGAAAGCGGAAGACGCAATAGGCCATGAAGGCGATGACCGCGACGAAAACGAAGCCCGTGATCCAGAACGTGATGTTGATGGTGTGGTCGATATAGGCCCAGTTCGTGGCGATCGGCGTCCACCACCACGGGCTGTAGAGGTGAAACAGCACCGAGCCGATCGCGACCAAAAGCAGTATCAGTGCGACAGCCATCCTGATCCATCCTTGCCATCAAAGGCTGCGGATACGAATCCGGGGCGGAGCTCACGTCTGTCGCGATGGCTGGCTTTTCTTGGTTGGCGTCTATGCCATCGCCGGCCTCTTGCCTCGCCCATTCCACTGGTCGCGACAGCAAGAGAACCGTCGTGACCACCAATCTCATCGGAGCTAAGGGCGTCTGCGTTTAAAGATGATCCCAGCCGAACCCGGCGTCAATAGAGCATGTCGGCGTGCTGATGTGGCGCGGGCGTTGCTGTCGCCCGGGAAATCGGCAGAGCGTCGGTTGCACCTGTTAGGTGGCGGCCGCTTGGTTGACGCAACGCACAAATATGTGCGGATGCACAATTCACCCAACCGTGAGTGCAGTCGTTTTCCGTGCGCGCTAAGCTTGTGATGCAGGTCGCGACGGGTTCCGTCCGGC
Source organism: Bradyrhizobium sp. ISRA442 (assembly GCF_038085055.1). Taxonomy (NCBI): domain Bacteria; kingdom Pseudomonadati; phylum Pseudomonadota; class Alphaproteobacteria; order Hyphomicrobiales; family Nitrobacteraceae; genus Bradyrhizobium; species Bradyrhizobium sp. ISRA442. The sequence continues at coordinate 37,346 of NZ_JALGCN010000021.1, forward strand.
CAGGCTCGTTTCGCTGAACCTGGGTTGCGGTACTCGGCCCATCGCGTTTCTCGCTCGAGAGGCGGACACGCGTGGCTGAAAAGCGCGTGTTATCGAAACCGCGATTTTCAGCACGGGAGGGTGCGTTCATGGCCACTCTGTACTCCCACGACATCTTGAGGCGGCATGTATTCGGCGAAGCGGCCTCGTATCCCATCCGCAAGATCAGTTTGTCCGACCTGACCGAGGCGCTGCGCCTGGGTTGGGAGGATTTCCAGGCGATGCCAAGTCACGCGCTCGTTGTGTGCGTGATTTATCCCGTTCTCGGTCTCGTCCTGTTCAGGATGGTCCTCGGTTATTCGGTGCTGCCGCTGTTGTTTCCGCTGGCCGCCGGGTTTGCCTTGATCGGTCCCTTTGCCGCGATCGGTCTCTACGAACTCAGCCGTCGCCGCGAGCGCGGCGAAGAGGTCGGTGCCTGGGACGCGATCAAGGTGCTGCGCGCGCCGTCGTTCGGCGCGATGCTCGAGCTTGGCGTGCTCCTGCTCGTCCTGTTCGGGGCCTGGATCGGTGTCGCCAATGCAATCTACGTCACGATCTTCGGCAACGCGCCGGCTGCAAGCATCCCCGACTTCGCAACGCGCGTGCTGACGACCCCGGAAGGCTGGTGGCTCATCATCGTCGGTTGCGGTGTCGGCTTCCTGTTTGCGGTCGCGGCCCTGTGCATCAGCGTCGTGTCGTTTCCGTTGATGCTCGACCGGCATGCGACTGCGATCGATGCGATCCGCACGTCGCTGCGAGTGGTGGCGGCGAATCCGGTTGCGATGGCCGGATGGGGCCTCATCGTGGCAGCGTTGCTCGTGCTCGGCTCGCTGCCGCTGTTCGTCGGTCTCGCTGTCACTCTGCCGGTGCTCGGTCATGCCACCTGGCACCTCTATCGGCGGGTGGTCGAGCCGAATCCGAATCCCCCGGACGAGCCGCCGCCGCCCCCGAAGGGGAGGCGCTATGCAGCGGATTTTCCCGCCAACCTCTTCCCGTGGAGCCGCGAGGGCGAGTAGCGCCGAGAGCGCCGGTTGCGACGTTCGAGGGATAACGGTTGCGAGTGAGACGGGCGATTGCGCCCCCGTTGATCGCTGTCACCATCCGCGAAGGCGGATGATGAGTACTCCGCGGCAGACGTCATAGAAACCGACTGGTGCCGCGGAGTACTGGATGCCGCGCCTGCGCGGGGCATGACAGTTGCACAAGGAGGCCTACTTCTGCTGCTGCGGCAGGAAGGTCGGCCCGACCGAGCGGATCGGCTTGTTCTCGGAGGTTGCAGCCGTGGTCGTATCCGCAGGCGGTGCCGCGGCCGGCGTGTTGGCCGTGACCGGCGGCGGCGCGCCCTTCTTGGCATTGGCGGGCGTGCCCTTGGCGAGCTGCCGCTGCTGCATCTTCTTGGCGCTCTCCTCGGTGACGATGATGTCGCCCTGCTGCTCGGCGGCGGCCTTGTCGTCGACCGATTTCAGCGCGTCGGCCCAGCTCTGGCCCGCAGCCTTGCATGAGCAGGACGGGTTGAACTCGCTGCGGAATTTGAACGCATTCGGCAGCGCCGTGTAGGGCTGGCCGCTGACCGAGACGGCGGAGTTCATGTCCTCGCCGGGATTGCGATAGGCATAGAGTGACGCGTCCGCCGCCGGGCACAGCGCCTTGCAGGTCTTCTCGTCGTCGGGGAACCGCGCCGGCACGGTCGCGAACGAGATCGGGAAATAGGCGCCGTCGCAGGTACGGACACATACGGTACGATAGGTGCCGGACTGCGGGCCGAGATCGGCCGGCGGCGGGGCGCCGGGCGGATTGTTGGCGCTGTTGCCGCCGCCGAACAGATTGCTCAGGAAGTTGCCGCCCTGTGACTGCGCCGCGTTGGCATATTGTGGCCCGCAATTGTTCTGCGCGAGCGCGAGCAGCACCGAGCGGCGCTGGTTGTCGCGCTCGGGGCTGAAGCCGCCGGGGCCGCCGCCGCGCAAGCGCTCGAGACTGGCGGTGATCTGGTCCAGATTGGCGCGCATCTGCTGGATCTGGGTGTTGACTGGACCGCATTGTGCCGACTGACCGCTGAACAGCGAGAAGAAGCCGGAAGAATCGCAGCCCATGCGCTTGGCCTGCATCGTGACGCGATCGAGCTCGGCCTGCTGGCGGGTCTGGGAATCCTGGTAGCGACGGATCTGGTCTTCGCGCGCCGGATCGCCACCCGCGCCGCGGTCGAGCGCGGCGAGTTGTCCCTCCAGCCGCGCGCACATCGGGTTCGGCCCGAGCCCGCCCTGCGGGGGTGGAGGCGGAGGTCCGGGCGGACCTGCCTGCGCGAATGCGTCAGTGGCGAGCGTCAGCGCGCTCAGAAGCACGGCACTTGCAAGGAGGAAACGAGAGCGAGGCAGGGACAAAAATTCAGGCATATCCGCCATTCTAGCGAGGTCGCGGCCCCACGGACGGTGGTGCCAAAGCGCGCCTTCCAATACCCGCTTCTCGGGGCATCGTCACGTCGTTTCCGGGGTGCAGATTGGGTCTAAGACCCGCCAGTTCTGCGCGAATTCAGCGCTGACAGGTGATTGCAACATATTCGTCGCAATGGCCATGGGAGCAGTTTGCGCCGGGTTTGGGGACGGAGCCGGTAATTTCGTCGGGATCGACCCGACGATAGGCCGAGGCCTGGGCGAAATCCCGCGACTGGCAATAGGTGCGCGCGATCTGCGCGCCGCATTTCTCGCCCCTGGCGAGGCATTGGTCGATGCCGTAGCCGTCTGCCTGGCTATTGATGATGAAGACGCGGGTCTCCGCCGATGCAGCGGTCGCAGCGACGATGAAGGCACTGGAGAGGAGCGCGAGCAGGGGTCGCATGGTGCACCGGGGGCTGGGGGAACCGCCAGCTTCCGAATAAACTCAAAAGGTTAAGGATGATGAACGATCATGGCGAGGCGAGCGCGCTTTGCGGAGAGAAGACGGCATTTTCGCGGCTCCCTTGACGCCGGGCCCCTTCGTGGCCCATATGTTCCCGCATGAACGGTCTCCTCGCCATTTGCGCCATTTGCGAGATTACGAGCTAGCGATTCGCTGGCTGGAGCCGTCTTTTCTCAAAACCATTGAGAGCATTGGACGCCCGGCCAACAGCCGATGGGTATCCATATGGAATTGCGCCTTTACGATACGCTGACGAAGGACAAGCGGCCGTTCGTGCCGCTCGATGCGAAGAACGTCGGCATGTATGTCTGCGGACCGACGGTCTATGACTTCGCCCATATCGGCAATGCGCGGCCCGTGATCGTGTTCGATGTGCTGTTCCGGCTGCTGCGCCATCTCTACGGCGAGGCACACGTCAAATACGTCCGCAACATCACCGACGTCGACGACAAGATCAACGATCGCGCCGCGCGGGATTTCCCCGGCCTGCCGCTGAACGAGGCGATCCGCAAGGTCACCGAGGAGACGGGCAGGCAGTTTCATGCCGATGTCGATGCGCTCGGTGCGCTCAGGCCAAGCGTCGAGCCGCGCGCGACCGAGCATATCGGTGAGATGCGCGAGATCATCGAAAAGCTCGTCGCCGGCGGCTTTGCCTATGTCGCCGAGGATCACGTGCTGTTCTCGCCGCAGGCGATGAATGCGGCCAACTCGGAGCTGCCGCGCTACGGCGCGCTGTCGAAGCGTTCGCTCGACGAGATGATCGCCGGCGCCCGCGTCGACGTCGCGCCCTACAAGCGCGATGCGACTGACTTCGTGCTGTGGAAGCCGTCCAAGCCCGGCGAGCCGTCATGGCCGTCGCCGGCGGGCATCAAGGCGCAGGGCCGTCCGGGCTGGCACGTCGAGTGCTCGGCCATGGCCTGGAAGCATCTGGGTAAGCATTTCGACATTCACGGCGGCGGTATCGATCTCGTGTTTCCGCACCACGAGAACGAGGTCGCACAGAGCTGCTGCGCCTTCCACCAGTCGCGCATGGCGAACTACTGGATGCACAACGGATTCCTTCAGGTCGAGAGCGAGAAGATGTCGAAGAGCCTCGGCAACTTCATCACCATCCGCGACCTGCTCGCGGATTGGCCGGGCGAGGTGCTGCGCCTCAACATGCTCAAGACGCATTACCGTTCGCCGATCGACTGGACCCTGAAGTCTCTGGAAGAGAGCGCCAAGACGCTCGACGACTGGTATCGCCTTGCGGCCGACGTCGAGCCCGGCAAGCCGGCGGTGTCCGTGATTGAACCGTTGCTCGATGACCTGAACACCCCTCTGACGATTGCGGCGCTGCACGGCCTGCGCAGCGATGCGGGCGCTTTGGCGGCATCGTTGCGCCTGCTCGGCTTCCTCTCCGAGAGCGCGGCGCAGTGGGAGGGGCGCAAGCAGCAGGCGAGCGGCATCGATGCCAAGGAGGTCGAGCGCCTGATTTCGGAGCGGACCGCGGCGCGTGCGCGAAAGGACTTCAAGGAGTCCGATCGCATCCGCGATCAGCTCGCCGCGCTGGGGGTTGCGATCAAGGATTCCAAGGAGGGGACGAGTTGGGAGGTTGCGCGATGAAGCGGCCCGACACGCCCTTTCCCAGGCATTGGCTCTACTACATTGCGCTGAAAATCCTGCTTCTCGCGGCGGCCGTGGCGCTGGCGCTGAAGCTCTATGGGATGTGGTGAGGACGATGGGACAGACTTTGCCAAAACCTGGCTTGCGACCCTTCCTGCCGGCCGACGTGCCGGTCCTCGCCGCGATCTTCGCCGCAAGCATCGAGGAGCTGACCGGCGACGACTACAACGAGGCGCAGCAGGAAGCCTGGATGGCGGCGGCGGAGGACGAGGAATTCGGCCGCCGGCTCGCCGCCGACCTGACGCTGATCGCCACGCTCGACGGTTCGCCCGTGGGCTTTGCCTCGCTGCGCGGCAATGATCAGATCCGCATGCTCTATGTGCACCCGGCAGTGAGCCGGCAAGGGATTGCGACCATGCTGGTCGATGCGCTGGAAAAGCTCGCCGGCGGCCGCGGCGCGAAGAGCCTGACGGTCGATGCCAGCGACACCGCACAGGGCTTCTTCGCCAAGCGCGGCTACGCTGCCCAGCAGCGCAACAGCGTCACTGTCAACGACGAGTGGCTGGCCAACACCACCATGAAGAAGACGCTCGGAGCACCGCAATGAGCAAGGAGCGCCTTTATCTCCTGGGATCCTCTCTCTTCTCCCTCCCCCCTTGCGGGGGAGGGTTGGGGAGGGGGGTAGCCACAAACTCCCATCTCTCCCAGGGCACCCCCCAGCCGGCGATGCTGCGCATCGTCGACCTCTCCCGCAAGGGGGGAGGTAACAACAACGGACGGCGTTCATGAGCACGCAAGCAAAAGAGCGCCTCTATCTGTTCGACACCACGCTGCGCGACGGCGCGCAGACCAATGGCGTCGATTTCACGCTGGCCGACAAGCAGATCATCGCGACAATGCTGGATGAACTCGGCATCGACTATGTCGAGGGTGGTTATCCCGGCGCCAATCCGCTCGACACCGAATTTTTCGGCACCAGGCCGGAGCTCAGCCATGCGCGTTTCACCGCCTTCGGCATGACGCGTCGGGCAGGCCGCTCAGTCTCCAACGATCCCGGTGTGGCCGCGCTACTCGAGGCAAAGGCCGATGCGATCTGCTTCGTCGCAAAATCCTCGGCCTATCAGGTCCGCGTCGCGCTCGAGACCACCAAGGACGAAAACCTCGCCTCGATCCGCGACAGCGTCAGCGCAGCAAAAGCCGCCGGCCGCGAGGTGATGCTCGATTGCGAGCATTTCTTCGACGGCTACAAGGAAGACGCGAGCTTCGCGCTCGCCTGCGCCAAGGCGGCCTATGAGGCCGGCGCGCGCTGGGTCGTGCTGTGCGACACCAATGGCGGCACCATGCCGCACGAAGTCGAGGCCATCGTTACCGAGGTCCTCGAGCACATCCCCGGCGATCACGTCGGCATCCACGCCCATAACGACACCGAGCAGGCGGTGGCGAATTCGCTCGCTGCAGTGCGCGCCGGCGTGCGGCAGATCCAGGGCACGCTGAACGGGCTCGGGGAGCGTTGCGGCAACGCCAATCTCTGCTCGCTGATCCCGACGCTGAAGCTCAAGAAGGAGTTTTCGGACGTCTTCGAGATCGGTGTGACGGGCGAGAAGCTGGCAAGCCTGGTAAAGGTCTCGCGCATGCTCGATGACATGCTCAACCGCGCGCCGAACCGGCACGCGGCCTATGTCGGCGAGAGCGCTTTCGTTACCAAGACCGGCATCCACGCCTCGGCCGTGCTGAAGGATCCCCAGACCTACGAACATGTCGCGCCTGACGCGGTCGGCAATCACCGCAAGGTGCTGGTGTCCGACCAGGCGGGCCGCTCCAACGTCATTGCCGAGCTCGACCGTGCCGGCATTGCTTACGAGAAGAGCGATCCGAAGCTGACGCGGTTGGTCGAGGAGCTGAAGGAGCGCGAGGCGGCCGGCTACGCCTATGAATCCGCCAACGCCTCGTTCGAGCTCCTGGCGCGTCGCACGCTCGGCAAGGTGCCGCATTATTTCGAGGTCGAGCAGTTCGACGTCAATGTCGAGCAGCGCTACAACGCGCTCGGCGAGCGCGTCACCGTGGCGCTGGCCGTGGTGAAGGTCGACGTCGCCGGCGAGCACCTGATCTCGGCGGCCGAAGGCAACGGCCCCGTCAACGCGCTTGACGTCGCACTGCGCAAGGATCTCGGCAAGTACCAGAAATACATCGAGGGCCTGAAGCTGATCGACTACCGCGTGCGCATCCTCAACGGCGGCACCGGCGCGGTCACGCGCGTCCTGATCGAGAGCGAAGACGAGAGCGGCGATAGCTGGACCACGGTCGGCGTGTCCCCGAACATCATCGACGCCTCGTTCCAGGCGCTGATGGATTCGGTGATCTACAAGCTCGTGAAGTCGGGCGCGCCGGCGTAGGCGCACAAATACCGTCATTGCGAGGAGCAAAGCGACGAAGCAATCCAGACTGTCTCCGCGGATACACTTCTGGATTGCTTCGCTTCGCTCGCAATGACGAGGAGAGGGGGAAGCGTCACCAATGATCGACCACATCTCCGTCGGCGTCGGCGATCTCGAACGCTCGGCAAGATTCTACGAAGCAACCCTCGCGGCCCTCGGGCTCGCGCGGCTCGTCACGCGGCCACGGACGGTCGGCTTCGGCAAGTCCTACCCCGAGTTCTGGATCAACCTGCGCGAGGGCATGCCGTATGTATCGCCCGAGAGCGGCGTGCACATCTGCCTGCGTGCGAGGACAACGTCTGAGGTCGATGCGTTTCACGCTGCGGCGCTTGCGGCGGGTGGCGCATCGGACGGTGTGCCGGGCATCCGTCCGCATGACCGCGTGCGCTACTACGCGGCCTTCGTCGTCGATCCCGACGGCAACCGGATCGAGGCGGTGACGTTTCCGGCGGAGTAGGCCGTTAGAGCCGCCGCGCCACGTCCGGCGCGAGATCCTTCTCCGCCTCGGCGACCTGCGCCGCAGCCGACTTCAGCTTCGGCAGGATCTCCTCGACGCGGTCGGCCTTGAGGATGTCGACCTTGAGGCCGTCGCGAATGAATTGTGTCTGGCGCATGTGCGACAGCAACGAGAACAGCGGCTCCCAGAAATTATCGATATTGGCGAGCAGCACGGGCTTGGCGTGACGGCCGAGCTGCTTCCAGGTGAGCTGCTCGACCAGCTCCTCCAGCGTGCCGACGCCGCCCGGCAGCGCCACGAAGGCGTCGGAGCGTTCGAACATCAGCCGCTTGCGCTCGTGCATGTCGGGGGTGACGATCATCTCCTGCACGCGGGTCAGCGCGTTCTCGCGCAGCGTCAGGAAATCCGGAATGATGCCGGTGACGCTGCCGCCATGATCGAGGGTCGAGGTTGCAACCGCTCCCATCATGCCGAGCGAGCCGCCGCCATAGACGAGGCGGACGTTGTTCTCGGCGAGGGCCTTGCCGAACGCTTTGGCGCCTTCGATGAAGCGGGGATTTGTTCCAGGGCCGGAGCCACAATAGACACAGACGGTTTTGATCGTGCTCATTGGCTCCATGATGCATTGCAGCGAAGGGGCGTCAAGCCCAATCGGTGATTCGCGTACCCCGAAGATCTACCGGTAAATGACGACAAACAATCAAAGAATTGGTTCCTGGCGGGGTGCGTTCAGGCGCGGAAGCCTCTATATGACAGGCGAAAATTGCAAATCTCAACGGGCCCGCATCCGGCGGGCCTTCAGGCTTTTGGATGGATCACCCTCATTCGCCCGTCGGCGCCGAAGCGCCCCAAGCGGCCGCCACATTGCCGGAGCGGGCTACCCTGATCGGGACGCTGGCGCATCTGTGGCCCTATATCTGGCCGAGCGACCGTTTCGACCTGAAGATGCGCGTGGTCTGGTCGATGGTGCTGTTGCTCGCGGCCAAGCTGATCACGCTGACCGTGCCGTTCAGCTTCAAATGGGCGACGGATGCGTTGACCGGCGCCAACACTGCGCCGCTACAGGCTGACAACTGGCATCTCTGGGTGATCGCATCGCCCCTGCTGCTGACCGCGAGCTACGGCGCGATGCGCATCCTGATGGCGGTATTGACGCAGTGGCGCGACGGCATCTTTGCCCGCGTCGCCATGCATGCCGTGCGCAAGCTCGCCGCCATCACCTTCATCCACATGCACGAACTGTCGCTGCGCTTCCACCTCGAGCGCAAGACCGGCGGTCTGACGCGCGTGCTCGAGCGCGGCCGCGAGGGCATCGAGGTCATCGTGCGCATGGTGATCTTGCAGCTCATCCCGACCATCGTCGAGGTCTCGCTCTTGATGGCCGTGCTGTTCTGGCAGTTCGACTGGCGCTACGTGGTCGCCACCCTGATCACCGTCGCGGTCTACATGTACTACACCTACATCGCGACCGAGTGGCGGATCGGCATCCGCCGCAAGATGAACGATTCCGACACCGAGGCGAACACCAAGGCGATCGACTCGCTGCTCAACTACGAGACGGTGAAGTATTTCGGCGCCGAGGCGCGCGAGGCGCAGCGCTACGACCGCTCGATCGCGCGCTACGAGGAGACCAGTACCCACAGCTATACCTCGCTCGCCGTGCTCAACACCGGCCAGGCCGTGATCTTCACGCTGGGACTCACGGCGACCATGCTGATGTGCGCGATCGGCGTGCGCCAGGGACACAACACGGTCGGCGATTTCGTGCTCATCAACGCCATGATGATCCAGCTCTACCAGCCGCTCAATTTCATGGGCATGGTCTATCGCGAGATCAAGCAGGCGATCATCGACATCGAGAAGATGTTTGGCGTGCTGGGACGCGAGGCCGAGATCAAGGACGCGCCGAATGCGAAGCCGCTCATGGTCTCTTCGGGCACCGTGCGCTTCGAGGACGTGCGCTTCGCCTATGAAGCGGCGCGGCCGATCCTCAAGGGCATCAGCTTCGAGGTGCCGGCCGGCAAGACGGTCGCGATCGTAGGTCCCTCGGGCGCCGGCAAATCGACCATCTCGCGCCTCCTGTTCCGCCTCTATGACGTGTCCGGCGGAAAGATCCTGATCGACGGCCAGGACATTCGCGACGTCACGCAGGGCTCGCTGCGTGCCTCGATCGGCATGGTGCCGCAGGATACCGTGCTGTTCAACGACACCATCCGCTACAACATCCGCTATGGCCGCTGGGACGCCAGCGACGCCGAGGTCGAGCAGGCGGCACGGCTCGCGCAGATCGACCATTTCATCCGCATGGCGCCGAAGGGTTACGAGACCCAGGTCGGCGAGCGCGGGTTGAAGCTGTCGGGCGGCGAGAAGCAGCGGGTGGCGATCGCGCGCACCGTCCTGAAAGCGCCGCCGATCCTGGTGCTGGACGAGGCGACCTCGGCGCTCGACACGCATACCGAGCACGAGATCCAGGGTGCGCTCGACCGCGTCGCCAAGAACCGCACCTCGCTTGTGATCGCGCACCGGCTTTCCACCATCGTCGGCGCCGACGAGATCATCGTGCTGGAGCAGGGCCGCATCGCCGAGCGCGGCACCCACACGAGCCTGCTCGCGCTCGGCGGCCTCTATGCCGGCATGTGGAACAGGCAGCGCGAGGCCGAGGCGGCGCGCGAGAAACTGGCAAGGATGGGCGAGAGCAGCGAGGCGCCCAACCGGGAGCCGCCGCCGGTCCAGGATGTCCTGACGACGCCTGCGGCCGCCGAGTGACCTTGTCTCTGATCCCAACTCTGGCCTAAACAACTCCGGCGCGCGTGGCGCGCAATCAACTCTTCAGCGGCAGATAGCGATGTCCATTCTCGATTCGATCCAGCGTCAGATCCCGCCGATCCACAAGGAAGGCTATCCCTTCATCGGCGCCTTCGCGCTGGTAAGCCTCGTCCTGTTCTGGCTGTGGTCGCCGCTCGGTTGGATCGGGACCGTGCTCACGGTGTGGTGTGCGCTGTTCTTCCGCGACCCCGTGCGCGTGACTCCGGTGCGCGAGGGGCTCGTGGTGTCGCCGGCCGACGGGCGCGTGTCGATGATCACGATGGCGCTGCCGCCGGCCGAGCTCGGCCTCGGCGATCGCCCGCTGCCGCGGGTCTCGATCTTCATGAGCGTGTTCAATTGCCATGTGAACCGCAGCCCAGTGGCGGGCAGGGTGGACCGCATCGCCTACCGGCCCGGCCTGTTCATCAATGCCGAGCTCGACAAGGCGAGCGAGGACAATGAGCGCAATTCGCTGGTCATCTCGACGCCCACGGCGCGGATCGGCGTGATTCAGATCGCGGGGCTGGTGGCAAAGCGCATCGTCTGCTTCGTCAAGGAAGGGCAGGCGATCGGGGCCGGCGAGCGCTTCGGCCTGATCCGCTTTGGCTCGCGGCTCGACGTCTATCTGCCGCTCGGCACCAAGGCCCTGGTCTCGGAAGGGCAGACCGCGATCGCCGGCGAAACGATCCTGGCCGATCTTTCCGCCGACGACCCGGGCCGCACCTACCGCGCCAATTAACCATTACATCGGCGAAAGGGGCGTTCCGCCGCAATGGCGGAGGGGGAAGCGGCTTGCTATATCTCGCCTTAAGGTGAGGACGAGCCATGACGCCCTATGACTTCAAGTATCCGGATGCTGCGCGCCGCCGGCGGTTCCGCCCGATCCCGGTGCGGATGCTGGTGCCCAACGTCATCACGCTGCTGGCAATCTGCGCGGGCCTGACGGCGATCCGCCTCTCGATCGAGGGACGGATGTCGCTCGCCGTCTACGCCATCGTGTTCGCGGCGGCGCTTGACGGCATCGACGGCCGCATCGCGCGCATGATCAAGGGCCAATCGAAATTCGGCGCCGAGCTCGACAGCCTTGCCGACTTCGTCAATTTCGGCGTCGCGCCGGGCCTGATGCTGTACTTCTGGCAATTGCACGAGCTCGGCAACGCTGGCTGGATCGCCGCCATGGTATTCGCGATTTCCGGCGGCCTGCGCCTCGCGCGCTTCAACGCCACCATGGACGATCCCGACAAGCCGGCCTTTGCCGCCAATTTCTTCACCGGCGTGCCGGCGCCCGCCGGCGCGATCACGGTGCTGCTGCCGATCTATGTTGCGTTCCTGGAACTCGGGCGCTGGCCTGCCGCGGTAACGGCGGCCTACACGCTCCTGATAGGCTTCTTGATGGTGTCGCGCCTGCCGGTGTTCTCCGGCAAGACCATGCGCATGCGCGTACCGCCTGAGCTGGTGCTGCCGGCCTTCGTCGCGGTGATCTTCTTCATCGCGCTGCTGATCAGTTATCCCTGGTACATCCTCTCGGCCGGCACGGTGCTGTATCTGCTCAGCCTGCCGCTTGGCTACAAGTCGTACCGCGACCAGGCCCGCGCCGCGGGGGCCACAGCGCCGTCAACCAGTGAGGTGGCGCAGCCGCAATCATCCGCGGCGCTCGCGGCAAACCTGCCGGATCAGGCGCACGACGACCGGCCCGAACGGCTGCACTGAGCGGTCGCGTGCAAATATCTGCCATGAGGCCCAGTGAGTTGGGTTGAGGCCCGATCTCGGCTATATCGCCCTGTGCCGGCGGCATCGCGCCAAAGCAGCCGCCAATCTGGGAGAGAACGCCGTGACGAATTCCGCGACCGGGCTGCTGCCTGCTTCCGTCCTCGAAGCGCTGGGCCGTTATGACACGCCGACGATCTGCAACGCCATGGAGATCGTGGCGCCGGAGCGCCGGCTCATCGGCTACACCACGAAGCAGTTGGTCTGCCCGTTTCCGGATCTGCCGCCGATCGTCGGCTATGCCCGCACGGTTGCGATCCGCTCCGTCCTGAAATCCTCGCTGCCGGCGGAAGAGCAGGCCAAGCGCCGCATCGAATACTACGAATATGTCGGCACTGGCCACGGCCCGCGTATCTCCGTGATCCAGGACATCGACGGTCCCGACGTCGGCTATGGTGCGTTCTGGGGCGAGGTGCAGAGCAACGTGCACAAGGCGCTCGGCTGCCTCGGCGTCATCACCGACGGCTCGATCCGCGACATCCCGCAATGGGCCCCGGGCTTCCAGGCGCTCGCCGGCTCGATCGGCCCGTCGCATGCCTGGGTCCATGCGGAGAGCTTTGGCGGCGAGGTTCGCGTCGCGGGCATGACCGTGAAGTCCGACGATCTGATCCACGCCGACCAGCACGGCGCTATCGTGATCCCGCTCGACGTCGCCGCTAAGCTTCCTGAAGCCGCCGAGCTCTGCGGCCGCCGCGAGACGCCGATCCTGGAGATCGCGCGCAGCCCCGATTTCTCGCTGGAGAAGCTGAAGGCCGCGCTGAAGCGTTCGGCGGAGATTCACTGACGGCGTGAACGATCTACGGCCGCGATGTCGGTCGTTGGCCGCCCTGCTCCAGGAACAGGGCGGCCTGATCCGGCTCGCCGAGCATTGCGGCGGCGCAGCCAATCAGGATGAATCCGCCGGCAAAATCCCATAGAGTGATGCCTTCCGCATTGTCCGGGGCTCTCATGAGGCGCGCGGCGATCACGGCGAAGGCGGCCTCGACAAAAAGCACGATGCTGAATGCCGGTAGGACAAGCTCCGGTTCAAGCAGGTGGAGCGCCAGAACCGCGGGCAGCGCGGTGAGAAGACTGAACAGCATCAGCATTGCGAATGGCTCTCGCGATAGAGCATGCCGCACCCAGATAATACCTTGTCCTTGATGTTCCCGACCCGTGGCGCAGGGCCGCAGCCGGAGGTGCTGGCACGATGAAGATGAGTGACAAGACAGTCTTGATAACCGGCTCAACGGACGGCGTCGGCCGCTACGTTGCTCGCCGGCTGGCCGAAGACGGTGCAAAGGTCCTGATTCATGGCCGTGACGCCCTGCGTGGCAAAACGCTGATCGACGAGATCGTGAAGGCCGGTCATGTCGCGCCGACGTTTTACCAGGCCGACCTGTCGTCGTTGTCGGGCACGCAAGAGCTCGCCGCGGCCGTGATACGCGATCATCGCCGTCTCGACGTCTTCGTTAGCAGTGCCGGCATCGGCTCGCAGAACGGCGGGCCGCAACGCCAGGAGAGTGCGGACGGCCATGAGCTGCGCTTCGCCGTGAACTATCTCTCCGGCTTCCTCCTCGCGCATCTCCTGCTGCCGCTGCTCAAGACCGCTTCTCCTTCGCGCATCGTCAACGTTGCCTCGCTTGGCCAGCATCCGATCGATTTCGACGACGTCATGATCACGAAGGGCTACAGCGGCTCGCGCGCCTATGCGCAGAGCAAGCTCGCGCAGATCATGTTCACCATCGATTTCGCGGAAGAGGTGAAGGGCATGGGCATCACCGTGAACTCGCTGCATCCGGCGACCTACATGAACACCACGATGGTGCGCGCCGGCGGCATCACGCCGATCTCGACGGTGGAGCAGGGCGGTGCGGCGATCCTGCATCTCATCGAAGGCGACGACATCGCCGGCCGTAGCGGCCTGTTCTTCAACGGCATGAACGAGGCGCGCGCCAATCCGCAAGCCTACGATGCCGACGCCCGCAAGCGCCTGCGCGCGCTTAGCCTCAAGCTCGTGGGGCTGTCGTCCTAGACCTCAGGGCGGCCGCTTATGGTTAGCAAAGTGTTGAGTTTCCGGTCGCCGGACGGCGAAGCCGGCGTCCTCTCGGCACGTCCCGCGCCGGTTCGCCGCGTCGTCCGCACTTAACCTTTACGCGTCTTTAATGGCGGCCAATTAGGGTTTCCGATGCGGTTCGGGGTTGGGCCGTGCCATCGGCCAGGACGGCCGTTGTTGCGTTCGCGTTGGAGTCTCCCATGGATATCATGACGGGCGCCGGCCTCGTTGCAGGCATCATCGTCATCTCAGTGATGATGATCATGGGTGGCGACCTCCACATGTTCATCTCAGAACATGCGATGATCATCATCTTCGGCGGCTCGATCTCCGCCACCATGATCCGCTTTCCCCTCAGCGCGCTACTGCATGGCCTCCCGCTCGGCGCCAAGTTCGCCTTCACCATGAGCCGGCTGTCGGCGCATGATCTCGTCGACGAACTCGCCCGCATCGCCGAGATCGCCCGCAAGCAGGGTCCGGTCGGCCTGGAAAAGGTCGAGACCGACGAGCCGTTCCTCGCCAAGGGCATCCGCTACGTCGCCGACGGCTACGACCTCGACTTCATCCGCGACAATCTCGAGCGCGACCGCGACAATTTCCTCATGCATCTCGACGAGGGCAGCAAGATCTACCGCGCCATCGGCGACTGCGCCCCGGCCTTTGGCATGATCGGCACCCTGATCGGCATGGTGCAGATGTTTGCCAACATGACCGATCCCTCCAAGCTCGGCCCGTTCATGGCGACCGCGCTGCTCGCGACGCTCTACGGCGCGCTCGTGGCGAACCTGTTTTGCCTGCCGATCGCCGACAAGCTTCACGGCAAGCTGCTCGACGAGGAGACCAACCGCACGCTGATCATCGACGGCATCCTGATGATCCGCGACTCCAAGAGCCCGACGCTCGTGCGCGAAATGCTGCTGGCCTACCTGCCGGAGAAACATCGCCACGCCGAGGGCGAGCCGGTGCCGGCCTGACGCCGCCCGCCGGGATCGTAAGACATGGCCAAGAAGAAGCGCGGCGATGCACATGGAGGCGGTCACGGCTGGTTCGTGACCTTCGCCGACCTGATGGGCCTGATGATGAGCTTCTTCGTGATGCTCGTCGCGTTCTCGACGCAGGACGCGAACAAGCTGAAGATCGTCGCCGGCTCCATGCGCGACGCCTTCGGCATCCAGAGCGAGGCGCGCTATGCCGGCATCGTCGAGGCCGACGGCCTGCCGACGCGTCCGCGGCTGAAGAACATCGACCACATCCAGCCCGAAGATGCCTCCAACACGCCGACGCCGGACCAGGAGGATCGCAACCGGACCTCGGGCGCCAAGATCAAGGTCGATCGTGACTTTGCGCTTGCCGCGGCCTCGCTCCGCCAGGCTTTGCAGGACATGCCGGAACTGACCGAGATGTCCAAGCACATCATGTTCGAGGAGACCAAGCAGGGCCTCAATCTCGAGATCGTCGACCAGGACGGCCGCTCGATGTTTCCCGACGGCTCCAAGGTGCCCTATGATCGCACCCGCCGCCTGATCGAGAAGCTCGCGATCCCGCTCAAATCGACGCCGTTGCGAGTCTCCATCGCCGGACATACGGCTGCCGGCCTCGTGCCGACGCGCGGCGACTATGGCGCGTTCGATCTGTCGGCCGATCGCGCCAACGCCGTGCGCCAGATTCTCGAACGTGAGGGCCTGCCGCCGTCGCACATCTTCGCCGTCTCCGGCAAGGCGGATACCCAGCCGCTGTTTCCCGACGACCCGTCGCTCGCCGCCAATCGGCGGGTGACGATCACCCTGATGCGCGAAGATCCGCCGTTGCCGCCGAATTTGAAGCCGTAACGCTCTTGCGCTACCATTTTACCTGAGGCATGTCGTCGCGCTGGTGATGGGCGTGGCGGCGCCGTCACAGCGTCGGCTCCGGCGCCTGCTATATGCTGTGACAATTGACAGGCGCGCCGGAAGCGTCAAAAGGCGCCGGATCAATTCCAGGGAAGAAGCGTTCTCCACCCTCATGACGGCGAGCATCACATCGACCGAGGCCCAGGAAGGGCCGGTCACCTCGGGTTTTTGGGCCCTCACGCTCGGGAGCATCGGCGTCGTCTTCGGCGATATCGGCACCTCGCCACTCTACGCGTTTCACGAGGCGGTCAGCGGCGCGGCCCATGGTCAGCCGGTCTCTCGCGTCATCGTGCTCGGCGTGCTTTCGCTGATCCTATGGGCGCTCCTGATCGTCGTCACCGCCAAATACGTCCTGCTCTTGCTGCGTGCGGACAATAAAGGGGAGGGTGGCACGCTTTCGCTGATGGCGCTCGGCCAGCGCGCGTTGGGGCGGCGAAGTTGGTTCCTGCTCGCGCTCGGCGTGGTCGGCGCCTCCATGTTCATCGGCGATTCCATGATCACGCCGGCGATCTCGGTGCTGTCGGCGGTCGACGGCCTCAAACTCGCGACGCCGGCGTTCGAACACTACGTGGTGCCGCTGACGGTGCTCATCCTGGCGGTGCTGTTCGCGGTGCAGAGCAAGGGCACCGCGCTGGTGGCGTCCGCCTTCGGTCCGGTCATGGTGGTGTGGTTCGCGAGCCTGGCTGTGATGGGCATCGTTCACATCGCCGATGACCCGTCGGTGCTGGCTGCGATCAATCCGTACTACGCGCTGCAATTCCTGCTATCGCACGGCACGATCGGCCTGGTGACGCTCGGCGCCGTCTTCCTGGCGGTGACCGGCGGGGAGGCGCTCTATGCCGATCTCGGCCATTTCGGCCGCAAGCCGATTCAGTCCGCCTGGTTGTTCTTCGTGCTGCCCTCGCTCCTGATCAACTATTTCGGGCAGGGCGCGCTGGTGCTGTCCGATCCCAGCGCGATCGAACACTCCTTCTATCGCATGGTGCCCGAGCAATTGGTGCTGCCGCTGGTCGGACTCGCGACGGCCGCGACCGTGATCGCGAGCCAGGCGGTGATCACCGGCGCCTATTCGCTGGTGTATCAGGCGGTGCAGCTTGGTCTCTTGCCGCGTTTCGAGGTTCGATACACCTCCGAAACCCACGCCGGCCAGATCTATCTGCCGCGCGTGAACCGGCTGCTTTTGATCGGCGTGATGCTGCTCGTGCTGTTGTTCCGCACCCCCAGCGGCCTGGCCTCGGCCTATGGCATCGCCGTTTCCACCACCATGGTCGCCGATGGCATCATGGGCTTCATCGTGATCTGGAAGCTGTGGAACTGGCGTGCGGCAACCGCCGCGGCGGTGATCCTGCCCCTCGTCATGGTCGACATCACTTTTTTCAGCGCCAATCTTCTCAAGCTACTCGAGGGCGCTTGGGTGCCGTTGCTGTTCGGCGTGGCCATGGTGGCGATGATCTGGACCTGGCGCCGGGGCACGGGGATTCTGCTGCAGAAGACCCGCCGTATCGAGGTGCCGCTGGACGACCTGATCCGAAGTCTGGAGAAGCGGCCGCCGCACATCGTCAGGGGCACCGCGGTCTTCCTCACCAGCGATCCCGCCTTTGTGCCGACCGCGCTGTTGCACAACCTGAAGCACAACAAAGTGCTCCACGAGCACAACGTGATCCTGACCATCGAGACCGCGCAGACACCGCGGGTCGATCTGTCGGAGCGGTTCCGCATGGAGAAGATCAGCGACAAGTTCTCCAAGGTGCGCTTGCGCTTCGGCTTCATGGAGCAGCCGAACGTGCCCAAGGCTCTGGCGATCGCCCGCAAGCAGGGCTGGCAATTCGACATCATGTCGACGTCGTTCTTCGTGTCGCGCCGGTCACTGAAAGCCTCGGCGCAATCCGGCATGCCGCTCTGGCAGGACCATATGTTCATCGCGCTGAGTCGGTCCGCCAATGATGCGACCGACTATTTCCAAATTCCCACCGGCCGAGTGGTTGAAGTCGGCACGCAGGTCACTATTTGAACGCGATTGGCGGACTTATGCGATTTTTGCATGGCGAGGGCCCAAAATCGGGCTAGGCCATGCCGGCAGCGCAGGACTATAAGCCGCGCGCTCTCTTCCGCCATTGTGCAGTGAAGCATTTTTAGAGGCCACCAGTCTCTCCCATGACCAGTGACGTAGCAGTTCCCGCCCCGGCGACGGTGGCGGCCAATGGGCATGGCGAGGCCCATACCACCGCAGGGTTCGGCGCGCTGACGCTTGGCGGCATCGGCGTCGTCTATGGCGATATCGGCACCAGCCCGCTCTACGCGTTTCGCGAGGCGGTCATGGTGGCCTCGGGCGTGGAAGGGGCGCCCACGACCGCCGCTGTGCTCGGCGTGGTCTCGCTGATCCTGTGGGCGCTCATCGTCGTGGTGACGCTCAAATACGTCGTGATCCTGCTCCGCGCCGACAACAATGGCGAGGGCGGTACGCTTGCCCTGATGGCGCTGGCACAGCGCGCGGTCGGCACCCGCGGAGCGACGATCGTCCTGCTTGGCATCATTTCCGGCGCCCTGTTCTATGGCGATGCCGTGATCACGCCGGCGGTCTCGGTGCTATCGGCGATCGAAGGCATGAAGGACGTCACCTTGACGTTCGAGCCTTACATCGTCCCGCTGACCGTG
This sequence comes from Bradyrhizobium sp. ISRA442, assembly GCF_038085055.1. Taxonomy (NCBI): domain Bacteria; kingdom Pseudomonadati; phylum Pseudomonadota; class Alphaproteobacteria; order Hyphomicrobiales; family Nitrobacteraceae; genus Bradyrhizobium; species Bradyrhizobium sp. ISRA442. The sequence goes on from NZ_JALGCN010000021.1 coordinate 55,904, forward strand.
GTGATCCTGCTCGGTCTGTTCGCCGTGCAATCGCACGGCACTGCCCGCGTCGCGGCGTTTTTCGGGCCGGTGATGTGCGTCTGGTTTGCGGTGATCGCGGTCGCAGCGGTCGGTCCGATCATCCAGCAGCCGCAGGTGCTGTACGCGCTGAACCCGCTCTACGCAGTGTCCTTCATGCTCCACCACGGCATCATCGGCTTCGTCACGCTGGGCGCGGTGTTCCTGGCGGTCACGGGCGCCGAGGCGCTCTACGCCGACCTCGGCCATTTCGGCAAGCGGCCGATCCAGACCGCCTGGCTGTTCATCGTGCTGCCGTCGCTGGCGCTGAACTATCTGGGGCAGGGGGCGCTGGTCCTGGATGATCCCGGGGCGATCGTGAGCCCGTTCTTCCAGTTGTTTCCGCAAGGCTGGTTCCGCGGGAGCATGGTCGTGCTGGCCACCATGGCGACCGTCATCGCGAGCCAAGCCGTCATCACCGGCGCCTATTCGCTGACGCGCCAGGCGATCCAGCTCGGGCTTTTGCCGCGATTTGAAATTCGTCATACCTCTGAGGCCCATTCCGGCCAGATCTTCATTCCGCGCATCAACCAGCTTCTGCTTGTCGCCGTGATGCTGATGGTGCTCCTGTTCCGCTCCTCCAGCGCACTGGCCTCTGCCTATGGCATCGCCGTCACCGGCACCATGGTGGTCACAGCGATGATGGGCTTTGTCGTGATCTGGAAGGTCTGGAGGTGGTCGCCGCTCGCCGCGGCCGCGCTGATCGCCCCCTTCCTCTTCCTCGACCTGACCTTCCTGACCGCGAACCTGCTCAAGGTGTTCGAGGGCGGCTGGGTGCCGCTGGCGCTCGGCTCGCTGATGATCCTCTTGATGTACACGTGGCGGCGCGGCAGCCGGCTGCTGTTCGACAAGTCGCGCAAGCTCGAATTTCCGCTCGCCGACCTCGTGGCGATGCTGGAGAAGCGGCCACCCCAGCGCGTGCCCGGAACCGCCGTATTCCTGACCAGCGACCCGCTCAGCGCGCCGACGGCGCTCATGCATAGTCTGAAGCACTACAAAGTGCTGCATGAGAAGAATGTCATTCTCACCATCGAAACCGCGCAGACCCCGCGCATCGATCCGGCCGAGCGCGTCAAGCTGGAGCAGATCAGCCCGACCTTCTCCAAGGTGACGCTGAAGTTCGGCTTCATGGAATCGCCCAACGTGCCGAAGGCGCTGGCGATCGCCCGCAAGCTCGGCTGGCAATTCGACATCATGTCAACCTCGTTCTTCCTGTCGCGCCGGGCGCTCAAGCCTGCCGCCCATTCCGGCATGCCGCGCTGGCAGGACCGGCTGTTCATCTCGCTCAGCCGCTCGGCCAACGACGCCACCGATTATTTCCAGATCCCCAGCGGCCGCGTGGTCGAGGTCGGAACGCAGGTGACGATCTGAGGCGCCCGTTCCGAAAGCTGCGCTTCAAGTCCGTGCGATTTAGCTTTAACTTGCAGGGCATCGCTCAAGCCTTTGTAGCGCTTGATTTTCGTGAGCCGAGAGGCGAGGTTGCCGCCGCCGGGATCGCTTTCCGGCGCGCGCTCGGACGTTGGAGGATGATTTGTCAAACCAGGTACAGGATCTCACCCCGGACGAGGTCTCCAAGGGTGTTTCGGAAGGGCGCTATCTGCTCGTCGACGTGCGCGAGCCCAACGAGGTCGCCGCTGAAGCCTATCCCTACGGCGTCGTGGTACCGCTCTCGACCTTCGACCCCAAGGCGATTCCCGATCCCCAAGGCAAAGAGGTCGTGTTCGCCTGCCGCTCCGGCAAGCGCTCGGTGACGGCCTCGCTGGCGGCGCAGGCGGCCGGCCTTGCCTACGACAAGCATCTGGCCGGCGGCATCCTCGGCTGGAAGGCGGCGGGTCTTCCCACCAAGGTCGGTGGCTGACCCCGTAATGACGACCAAGAGCTCCTCGCTGAACAAGGTCTTCGCCGACCTTCCCGTCACCATCTTCGAGGCGATGTCGCAGGCCGCACGCGACAATGCCGCCATCAATCTCGGCCAGGGCTTTCCCGACGATCCGGGTCCCGAGGACATCCGCCGCGCCGCGGCCGATGCCTCGCTCAACGGCTACAACCAGTATCCGTCGATGATGGGCATCCCGGAGCTGCGCCAGGCCATCGCGACGCATTACGGCCATTGGCACGGCCTCAAGCTCGATCCGATGAGCGAGGTGATGGTGACCTCCGGCGGCACCGAGGCCCTGACCTCAGCCATCCTGTCCGTGGTTCAGCCCGGCGATGAGGTCGTCTGCTTCCAGCCGGTCTATGATTCCTACTTGCCGATCATCCGCCAGGCCGGCGGTGTTCCGCGCCTCGTGCGGCTCGAGCCGCCGGGCTGGCGACTGAATGAGGACATGCTGAAAAGCGTCTTCAATTCAAAGACCAAGGCGGTGCTCTTCAACAATCCGCTGAATCCGTCCGCGGTGGTTTATCCACGCGAAGACCTCGAGCTGCTTGCCCGCTACTGCCAGGAGTTCGACGTCATCGCGATCTGCGACGAGGTCTGGGAGCACGTCACTTTCGACGAGCACAAGCACATCCCGCTGATCACCATCCCCGGCATGCGCGAGCGCACCATCAAGGTCGGCTCGGCCGGCAAGATCTTCTCGCTGACCGGCTGGAAGATCGGCTTCGTCTGCGCCGCGCCGCCGCTGCTCCGCGTTGCGGCCAAGGTGCATCAGTTCCTCACCTTCACCACCGCGCCGAACCTCCAGGCCGCCGTCGCCTACGGCCTCGGCAAGCCGGACGAGTACTTCCTGTCGATGCGCAAGGACCTGACGCGCAGCAGGGACCGCCTGACCAGGGGCCTGGAGAGCCTCGGCTTCCCCGTGCTGAAGTCGCAAGGCACCTACTTCCTCACCGTCGACCTCTCGCCGCTCGGGCTGAACGAGAGCGACGCCGAGTTCTGCTGGCGGATCGTCAGGGACTACAAGGTGGCGGCGATCCCGGTGTCGGCCTTCTACGAGCAAGACCCGGTGACTTCGGTGGTGCGTTTCTGCTTTGCCAAGAAGGACCAGACGCTCGACACCGCACTGGAGCGGCTGTCGGACGCGGTGCGCCGGCGCAAGGGTTAGATGAGATGACGAACGTCAGCCGCTCGGGGCTCTGCTTTGGTTTGGCCATCGCCGCAGCGCTGACGCTGCTCTCCCGGCCCTCGGTGGCCGAGGAGCGCGTCGTCAACTTCTACAACTGGTCCAACTACATGGCGCCGGGTGTCCTTGAAGACTTCACCAAAGAGACCGGCATCAAGGTGGTCTACGACACCTTCGACGCCAACGAGACGCTGGAGACGCGCCTGATGGCCGGCAAGTCCGGCTACGACGTCGTGGTGCCGACCGCCTATTTCCTGCAGCGCCAGATCAAGGCGAACATCTTCCAGAAGCTCGACAAGTCGAAGCTGCCGAACCTCGCCAACGCCTGGCCCTTCGTGACGCAGCACCTTGCGACCTACGATCCCGGCAACGTCTACGCTGCCAACTACATGTGGGGCACGACGGGCATCGGCTACAACGTCGCCAAGGTGAAGGCGATCTTGGGAGCGGACGCGAAGATCGATAGCTGGGACATCGTCTTCAAGCCGGAGAACCTCGCCAAGTTCAAAGACTGCGGCGTGCACATGCTCGACTCCGCCGACGACATCTTCCCGGCGGCGCTGAACTATCTCGGGCTCGATCCGAACTCGACCAAGCAGCCTGACCTCGAGAAGGCCGCGGACGTCGTAGCAAAGGTCCGCCCCTCCGTACGCAAGTTTCACTCGTCGGAATATCTGAGCGCGCTTGCGACCGGCGAGATCTGCCTGGTGGTCGGCTGGTCCGGCGACATCATGCAGGCGCGCGCCCGCGCCACTGAAGCCAAGAGCGGCATCGAAATCGGCTACGCCATCCCGAAGGAGGGCGCGCAGATGTTCTTCGACAATCTGGCGATCCCCGCGGATGCCAAGAACGTTGGGGAAGCCTACGAGCTGATCAACCATCTCTACCGCCCGGATGTCGCGGCGAAGAACTCGGACTTCCTGTCCTACGCGAGCGGCAACCTTGCCAGCCAGAAGCTGGTCGATCCGAAGATCCTGAACGACCGGAACATCTATCCGGACGAAGCGACGCTCGCAAAACTCTTCGTCATCACCGCCCGCGAACCCGCCACCCAGCGCATCATCAACCGGCTCTGGACCAAGGTGAAGACGGGAAGGTAGAGGGGGCCGCGATCCTTCCGGGGATCAACCCGGCAACTCAATTCCGTAAAACAACCCCATGCAAAGTAGAACCGCTACCGGCGCGTTGCCGGCGGTGACGGTGCTTAAGTCGGGATGCGGTTTGGTTTAATCGCCCCGCAGGCGCAAAAAACCTGAAGCACTTCGCAGGACGAGCCTGATGTCATCAGCCTCTGCTCGTTTGACTTGTCGGGCAAAACACCGGCAAAATTGCATCGTGGCAATGAGGGTCAATACCGCTCTCGATGCGTCAGGAGGGGCAAGCGGCTTCCTAACCCTCGCGGTCATGCCCCGCGACCCGGCTACGCCAAGGCTTCGCCGGGGTTTCGGTCTAGGGGCGCCGAAGCTTTAGCGTAGGCGGCAGGCGGGGCATCCAGTACGCCGCGGCTTCTCCGTATTCGTCGGCACCTCTGGAATACTGGATCGCCCGACCAAGTCGGGCGATGACAGTTGGGTGTTTGGCGCGCATCTGCCTCCACATCGTCATTGCGAGCGAAGCGAAGCAATCCAGAATCTCTCCGCGGAGGCAGACTGGATTGCTTCGATTCGCTCGCAATGACGGAGTAACTACCGCCATCTCCGGTGCAGCCACAGCCACTGCTCCGGATGCTCGCGCACCCAGCCTTCGACCACGCTCGTGATCGCCTGCGTCGTGCCCTGGATGTCGATCTTGCCGTCGGCGTCGCGCACCGGCTGGATCTCTTCGGTCAGCTCGCCGCGAAAGCGGCCACCGGGAAGGCGGATGATGCGCACGCCGTGGATGGGGCATTCGACCTGGCGCAAAAGCCGCGCCAGCATCGGATTGGCGCGGGTCTTGCGGCCGAAGAAAGTGACCTCAACGCCGGCGGTCAGATACTGGTCGATCAGCATGGCGACGTGCTTGCCGTCCTTCAGCGCCTGCGCAAGGCGGAGCGGCGCGTCGCGCCCCGCAGGGATCAGGGTGCCCATGTTGACCTGGCGCATCTGCTGGATGATGCGATCGGCGGAGGCGATGTTCGGCCGGCGGTAGAGGATCGCGGTGTCCAGCCCGTGCGCGACGGCGGCGAGTGCCGGCAGTTCCCAGTTGGCAAGATGCGCGGCGAAGATCAGCGCCGGCTTGCCGTCGTCCTTGATCTGGTCGAACAGCTCGATGCTGCGCGGCGTCAGCTCGATCCGGCTCTTCTCCGGATGGTCGCGGTCATAGTCCCAGACGTGGTCGATATGGGCGAATTCGGCACCGACGCGGCCGAGATTGTCCCAGACGCCCATCAGGATCTGTTCGATCTCCTCCGGCGACTTTTCCGGGAAGGCGGCGGTGAGATTGGCGCGGCCGATGCGGTGCTCGCGCAGGCGCGGGCCGATCAGGCGGGTGACGCGCGCGAAGAAATCCGATGTCTTGACCGGATCGAAATAGCGCGTGGTGCGCAGCATGCCGACGGTCGCAGCGCCAATCAGGCTCCCGCCCAGCGATTTGGCAGCCTCCCGCGCGCGGGCCTTCGTGCTCGCAGGAAGCAGTGCCATGCGTCCGGTCAGGCCGGTTCGCGGGTGAGGATCAGCGAGGCGTTCTGGCCGCCGAAGCCGAACGAGTTCGACATCACGGCAGTGACGCGGGCGTCGCGCGCCTTGTTGCCGACGACGTCGAACAGGATCGTGGGATCCGGGGTCTCGTAGTTGATCGTCGGCGGAATCCGTTGATGCTCGAGGGTGAGCAGCGAGAAGATCGCCTCGACCGCACCGGCCGCCGAGATGGTGTGGCCGACCATCGACTTGTTCGAGGTGACCGGGATCTTCTGCAGGAGCTCGCCGAACACGGCCGATGTCGTATTGTACTCCATCTTGTCGTTTTCGGGCGTCGAGGTGCCGTGGGCGTTGATGTGGTCGATCCGGTCCGGCTCCATGCCGGCATCGGCCAGCGTCTTCTTCATGCAGCCGATGATCGGCTTGCCGTCCGGCGAGGAGCGGGTGCGGTGGAAGGAATCGGTGAGCTCGCCGCAGCCGGCGAGCACGCCCAGGATCTTGGCGCCGCGCGCAGTCGCCGCCTCATAGCTTTCGAGCACCAGCGCGCCGGCGCCCTCGGCCATGACGAAGCCGTCACGATTCTTGGAGAAGGGGCGGGAAGCCGCCTGCGGCGGATCGTTCTGGGTCGACAGCGCCGAGAGCAGCGAGAAGCGCACCAGGGCTTCCGGATTCACGGTGCCGTCGGTCGCAACGCACAGCGCGGCATCGGTCTCGCCGCGGCGGATCGCCTCGACGCCGAGCTGGATCGAGGTCGCACCCGAGGCGCAGGCGGTCGACAGCGAGATCGGCGAACCTTTGGTGCCGAAGGTCTCGGCGAGGTGGGCGGCAACCGAGCCGAACATGAAGCGATGATGATAGGCGCTGTACTTGCCGCCGCCGGAGATGCGCAGGAGATCGTCGTAGTTGATATCGGGCTTGCCGACGGCGCGGCCGAGCTCGCTGCGCTGCGGCCACTCGACCTCGACAGGTGCGACCGCCAGGAACAGCGGACCCGGGAAATCGCCCTTGGCGCCGATCCCGGCCTGCTCAAGCGCTTCCTCCGTGACGATCTCCGCCATCCGCTCGGAGAGGGCGGTGGAGGAGAACGGTTCGACGCTGACGAAATCGACCGTGCCGGCCATCGTCGTCCTCAGGCCGTCGATCGGAAAGCGCGTGATGGTGCGGATGCCGGATTCGCCCGCGACGAGTTTTGACCAGTTGTCGGCCTTGCCGGTGCCGAGCGAGGTCATGATGCCCATGCCGGTGACGACGACGACGGGACGTCCGAATTTGTCGCGTGCTGCAGTCATGTTTCCCCCGCTAGCTAGAGCATGATCCGGAAAAGTGTGGCGCGGTTTTTCGAGAAGATCATGCTCAAACAATAACCCGCTAAAGCGCGACGCGCTTTAGCGAACCGCCTCCACCAGCGCCATGCCTTCGCCGCGCCAGTGTCCGGCTCCCACCACCACGATCTGGGTGGGGGCCCCCTGCATGTCAATCTCGGTTCCGGTGGAATCGTTCGGCGGGAACAGCGCGCCGCGCGAGATCGAGAGTGCGGCGAGCGCAATCCCCAGCGGGAATTGCGTTTCCATGGTGTGGCCGAACATCGTACCGGTCGCGCGTACTGGGAAATCGGTATGGCCCTGCAGGAAGCTTCGCTCCTCGGAGGTCGCCGGCTCCGCGCCGGTGGCGCCGGTGATGATCGCGCCCTTGCCCTCGCGTTTGGGCAGCTTCGCCCACAGCTTCTCGAGGGTTGCCGCCATGTCGCCCGACTGCTTGCGCTTGGCGAGATCGGCGACCACGCTCGTCAGCTTTGCGAACGGCTTTGCGCCGCGCGCCTCGGCGTGAGCCCTGGACTCCAGCACCAGGAATGCGCCGGCCGAGCCGAGCGCGAAGCCGGCGTGATCCTTCCGCGCCCAGACGGGTGCGAACTTGTCCCTCAGGTTGAAGTCGCCGAATTCGTAGAGGACCAGCAGGTCCTTGCGCTCGCCATTATGCGAACCGCCGACCAGGGCAATGTCGCTCTCGCCCGAGGCGATCCGCGCCAACGCGATGCGCGCGGCATCCGCGCCCGCCACCTCTTCACCCATGAAGGTGCGCGAGGTGCCGCCGAGACCATGCACGATGGCGATGTTGCCGGCGAGCAGGTTGGAGAGCTGGGCCAGGAACAGCGTCGGCCTGAGGTCACTCATCAGCCGCTCATTGAGGAAGCCGGGCGCATTGGCGCCCTTGGCTTCGGCCGTAAGCACGCCGGAATCGACGCTGAGATCGCGCTCGCCGCCGCCGGCGGCGATCACCATGTCGATCTTGGCGAGAATGTCTTTATTGCCCTTGATCCCGGCGGAATCGAGCGCCAGCCCCGCGGCATAGGTGCCGATGCGCTGCCAGGCTTCCATCTGGCGCTGGTCGCCCTTCTTGGGGATTTGGCTGTCGAAGCTGACCGGCATCAGCGGATGCACGATGTAAGGCGCAAAGCCCGTCTCGTCGACGTTGATGCGGCGCTCGCCGAGCGCGGCCCAGTTGGCGTCGAGCCCTTCGCCGAGCGAGGTGGCAAGACCAATGCCGGTGATCCAGACTTCCGTCTGGTCGGGCTTCGTAGCGGAATTCTCGGTCATGGCGAAACGGCCTGTTGCGGAAATCCGACGCGCTTGGCGATCGCGTCCATGTGTCCGCGCATATCCGCATTGGGGAAGGGGATCTGCGTGAAGGTGAGTGTCGAGTTGGCGCGCAGCTTGCCGCCGACCCGGATCTTGGCCTCGGTCACCGCATAGCCCGAGCCCTGATGGGTGAGGGTCGCCTCGATGCTCATGAGATCGCCGGGGAAGACCGAGCCGCGGACCTTGGCCTCCTTGACGGCGGCGAGGATCGGCATGCGCTCGAACTTCAGCACGCCGAGTTGCAGCCAGCCGGAGGCCTGCGCCATCGATTCGATCAGCAGCACGCCGGGCATCAGCGGATAGCCCGGGAAGTGCCCCTCGAAGATAGTGCTCGCGTTCGGAACCTGGGCCTCGACGACGATTCGCTTCTCGTCGACGTTGAGGTCGACGATGCGATCGATCATGTGGAAGTATTCGAGTTGCATGACCGCGCGATTAGGCGCTCGCCCCCTTGGCCGCAACCAGCTCGTCGATGCGCGCGCACAGGTTTTTCAGCACGAAATACTGCTCGGTGGTCGCTTTTCCGTCGTTGACTTCCTGGGTCCACTTTTCCAGCGGCAGCTTGATGCCGAACTGCTTGTCGATCGCGAACGCGATGTCCAGGAAATCGAGACTGTCGATGCCAAGGTCATCGATGGCATGGCTATCCGGCGTGATCGTGTCGCGCGGGATGTCGCAGGTTTCAGCGATGATCGTGGCGACCTGATCGAATGTGGAGGACATCACTAAGCCTTTGATATATTGTAGGTATTTGTCAGATTTTCCAGAGTGGCACGGTGGGCGGGCATCGCGCCCCAGATGACGCCCTCAAACCCCCCTCTGGCCGGGTCGATTGCCCGTATATCGGAGCGCCGCCCTGAGTTCAATGGAGCCGGACAGGGCCGAGGGCCACCCTGGGGATGCCTGTCGCACAGGGGTCGAAACGGAGGGCGGACCGGGACGCGGCTGCCTAGATATGCGGCGTCGTGATCTTGACGCAGTCGCGCCGGCCCATCAGCACGCAATCCTGGGTCCGGCGCAGGTCGGCGATGCTCACTGCGAGCCAGATTCCGATCGCCGTCAGTGCGATCGTGAAGGCGAGCGCCGCGATGTTGGCGAGCATGCGATGGCGGAAGTCGTCCGGCTCCTCGCGGGGCTGCTCGTAGCGCGACAGGTCGAGGGGCTCCGGGGTTACCGCGCGTAGCGGCTGCACCGTTCCGTTGCCTTGCCGGACCGACGGGGAGGGTGAGGTGCGCGGCCTGAACTGGAGCACCCGATGCTCCTCGTCCGAGCTTATGGGCCGCTGGGTTTTCATGGCGCGGTGGGATCACTCCGAAGCAGCGATTTTAGATAGCACAGGGACTTCAGGCGTTGCAGAAAATCTTCCGAGCGCGCACGCGCAATTGTGCTTTCGCATTATCTTTCATGGGTGTTTCGAACGCGCCCGGAACCGCCGCCGTCCCAGTGCCGCGCATGTACGGTTGCGTCGCAACAACCGCCGGGCTTGCGCCTGTCATTCCCATGAACATCGCCTTGTGATCTCTGGCGCAGCCCAATGCATTTTGCCGCCACCGGGCACGTGGCATAGTCCGGGTAGTCCTAAACTGCCATTGCAACCATCCGAGGGGCCTTCGATCATGACCACGCGCGAACCGAGAGTGCATCCCGTGCCGATCCTGTCACTGCGGCCGACGCAGATGACGGTCGGCATGCGCGAGGTCAAGGAGAAGCGCAAGCGCTGGCGCGAGCACGACAAGAAGAAGCAGGCCGATCTCCTCGGCAAGCACATGATCCCCGTGGTGTACGGGCCGGACGAGCGCTACTACGTCATCGACCACCACCATCTCGGCCGCGCACTGCATGACGAGGGCATCAAGGATGTGCTGGTAACGGTCGTTGGCGATCTCAGGATGGTCGAGCGCGAAGCCTTCTGGGGCGTGATGGACAACAAGCGCTGGGTCTATCCGTACGATGCCAAGGGCGAGCGGCGGCATTTCCGCGATCTGCCGAAATCGGTCGCCGACCTCAAGGACGATCCCTTCCGGAGCCTTGCCGGCGAGCTTCGCCGTATGGGCGGCTTCGCCAAGGACACCACGCCGTTTTCCGAATTCTTGTGGGCCGACTATTTGCGTCGAAAACTGTCGCGCAAGGCGGTGGATGCCGATTTTGACAAGGCGATCGAGAAAGCCATGGTCGCCGCCAAGAGCAAGGACGCAATCTATCTGCCCGGCTGGTGCGGGCCGGCGGCGGACGACTAGCGGTCCGCCCGCAAAACCTGCGCAACCAGATGGAAGTTTAGCCGGACCCTGCAACTGTTTCTCAATGTGTCTGCCGTACAAGCTCGCGGCATGGCGCATGAGGTATCAGCGGGGCCTTTGCCGGCGCTCGGGCGGAGCAATGCCAGGGCCCGTGCCGTCCCATTTCTGGGCAGCATCCTGCTCAGCGCGACGGTCACGGTGTGGGTGCTCTGGTTCGCGTGCCGCGGGCCCCTGACCTTCGACGATGCCTACATGTTTCACCGCTACGGCACGCATGTGCTGAGCGGGCTGGGCGTCGTCTGGAACGAAGGTGGTGCGCCGACCTACGGATTGACGAGCCAGCTCTGGCTCTTCCTGCTGCTGCCGCTGTTCATGCTGCCGTTGTCGGCCGCCAGCGCGCTGCAGCTTGCGTCCTGGCTGACGGGCGGACTGGCGGTTGCGGTGATGGGCCGTACCGTCGCGCGCGAGGCGCAAAGCCCGCTGCTTTCCGCTTCTGCGGCGGCCATCGGCGCTGTCGGGCTGCCGCTGCTGCTTCATCCGGCCTTCGCGGCGCAGCTCACGACCGGCATGGACACGATGCTGTCGCTGCTGCTCAACGCTGCGGTCATGCTGGTCGCCATGAGATACGCCAAGGTGCCGTCAACCGGCGCCGCGATCGTATCGGGTCTGGTGTCATTGGCCGCCATTCTGACCCGGCCGGAAAACGGCATCTGCGCGCTCGGCGTGCCGCTCCTTGCCTTCGCGGCACAAGCACCGGCGAAGCGCTGGCGCGATCTCGTCTATATCGTCGTGCTTCCGCTCCTGCTCCTAGTGGCCTCTCTGGCCCTCGCGCAGTTTTATTACGGCTCCGCGTTGCCGCTGAGCTTCTACGCGAAATCGGCGCACGGCTATGACGGCTTCCTCAATCCCGAGAGCGCGATCCGCTATCTCGCCGTGGCGCTGTCCTGCGCCATTCCCTTCATCGCGGCCCTGATCACGGGCATGCGCCACGGCATCCGCCCGCCCATGCTGGTGCTCGCGATGCCGGCCGGCCTGACGGTTTGCTACCTGCTCACGGTGCGCCAGATCATGGGCTGGGACGGCCGTTTCTTCATTCCGTTCCTGCCCTATCTCGTAATCCCGGGCCTGTTGTCGCTCGACGCGATGCTGGCGCGCGGGCTGAATTGGTCCGATCTCGGTCGCCCGCTGGCGCGCGGCATCGCGGGCGGCTTCGCTGTTCTCCTCGGCGTGCTCGTGTTGCAGTCCGGCATCGGCCGCCTCAACGTCGCGGCGCTTACGTCTCAGGCGGTCGCCGCGCCCAGGCTCGACTATCGCGCGGCGACGCCGCTGCCAGTGAAGTCGTGGTTCGCGGTCGTGCAGCAGATCGGCGATCACATCGTATCGCGATTGCCGGCGGGGGCCGTCGTTGCCGCCTCCGAGATCGGATACATCGGAAGCGTGGCGCCGCATGTCGCCATCGTCGATCTCGTCGGCCTCAACGACACCCAGATCGGCCGCAGCGGCCTCAGCATGGACTATCTGCTCGGCTTCAAGCCCGACGTCATCTGGTTTCCGCACGGCGACTACACCGGCCTGCGATCCAAAATGCTGTCCGATCCTCGTCTCTACGAGCACTACGTCGTGATCGCCGGCGCCTTCAACTACGGCCTCGCCATTCGTCGCGACAGCCCGCATCGCGCATCGATCGAGAGGGATGTGGCCGCCGCCTGGGCGCAGCTTTATCCCGACCGAGCCATGCCCGACTACGTTGTTACGAGGACAGGCGAGGTACAGGTCGGTCGTGGCAGCAGTTGATCAGATCAGTGCGGCTTATCGCCCTCACGCGCTTCGTCCTCGCCACCGAACAGGCGGTGCAGCCAACGCTCGACGGGACGACCGACCGTGAGCAGTATGAAGGCGAGCGCGAACGCGATCAGGACGATCTTCCATTGTCCGGCGCCGCAGGCGACGCCGAGGCACGCAGCGAGAAACGCGCAGGCTGCGCTCGTCAGTCCGTGGACGCGGAAACGGTGGCTCTCGCGCACGATGACGCCGGCACCGAGAAAGCCGATACCGGTGAGGATGCCCTGGATGACGCGGCTTGCCGCGTCCGACATCTTGCCCGGTTCCGTGAACTGCACGGCCAGCAGCACGACGGTGGCGGTGGAAAGGCTGACGATGCCAAGCGTCTTCGGCCCGATCGGCTTGCCGTGAATGTCGCGGTCCAGTCCGATCGCGCCGCCGGCAAGCGTCGCAACCGCGAGGCGCAGGAGGATATCGGACCAGTCGAGCTCGTTCATTGTTTGGGCAGGCGTCCCATCAAGTAGAACTCCTCGTTCGGCCGCATGCCGGTGAAATTGGCCAGCCGGTTCGACAGCGCGAAGAAGGCGGCGACCGCGGCGATGTCCCAGATGTCGTCGTCGCGGAAGCCGTGGGCTTGAAGCGCGGCGAAATCGTCCTCGGAGATCCGCTGTGCGTCGGCGGAAACCTTCATCGCGAAGTCGAGCATCGCCTTCTGCCGCGGCGTGATGTCCGCCTTGCGGTAGTTCACCGCGACCTGGTCGGCGATCAGCGGGTTCTTGGCGCGGATGCGCAGGATCGCCCCATGCGCGATCACGCAATACTGGCACTGATTGGCCGCCGACGTCGCCACCACGATCATCTCGCGCTCGGCCTTGGTGAGGCCCGAGTCCTTTTCCATCAGTGCGTCGTGATAGGCGAAGAACGCACGGAACTCGTCGGGGCGATAGGCCAGGGTCAGGAACACGTTCGGCACGAAGCCACTCTTCTCCTGCACGGCGAGGAGACGCGTGCGGATGTCCTCGGGCAGGCTGTCGAGAGCGGGGGCGGGAAAGCGTTGGGGCTTTGTCATTGGCATGTTTTTCCGGATATGGCGGCAAAGGATAGTCGATGCGGGCCCCGCGCTCAACGTGCTCTGACGATCGGGCTTGCGCTCGCAATGGCGGAATTGGGGAACGCGCGTGCCACGCTCTCAGTGTCATCGCCAGCCTTGTGCGCAATTGCGCACTGGGCGGGCGATCCAGTATTCCAGAGACGGTGATTGGATACGGCGACGCCACGGCGTACTGGATGCCCTGGTCAAGCCGGGGCACGACAGCGGAACGTGGGCGAACGCGGCGCTCTTACCGCAGCGGCTTCTTCAACAGCGAGAAGCGGTCCGGATCGAGCCCCATCGAGGGTTGCAGCATTGGGGCATCCACACTGGAGAACGATTTCGCAGGCGGTGCCGAGAACACCGGATCGTTCGGCACGTCGCGCTGCGAGGTCGCACCGCGCCAGCGTTCGAGCACGGCGCTGACGAAATGCATGTCGTGCCCGGAGGTAACGGAAGGCACGCTGCTGATGGTGGCTTCGCCGCGCGGCAACTGGTGCGGCGGCACCTCCTTGAAGCGCAGGCGGGTCGGCAGCGCGACGCCTTCGCCGAACGCCAGCACCTCGCGGGTGCCGAGCGAGGGGACGAAGGAGAGCAGGTTCGCGGCCGCATCCGACACCGCGGCGCGCAGCAGCGCCTGGTCGCGGTCGTTGGCAAGACGCATCGTGAACAGCGTGTTGCACTGGGAGATGATGGTGGCGTCGAGCTCGGCCGGACGCTGGGTGATGAGGCCGAGATAGACGCCGTATTTGCGGCCTTCCTTGGCGATGCGCGACACCGCCTTGCGGGTCGGCCCGAAGCCGACATTGCGGTCGGCGGACGCATAGCGGTGCGCTTCCTCGCAGACGAACAGCAGCGGCGAGACGCCATCGCTCCACAGGCCGAAGTCGAAGGCCATGCGGCAGAGCACCGAGACGACCGAATCGATGACTTCCGCCGGGAAGCCGGCAAGCTGCATCACCGTCATCGGCTTGCCGTTGGCGGGCAGGCGGAACAGATGGCTGATCACCTCGGCCATGGTGTCGCCGCCGACATTGGCGTTGTCGAACATGAAGGCGTAGCGCGGGTCGTTGCGCACCGCTTCGATGCGCGAGATCAGCTTGTGATAGACGATGCGCGAGGAGCGGTTCTCGAGCTTGCCCATGCGCTCGTCGATCAGCGAGATCAGGTCGACCAGGCGGTAGGGCACCGGGGTATCAGCGGTGTAGCCGACCTGCTTGGGATCGATGCGCTTCAAACCGAGGCGATCGGTGTTCTGATACTGGGTGTAGACGCCCTTCGCGATCGGGATGACCTCGGCGAGGATGTCGAGCTCCTCGGGCACGCCGGGGCGGCCCGCGAACAGCACGTCGACGATTTCCTCGAAGTTGAACAGCCAGAACGGCAGCTTGAGGTTTCGCGGATTGAGAACCAGCGCGCGGTCGCCGAAGCAGCGGCCATATTCGTTGTGCACGTCGAGCAGGAAGATGCGCAGGTTCGGGCGCGACTTCAGGATCTCGTTCAGCAGGAGCGACACGCCGGTCGATTTACCGACGCCGGTCGATCCCAGCACGGCGAAGTGCTTGGACAGCATCTCCTCGACGTCGACATAGGCGACGACGGAGCGGTCCTGCTGCAGGAAGCCGACATTGATCTGGTCCGATCCCGTCGGCGCGTAGATCGTACGCAGCTCCTGGCTGGTGATCAGGTCGACGGCGTCGCCGATGGTCGGATAGTTGGTGACGCCGCGCTGGAATTTCGGCTTGTCGCTGGCGTTGAGGATTTCGCCGAGAAGGTCGACCGAGGCGATCGCGATGTAATTGTCGGTGCTCGACAAGTTTTCGCAGGAAACCTCGGTGATCATGGCAACGATGACCGAGTTGCCGCAGCGGATGCTGACGAAACGGCCGACCGTCGCCCGCACCTCCGCGATCGGCATCCGGCCTTCAGCCAATAGCCCGACCCGGGCGAGCGATCCGCGAACCGAAATCACGCGTCCAAAGGATGTCACGATAGATGAACCTGGCAACAACGAGGGGTTTGTCCCGACTATGCGGGCCGTCGCTGGACAAACTGTTAAACGGCAGACGCGGCCGCTTTGTTAAATCCGCGACAATTCGGTCGAGACGTTTGTCCCCGATGTATACGCGTCGGCAGAATCGGCCGGAAAATGCTGGATTTCCGGGGCCGTCTGCCCCCCGAAAACGCTTAAGGAAGATTTTACCATTTGAGCAACCGACCGATGCCCCCTGCGGAACGAAGCCGATGCGACCGCCGAGAGGGTCCAGGACGTTCTGTTTGTTGACGGGACCTAATCATTTGTACATTAGTACAAATGAAACCCGCGTTCATCGGCACCGCGCCGGCCGTGCGCGCGTGTTGCGTACTGCGCCCGATTGCGCGATCCGAAGCAGAGGATTGCACGCCTTGCCCTGGAGAAAACCATGCAGCCCGAACCGATTTTCGATCTCGCCCACCTCGGTCACATGGAACTCCTGACGCCGAAGCCGGACGAGAGCCTCAAATTCTTCGTCGACGTCATGGGCATGACCGTCAGCGGACAGAAGGGCGAGTCGGTCTACCTGCGCGGCTGGGACGATTATGAGCGATATTCGCTGAAGCTCACGGCGTCGAAGACCTCGGGCATGGGCCACATGGCGCTGCGCGCGCGCAGCCAGCAGGCGCTGGAGCGCCGCGTCGCCGCGCTCAAAGGTTCCGGCTTCGACATCGGCTGGATTGACGGCGACATGGGGCAGGGGCCGACATTCCGCTGCCGCGATCCCGACGGCCATATCGTCGAGCTCTATTACGAGACCGAATGGTATCAGGCGCCGCCCGAGTTGCAGCCGGCGCTAAAGAACCAGGCGCAACGTTTTCCCGCGCGCGGTGTCAACGTCCGCCGCCTGGACCATCTCAATTGTCTCGCCGTCGACATCAAGGCCAACCGCGAGTTCTTCGAGAATTACCTCGGCTGCCGCCTCACCGAGCAGATCGTCCTCAACGACGGGCGTGAAGCTGCGATGTGGCTGACGATGTCGAACAAGAGCTACGACTTCGCCTATTCGCTCGACCATTCCGGCGTGCCCGGGCGCTTCCACCATGTCACCTACGCGCTCGACAGCCGCGAGGAAATCCTGCGCGCCGCCGACATCTTTCTCGAGAATGGCGTCTACATCGAGACCGGCCCGCACAAGCACGCAATCCAGCAGACCTTCTTCCTCTATGTCTACGAGCCCGGCGGCAACCGCGTCGAGGTCGCCAATGCCGGCGCGCGCCTGATCCTCGCGCCCGACTGGAAGCCGATCGTGTGGACCGAGGAGGAGCGCAAGAAGGGCCAGGCGTGGGGCCTGAAGACGATCGAATCCTTTCACACCCACGGCACGCCGCCGGTGGAGGTCAAGAAGCACGCCTAATTCGCAGACCCACGCACGCGCGCGATCGTCTCGCGCACGCCGGTCCAGGCCGGCTTGTCCGGCGCGAACTGCTTGCGCAGGAACGTGACGAGTTCTTCGATCTGCGCGTCGCTCATGCTGTGCTTGAAGGCCGGCATGTAGCCGAGATCGCTTGATGCCGGCTCGGCAATGCCGTGCAGGATCACCTGCACGAGATTGTCCGGCGCCTGGCTGTGAAGATTGCTGTTGAGCGCGAGCGAGGGCCGGCTGCCGAACAGCGGCAGGCCCCCGACCTCGTGGCAGACGGCGCAGGCGCCGAGATAAAGCCGCGCGCCGGCGGAGGCGCCGACGCTAACTTGTGTTGCGCTCTCGAGCTTCGCGGCAAGTGCATCCTGCGTCTGCGGATCGGTCGCGCTGTCGTTGAACGCGTTGAGATAGACCGCCATGGCGCGGATGTCCTGGTCGGGCAGGGCCGAAAGGTCCCTGACGATCGGCGCCATCGGGCCGGCGGCGACGCCGTGATAGCGCGAATGGCCGGTGCGCAAATAAGTGTAGAGCTCGTCCTCGCTCCATGGAATCGGCGCATGCGAGAGCGAGGTCAGCGGCGGCGCCTCCCAGCCTTCGGCAAAGCCGCCGGCGAGATAGGCCTCGCGCTGCTCGGCGCCGAGCGCATTACGCGGCGAATGGCAGGCGCTGCAATGGCCGAGACCTTCGACCAGATAGGCGCCGCGATTCCACAGCTCGGATTTCGCTGGATCAGGCTTGAACAAGCCGGTCTGATGAAACAACGCATTCCATCCCGCAAGCAGAGGGCGAAGATTGAACGGGAAGGCGAGTGTGTTCGCAGGCGCGCTCGCGCGCACCGAAGGCTGTGCCATCAGGTAGGCATAGAGCGCCTGGAGATCGGCATCGCTCGTTCGTGAGAAGTGCGTGTACGGGAAGGCGGGATAGAGCTGGCGTCCGTCGCGATGAAGCCCGTCGCGCATCGCGCGCTCGAAGGCGGGATACGACCAGGCACCGATGCCGGTCTCGACATCCGGCGTGATGTTGGTGCTGTAGATCGTGCCGAACGGCGTCTCCAGCGCGCGGCCGCCGGCATTGAGCGCGCCGCCGATATTGGTATGGCACTCCGCGCAATTGCCGAGCGCTGCGAGCTGCTGGCCACGCGCGATCGTCGCCGCCGAATAGACCGAGGCATCGGGCCGGGCGATCGGCGCGATCGCGCGCCCGGGCAGCAGCGCGGCGCCGATACCGATCGCGGCGGTGCAGAGGGCGGCCATCGTCGCGAACATGCCGGCGCGCTTGGCGAAAGGATTCTGCCAACTGCGTGACGGAGGCGCGGCAGCGGCTGCCGGCAAGGCTTGCGGCGGCGCCGCCGCTTCGCCGTATAGTCCCTTCAGGATGCGCTCCGGCGTGAACGGCGGCTCGCGAAAGCGCACGCCGGTGGCATCGAAGATCGCATTCGCAATTGCCGCCGCGCTCGGCACCGAAGCCGACTCGCCAACGCCGAGCGGCGGCTGGTCCGGCCGCGGCAGCATCAGGACGTCGATCTTCGGCACGTCCGGGAAGGGGATGATCGGATAGGCGCCCCATTCGCGCGCCGCCACCGTGCCGCGCTCGAAGGAGACCTCCTCCATCAGCGCGCGGCTGGTGGATTGGATGACGTTGCCCTGGATCTGGTGACGCACGCCATCCGGATTGATCATCAATCCGGAATCCTGGCCTGCGACGACGCGGGTGACGCTGACGTCGCCGGTCGTCTTGTTCACCGCGACATCGGCGATCCAGGCCGACCATGCCGCGCCATAGCCCGGGAACTTGCTGTGGACATAGAGCGCATAGGCAAAGCCGCGCCCATGCACGACCTCACCGTCCTTGTCCTGCCGCACCGGCCGCGGCGTCCAGCCGGCGCGCTCGGCGACCGCGTTGACGAGATCGATGGCGCGCTGGTCTTTCAGATAGCGCAGGCGATATTCGATCGGGTCGACGCCGGCCTCCGCCGCAAGCTCGTCGATATAGGATTCATGCGCGAAGGTGTTCGGCAGCGCCGAGACGCCGCGAAACCAGGAGGCGCGCGCGATCGGCGGCATGTCATGGGCGACGACGCGCATGTGGTCGTAGTCGTAAGGCGGGATCGCGGTGCGGTCGCCCATTTGCAGCACGGCCGGCTCCGGCGAAATCCGACCCGTGAGCAGCAGCGCCAACGTCGGCGCCGCGTTCGAAGGATAGCGCGTGGCGAGGTCGTAGCCGGCAACGCTGCCGTCGGCGTTCAAACCGCCATTGACGTCGATGAGCTGCGCGGTGCCCTTGGGCTCCCAGGCGTGCTCCTGCTCGCGCGTCAACTGCACGCGCACGGGCCGGCCGACCGCGCGCGACAGCAGCAGCGCGTCCGCCGTGACGTCGTCGGCGCAGTTGCGGCCGTAGCAGCCGGCCGCCTCCAGGCGGATGACTTCGATCTCGTTCTCCGGCTGGTCGATCAGCAGCGCGAGGTCGGCACGCAGCAGATGCGGATTTTGCGAGCCTGACCAGACGCGGACGCTGCCGTTCTTGAAATCGGCGACTGCGCAGGACGGGCCGATCGAGGCGTGCATCTGGTAGGGCCAGACGTAGGTGCGTTGCATCGTCTTTGTGGCGCCGGTGATGGCCGCGTCGACGTCGCCTTTGTCGATCAGCGTGCGTGGCGTCGATGGATTGGCGCGCAGTGCCGTCTCGATGTCTGCAAGGTCGGTCAGGGCAGGTGTCGGCTTCCAGCTCACTTTGAGCTGCGCGGCCGCGAGAATCGCATTCTCCTCGCGCTCGGCGACCACGCCGACGAAGTCGCCGATCCGCACGACGCCGACGAGGCCAGGGATATCGCGCACCAGGGATTCGTCGACCGCGATCAGGCTGGTGCCCACGAATGGGCCGGCATCGACACCGGCATAGGGCGGGCGCACCACGCGCCCATGCAGCATGCCGGGCACGCGGATGTCGTGCACGAAGGTCAGCTCGCCGCTCGCCTTCGCTGGAAGATCGACGCGGGGCACGGATTGACCGACGATGGTGTAATCGCCGACGGCCTTCACCTCTACGTCGTCCGCCAGCTCGAGACGAATCGTCTCATCGCCGATCAGCTCGCCATAGCTGACGCTGCGGTTATGCCCGCGAACCAGACCATCTTCGATCCTTAAATCCGCGGCCGGCAGCTCCAGCCGTTCGGCAGCGCGCGCGATCAAGAAGTGTCGCGCTTGCGCGGCGGCCTTGCGCAGGGGCACGGCGGTGATCTGGATGGTTTCGCTGGCGATCGTCGGGCCCTGGTTGGGTACCACTGCGGTGTCGCCGAGCACCACCACGACCCGCGCAAAGGAGACGTCCAGCTCTTCGGCGACGATCTGGCCGAGCGCGGTGCGGATGCCGGTGCCGAGATCGACATGGCCGTTATAGCCGGTGACCGAGCCATCCGCGGTGATCCGGATGAACGTCTCGGATGCGCCCTCATCGAGCGTGCGGACGACGACGAGCGAACCGGATTGCCGCTCAGCTCCATTCGGAACAGGGCAGGCCATCAATCACCGGCCTCGGCTAGCTGGCTCGATGCACGCATCACCGCGCGCAGGATTTCGACATGCGTGCCGCAGCGGCAGAGATTGTAGCGCAGCGCCGCCATCGCTTCCTGCTCGGTCGGGTGCGGGTTGATGGCGAGCAGCGCCTTGGTGGTCATGATCATGCCGTTGAGGCAGTAGCCGCATTGCGCCGCCTGCTCGTCGATGAAGGCTTGTTGCACGGGATCAGGCCGCTCGCGCGTGCTTAACCCTTCGAGTGTCACGATGTCGCGGCCTTCACAGCCGCTGATCGGGATGACGCAGGAACGTGCGGCGCTGCCGTCGATCAGGACAGTACAGGTGCCGCATTCACCGAGGCCGCAACCATATTTCGGGCCGTTGAGCGCGAGATCGTTGCGCAGCACATAGAGCAGCGGCGTCTGCGGCGCCGCGGTGACGTCGTGGATCCCGCCGTTCACGGTGAGGCGGATCGGTGTCTGCGTCATCCTCGTTCCCAACCTTGCGACCACGCGTCGCAAAAATTCTATGTCGCCGACGATACCGTTTGTACACAAACGTGCAAGCGGCGCATGCCGCAGTGCAGCGTGGTTGCCCGCTTTGTGGACAGAGGCGGCAGGCAAATGAGGTTTTATTCGGCAGTGGCACTTTTTCGCCCGCGCCGCCGCTTGACAGCTATCAATGTCGCGCGCAACATCGTTCGTATACGAATGATAACCCGTCGTGACCCGCTGGCTTTGACATGGTGACTGAAACGACGAGCGCCGTCTCCGACAAGATCCGCTGCGATGCCTGTCCGGTGATGTGCTACATCAAGCCGGGCGCGGCGGGAGCCTGCGACCGCTATGCCAATCACGACGGCAAGCTCGTCCGTGTCGATCCGCACATCATTCTCGAACGCACGGTCTCGCAGGGCGGCAAGCTGGTGCCGTTCAGCCGCACGGAAGATTGGGACGGCAAGATCGTCCACGAACCCTCGACCTTCGTAACCGCGATCGGCGCCGGCACCACCTATCCCGACTACAAGCCCGCGCCGTTCATCGTTTCCGCCGAGGTCGATGGCGTCGACATGGTGACCGTGGTTACCGAGGGCATCTTCTCCTATTGCGGCATCAAGGTGAAGATCGACACCGACCGCTATCTCGGCCCGGAGACCGCGACCGTCCGCGCGCAGGGCGAGGCGGTGGGGCATGTTACTACCAGCGAATACGGTTCGCAGATGCTCTCGCTCGGCGGGGTCCATCATCTGACCGGCGGCTCCAAGAAGGAAGGTCGCGTCACCTGCGACACGCTGATGGATCTCGCCAATTGCAAGGCGGTTGAGCTCACGATCGACGGCGGTGCGAGCGTGGTGGTGCAGGCCGGCCAGCCGCCGATCGTCAACGGCGTCAAGGAAGAGCGCATGCGCGTCGGCTGCGGCTCGGCGACCATCGGTATGTTCGCAAAGCAATGGCACGGCAAGGTGGATGAGGTCGTCGTCGTCGACGACCACATCACCGGAGTGCTCTCGGAGCACCAGGCCGGCAAGCTGCTCGACATCGCCGACACCGGCATCAAGATGAAGGGCCGCCGCTCGACCCCCGGCCGCTATTTCCAGGTCGCCGATCCCGGCACGGGCTGGGGCGGCACCAACATCTCCGATCCCCTGGCGATTCTCGGGCCGTTCGATGCCAAGGAGGCGAAGCCCGGTCTGAGCATGCTGATGGTCTCCACCACCGGCGAGCACTCATCTTATTACGTGCTCGACGAGGCCTTGAAGCCGGTCGAGACCGAGATGCCGGCCGATCTGAAGTTTTCGGTCGAGCGCATCCAGGAGAATTGCGAGCCGGCGCTGTGCACGGTGCTGTTCATGGCTGGTGCCGGCGGCTCGCTGCGCGCGGGCGTCACCGACAATCCGGTGCGGCTGACGCGCTCGGTGAAGGATGCGCTGACGCGCGTCACCAGCGGCGGCGCGCCGGTCTATGTCTGGCCCGGCGGCGGCATCACTTACATGGTCGATGTGACGCAGATGCCCGCCGGGGCGTTCGGCTATGTGCCGACCCCGGCGCTGGTCGCGCCGATCGAGTTCACCATGAAACTGTCGGACTATGCCGCGCTCGGCGGCCACATGGATTACGTAAAGCCGCTGTCCGAGGTGAAGGGCGGCGATGATGTCCGCCAGTTGCCCTGGCAAAATCCCATCCCGGGAAGGCGCGCATGAGGCTTCCGCAAGTCGCATTGCTGTCTGATGGCCGGCGGCTGCATTTGCAGGATGGTCCGATTGATCTGATCGTGGAGGCGAGGGGAGATGTGCGCGAGGTGCACGCTTCCTATGAGGCGGCGGCGCGGCGGCTCGCCGGCCTGCTCGACGAGCTCTGCGCCGAGCTGACGGAGCTGCGCAGAGCTGCCGATCCGGCGCGAACGTCGCTGAACGGCGTCGTTGCACGTCGCATGCATGCTGCCGTCGCGCCCTATGCCGCGGAATGCTTCATCACGCCGATGGCTGCGGTCGCCGGCAGCGTGGCGGAAGAAATTCTGGGCGCGATGCTGAACGCTGCGACGCTCGACCGGGTCTACGTCAACAATGGCGGCGATATCGCGCTGCATCTCGATCGCGGTGAGCATTTTTCGATCGGCCTGATGGACCGGCCCGACCGTGACGGCGTGATGCGGACCATGACGGTCGATGCGGACGATCCCGTGCGGGGCATCGCGACCAGCGGCCGGCATGGCCGCAGCTTCTCGCTCGGCATTGCCGATGCGGTCACGGTGCTGGCCGGGGCGGCGTCGCAGGCCGATGCGGCCGCGACGGTCATCGCCAATGCGGTCGATCTGCCCGGTCACCCCGCCATCATCCGGAAGCCGGCCAACGAGCTTCAGCCCGATAGCGACCTCGGCGCGCGCCTCGTCACCTGTGACGTCGGTCGATTGTCGCGGGCCGAGATTGCGACGGCGCTCGAATCTGGCGCGGAATGTGCACGGCAATTGTTCGATCGCGGATTGATCGAAGGGGCTGTCTTGCAGCTTTGTGGTGATATGCTTGTCATCGGAACCAAGGATATAGAACGGCAACGATCGCGCCCGCTTGTGCTGGAGAACGCGGTCCATGCCTGAACAGGGAAGCGAAACATGAGCGCGATCATCCGCAAGATCGTCACCGTGGTCGAGGAGACGCAGATGGAGATGGGCCGGCAGGTATCGCCGCCGACCCGGCGCGCCGCGGCGATCGCCGTGATCGAAAATCCCTTTGCCGGAAAATATGTCGAAGACCTCTCGCCGCTGATTGCGATCGGCGAGGAGCTTGGCGACCTCCTGTCGAAGCGCGCGGTGGCCGCACTCGGTATCGAGGGGTCGAAAGTGCAGAGCTATGGCAAGGCGGCGGCCGTCGGCGAGAACGGCGAGCTGGAGCACGCGGCCGCTATCCTCCATCCCAAGATGGGGGCGCCGGTGCGGAAGGTGCTGAGCAAGGGCGCAGCGCTGATCCCGTCGTCGAAGAAGCGCAGCGGTCCGGGCACGACGCTCGACATTCCCTTGGGGCACAAGGATGCGGCCTTCGTGCGCAGTCATTTCGACGGGATGGAAGTGCAGATCAACGATGCGCCGCGCGCCAACGAGATCATGGTCGCGGTCGCCGTCACCGACAGCGGCCGTCCGCTGCCGCGCGTCGGCGGGCTCACGGTTGCGGAGATCAAGGGCGAAGACGGCCTGCGTTAATTTTTCACAGTGGAGGTTGGGATGCGAGCTAAGAATTATTTCGTTGGCGCTGCGTTCGCGCTGCTGGCCGGCGGCATGGCCAGTTCGGCGATGGCGCAGGCTGAGATCAAGATCGGCGAGATCAACAGCTATTCGTTGCTGCCAGCCTTCACCGAACCTTACCGCAAGGGCTGGCAGCTCGCGGTCGAAGAGATCAATGCGAGCGGCGGCATCAACGGTAAGAAGCTCGTCGTCATCTCCAAGGACGACGGCGGCAAGCCGGCGGACGCGCAGACCGCGGCCAACGAGCTCGTGTCGAGCGAGGGCGTTGCGATGCTTGCCGGCACATTCCTGTCCAACATCGGCCTTGCGGTCAGCGACTTCGCCAACCAGAAGAAAGTGTTTTTCCTCGCGGCCGAGCCGCTGACGGACGCCGTCACCTGGTCGAAGGGCAACAAGTACACTTTCCGTCTGCGTCCCTCCAACTACATGCAGGCGGCGATGCTGGTGGAAGCAGCCAGCAAGCTGCCGGCAAAGCGCTGGGCGACGATCGCGCCGAACTATGAGTACGGCCAGTCCGCAGTCGCGGTGTTCAAGAAGCTGATGTCGGAGAAGCGCCCGGACATCCAGTGGGTCGACGAGCAGTGGCCGCCGCAGGGCAAGATCGACGCGGGCCCGGTGGTGCAGGCGGTGGCCCAAGCTAATCCGGAGGCGATCCTCAACGTCACCTTCGGCGCCGATCTCGTCAAACTCGTGCGCGAGGGCAACACGCGAGGCCTGTTCAAGGGACGCGAAGTCGTCTCCTTCCTGACCGGCGAGCCCGAATATCTCGATCCGCTCAAGGACGAGACGCCGGAGGGGTGGATCGTCACCGGCTATCCCTGGTACTCGATCAAGACGCCCGAGCATGATGCGTTCCTGAAGGCGTACCAGGCCAAGTACAACGACTATCCGCGGCTCGGCTCGATCGTCGGCTACCAGACCATCAAGTCGGCGGCGGCGATCCTTGCGAAGGCAGGCTCGACCGATCCGGAGAAGCTGATCGCCGCGGCCGAAGGCCTGTCGCTCGGCTCGCCCTTCGGCGAGATCACCTTCCGCAAGATCGACCACCAGTCGACGCTGGGCGCCTATGTCGGCAAGACCTCGGTCAAGGACGGCAAAGGCATCATGGTGGAC
Source organism: Bradyrhizobium sp. ISRA442 (assembly GCF_038085055.1). Classification (NCBI taxonomy): domain Bacteria; kingdom Pseudomonadati; phylum Pseudomonadota; class Alphaproteobacteria; order Hyphomicrobiales; family Nitrobacteraceae; genus Bradyrhizobium; species Bradyrhizobium sp. ISRA442. The sequence goes on from NZ_JALGCN010000021.1 coordinate 81,144, forward strand.
TCGTCCTACAAGAAGGGTGCGGACTACCTGCCGAGCGATGCCGAAGTCGAGAAGCTGCGGCCGAAGGATTGATGTTTCGTCTCCCTCTCCCCGCTAGCGGGGAGAGGGTTGGGGTGAGGGGGAGTCTCCGCGAGGGCGGTGACAGACGTTTTCGCGGAGGCTCCCCTCACCCGATGCGCTTCGCGCGTCGACCTCTCCCCGCAGGTGGGGAGAGGTGAACCAAGATCTCGCTGCCGCACATCACGGCATGCAAACCGAACCCGGACCGCCGATGGCCTTTTATGTCGTACAGTTTCTGACCGGTCTCGCCAGCGCAGCGTCGCTGTTCCTGGTGGCCTCGGGCCTGTCGATCATCTTCGGCGTGACGCGGATCGTGAATTTCGCGCATGGCGCCTTCTATATGATCGGCGCCTACATCGCCTTTACGCTGACGGATCGCTTCGCCGGGGCGTTCGGCTTCTGGGGCGGCATCGTCGCGGCGGCGCTGGCGGTGGCGCTGATCGGCGTCGTCGTGGAGATGGTGCTGCTCCGGCGCATCTATCATGCACCCGAACTGTTCCAGCTTCTCGCGACGTTCGGCCTGACGCTGATGGTCGAGGACCTCGTGGTCCTGATCTGGGGCCCCGACGATCTGCTCGGCCGGCGCGCGCCGGGCTTCAAGGGCGCGGTCGATTTCTTCGGCCAGAACATCCCGAGCTACGACCTGTTCCTGATCGTGCTCGGCCCGGTCGTGCTTGGCGTTCTCTGGCTCCTGTTCCAGCGCACGCGCTGGGGCGTGCTGGTGCGCGCCGCGACGCAGGACCGCGACATGGTCGCGGCCCTCGGCGTCAATCAGAAATGGCTGTTCACCAGTGTGTTTGCAGTCGGTGTGTTCCTGGCCGCGCTCGGCGGCGCGCTCCAGATCCCGCGTGATGCCGTCCATCACGCGATGGATTTGCGCATCATCGTCGAGGTGTTCGTGGTGGTCGTGATCGGCGGCCTCGGCAGCATCGTCGGCGCCTTCGTCGCGGCGGTGCTGGTCTCCGAGCTCAACGCGTTCGGCATCCTGATCTTCCCGAAGATCTCGATCATCCTGGTCTTCCTGGTGATGGCGGTGGTGCTGATCGTGCGGCCCTGGGGGTTGTTCGGCAGGCCCGAGGCGCCGGCGCGCAAGACGCCCGGTCTCACCGTCAACCCTTGGCGGCCGCTGACGTCGAATGAGCGGCTGGCTGCGCTTGCCGCGCTCGTCGTCGCGGCGATGCTGCCGCTGTTTGCCGGCAACTACGCGCTGACCGTCGGCTCCGAGATCGCGATCTTCGTGATCTTTGCCGTGAGCCTGCATTTCCTGATGTCGGTCGGCGGTCTCGCGTCCTTCGGCCACGCGGCGTATTTCGGCCTCGGGGCCTACGGCATTGCCTTCCTCGCCAAGATGGCGGGGCTGCCGATGATCGTGTGTCTTCTGCTCGGACCGCTGCTCGGCTGCTTGGGTGCTGCCGTGTTCGGCTTCTTCGCGGTACAGCTCTCAGGCGTCTATTTCGCCATGCTGACGCTCGCCTTCGCGCAGATCGTCTGGTCGATTGCGTTCCAGTGGGTCAGCGTGACCGGCGGCGACAACGGCATTTTGGGCGTCTGGCCTTCGAGCTGGGCCGCGAGTCCCTCGCACTTCTACTGGCTGGCGCTCGGCGTCGCGGCACTTGTGACGATCGCCCTGCGGATCGCGGTGTTCTCGCCATTCGGCTACGCGCTCCGGGCCACGCGCGACTCAGGCCTGCGCAGCGAGGCGATCGGCATCAACGCCAAGCGCATCCAGTGGACCGCGTTCGTGATCGCGGGGACGACGGCCGGCATCGGCGGCGCGCTGTTCGCCTATCTCAAGGGCAGCGTCTTCCCAGACAATCTCGGCATATCGCTTTCGGTCGATGCACTGGTCATGGTGCTGCTCGGCGGCGTCGAAACGGTGTCGGGCGCGGTGATCGGCGCCATCGTCTACAAGGCGCTCAACATCTGGCTGGTCAGCCAGACCGATCTGTCGAAGCTGGTGCTCGGCGCGTTCATCGTTCTGATCGTGGTCGTCTTCCCCAAGGGCATCGTCGGGATGCTGGAGATGCTCGCGCAGCGGCGCAGGAACGCGTCGCCGCCGGGATCAGCCCTGCTTGCCAAGCCGATCGAGTCCGCCGAATGAGCGTCGCACCCCCACTTCTCGCGGTCGAAGGCCTGACCAAATCCTATGGCGGCATCCACGCCGTGCGCGGCGTCTCGTTCTCGCTGCGTGCCGGCGAAATTCTGGCGCTGATCGGGCCGAACGGCGCCGGCAAGAGCACCTGCTTCGACATGCTCAACGGCCAGAACAAGCCGGACTCAGGGTACGTCCGCCTCAACGGCGAGGACACCACCGGAAAGAAGCCGCGCGAGATCTGGCGGCTCGGGGTCGGGCGCACCTTCCAGATCACCGCGACCTTTGCGACCATGACCGTGCGCGAGAATGTGCAGGTCGCGCTGATCTCGCACCAAAAGCAGTTGTTCAACCTCTGGGGCTCGGCGCCGCGCTTCGATCGCGACGAGGCCGGCCGACTACTGGAGCTGGTCGGCATGAGCGGCTATGCGGACCGGCCCTGCGGCGAGCTCGCCTATGGCGATCTCAAGCGGCTCGAGCTTGCGGTGGCGCTCGCCAACCAACCGAGACTTCTGCTCATGGATGAGCCGACCGCCGGCATGGCGCCGCGCGAGCGGGTCGACCTGATGCGGCTCACGGCCAATATCGCGCGGGAGAAGTCGATCGGCGTGCTCTTCACAGAGCATGACATGGACGTGGTGTTCGAGCATGCCGACCGCATCATCGTGCTGAACCGCGGCACGCTGATCGCCGAGGGTTCGCCGGCCGAAGTGCGCGGCAATCCGCAGGTGCAGGCGGTCTATCTCGGCGAGGGCCTCGTCTACGATGCCCGCCACCGCGAGGGAGCCGCGACATGAAGCTCACGGTGCAGGACCTCAACAGCCACTATGGCCCGGCGCACATCCTGTTCGACATCGGCTTCGAGGTCGGCGAGGGCGAGGTGGTGGCGCTGCTCGGCCGCAATGGTGCCGGCAAGTCGACGACGTTCCGCTCGATCGTCGGCCTCGTGGCGCAGCGCTCGGGCCGCATCATGTTCGAGGGCAAGGACGTCACGGCGCTGCCGACGCATGAGATCGTGCGCGGCGGCCTCGGCTATGTGCCGGAAGAGCGGCGCATCTTCACCGACCTGACGGTCGAGGAGAATCTCGAGGTCGGCCGCCAGCCGAAGCGGACGAACGCGCCATACTGGACGCGCGAGAAGCTGTTCGCGCTGTTCCCGAACCTGAGCGAGATGCGCAATCGTCCGGGCGGCCGCATGAGCGGCGGCGAGCAGCAGATGCTGACGATCGCGCGCACGCTGATGGGCAATCCGTCGCTGGTGCTGCTGGACGAGCCCTCGGAAGGCCTGTCACCCAAGATCGTCGAGCAGATGGTCGATGCGATCCTGACCATGAAGAAGGAGGGCGTCAGCATCGTCGTCTCCGAGCAGAATTTGCACTTTGCGCGGCTGATCTCCGATCGTGCCTACATCATCGAGCGCGGCCGCATCTGCTTTGGCGGCACGATGGCCGAGCTCGACGCGCGTCCGGATATCCGCGACGCGCATCTGTCGTTGTGAGGGGTGGGGGCGGATGGCGAGAAGCGTCGCGGCCAAGAAGAGCGTCAAGCCGGCCAAACCGTCTTACGTGCTCGACGAGCAGGTCGGGTTCATCCTGCGCCAGGTCTGGCAGCGCCACAGCGCGATCTTCGCGCGTGACATCGGCACCAATCTCACGCCGACGCAATGGGCGGCGCTGTCGAAGCTCGCCGAGACCGGCCCGTGCTCGCAGAACCAGCTCGGGCGGCTCACGGCCATGGACGTCGCGACCATCAAGGGCGTGATCGATCGTCTCAGCGCGCGCGGATTGACGGAGACGAGCCAGGATCCCGAAGACGGACGGCGGCTGGTGGTCAGCCTGACGCGCGCCGGTCAGCAGCTTGCGGAGAAGGTCGCGCCGAACGCACTCGCAATCACCCGCGAGACGCTTGCTCCGCTCGATGCCAAGGAGCGCGAGACGCTGATGGCGCTACTGAACAAGCTGCGATGAACCCGTCATTCCGGGGCGCGACGAAGTCGCGAGCCATGATGCGCAATTGCGCATCTGAGAATCCATAACCACGAGCCGGGGTTATGGATTCCGGGCCTGCGCCTTGCGGCGCATCCCCATTGCGCAATTGCGCAATGTGGAATGACGACGGTGTGTGGGGCGGCTTACTTCGCCACCACCTCCGGCACCTTGCCCGCCGGCGGCGTATTGCGGCTGCGCTGCGTCCGGACGATGCCGTCGATGATGGTCATGCCGATGCCGGGAAGGTCGCCGAGCTGGACGCTCTCCAGAATGTTCTTGCCGGGCGAGTGCTGCGCCTTGTCCATGATGACGAAGTCGGCGGAGCGGCCGACCTCGATCAGGCCGCAATCGAGCGCGCGCATCCGTGCGGTGTTGCCGGTGGCAAGGCAGAACGCGATTTCGGCCGGCAACTCGCCGAGCGAGGATAGCATCGAGACCATGCGCAAAATGCCGAGCGGCTGCACGCCGGAGCCGGCGGGTGCATCGGTGCCGAGGATGACGCGATGCAGGTCGCCCATCTCGCGCGCGGTGCGCAGCGTGAACAACGCCGAGCGCTCGTTGCCGTTGTGCACGAGCTCGAGCCCGCGCTTGCAGCCCTCGCAGATACAGCGGATCTGGTCATCGGGCAGGGCGGTGTGGCCGCCGTTGATGTGGCCGACCACATCGGTGTCGGCCTCCAGCACCACATCCTTGTCGATCAGTCCGGAGCCGGGGATTGAGGGGCCGCCGGTGTGGATCGTGCTCTGGATGCCGTATTTGCGCGCCCAGCCGACCATTTTCCGCGCGGTTGGGCCGTCTTTCACGCCGCCGAGGCCGACTTCGCCGAGCAGTTTCACGCCGGCGGCGGCCATCTCCTTGAAATCTTCTTCGACCATCTCGCATTCGATCACGGGGGCGCCGGCGTGAACCTTCACGCCGCCGGGCCGCAGCGTCCAGAACGCGCGCTGCGCGAACACCGCCATGGCCTTCAGGCCGACGACGTCGCGGGGGCGGCCGGGCATGTGCACTTCGCCGGCGGAGATCATGGTGGTGACGCCGCCATGAAGATAGCTGTCGATCCAGTTGGTCTGGTTCTGACGCGGCGTCCAGTCGCCGGCGACGGGATGGACGTGGCTGTCGATCAGGCCCGGCGCCACCGTGGTGCCGTTGGCGTCGACGATGGTGGTCGCGCCTTCGGTGTTGACGTCCTTGAAGCGGCCGATCGCGGTGATCTTGCCGTTCTCGGCGACGATGGTGTCGCCATCCAGGATCGGCTTTTCCAGGGCGCCGGACAGGATCAGGCCGATATTGCGGATCACGAGCTTCGACGGTCCGGCGGCCTGGGGTGCGTCATGCGCCATGGAAGGGCTCCTCATTCCTAACTGCAACGCTTTCGATCTTGGGCAGCCTTGACCGCGGGATCAAGCGGGATTATTCATTAGTATACGAATGATCGTGTACAAACGACGCATAGCTGACAATCGCCTCGGAACCGCTCGGCAGCGACAGGGAAGGTGAGATGAGCAATTTCAATCAGGAAAGCGTTTTGAGCGTCCACCACTGGACCGACACGCTGTTCAGCTTCAAGACCACCCGCAGCCCGACCTTCCGCTTCCGCAACGGCGAGTTCACCATGATCGGGCTCAAGGTCGGCGAGAAGCCGCTGCTGCGGGCCTACAGCGTCGCCAGCGCCAATTACGAGGACACGCTGGAGTTCTTCTCGATCAAGGTGCCGGACGGCCCGCTGACCTCGCGCCTTCAGCATCTGAAGGAAGGCGACGAGATCATCGTCAGCCGCAAGGCCACCGGCACGCTGGTGATCGACAATCTGGAGGAGGGCCGCAACCTCTACCTGGTCGGCACCGGCACGGGGCTCGCGCCGTTCCTGAGCGTGATCAAGGACCCCGAGACCTACGAGCGCTTCGAGAAGGTGGTGCTGCTGCACGGCTGCCGGCACGTCAGGGAGCTCGCCTATGGCGAGATGATCACCGAGACGCTGCCGAACGACGAATTGCTGGGCGAGTACATCCGGGGCCAGCTCATCTACTATCCGACCGTGACCCGCGATCCCTTCCGCAACCGCGGCCGCATCACTGACCTCATCACCTCGGGCAAGCTGTTCAGCGATATCGGTCTGCCGCCGCTGGAAGCAGCGCACGACCGCGTCATGATCTGCGGCAGCCCGGCGCTGGTCGCGGACACCCGCGTCCTCCTGGCCGAGCGCGGTTTCGTCGAGGGCAATCACGGCGAGCCGGCCCAGTTCGTGGTCGAAAAGGCCTTCGCGGAGCGGTAGGCACGGAATTCCTGCGCAATAAGGCCGCATTTTCGCCGCCCGGCGCCCGTTGCGGCGCCGATTCAGCGCGCGATACTATGTGGGAGCGAATCAGCGGAGTTCCCATATGGTTGCGGACAGCGACAGCAACATCGCCTGGCACCGGGTTCAGTTGAAGAAGAATCGCGCTGAGTTGAAGGCGTTCGAGACCGCGCGCTTCACGATGGGCGAGATCGCCACGTCGAAGCGGAACGGGCAGACCCAGAAGGCGATCATCGAACTCAAGCGCAAGATCGCGCAGTCCGAGCGCTTGATCGCCGACTACGAGAAGCGCACGCGCCGTCCGCTCGCCACCGACCTGCAAAGTCTCAGCAACGGAAGCTGGAGTCATTGGGACGCCTACACCAATCAGCAGCAGCGCAAGACCGGCTCGCGCTCGACGGGGCGCGGGTAGGTTTTCTTCTCGCTCTCCCCGCAAGCGGGGCGAGGTAAGCAACGGCGGCCCACTTGCGGCGGCAGCGCTGCGCACCATCTGGGTGAGGCGCCACCAACCATCCCGGTGATCCCATGACACTGCGCCTCGATTTCACCAGCGAGGCCTTCTTTTTTCGCGATCCGCCCAAGGCCATCGCGGAATTGCGAGCTTTGGGGCCCGTGGTCGCGACGCGATTTCCGCTCGTCGGCGACGTCTGGATCACCACGACCCATGATGCGACCGCGCAGGTGCTGAAGGACAGCACGACCTTCACGCTGCGCAAGGAGGATGGCGACGTCGCGGGTCTGCGCTGGTGGATGCCGAGACTGGTCAGGACCATCGCCAACAACATGCTGACCATGGACGAGCCGGACCACACCCGGCTGCGCAGCATCGTGGACGAGGCCTTTCGCCGCCGTGCGATCGTCGCGATGGAGCCGCGCATTCGCGCCATCGCCGATGGTCTGGCCGATGAGCTGTTCGCGCAGGGAAGCCCGGCCGATCTCGTCCAGCGCTACGCGCGCATCCTGCCGCTATCGGTTATCTCCGAACTGCTTGGCCTGCCGCCGGCCGATCGCCCGCGCTTCATTGCCTGGGCCAATGCGATGTCCTCGTTGACCAACGTGGCCAGCTTCTTTCGGCTGCTGTTCGCGTTCCGGAAGATGCGGAGCTATCTCGAAGAGCAATTGCAGGCCGCGCGCGTGCGGGGCGGCGAAGGGCTGATTGCCGAACTGGTCCAGGTCGAACGCGAGGGCGGCCAGATCACGCCGGACGAAATGGTGTCGATGGTGTTTCTGCTGCTCGCGGCCGGCTCCGAGACCACCACCCATCTCATCAGCGGCTCGGCTTACGAGCTTCTCAAAAACCCCGGCCTCCGCGATTGGCTGGAACAGGATTGGAGCCGCGTCGGGCTCGCGGTCGAAGAGTTCTTGCGCTTCGTCTCGCCGGTGCAATTCTCCAAGCCCCGCTATGTTCGGCGGGATGTCGAGCTTGAAGGCGTGCGCCTGAAGAGGGGCGACCGCGTCATGGTGATGCTCGCCGCCGCGAACATGGATCCGGCGGTGCATGAGCATCCCGACGAGCTTGATCTCGAGCGCAAGCCAAACCGTCACATCTCCTTCGGAACGGGAATCCATTTCTGCCTCGGCCATCAGCTTGCGCGCATCGAGGGGGCCTGTGCACTTGAAGCGTTGTTCACGCGCTGGCCGCAGCTTGGTCTCGCTGTCGAGCCTTCGCAAATTCATTGGCGCAAGCGCCCGGGGATTCGCGCGATCAAGCAGCTCCCCGTCACGGCAGAGTCTCGGGGAACACCTGCGACATCTGCCGCGTCGGCGATGGTCGATCGTTCCCTCGCTCGGGCGAACTGATATTTCCTGTCCTTCGGAAAATCTTTGTTCCCGTGATCGACCAGGAACGGTGCGCGGTGACGGCTGTTGTCCTTGAGACCTCGCAGCGATGAAGGTCGGCACGGGTTCCGTGCTCACCGCGAGCGTCTCATCTTTGCAGGAGGCAGCATCATGACCAGAAAAATGCCACCTGTTCCGCCGGACAACCAGAGCCACAAGGGAACTGGCGACACCAAGCAAATGCCGACCGATCAGACTCGGCATGGCCAACAACGCGCGGAAAATCCGGAGCAGCAGGGGCAACAAGGCAACATCAAGCAGAACACGACCAATCAGGGATACCAGCAAGATCGCTGAGGAAGGTGACGTTCATGTCGACATCCACCAAGACACCGAACAGCATTCGCCAGGGCGGACCCGGCGCATCGCACGAGAATGCGAAGGCGCCGCTCGAGGTCAAGAAGCCGCCGGCTGACGATCCGCAGCGCAGCCACAGCCGGGTCTCCGGCGGCGGTGGCGAGCACGATTCCCATCACCGGCACGATGCGGCCGGCAAGGGCGGAGGCAGGTAAATCATGAGCAGCAAGCAACCGAAACTGTACGCTCCGTCCGGCAAGGATTTGCGCGACAATCCCCTGATCGGCGGATCGAAGGGGGCGTCGATGGCCGGCGCGTCGCCTGACGACGTCGAGGATGCCTTCGGCGAGAACACGATCGAGGGCGACTTCGAGAACGACGTGAACGTTGCCGGTGGCATCGACAAGGACGTCGCGCGCAGCGGCTCGCACCGAAGAGGCCGGTGACAATCGGGAGATATCGGATGCAAGGCAGAAAAACCCACGAACAGCAGGTGCGCATTCTCCAACGCGAACCGGATGTGCCGGATACGCGGCAGCTCGAACAGGCCTCCGGCCACAATCCGCAGGATGCGGCCGTTCATCGCGCCAAGCCGGAGGCGCGACAGAGCGAGTTTCCGGTGAGCCGCGGCGGCCTCAACCAGGAGAGCGACCACAACAAGCACAACAATCCCGGCCAGAGCGGGCACAAGCCGCCCAAACCGACGGCACAACAGCAAAAGCACTGAGTTTCGAGGCGATCATTCAAACAGGAGAGATCGATGCCAGGCGGGAATGGCAGCAAGATGCACTTCAGATCCGGGATGCACGGCAAGAGCGACGGCACCGGCGCGTTCGCCGACGTGCCCAAGGACAAGATCGGCGACAACATGGTCCTGTCCAACCGCGACAAGGCCCAGCACTCGGACATCCGCGGCATGGACGGCAAGTTCATCCAGACCGAGCAGTATCAGGACCACGCGGCCAACCGGCTCGGAGCCGAGGACACGGAGACTGACGAAAGCTGAGGAGAAGGGTCGTTTCCTCCCGACCTTAACTCGCGGACCGGTGCTTAGCCGGTCCGCTTTTTTGTCGAGACGAGATCGCGCTCCCAGCCGAATACGGATCGGCCGTCGAGGTCCGGAGATGCCGCGCGTTCGCCCCCGATGAAAGATTCGACCGAAGGCCCGCGCGCGGTTCGCTCCAGCCGTCGCGCCTGATCGTCGAGGCGCTTGATCGCCTGCATCTCCTCCTCACGCCCGAGCCTCGCGTTCTGGATTGCGCCTTTCAGCACGCGGATGGTTTCGTCATAAACCTTGATCGGGACGGGGTAGGGGTGGCGATCCTTGCCGCCATGGGCGAGCGAAAAGCGCGCGGGGTCCCTGAAGCGGTAGGGCGCGCCGTGCACGACCTCGGCGACCATCGCGAGCGAGCGTACGGTGCGCGCGCCGACGCCGGGCGTCAGCAACAGCTCGGGGAAATCGATCGGGCCGCGCTCGGCTGCTGCTGCGAGCGTGCCGTGCAGGCGCCGTGCGAACACGTCCTTTGGCCGGACATCGTGATGCGAGGGCATGATCAGATGCGGCAGCAGGGCCTGCGCCGGTTCGGTCCCGTTGATCCGCTCGAACTCCGAAACGACGCGGTCGGGGCCGAGATCCGTCAGCAGCTCGAGCTGGGCGGCGCGCGAGGGTTCGGCGCGATGGTCGGTGAGATTGACGATCTCGCCCTGCTCGGGTCCGTCGATCGCGCTGTGCGGGGTATCGACAAAGCTCTTCAGCGCTTCCGAATGCCAGTGATAGCGCCGGGCCTGGCGCTTGTCGCCGTTCATGCCTTGCTGCACCACCGTCCATTTGCCGTCGGCGGTGACGAAGAAGCCGTGAAGATAAAGGTCGAAACCGTCCTGGACCGCGGCGCTGTCGACTTTCGCCACCAGACGGCTGGCGCGGGTCAGTTTCACGCCATCGAAGCCGACGCGCTCGCCGAGCTGCAACAGCTCGTCCGGTGTCCTGCGCGAATGCTGTCCGCGGCCGCCGCAGACATAGACGCCGAGCTCGTCCTGGAGCGGACCGAGCCCGCGCTTCAGCGCCCCGATCACGGAGGTGGTGATGCCGGAGGAGTGCCAGTCCATCCCCATCACCGCGCCGAACGACTGGAACCAGAACGGGTGCGAGAGCCTTTGCAGGAACGCGTCGCGCCCGTAATGGTGCACGATCGCCTGCGTGACGATCGCGCCGAGCGACGCCATGCGGGTCGCAAGCCACGGCGGAACCCGTCCACTGTGCAAGGGAAGATCGGCGCTGCCGGTACGTCGAGTCATGACCGCCCCAAACTAGCGTAGTTCGCCGACGGTTGCACCGAGGGAATACCGCGTTGCATGGGGCGGGGGAGCAGAGGCTGGCTGGGCCGCGTTGAGCGGCAGTTGCGAATGGAATGCGGGGACAGGGATGAATCGGCAGGCTTTGATGGCTGACATCGAGGAGATGCTTGGCGGGGTGCCCTCTTGGGTCATCGGACTCGGCTTGATCGCCGGTGCGGTCGTGCTGGCCTTGTCTGCCTATCGGCTCGCGGTCTGGCTGCTCAATCGCGCGTTCGGGGTGCGTTTCCCTCTCGTGCGCATGTTCGTCGAGCGCACGGCGGGGCCGGCTCGCATGGCACTGTGTCTCGCTGCGGTCGCACTGGTCCTGCCGCTCGCGCCGCTCAACGAGTCGATCCGGACGCCGCTGACGCGCCTGTTCGTGGTGGCTTTCATCGCCCTGATCGGTTGGATATCGACCCGGGTCGTCGACATGAGCGCGGCACGCTATCTCCAGAATTTCCGCGACGTCACGGAAAACTTCATCGCCCGCAAGCACGTTACACAAGTCCGCGTGTTCAAGCGGGTGACCGATACGATTATTGTCATCATCACGGTCTCCACTGCGCTGACCACGTTCGACTCGGTAAGACAGTACGGGGTCAGCCTGTTCGCCTCCGCCGGTGCCGCCGGCATCATCGTCGGTCTTGCCGCCAGGCCCCTGCTCAGCAATTTGATCGCCGGCGTACAGATCGCGATCACCCAGCCGATCCGGATCGAGGACGCAGTAATCATCGAGAATGAGTGGGGCTGGATCGAGGACATCGCCTCGACCTATGTCGTGATCCGGCTGTGGGACTGGCGCCGCATGGTGGTGCCGCTGTCGTATTTCATCGAAAGGCCGTTTCAGAACTGGACGCGCGATACCGCATCGCTGATCGGCGTGATCGCGCTTCATGTCGACTACCGGGCCGACGTGCCGCGCATCCGGCGCTGGCTGGAAGATGCGGTGAAGCAGTCCAAACTCTGGGATGGCTCGGTGGTCAATCTCCAGGTGATCGACGCGGACTCACGCACCATCGAGCTTCGGGCGCTGGTCAGCGCCAGGAACGCGCCACAGTCCTGGGACCTGCGCTGCGAGATCAGAGAGAGGCTCATCGCCTTCATTCGCGACGAGATGCCGGAAGCCCTGCCGCGCGAGCGTGCGATCCTGATCCCGTCAGGCGACGACGACACCGAACTCTGGCGGCGCGCCGTTTCCAAGAAGAACAAGCGGGTCGGCGCCCACAATTAACCCGCGAGCAGGTGCTATTCGCGCGTGGCCTTGCTCGCGCCGCGCAAGCCCGCCTGCTGCTGGATGGCATCCAGCGCGCCGGACGACTGCTCCTCCGTTACGAAGCGGTTGAGCAGGGGGAGCGCCTCCTCGCGCCCCTTCGGAATTGCGATCGCCATGTGCTCCAGGCCCCAATTGCCCTCGAGAATCCGCGCGCCCGGCATCTGGTCGGACATCTCGAACAGCGTCGGCTTGTTGGTCGCGTAGAGATCGATCTCGCCGCGGCCGAACATCGCGATCGCAACCTTGACGCTTTCGGCGGGAACGATGGTCGCATTCTTGAATTTCGCCGGGAGAGTGCGTTCGGAGGTCGAGCCTTTGGTGACGCCGATCTTCACGCCGGGCCGGTCGATGTCGCTGACCGCGTTGATTACCGAGTTCGCCGGAACGAGATAGCCGAGTTCGATCGTCAGTACCGGCTGGCTGAAGCTGACGTCGTTGGCACGGGCCGGCGTGGCGTTGGTCACGGTGAAGTCGACCTGGCCGTCATGAATCGCACTGACGATGTCGGCCACGCGCTGAAACCTGACGTAGTCGACGGCAACGCCGAGCCGCTTCGCCAGCTCGCCTCCGAGATCGTAGCTCAGGCCGTGCGGCTTGCCGCTCGCGTCGGTCACCATCGAAGTCGGACTGCCCGGATAGACGCCGACGCGCAAGCTGCCGCTCGGCGCCAGGATTTTCGCTTCGCCATCGGCCTTCGCGGGAGCGCCGAGCTGGCCTACAAATGCAAGCGCGATCAGGGCCGCGCCTGCAAGGCGCCGCGGATGAGACAAGGTCGTCATGTCAGAGCCCGTCTCATTGCGCGCGAATGTTGGCGGCCTTCAATACCGGCTCCCACTTGATCGCCTCGGCGTGCATGTAGGCGTCAAAATCCTTGGCGGAGGAGCCGACCGGGGCGGCGCCGATCTTGCTGAGCGTCGATTGCACGGCCGGATCCTGCAGCGCCGCCTTCAAGTCGGTCTCGAGCTTTGAGACGATCTCCGGCGGCATCTTCGCAGGGCCAAGGACGCCCCACCAGACGGAGACGTCGTAACCCGGCACGCCGGACTCGGCGACGGTCGGAACATCGGGCAGCGCCTTGGAGCGCTGGGCGGACGTCACGGCGAGCGCGCGCACCGGGCCGCCTTCGAGCTGGCCGATGGCTTCCGCGAGCGGATTGATGCTGAGCGGGATTTCGCCGGCAATGACGGCGGTCAGCGCCGGCGCGCCGCCCTTGTAGGGGATCGCGACGATCTTGGTGCCGGACATGTATTTCAGGAGCTCGCCGGCGAGATGGGCCGAGGTGCCATTGCCGGACATGCCGTAGGAGAGCTTGTCCGGCTCCTTCTTCGCCGCGGCAAGGAGATCGCCAAGCGTCTTGTACGGGCTGTCCTTGGCGACGACGATCGCGAGCGGGGACGAGGCGACCTCGGTGATCGCGGTAAAATCCTTGAACGTGTCGTAGGGCACGCTCGGATAGATGAACTGGTTGAGCGGATGGCCGCTGGCGACCAGGATCAGCGTGTAGCCATCCGGAGCTGCCTGCGTCAGCGCCTGCGAGGCGACGATGCCGCCGGCGCCGGGACGGTTGTCGACCACGGGCTGCTGGCCCCAGGTCTTTGCCAGCGCCTGGCCGAGCGTGCGGGCGAGCACATCGACCGCGCCGCCGGCCGCGTAGGGCACGAGGATGTGGACCGGCTTGCTCGGATAGTTGTCGGCCTGCGCGGCGCTGCCGGCCAGCAGCAAACCGGCACCGAGCAGCAAACCGCCGATCTTCTTGTTCAAACCCAGCATTTTCCCAGCACTCCTTAAGGGCATTTGCGTCCTAGCGGCGGTCTTTTCTAGCCGTCCCGGACGTTGCCCATGGTTTTTGTTGACGAGACCTGATCTTTTGTACGATAGTACAAATCACATGGTACGCAAACCCACAAGCAAGGAAACGGCCCGCAAGCCGAACATGCGCGAGGCGATCCTCGCGGCGGCCGAGGAGCTGTTCGCCACCAACGGCTTCAACGCCGTGTCGGTGCGCGACATCGCACACGCCGCCGGGGCCAATCCCGGCAGCGTGACCTATCATTTCAAGACTAAGGACGGCCTGCTGCTGGAGATCTACCGGCGTCATTGCGGGCCGATGAACCTGCGTCGTTCCGAGCTGTTGGCGGCCGCCAAGCGCGTGCGCGATCTGCAGGACCGGCTCGAGGCGATCGTGCGGGCCTATGTGGTGCCGGCCTTCACCTCGGGCAGCGATCTTGCCGGCGGCGGTGCGCGCTTCACGCGCCTGCGCGCCGTGATGTCGGCCGAAGGCAACGAGGTCGCGCGGCGGATCATCGCGCAGACCTTCGACGACACCAGCCATGCCTTCATCGATGCGATCCACGAGAGCCTGCCCCACATTCCGCGCACCGAGATCGTCTGGCGCAGCCACTTCCTGCTCGGCGCGCTCTATTATTCGCTGGTGACACCGGAGCGCGTCTCGCGCCTGTCGCGCGGCGAGGCCGACGGCAGCGATGCCGCGAGTGCCATCGAGCAGCTCGTGCGGGCCACAGTCGCCGCGTTACAGGCGCCGGCGCTCGATCAGACCGCGCCGGTCCGACGGCGCACGGTCGCAAGCAGCAAGACTTGAAAGAAACCGTCGAGGGGAAGCGCGGGTCGCGTTTCGGCTCGCAAGCGGACCATGTGACTGGGTGTTGAGGACATGAACAGGCGGGAGTGCTTGCATCTATTGACCGGGATCGCCGGCGCCGCTTGGGCGAGTGAGGCGTGCGCGCAAGGCGCCGAGAAGGTGATCCCGACGATCAACCCGCCCGATCCTGATCCCAAGACGCCGTCGTTCAAACTGCCGCCGAAATCCTGCGACGCCCATACCCATATCTTCGGACCCGTAGCCCGCTATCCCTTTGCGCCGAACCGGCCCTACAACACCGCCGACGCACCGCTGGAGGCGTTCCGCAGCGTTCACGAGAAGGTCGGCGTCGAGCGCTGCGTGATCGTCAATGCGACCGTGCACGGCACCGACAATCGCGTCGTCACCGACGCCATCGCGCAGAGCGAGGGCGCCTATAAGGGCATTGCCAACGTCAATGACGAGATGTCCGATCACGAACTCGCGGCGCTGGACAAGGGCGGCATCTGCGGTTGCCGCTTTGCGTTCCTGAAGCGCCTCGGCGGCGTCGGCGACATGGCCAAGTTCCAGCGCATCGTGCATCGCGTTGCCGAACTCGGCTGGCACGTCGACGTCTATTTCGAGCCGGGAACGATCGCCGAATTCGCGCCTATCCTGACCGCGCTGCCGACGCCCTATGTGATCGACCACATGGGAACGGTCCAGGCCGGCAAGGGGCTCGACGATCCCGGCTTTACCGCATTGCTTGACCTTCAGAAGAAGGACGAGAAGTGCTGGGTCAAGATCACCGGCCTCGAGCGCGCCTCCAGCGCCGGCAAGCCGTTCCACGACGCGGTTCCGTTCGCCAAGGCGCTGATCGACAACGCGCCCGATCGCGTGCTGTGGGGCACCGACTGGCCGCATCCCAACGTCAAGGTCATGCCGAATGACGGCGAAATCGTCGACCTGATCCCCCTCTATGCGCGCGATGCGAAAGTCCAGCAGAAGCTGCTGGTCGACAATCCGGCGCGACTATTCAAGTTCACCTGATGACGATGATGTACACGCCGACCATTCCGCCGCCCGATCCGAACACGCGCACGCCGAAGTTCAAGCTGCCAAAACTGTCTTGCGACGCGCATTGCCATATCTTCGGGCCCGGCGCGAAATATCCGTATGCACCGGACCGCTCCTACACGCCGCCCGACGCGCCGCTCGAGGATTTCAGGGCGCTGCATGCCAAGCTCGGCGTGGAGCGCGCCGTCATCGTCAATGCCAGCGTGCACGGCACCGATAATACGGTCGCGCTCGATGCCATTGCGCAGAGCAATGGGGCCTATCGCGCGGTCGCCAATATCGACGACACCATCACCGAGCGGGGCTTGCGTGAGCTGCACGAGGGCGGCTTTCGCGGCTGCCGCTTCAATTTCGTCCGTCATCTCGGCGGCGTTCCCGACAAGCGCGTGTTCGACCGCGTCATCGCCATGGTGGCGCCGCTCGGCTGGCACATCGACCTGCATTTCGATGCGATCGATCTGCCCGAATATGCCGACCTGCTGGCCCGGCTGCCGCTGAGCTACACCATTGATCACATGGGCCGGGTGAAGGCCTCCGACGGGCTCGACCAGCTTCCGTTCAAGGTTCTGATCGAGCTGATGCAGCGCGACGAGAAGTGCTGGGTCAAGATCTGCGGCTCGGAGCGAGTGTCGTCGACTGGTCCGCCGTTCACGGATGCCGTGCCCTTCGCGCGAAAGATCGTCGAGACTGCGCCCGACCGCGTCATCTGGGGCACGGACTGGCCGCATCCCAACGTCAAGGTCATGCCGAACGACGGCGACCTCGTCGACCTGATCCCGCTGTTCGCGCCGGAGGCCGAATTCCAGCAGAAGATCCTTGTCAGCAATCCCGCACGCCTGTTCGGGTTCGACGCATGACGGCGCTTGCGATCGACAAGCCGCGCGGCCGCGCCTGGTGGAAGGAGCTCTGGATCCAGGTGCTCATCGCCATGGCGGCCGGCATCGCGCTTGGGATCGTTAATCCCGAAGCGGGTGCGAAGATGCAGCCGCTCGGCGACGCCTTCATCAAGGCGATCCGGATGCTGATCGCGCCGATCATCTTCTGCACCGTCGTGCACGGCATCGCCCATATGGCAGACATGGCACGTGTGGGGCGCGTCGCCGTCAAGGCCATCGTCTATTTCGAGATCATGACCACGATCGCGCTGGTGATCGGCCTCATCGCCGTCAACCTGCTGAGGCCCGGCGTCGGCATGAACATCGATCCGGCGACCATCAACGCCAGCGCGATCGAGCCTTACGTCAAGCAGACCGGCGCCATCGGCTTCGTGCCGTTCCTGATGAACATTGTGCCGTCGACGTTTATCGGCGCCTTTGCCGAAGGCAACATCCTCCAGGTCCTGTTCATCTCCGTCCTCTGCGGCTTCGCGCTGGTGCAGCTCGGCGAGCGTGCGGCGCCGCTGGTCAATCTGATCGATGTCGCCGCCAAGATGGTGTTTGCCGTCGTCGGCTTCGTGATGTGGGCCGCGCCTATCGGCGCGTTCGGCGCCATCGCGTTTACCGTCGGCAAGTTCGGCGTCGGCTCACTGGCTTCCCTCGGCAAGCTGCTGGGCGGCTTCTATCTGACCTGCGTGGTCTTCATCGTCGTGGCGCTCGGCCCGGTGGCGCGGCTGTGCGGCTTCAGCCTGTTCAAGCTGATCCGCTACATCTGGGAAGAGCTGTTGATCTGCATTGCCACGACCTCCTCGGAAACCGTGCTGCCGCGCATGCTGTCGAAGCTGGAGAAGGCCGGCTGCGAGCGCAGCGTCGTCGGGCTCGTGATCCCGACCGGCTATTCCTTCAACCTCGACGGCACCTGCCTTTACCTCGCCGCCGCCTCGGTGTTCCTGGCGCAGGCGACCAACACGCCGTTCGGGCTCGCCGAACAGATCGAGTTGCTTTTGATCCTGCTCGTCACCTCGAAGGGCGCGGCGGGGATCGCGGGGGCCGCGTTCGTCGTGCTGGCGGCGACGCTCTCGGCCACCGGCACCATTCCCGTTGCCAGCGTCGCGCTCGTGCTCGGCATCCATCGCCTGATGTCACAGGGGCTGACGCCGACCAATCTGATCGGGAACGCGGTTGCGACCATCGCGATTGCCAAATGGGAGGGCGCGCTCGACCGCGAGCGCTTGCAGCGCGTGCTCGACGGAGAGGAACCTGCAGTCGCCGCGGCCCGATGAACCTGCTGCCTGCCCAAAGCAGGGAGCCTATGATGCCAAGGAATGAAAGAGGGGAGTTTGTCCCATGAAGACAGGTCTCGTGATCACCGCCCATCCGGGCGACTTCGTCTGGCGCGCCGGCGGCGCCATCGCGCTGCACGCCAAGAAGGGCTACCGGATGAAGATCGTCTGCATGTCCTTCGGCGAGCGCGGTGAGAGCCAGTTTGCCTGGAAGGAGAAGGGTGCGACGCTGGAATCGGTCAAGGCCGGCCGCAAGGACGAGGCTGAGCGGGCGGCCAAACTGCTCGGCGCGGAGATCGAGTTCTTCGACTGCGGGGACTATCCGCTGAAGCTCAACGAGACGCATTTCGATCGCATGGTCGACATCTACCGCGAGCTCAATCCGAGCTTCGTGCTGACGCACGCGCTGGAAGACCCCTATAATTTCGATCATCCGAGCGCGGCGCATTTCGCGCAGGAGACCCGCGTCGTGGCGCAGGCCATGGGTCACAAGCCCGGCGCGCAGTACAAATACGCAGCGCCGCCGGTCTTCCTGTTCGAGCCGCATCAGCCGGAGATGTGCAACTTCAAGCCGAACCTGATCCTCAAGATCGACGAGGTCTGGAAAGAGAAGTACGAGGCGTTCCAGATCCTCGCCGCGCAAAAGCATCTCTGGGGCTATTACGAGCGCGTCGCGCTCAACCGCGGCATCCAGGGCAGCCGCAACACCGGCGTGCCCATGACCTATGGCGAGGCCTATCAGCGCCTGTTCCCGACCGTCGAGGAGGTCCTGGCATGAAGCCGGTCGTCGTTCGTAACATCGAGCGCGCTGATCCCGCCGGAATGGCGGAGTACGGCGTCTCCACCGTGCACGAGGCCTACGGACGCTTCGGTCTGATGAAGCCTTATCTTCGGCCGGTCTGGCCGGGCGCGGCGATTGCCGGCCCCGCCGTCACCGTGCTGGCGCAGCCCGGCGACAACTGGATGATCCATGTCGCCGTCGAGCAGTGCAGGAAGGGCGACGTTCTCGTCGTCGGCTGCACCACCGACAATACCGACGGCATGTTCGGCGAATTGCTCGCGACCTCGCTCCAGGCGCGCGGCGTGCAGGGGCTGATCATCGATGCCGGCTGCCGCGACGTCAAAGCGCTGCACGAGATGAAGTTTCCCGTGTGGTCGCGCGCCGTTTCGGCCAAGGGCACGGTCAAGGCCACGCTCGGCTCGGTCAATGTTCCCGTGGTCTGCGCCGGCGTCAACGTCGAACCCGGCGACATCGTCGTGGCCGATGATGACGGCGTCGTGGTGGTGCCGAAGCGCTACGCGGCCGAAGTCGCCGAAAAGGCGAAGAGGCGGGACGCCGACGAGGGCGGCAAGCGCAAGCGCCTCGCCTCGGGTGAGCTCGGCCTCGACATGTACAACATGCGCGAGGCTCTGGCGAAAGCCGGGCTCGTCTATGTCGACAATCCCGAGGATGCCTGAGCGGCTAGGCAAGAGAAGCGGAGCGGACGGATGGATCGTCTCAAGCTTAAGGCCGTGCTCGGCAGTCACGCGCATGTCAAGGCGGTGAGGAGCGGCGAGCTCCGCTCCGACCGCTTCGATCTCGACTTCATCGAGTACACGCCGACCAACACGGCGTTCAAGCCGATGGTGCGCGAGCAGGCGTTCGACGTCTGCGAGATGGCGATCGTCACCTATCTGATGGCGAAGGCGCACGGCAAGCCGCTGGTGCTGCTGCCCGCGACCATGTTAGGCCGCTTCCAACATTCGTACGCACTGTACAATCCGGAGCGCGGAATGCTCGGGCCTTCCGACCTCGATGGCAAGCGCGTCGGCATCCGCTCGTTCACGACGACGACGGGCGCCTGGATCAGGGGCATCCTCGCCAACGACTACGGCGTCAACCTCGACAGCATCCGTTGGGTGACGTTCGAGGATCCGCATGTCGCCGAATATGTCGACACCACGGAGCGGACGCCGAAGGACAAGAAGATCCTGCAGATGCTGCTCGATGGCGAGCTCGACGCCGTTCTCGGCGAGACCTCGAACGATCCGCGCCTCAAGCCGCTATTCCCTGATCCGGCTGCGGAGGCCGCGAAGTGGTACGCGCGCCGGGGCGTCGTTCCGGTCAACCATCTCGTGGTCGTGACCGAGCGGCTCGCAAAATCGCACCCGGACGTCGTCGCAGGGATCTATGATCTTCTCAAGCAGAGCAAGACGCAGATCGGACCCGCCGCGGTGCCCGATCTCGTTCCGTTCGGGGTCGAGGCCAATCGCAAGCCGCTGGAGCTGATCATCGACTACGCGTTCCAGCAGGCGCTGATCCCGCATCGCCTTGCCGTCGACGAGCTCTTTGACGACACCACTGGAAGGCTGAACTGATGACGGATCCGAGGCGATGGCAGATTGGGCTGGTCGGCTACGGGGAGGTCGGCAGGATCCTCGCCGAGGATCTGCGCCAGCAGGGCATCAAGGTCTCAGCCTATGACATCAAGCTCGGCGGCGAGCAGGGCGTGCCGCTCAGGGATCATGCAGCGAAATTCGGCGTGACGCTTGCAAGTTCGCATGCCGAGCTGACCGCGAAATCGGACTTCATCGTCTCCGCCGTCACGGCAAGTCAGGCCGTTCCGGTGGCCAAGGCGTGCGCTGCCGCGGTCAACCAGGGCACCTGGTTCCTCGATTTCAACTCGGCTTCGCCCGGCGCCAAGCAGTGCGCAGCCGCGCTGATCGATGGCGCCGGCGGGCGCTATGTCGAGGGCGCGGTGATGACCTCGGTGCCGCCCTATCGCATCAAGGTACCGCTTTTGCTCGGCGGCCCCGGCGCGAAGGAGCTGGAGCCGCTGCTGAATGCGATCGGTTTTGCGGCCAAGGTCGCGAGCGACAAACTTGGCGTTTCATCGGCGGTCAAGATGTGCCGTAGCATTATGATCAAGGGCCTGGAGGCCATGGTCATCGAGAGCTTTACGACTGCGCGCGCCTATGGCGTCGAGGATGCCGTGCTGGCTTCGCTGGCCGAGACCTTTCCCGGCATCAATTGGGAGAAGCAGGGCGCCTATTTCTTCCAGCGCGTGATCGAGCACGGTCGCCGCCGCGCTGAGGAGGTGCGGGAAGTTGCCGAGACCGTGCGCGAGGCGGGGCTGACCCCATGGTCGGCGCAGGGCACCGCCGAGCGACAAGCCTGGGTCGCCGATCTTGCCGACGAAGGTCTGTTCGGCATGAAAGGAACACAGGAGTTCGCCCGCAGCGCCGATTGGCGTACCGAGGCGGACCGCATCCTGGCGAAGATCGAGCGAAAGACGTGACGCGCCTCAACGCCCTGCCGTTAGCCCGACCGTCACTTGCGCTTCCCGACAATCTTACCGTTCGATGCGACGAGCTTGCCTTCCTTGTAGACGGAGCGCGGCTGCGGCGAAGCGACGACCGCCTCGGGGACGTGCTCCGCATTCAACGTCACGAAATCGGCCTTGGCGCCGACCTTCAGGCCATAGCCTTCGAGCCGTAGCGCTCTTGCGCCGGCTTCGGTGACGAGATCGAAGGCGAGGCGCAGCTCTTCGTCGATATTGAACCCCGAGCGATATCCGATCGTTGCCGCGCGGCGCAGCATGTCGCCGTCGCCATATGGCCACCAGGAATCGCGAATGTTGTCGTTGCCGCTGAAGACGGTCACGCCGGCCCTGCGCAGGGTAAGGACCGGCGGGAAGGGACGAGCCCCCGGCGCATTCGTCATGATGGCGACGCCGGAGCGGGCGAGGGTGTCGGCGATCTTCTTAAGATGATCGGGCGTGATGTCGCCGAGCCCGTAGGCATGGCTGACGGCAACATGGCCCTCCATGCCGAGTGCGCGCGTGCGCGCCGCAATCTGCTCGATCTCGAAAGCGCCCAGCGTGCCGCTGTCGTGCAGGTGAATGTCGACATCGACGCCGTGCTTCCCCGCCACGCCGAAGACGACATCGAGATGCTTCTCGACGTCGCGGTCGAAGCTTGCGGGATCGAGCCCACCGACGACGTTGGCGCCGAGCCCGACGGCCTCGTCCAGCAATTGCGGCGTCCCGGGGCTCGCCAGAATGCCGCTCTGCGGAAAGGCGACGAGCTGGATGTCGATCAGGCCCCGGTATTCCTCGCGCACGCGCAAAATCGTCTCGAGTGACTTCAGGCCGACTGAGCCGTCGACCATGACATGGCTGCGCATTTGCGTGGAGCCGTGCCCGATGCAGAGGTCGAGCTGATTGCGGGCGCGAACGTCCATTGGAGCCGCGTCCGCCATATTCTGGGCCTGAAAGGCCACGCGCTCGCGCACGTCGAAGCCGTTGGTGCATGGCTTGTGCGGCCGCCAGGCGTCGCCATAGAAACTGGTATCGAGATGGATATGACCCTCGACGAAGCCGGGGACGACCAAGGCATTGCCGAGGTCGACCGTCTCCGTCGCGGCGGGATGATCGTTGGCGGTCGTGATCGCGGCGATGCGGCCACTCTCGACCGCGATGTGATGCGTGGTGCCGCCGTCGAAGCGGGCATTCAGGAAGATCGTGTCAAAGGCCATCCTGTTCGTCCTCATTTTGTCGATCGCTGCAATAGTCGCGCGGCCTTGGCTGCTGCGCAATGCGCCTCGCAATCAGGCGCAGCGGCTCGGGCCGGAGGGACCAAACAGGATCACCTGGGGCCGCTCAAACGTCTTCCGGCCGTTCTTGAACCCCATCACGATGTC
The DNA here is from genome assembly GCF_038085055.1 of Bradyrhizobium sp. ISRA442. Classification (NCBI taxonomy): domain Bacteria; kingdom Pseudomonadati; phylum Pseudomonadota; class Alphaproteobacteria; order Hyphomicrobiales; family Nitrobacteraceae; genus Bradyrhizobium; species Bradyrhizobium sp. ISRA442. The sequence goes on from NZ_JALGCN010000021.1 coordinate 103,814, forward strand.
CGGAAGCTCGGCGATGGCGAAGCTGCTATCCTGTGTATCGAGCACGACGAGGTCGGCGGGATTGCCGAGCTTGATGCCGTAGTCCGTCAGATTCATCAGGCGCGCGGGCAGCTCGGTGACGAGATCGAGACACGTATCGAAGTCGGCGACGGATGCGTGCGCGACATTGGCGTAGAAATTCGCCATCCGCAGCAGCGAGGCATCGCCGAACGGCGTGAAAGGGTTGAGCACGTTGTTGGTTGCGACCGAGCACACGACGCCGTCGCCCGCGAGTTTGTGAGCGAGCGTCAGTCCGCGCGGCGCGTTGTGGCTGGCCTCGCGCCCCATCAGGTAGAGATCGGTGGCCGGGAGCACGGTGACGGCGACACCGGCTTTCGCCAATTGTGCGGTGGCCGATCTCAGACGTTCCGGCGGCAGCGCCGAGAGCTTTGTGGCATGGCCGATCGCAACGCGCCCCCCGTAGTTGCGCCGCTCGGTCTGCCGGCAGACTTCGTCGAGGTGCCACCAGGATGGATCGAGATCGAAGTCGAGATGAAGGTCGACATCGACGTCGAACTCCTGGGCAAGATCGAAGATGCGTTCGAGATGCGTGTTTGGGTCGGCGTCGGTATAGGGGCAGCCGCCGATAACCTCGCCACCGTCGCGCAGCGCCTGGATCAAGAGCTCCTCGGTGCCGGGATCGTTGGTCAGGCCCTCCTGCGGAAAGACGCAGAGCGAAAGATCGAGTGCCCAGGCGTAGTCGCGCTTGAGCGCCTTCACCGCCTCGAAGCTGCGCAAGGAAATGCGCGGATCGATCTCGACATGCGTGCGCATGCGCGTCGTGCCATGCACGATCGCGCGCTCGATCACCTTGGCGCCGCGCGCATAGACATCCTCGGCGGTGAAGTCGCGCTTCATCGCCGATACGGCGCGGATGGCATCGCCGAGACTGCCATGATCGTGCCCGCAGCGGCCGAGCAGGCAGGCCTTGTCGAGATGGATATGGGTATCGACGAAGCCGGGCAGCGCGATCCGGCCGCCGACATCGATTTCGACGGCCTCGCAGGCGAGCCTGGGCGCAATGGCGGCGATCCGGCCGCTCTTCACGCCGATATCGACCGGCGCGGCGGATGATCGCAACAGGGCGTTGCGGAAGATCAGGTCGAGAGGGGGCTCGGTGGTCATGGAGTCGGATTTAGGTGGGGCAGCCTAGTGCAGGCTGCGCGTGAAGGCAGCACCAGATTGTGTGCAATCATATCGCAGAATTGTCCAAAAAACATGCATGCAGTGCGCTGGCTCCGCGACATCGGCCTTCTCTCGGAGCGGCTGACGCTCGCACATTGCATTCACGCGCGCCCTGATGAGCTTGAGATGATCGCGGCCTCGGGCGCGCGCATCGTCACCAATTTCAGCTCGAACATACATAGAAAATCGCGATAGCTGGTAGACGTAACCTCGTCTGGCGATTGTCCCGGTGCTGGGCTATCACCTCCGTGCCCGCGCTTCGATACCATGGCGCGAGTCCATGCCCCCTTTAGGAGCAATCGATGCGATTACCCACCGTTGTCCTGGCCGTGACATGTCTTGTGAGCGCCGCCTCGGCCGAAGACCTTTCGGGCACGCTCCAGAAGGTCAAGGAGACGAAGAAGATCACGCTCGGCTACCAGGAGGCGTCCGTTCCCTTCAGCTATCTCGACGGCAACCAGAAGCCGGTCGGCTTTGCCATGGATATCTGCCTCAAGATCGTGGATGCCGTGAAGAAGCAGCTCGGCATGCCCGACATCGCGGTGGACACCATCGCGGTGACGTCGTCGAACCGCATTCCGCTGATGGTCAACGGCACTCTCGATCTGCACTGCTCGGCGACCACCAACAACGCCGATCGACAGAAACAGGTGGCTTTCACCAACACGCATTTCCTGAGCGCAACGCGGTTCGCCGCCAAGAAGGCTGCAAAGATCAACACCATCGACGATCTCAAGGGCAAGTCGGTCACGGCGGTGGCGGGATCGGTCAACCTGACGCAACTCGCCAAGGTCAACACCGAGCGCAATCTCGGCATCAACATCCTGCCGGCCAAGGACCAGGCCGAGGCCTTCCTGATGCTGGAGACCGACCGCGCACAGGCCTACGCGCTGGACGACGTGCAGCTTGCGGTCGCCATCGCCCGGTCGAAGGAGCCGGCGCTGTTCATGATCAGCGAGGAAACCTTCTCCAAGCCGGAGCCGTACGGGATCATGCTGCGCAGGGAGGACGCTCCGTTCAAGGCGCTGGCCGATCGCGCAACCGCAGAACTCTATGCGAGCCCCGAGATCGAGGTGCTCTACAAGAAGTGGCTGCAATCGCCGACGCCACCGAACGGCCTCAACTACAATGTCCCGATGTCGCCGTCCCTACGCAACGCCTTCAAGAAGCCGAGCTCGAGCTTCGATCCGGACGTGTACGCGGTGAACTGAGGCAGGAGCGCTAGCGTGTCCGCGGGGTGTCGAGCAACTGTCCCGCGAGCGCAGCGCCAATCGCCGCGATCGCGGCCATCCCCAGCGCCCAGGCGACGAAGAGCCGATGGCCGATCAGCGCGCCGCTCACGAGAGGGGCGCTGATATTTGCGCCCGACATCAAGGATTGATTGAGGCCCATGATCATGCCCTGGCGGTTGATCGCGGTGCTGCGCGACAATTCTGCCGTCAGCGTGCTGCGGGCGAACATGGTGCCGACGATGATCAGCGTCAGCTCGATCGCGAGCAGGCCGATGCTGCTCGCCGCCGCAAGGCCGGCAAATCCAAGCCCCATGCCGGCGAAGGCAGCGATGACGAGGCTGCGGTCGGAAGCGATCAGGTTCGCGCGGGTGATCAGAAGGCCCTGAACGACCATGTTGATGAAGCCGGCATAGGCGAACATCCAGCCGAGCTCGCGCGCGCCGAAGGGATGTCCGTCCCAGGTGAACCGCGCCGACAGGAACAGGCCGATCTGCGACAGGAACATCGAGTTGACGAAGAAGAACACGATGAGCAGGCCGAGCAGGCGCCAGGCGTAGCGCACGCCGAGCACGGAGCGGGTTAGCGTCGGCTCGGGCACACGGTGCTGATAGAGCGGCTCGGAGGCCGGATGGTCCGGCGGAAGCAGGGCGATCGTCGCGAGAATGCTGATCAAGGAGAGCGCGGCTGCGGCCCATACCGGCGCAGTTTCCCCGTAGTGGACGAGGAGGCTCGACAGCGCAGGACCGACCAGCAGCCCCGTTCCGATCGCGCCGCTGGTCATGCCAAGCGCCTGCTTGCGCGTTGCGGGCGGGCTGTGCTCGGCGGCATAGGCGTGGGCGACCGAAATGTTGCCTGAGGTCAAGCCGTCGATGATGCGCGCCAAAAACACCAGCGTCAGGTTGCCGGCGAGCGCGAGCAGGACGAAGCCGACGAAGGTCCCGATCTGGCTCACGACCAGAACGTTCCGGCGGCCATAGCGGTCCGAGAGCATGCCGACCACGGGGCCGGCGATGAGCTGGCAGACGGCATAGGCCGAGATCAGCGCGCCGATCATGAATGGCGTGGCGCCGAGCCGCTGCGAATAGAACGGCAGCAGCGGCAGAATGATGCCCATCCCCGTGGCATCCACGGCCACGACGACGAAGGTCGGGACGAGCGTCAGCGCGCTTTCGCCCGCAACCGCCTCCCGCGCCGCTGCCGTGGAACTCGCGTCCATACCGTGCTGCCTCGTTCGCTTTCGCGTGATCGTCCGACCTATGCTGCGCTATATAGTTGCAAGCTAATAGTTCGTGTCCTATCTAATTTGCATGGCTCCCTCGCAGGCTCATATCCACGCCGAGATCGGCCGGCTGATCACGCGCCTCGGCCGTGTCTGGCGCCGCGAGTCGGACCAGGCGCTGTCCGATCACGGCCTGTCCTATGCGACCGCGATTCCGCTGCTGGTGCTGTCACGCCAGGGCGAAAACGTCCGGCAGGGCGTACTCGCCGACGAATTGGGCATCGAGGGACCTTCGCTGGTCCGCCTGATCGACCTGCTCGAGGCTGAAGGGCTGGTGGAGCGCCGCGAGGATCCGACCGATCGGCGTGCCAAAACGCTACATCTCACGAAGGCGGGCGAGGCCAAGGTGGAGGAGACCAACCGGGTGCTGCGCCGGGTGCGGGCGAGCCTGTTGAAAGATATCGGAGCCGAGGAACTTGCGGTAACCTTCGAGACACTCCAGCGCATCGAGCAGCGGGCCAATCGCCTGTATGCCGCGAAGACCGTTCCAGAGGCAAAATAGCCATGCGCGCGGAAGAGCCGTTCCTGGTCCGCCACGCGGACCTCATTTTTGCTTTGAAGACGTTCGCTGCGTCGATGCTGGCGCTCGTCATTGCCCTGGCGATGGATCTGCCGCGGCCCTATTGGGCGATGGCGACCGTCTACATCACATCCCAGCCGCTGGCGGGGGCGACCAGCTCGAAAGCGTTCTTCCGCGTGATGGGGACGCTGGTCGGCGCGACGATGACGGTCGCGCTGGTGCCCAATCTCATCGATGCCCCCGAACTCCTGTGCCTGGCGATCGCGCTCTGGGTCGGGCTCTGTCTTTATCTGTCGCTGCTCGACGGCACGCCACGCAGCTATGTCTTCATGCTGGCCGGGTACACGGTCGCGCTGATCGGCTTCCCCTCCGTATCCGAGCCCGGCAACATCTTTGATACGGCCGTGGCGCGGGTCGAGGAAATCTCGCTCGGCATCATCTGCGCCAGCCTCGTCTCCACCATCGTCTTCCCGCGCAGCGTCGCGCCTGCCGTAGCTGGCCGTGTCGATGCCTGGCTATCGGATGCACGCCGCCTCAGCCAGGTCGTGCTGCTGCGTCAAGGCACCGGCGATACGCGCCGCGGCAGCCGCCTCAAGCTCGCGACCGACATCGTCGAGATCGACACGCTCTCGACCCATCTCGCCTATGACCGGCTGACCGACAGCAACGCCGTGCGTGGTCTCGGCGAGATCCGCCTGCGCATGCTGATGCTGCTGCCGGTGATCGCCTCGCTCGAGGACCGGCTGGCCGCGCTCGGGGAGGAGGCGTTGCGCCGGCAACCCGAGTTGAGGCAACTTCTCGAAGATCTGGCGCAATGGATCACCAGCGACGTCAGTGCACGGCAACCGGCCGATCGGATCCGCGCGAAGATCGCCGAGCGGCAGGCGGTTCTCGATGACAGCGCATCCTGGGAGCGGATCATCACCACCAGTCTGTTGTCGCGGCTGCGGGAACTGGTCGACCTCTCGCGCGACTGCCGTGCGCTGAGCGAGGCGATCGCGGAAAGCCGCAACATTTCCACCGTCGATCTGGCCTTCCATTCCGAGGCCGGAGCCGCTGCCGTGCGTCATCGGGATCGCGGCTTGGCCCTGTGGTCGGCGGCCGGTGCGGCCATCGCCATCCTGATCTGCTGCGCGTTCTGGATCGGGACCGGTTGGCCGGACGGCGCGTCAGCGCCGATGATGGCCGCGGTCGCCTGCTCGTTCTTCGCTGCGCAGGACGAGCCCGCACGCTTCATCCGCAGCTTCGGCCTGTGGTCGCTGGTCGCCATCGTGGTCGTCGCGATCTATCTGTTCGCACTGGTGCCCGCGATCTCCCATCTCGAGGTTCTGGTCATCGCGCTGGCGCCGACCTTCCTGCTCTATGGCTTCTTGATCGCACGGCCGGCGACGGCGGGAACCGGCATGGCGCTCGCGGCCAATACCGCGACGTTGCTCGCGCTGCAGTCGACCTACAGCGCGGATTTCGCCTCTTACGCCAATTCCGCCGTTGCTTTCTTCGTCGGCGTGGTCTTCGCCGAGCTCGTGACCCGGATCGCGCGTGGCGTGGGCGCGGAATGGATCGCCAATCGTCTCGTGCTGTCGAGCTGGAAGACGCTCGCGGTCGCCGCTGAACGTCGCGGCAGGCGTGACCGCGCCGAATTCGCAGGCCTGATGCTGCATCGGCTCGGGCTGCTCGTGCAGCGCATCGCCTTTCTCTCCGAGAGCGACCGCCGCGACGCCGACAGCCTGGCCCAGCTTCGCATCGGGATCAACATTATCGACCTGCGGCGCGCCCGCTATGGGCTTGCGGCCTCCACCATTCACGTCATCGACGACATGCTCGATCAGCTCGCCATCGCCTGCCGCAGCTATGCGGGCCGCGGAATGCCGGCCGAGCTGCTGACGAGCGTCGATCGGGCCTTGGCCCGGGCGGTGAAGGACCCCAATGACAAGGCGCGCGAAGATGCCCTGATCGGCCTCGTCGGCATCCGGCGCGGCCTGTTTCCGGATGCGCCGGCGTATCGGCCGCGCGCAGGGGAGAGTGTAGCGGCATGAGATATCAGATTGACATCTACGGTGTGCTCGTGCCCGCGCTGCTGGTGTGGATCATCATCGCCTATGTGCTGAGCGCCTTGCTTCGCCGGCTCATGCAGCGCTTCGACCTCTACCGGCTGGTCTGGCATCGCGCGCTGTTTGATTTCGCGCTGTTCGTCTGCCTGCTCGGCGGCGTCGTCTATCTCTCGGAGTATCTCGCATGAAAGGGAATCTTGGCTGGCTCGGCCGCCTCGCGCTGACCGTGATTGTCGTCATCGCGGCGCTCGCCGTCGGCCGCGAGCTTTGGGTCTATTACATGGAATCGCCCTGGACGCGCGACGGCCGCGTGCGCGCCGACGTGGTCCAGGTCGCGCCGGACGTATCCGGCTTCGTCACGGAGGTGCTGGTCAAGGACAACCAGAAGGTCCGCCGCGGCGACGTCCTGTTCCGGATCGATCGCGAGCGTTTCGCGCTGGCTTTGCGACAGGCGGGCGCTGCGGTCGCCGGTCATCAGGCGACTCTCGATCAGGCCAACGCCGACCTGAAGCGCTACAGCGCGCTGACGACCGATGCGGTGTCGCAACAGAAGCAGGAGCAGGTGCTGGCCACGCAGCTCCAGGCCAAGGCGGCGTTCGATCAGGCCGTCGCCGACCGCGCCGTCGCTCAGCTCAATCTCGATCGCAGCGAGGTCCGCGCCTCCGTCAACGGCGTGATCACCAATATGGACCTGAGGCCGGGGGCTTACGTCACGGCCGGCAAGGGCGTGATGGCGCTGGTCGACACCGACACGCTTCATGTCGAAGGCTATTTCGAGGAGACCAAGCTCGCGCGCATCCGCGTCGGCGACAAGGCGCAGATCCGCCTGATGGGCGAGAAGGTCACGCTCACCGGCCATGTCGAGAGCATCGCCGCCGGCATCGAGGACCGCGACCGCGCCGAAGGCGCGAGCCTGCTCGCCAACGTCAACCCGACGTTCAGTTGGGTACGTCTCGCCCAGCGTGTCCCCGTGCGCATCGCGCTGGATAATGTCCCGGGCAACTTGTCGCTCGTCGCCGGCCGCTCGGCGACGGTAGAGGTATTGGATTAACGCGACTGCGCAGCGATAGCAGATGGGCCGCGTCTGGCTTGGGGAAAAACTGGCATCCAACGTTTCAATGCCAAACGGCGGGGCTAATCCTGACTCACCTGTGAGTCGGGGGAGCTGTATTGGGCGTTTGGTTTTTAGTCCTCGCAGCCTGCGTGGTCGGCGCGTTGCTCCTTTTGGCATTCTGCCGATAGGACCGACAGCGGATGCAGTTGTTGCTGCGAAGCATCAGCGAGCCGCTGAATCGCGGTTCCAGTCCGATGGTTTTTGACTGTGCATGGATGAGCGCGTTCACTTCCGGCATTGGAGGCGGACGTGAGTTGGTTGTTTGTGTTTCTCATTGCCGCGAGCGCAGTGGTTTTGATCGCCCATGCGATTGACGCGATGCGTTCCTGATACTCGCTGTGGCTCGTTCTCGTCGGTAGTCCGGTAAATGACGAGAATGTTCCAAGACCGGCGGGTCTCAATTTGAGGAACTCGGCGCTGCAAGCCGAGGTTGTCACAGCAGGAGGAATACGATCATGCTTATGTTTTACCTGCCGATCATAATTTTCGAAGCGATGCTCGATGCAATGTCGAAACAGGATGTGCCGGCATCCATCGATGAGCAGGAGCCGCCGAGCTTCGATTAGGTCACCATCCCAGCGCGTCGGCTTGGGCGTCTGCCGAAGCCAGCGCTTACTCAGGCATTCGAGTATTTCTTCAGCTCCAACCGCGCGATCTGGTTCCTGTGAACCTCGTCCGGCCCGTCGGCGAGGCGGAGCAAACGCGCGGTGGCATAGGCCTGCGTCAGCCCAAAATCGTTCGACGTGCCGCCGCCGCCATGGGCCTGGATCGCCCAGTCGATGATTTGGCAGGCCATGTTGGGCACGGCGACCTTGATCATCGCGATCTCGGTCCTCGCCACCTTGTTGCCGACGGTGTCCATCGCGGAGGCCGCATTGAGCGTCAGCAGCCGCGCCTGCTCGATCATGATGCGGGCCTCGGCGATGCGTTCCTGCGTCACGGTTTGCTCCGAGACCGGCTTGCCGAAGGCGACGCGGCTGCGCGTGCGCCGGCACATCTTCTCCAGCGTGCGTTCGGCAAGGCCGATCAGCCGCATGCAGTGGTGGATGCGGCCGGGCCCGAGGCGGCCCTGCGCGATCTCGAAGCCGCGGCCTTCGCCGAGCAGCATGTTTTCCTTCGGCACGCGCACGTTTGTGAAGACCACTTCCGAGGCGCGGTCGGGCACGCCATAGAAGCCGAATACGGGGAGGGGGCGTTTGACCTCGATGCCCGGCGTGTCCATCGGCACCAGGATCATGGATTGCTGCTTGTGGCGGTCCGGATTGTCCGGATCGGTCTTGCCCATGAAGATGCAGATCTTGCAGCGCGGGTCCGTCGCATTGGTGGTGTACCATTTGCGGCCGTTGATGACGTAGTGGTCGCCGTCGCGCACGATCGAGCTCTCGATGTTGGTCGCATCGGATGATGCGACCGCGGGCTCGGTCATGGCGAAGCAGGAGCGGATTTCACCGGCGAGCAGCGGCTTAAGCCAACGCTCCTTGTCCTTCTCCGTGCCGTAGCGCTCCAGCACCTCCATGTTGCCGGTGTCGGGCGCCGAACAGTTGAACACTTCGGGCGCGAGGTGCGAGCGGCCCATGACCTCGCAGAGCGGTGCGTATTCGAGATTGGTGAGACCGGCGCCGTGACCGGAGTCCGGCAGGAACAGGTTCCAAAGGCCTTCGGCGCGCGCGAGCGGCTTCAGCTCTTCGACGACGGGGTAGACCTTCCATGGCCCGAGCTCTTCCGCCTCGCGATAGAAGCGCTCCTCGTTTGGGTAGATGTGCCGGTCCATGAAGCTCTCCAGTTTGCGCTTGAGCTCGACGACTTTGGGCGACATCGGATAGAGCATCTTTGGTCTCCTTGATCGATGAAGGGCGATCTAGCCGATTTCGAGGTAGTCCGGATCGGGCAGTTTCGCGAACGGCGCCGTCGGCAGCGTCTGGTACCAGAATGCGACCGAGGCGATGTCGTCCTGCAACGGACGATATTTCGGCTCCTTGACGCCGGGAAGCCAGCCCAGCGCCTGGATGGTCACGCGCAGATCGGCGCGGAAGCGGATGGGATCCGGGATGTGCCAGCGATATAGGCCGAACCGCTGCTGCGATTTGTAGACGCCATCGGGGCGGATCACCTGCGGCAGGCCCGCATAGGGCGTGGTGAATTCCTGGTAGTGCGACTGCTGCGCCGGGCCTTGGCCGGAGTGGGCGACATAGGGATCGAAATTGTAGGCGCCGCAGAAATAATCCTCGGTGCCGGTGCCGCAGATCGTCGGGAATTCGCCGTCACCATCGATGAAGAATTTGATTTCGCCTTCGCCCCACCAGCCGTTGTTGTGCACGCCCCAGGCCATGTAGGTGCCGACATAGTGGCCGTGGCCTACGACGCCATCGAGCAGCGTATGGACGTGCTTGTAGGGCAGCGGATTGGTGCGGCGGAATTGCGCATGGAAATAGGCGCAGTCCTCGGGCACGTCGGTCAGCGTGTAGTTGATCTGGTAATAGATGGTGAGCCGCTCCTCGCTGCGGTTCTCGAGCGTAAGCCGCGCGCGCTTGCGGAACGGCATCTCCCAGTAGCAGTTGAACGCACGGCCGGGATTGACGCAGACCGCGAGCGAGGACACCTGTGCGAACTCCTCCCATCCGCAGGCGAAGAAATCGCCGGCCGGGCATTCGACGCTGGGCTGCTCCTGATCGTCCCAGTAGATCCGCAGGATCGAATGGCGGAGCCGTCCGCGCGCCAACGTCATCCAGATCTGCTGGATCGCGCCCTGGCCCTGGATCTCCGCAAGCGTGAAGGTCGCGCCGGGCTCGATGACGACATAGGGCGAGACCTTCCAGCCTTGGCCGAGATCGCGCGCCTGACGGGCCGCCGGGCCGTCGAGGGACATGCCGCCCTTGCCCTTGTCGCCGGTGAAATTCTCTGGGCTGATCGAGCGCGTCAGCGCATGCGACAGGCGCGACAGATTGCCGAGATGCAGGCCCAGTCCGGAAAACGCCATGGTGTCCTCGATCCAGCGTTGGCTATGCCCCGATATACCGCCGGCGAATCTACCAAAAGATGAAGACGGTCGTGCACGAGAGGGCGCCCTGCGCTGGGCGTCACGGGCTATGCGATGCGATACTCCCTGAACCTCTCGCGCAGCGCCGATTTGAGCACCTTGCCAGTGCCGGTCATCGGGAATTCGTCCAGGAATTCGACCGCGTCCGGCATCCACCAGCTCGCGACCTTCGGGCGCAAGTGAGCGAGCAGCGTCTGGCCGTCGAGTGTCGATCCCTTCTTGCGGACGACAAGGAGCAGGGGGCGTTCCTGCCATTTCTCGTGCGCGATCGCGACCACGGCGGCTTGCAGCACCTCGGGATGGGACAGCGCGATGTCCTCGAGCTGGATCGAGGAGATCCATTCGCCGCCCGATTTGATCACGTCCTTGGAGCGGTCGGTCAGCGTGACATGGCCCTGGGCGTCGATCACGGCCATGTCGCCGGTGATCAGCCAGCCGTCACGGTCGAGGCCTTCGTCGAGCTTCATGTAGCCGGAGGCGACCCACGGTCCGCGGGCGCGCAAATGGCCGACGGTCTTGCCGTCGCGCGGCAGCTCGTTGCCGGCGTCATCGACAATGCGCAAAGCGGTGCCGAAGCAGGCGCGCCCCGACACCACGCGCCGGTCGAACTTCTCCTTGTCGCTGAGGTGCTCCGAGCCGGGCCGCAAGCCCGGCATCGAGCAGCCCAGGGCCTCGGTCATGCCCCAGGCCTGGATGTAGTCGACATTGTATTCGCGCTTGAGCTTCTCGACCATGGCGCGCGGCGGCGCCGAGCCTGACGACAGCGTTGCGCGCAAGTTCGAGAACTTGTTGCCGGTGCGGCCCAGCCAGTCGAGCAGGATCAGCCAGAAGCTCGGCACGCCCGCCGACAGCGTCACCTTCTCGCCTTCGAGCAGCTCATAGAGCTTGTCGGGCTCGTAGTTGCGGCCGGGCAGCACCAGCTTGGAGCCGGTATAGGGCGCGGTGAACGGCATGTTCCAGCCGTTGCCATGGAAGAGGGGCGCCATCGGCATCATCACCTCGCGCACGCCTTCGACATGTCCCGGCAGGAAGTCGAAGTTGCAGCAAGTCATGGTTTGCAAAATCGCCGCGCGGTGCGAATAGATCACGCCCTTGGGATTCCCCGTCGTGCCTGAGGTGTAGCAGATGGTGGAAGCCGACTTCTCATCGAACAGCGGCCAGGCGAAGCCGTCCTCGCTCTCCTTTTGCAGAATGTCCTCGTAGCAATGCACGTTTGAAAGCTTCGTCTCCGGCATCCGCTCGCGCGAGGATATCACGACGTAGGCCTCGATCGTCTTGAGCTGCGGCGCGATCGCCTCGACGATCGGCAACGTGGCGCGATCGATGAACAGCAGGCGGTCTTCGGCATGGTTGATGATGTAGACGAGCTGTTCCGGAAACAGCCGGGGATTGACGGTGTGCAGCACATAGCCCATGCCCGGCGCGGCATAGAACATCTCGAAATGGCGATGGGTATTCCAGGCGAGTGTGCCGACGCGGTCGCCGGGCGTCATGCCGAGCCGCTTCAACGCCAGCGCCATGCGCTTGATGCGCGGATGGGCGTCCGCATAGGTGTAGCGGTGGATGTCACCCTCGATCTCGCGCGCGACGATCTCCGCTTCGCCGTGATAGTCGGCCGCATACTGGATCAGGCCGCTGATCAGGAGCGGCATGTCCATCATCAATCCCTGCATTGTCTCCTCCGGATCGCCACGTCGTTGCTCGGCGCGCGCATTGATTTGCGTGCAAGCTAGCGGAAGGTCACGCCGCGTTCACGCAAAAAGCGAGCGGCGTGATTGCATGCGTCACTTTTTCAGGGCTAATTGATGTGAGCTGCCGGCGAAGCAGCGCGCCGTGGAGGGAAATGGATGTCAGCGGAAAAACACAAGATCGACGCAGCCGGCGCGTCTACAATCGACATTGCAGCCCTGCGCGCGCGCTATCGCGACGAGCGCGACCTTCGCCTGCGCACTGAAGGCAAGGCGCAATATGTCGAGGTGACCGGCGGCTTTGCACGCTATCTCGACGATCCCTGGGCCGATGCCGCATTCGCGCGCGAGGCCGTCAGCGAACAGACCGAAGTGCTCATCGTCGGCGGCGGCTTCGGCGGCCTCTTGTGCGGCGCGCGCCTGCGCGAAGCCGGCATCGATGATTTCCGGATCGTGGAAAAGGCCGCCGACTTCGGCGGCACCTGGTACTGGAATCGCTATCCGGGCGCGGCCTGCGATACCGAGAGCTACATCTATCTGCCGCTGCTGGAGGAGACCGGCTACATGCCGGTGCGCAAATATGCCCGTGCACCGGAGATCTACGAGCACTCGCGCCGCATCGGCCGTCACTTCGGCCTCTACGAGCGCGCGCTGTTCCAGACCGTCATCTCGCGGATGGCATGGCAGGAGGATGAGGCGCGCTGGCTGGTCGAGACCGATCGCGGCGATCGCATCCGCGCGCGCTTCGTCATTCTTGCAGGCGGCCCACTGAGCCGGCCGAAGCTGCCGGGCATTCCCGGCATCCAGACATTCAAGGGCCACAGCTTCCATACCAGCCGTTGGGACTATGCCTATACCGGCGGCAATGCCGAAGGCGGTCTCACGGGGCTCGCCGACAAGCGGGTCGGCATCATTGGCACCGGCGCGACCGCAGTGCAATGCGTGCCGCATCTCGGCCGTTCCGCGAAGGAGCTCTACGTTTTCCAGCGCACGCCATCCGCGATCGGCATACGCGACGACCGGCCGACGGACGAAACCTGGACAAAGAGCCTGAGACCAGGCTGGCAGCGCGAGCGCATGGACAATTTCACCGCGGTGATCTCCGGCGAGCCGTTCGAGCAAGATCTGGTGCAGGACGGCTGGACCGACCTGCTCGGCGAGATCCTGCTGGCGCCGCGCCGCCAGCCGCAGCCGGTGACCTCGATGGAGGAGGCGCTGAAGCTGATCGAGCAGGCCGACTACCGCAAGATGGAGGAGATCCGCGCCCGCGTCGATGCGGTGGTGAAGGACGAGGCGACCGCGGCGGCGCTAAAGCCCTGGTACAAGGCATTCTGCAAGCGACCGTGCTTCCACGACGAATATCTGGGCACGTTCAACCGCTCCAACGTGCACCTCGTCGACACCAAGGGGAGGGGCGTCGAGCGCATCACCGAGAGTGCCGTCATCGTCGACGGCAAGGCCTATGAGCTCGACTGCCTGATCTATGCCAGCGGCTTCGAGGTCGGCACCGACTACGCCCGCCGCATGGGCTTTGAGGTCTATGGGCGCGGCGGCACGAGCCTGACCGAGCGCTGGCAAGATGGCGTCAAGACGCTGCATGGCTTCTACAGCCGCGGCTTTCCCAATTGCTTCCTGATCGTCACGGTCCAGGCGGGCCAGAGCGCCAACTTCCCGCACATCATCGACGCGCAGTCGCGCCACATCGCCTATGTGATCGCAGAAGCGCGCAAGCGCAAAGCCCGGACCCTGGAGCCGACGCTTGCCGCGGAGAACGCCTGGGTCGACGAGGTCGTCAAGGCCGCGCTCGGCCGCCAGACCTATCTCGCCGAATGCACGCCGGGTTATTACAACAATGAAGGCGTGTTCGATCCGATCGCGGCGAGAAACAGCCAATATTGGCGCGGCCCGGTGGCGTTCCTGCGGCTGCTGAAACGATGGCGCGCGGATGGCGGCCTGGATGGGCTGGAATTGACCCACGAGCCTGCCGGGGCAGGCAGCTCTCCGACTCTGGCGTGAACGGCATGATCCCGACACTCAGCGGCGCAACACGGCTCTATGTCATCGTCGGCGATCCGATCGCGCAGGTGCGCTCGCCTGCGGGCGTGACGGCCGCCTTCGCCGCGCGCGGCCATGACGGCATTCTCGTGCCTGTTCAGGTCACGCCAAACGATGTGCCAGACTTTCTCTTGGTTGCAGCACGGCTGAAGAATCTCGACGGCATCGTCGTGACGATTCCCCACAAATTCGCCTGCTACCAGGCCTGCGCGAGCGCGACGGAGCGGGCGCATTTTCTGCGTACGGTGAACCTGATGCGCCGGCGCGCTGACGGCGCGTGGCATGGCGATATGGTGGACGGCCTCGGCTTCGTCGGCGCCGCGCGGGCGAAGGGGATCGATCCCAGCGGTATGCGGGCGCTGCTCGTCGGCGCCGGCGGCGCCGGATCGGCCATCGCTCTTGCGCTTGTCGAAGCCGGCGTCCGCGAGATCGCCATTCACGACAGCGAGCCGGGGCGCCGCGACGCGCTGATCTATCAGCTCAACCGGCTCGGCAGGGCGCCCGCCCGGGTCGGCACAGTGGATCCCGCCGGCTTCGATTTTGTCGCCAATGCGACGCCGGCCGGGATGAAAGACGGCGATCCGCTGCCGGTCGATGTCGCGCGGCTTGCGCCATCGGCCTATTGCGGCTCGGCCACGACGACGGCGGAAATTAGGAGATTGCCGGGGTGTCAAGAGCCCAGCCGGCGCCGATTGCGCCCGGCAGGGCTTGAGCAATGGCAAGTGACGTAGGATCATGTGCCCGCGCGAGCCGGTCGCGCATCCAGAGAGAGGACCGCGGAATGAGCAAGGGCAGGACAGTTGCGACTGCGATGATCGGAGCCACCGCGCTGCTCCTCTCTTTGATATCCGTGGCCGATGCCGCGCAATGCGGCAGCTCGCCGGCCGGCTTCGAGGCCTGGAAACGCGAGTTCAGCGAGGAGGCTCGCGCCAAGGGCATCGGCCCGACCGCGATCTCGGCGCTGATGCAGGCCCATTACGCCAGCGCCACCATTGCGGCGGACCGCGGCCAGCGCAGTTTTTCACTTTCGCTTGACCAGTTTCTCGCCAAGCGCGGTGCCACCACCATCGTGGCGCGCGGCCGGTCGCTGAAGCAGTCGCAGGCGGCCCTGTTCGCCTCGATCCAACAGCGCTACGGCGTGCCGCCCGGACCGCTGATCGCGATCTGGGGCATGGAGACCGGTTTCGGCAGCCAGCGCGGCAACCAGAACATGCTGTCGTCAATCGCAACGCTCGCCTATGACTGCCGCCGCCCCGAATTCTTCACGGACCAGCTTTATGCGGCGCTGAAGCTGATCGACCGGGGCGCGCTGTCGGGAGCGACCCGCGGCTCCATGCATGGCGAGGTCGGCCAGACCCAGTTCATGCCCAAGAACATCCTTGCCTACGGTGTCGGCAATCTCGACGTCGCTGCCAACGCGTTGAGCTCGACAGCCAATTTCCTCAAGGCTCATGGCTGGCGTGCGGGTGCCGGCTACCAGCCGGGCGAACCCAATTTTGCCGCCATTGAGGCCTGGAATGCCGCAGGCGTCTATCAGAAAGCGATTGCGCTGATGGGGCGGCAGATCGACGAAGGCGGCGGGGCGTCCGCGGCCCGCTGAGGCGCTTCACGGGGAGTGCCCCGGTCGCGCGCGAGAAAGTTGCCGTCGGGACGGAACCGACGGTACGAGGTTTGCTTTGATCGGGGGCAGGGGCGGGGCACGAGGAGCTCAACATGGCAACCCAGATCGTGATGGATCACACCGGCGATACGCGCCACGAGTTTGATCCCGGCAACGCGGAAGCGTTGGCGCGAGCCGAACGACGCTTTCGGGAGCTGACCGGCTTAGGCTTTACCGCTGCCGTCAGAACCGCACCCGGTGAGGTGACCCGGGTCCGGGCATTCGACCCGACCGCGCAGGAAACACTGTTCTATCCCCGCCTTGTCGGCGGCTGATCAGAACGGCTCATGATCGCGGTCTTTAGGCTCGGCGCGCCGGCGCGGGCGCGCCTGCATGCGCTGCGGGAGCTCTACCGGCGCTTCTTCGGAGAGAACACGCCGGACGCCCGGGGCCGACGGCTGCTGTCCGAATGGCTGACGCCGGCGCAGCTCGCGCAGTTCGAGCAGCACCGGTATTTCGATGTGGTCGGAAGTCATAGCGGCAAGCGGTACCGCATTCACTACGGCACGGCTGCCAACGTCCACGAGATCAATGAAGCCGGGAATGCGACGATGGGATGGTGCTTCGTCCCATCAGGCTTCCTGGTGCCGGGCGATGTAATGCTGGCGCAAAAGATCGCGCTCGAGACCGACGAACGGGCAGCTCTGGCCCTCGCCAACCGGTTTCCGCCGGCGCCGCATTCGGAGCATTTCTACCGGCGGCCGTTCTAGATCGACGCTCGATATTCACCTCTCCCTGCGGGGAGAGGTGAAGCTCTTCGCCGGCGGCCATTTGATCAGAGCCGCGAGGGTCAGGAGTGCGTCGTCCGATAGGCGTCGAGCGCATGCGCCGCAAAAACGCCGATGCTGCAAAGCGCGAGCAGTGCGGAAATCACCTCGGTCATAGCTCATGCTCCCTTGGCGGGAGGGCGACGAGATGTTGGCAGCAGGAATAATCGCGGATCAGGTCGAGGAAGAACTGCATCGTGGCCGTCCCTGTTTGCTTTTGACAACTAGATAACCGGCCATCTGTTTCAGGCGTGTTTCGTGCGTTTGGGAAACGGGTTTCGTGGGGAACCGCGGGCTGGTTTGTGCGCCGCAGGCTCGCTACATCCTGGCATTGTCTGGCCTTTTAGCCGCGGGCTTCCTCCGGCGGCACATCGCATTGCGAGGCAAAATAATGACGTCGATCGAATGGTTTGACGATCTCATCGTTGGAATGCGTTTCAAATCTCCCGAGAGCCAGGTCACCGAAGCCGACATCAAGCGCTTTGCAGCCGAATTCGATCCGCAGCCGATGCATCTGGATGATGAGGCCGCCAAAGCGACGCTGTTCAAAGGCCTTGCTGCCTCAGGATGGCACACCGCGGCCATCGCAATGAATCTTGCCATCCAGGCTCGCCCGTTCGGCCCGCATCCGCTGATCGGCGCCGGCGTCGATGGCCTGCGCTGGGCGCGGCCGGTGCGGCCCAATGACCGGCTTCACCTCGAGGGCGAGGTGATCAGCCTGACGCCGTCGAAATCCAAGCCGCAAGGTATCGCGCTGGTGAAATGGACCATGTTCAACCAGAACGGCGAGGAGGTTTACACCTTCACCCCGATCGCGATCGTGCCGCGACGAGGATAGGCGTCAGCCTTGTTCACCGTCGGCCGCGCCGCGAGAAGCTCTTGCGGCCTGCCAGGAGAGGTGGTCAGCTTGCCCGAGGACACGTGGAGGCTGACATGAGACGGTTGCTTCTCGCCGCTGGCCTTCTCGCTGGTGTCATGGGTGGGCCCACGCTCGCACAACAGAGCAAAGTCGGCGACTGGACTATCGAGAAGCGCAGTCAGGACACGCATTGCAATGCGAGCCGCGGCTATAAGAACAAGGAAGACGAAAACCGCGACTACGTGATCGTGATCACCTATTCCGACAAGGCCATCGTCATCGTGATGATCTACGACGGCTGGGAATGGGACAAGGTCGGCGAGATCCTGAAAGCGGATTTCAGCACGGACGATGCCGACATCATGAAGAAAGCGAAGTGGGAGGTCATGGACAAGACCACCCTGCGCGGCATCTTCGAGTACGACCAATCGATCATGGACCGGCTGTCGAAGGCCAAGCACCTCGCGCTCGATTTCGAGGATGATGACGACGACAGCATCGAGATGCAGATTCCCCGCGCCGGCGAAGCGCTGGCCGCGCTGAAGTTATGCGAGGAGAACAGGAAATAAATCGGCGCACGATACCATCTGCTTCGCCCCGCCGCGCTCAGCGCGCGACGGGACTTTCGTTGGATCATTCGGCAAGACCCTGGACTGGCGCCGCGCTGGTGTCGCTGCCGTGATGCACCAGCGGCTTCATGCCGGTGACGGTGCGCAGCAGCACATAGAATACCGGGGTCAGGAACAGGCCGAACACGGTGACGCCGATCATCCCGGAGAACACCGCAACGCCCATGGCGCGGCGCATCTCGGACCCGGCGCCGGTGGAGAGCACCAGCGGCAGCACGCCCATGATGAACGCCATCGACGTCATCAGGATCGGGCGCAGCCGCAGCCGGCTTGCCTCGATCGCGGCGCGGAGCGGCGAACGTCCGGCGAATTCGAGCTCGCGCGCGAATTCGACGATCAGGATGGCGTTCTTCGCCGACAGGCCGACCAGCACGATCAAGCCGATCTGGGTGAAGACGTTGTTGTCGCCCTTGGAGATCCAGACGCCGAACATGGCCGCGAGCAGGCCCATCGGCACGATCATGATGATCGAGAGCGGCAGCGTCAGGCTCTCATAGAGCGCGGCCAGCACCAGGAACACCAGCAGGATTGCCAGCGGGAACACCCAGATGCCGGAATTTCCGGCGATGAACTCCTGGTAGGTCAGGTCGGTCCATTCGAAGGCAAAGCCGGGCGGCAGCACTTCCGCAGCGATCCGCGTTGCGGCCTCCTGCGCCTGGCCGGAGGAGTAGCCGGGCGCGGCGGCGGCGTTGATGTCGGACGACAGGAATCCGTTATAGCGGATCGCGCGCTCGGGACCCGCGCTCTGGCGGATCTTGAGCAGCGCCGACAGCGGCACCATGTCGCCGGAGGACGAGCGCACCTTCAACTGGCGGATGTCGTCGGCGCGCGCGCGGAACGGCGCATCGGCCTGGACATAGACCGAATAGGTGCGGCCGAACTTGTTGAAGTCGTTCACGTAGTAGGAGCCCAGATAAATCTGGAGCGTGTTGAACACCTCCGTCACGGGTACACCGAGCTGCAGAGCCTTGGTGCGGTCGATGTCGGCGAAGAGCTGCGGCACGTTGACCTGGAAGCTCGAGAACACGCCGGCGATCTCCGGCGCCTTCTGCATCGCCGCCATGAACGCCTTGGTCGCATCGTTCAGCGCCTCATAGCCGAGACCGGCGCGGTCCTCGATCTGGAGCTTGAAGCCGCCGATGGTGCCGAGGCCGTTGACCGGCGGCGGCGGGAACATGGCGATGAAGGCTTCCTGGATCCCGGCATATTTCTTGTTCAACTCGGCGGCGATCGCCGGGCCGCTCAGCGAAGGATCCTTGCGTTCATCGAACGGTTTTAACGTCGAGAACACGATGCCGGCATTGGACGAGTTGGTGAAGCCGGAGATCGAGAGGCCCGGAAACGCGACCGAGCTCTCGACGCCGGGCTGGGTCAGCGCGATGTCGCTCATCTTGCGGATCACCTCTTCGGTGCGATCGAGCGTCGCGCCATCGGGCAGGCGTGCGAATCCGACGAGATATTGCTTGTCCTGGCCCGGGACGAAGCCGCTCGGCACCTGCTGGAAGAGCAGGGCGGTGAGGCCGACCAGGAGCACATAAAGGCCCATCACCGCGGCCTTGCCGGATATCACCTTGGTGACGGTGCCGCTGTAGTTCGCCGAGGAGCGCGTGAAGGCGCGGTTGAAGCCGCGGAAGAACCAGCCGAAGGCCTTTTCGAGGATGAGCGTCAGCCGGTCCTTCGGCTCATTATGGCCCTTGAGGAGCAGCGCCGACAGCGCCGGCGACAGCGTCAACGAGTTGACCGCCGAGATCACGGTCGAGATCGCGATCGTCAGGGCGAACTGCTTGTAGAACTGCCCGGTGAGGCCCGAGATGAAAGCGAGCGGGACGAACACCGCGATCAGCACCAGCGCGATCGCGATGATCGGGCCGGAAACCTCGCGCATCGCCTGATAAGTGGCATCATGCGGCGACAGGCCGGCCTCGATGTTGCGCTCGACGTTCTCGACCACGACGATGGCGTCGTCGACAACGATGCCGATCGCGAGCACCAGGCCGAACAGGCTGAGCCCGTTGATGGAGAAGCCGAACACGTGCATCACGGCGAAGGTGCCGACGATCGACACGGGCACCGCCAGCAGCGGAATGATAGAGGCGCGCCAGGTCTGCAGGAACAGGATCACGACCAGCACCACCAGCGCGATCGCCTCGAGCAGCGTGTGGATCACCGCCTCGATCGACGAGCGCACGAACTGGGTGGGATCGTAGACGATCTGGTAGGACACGCCTTCCGGCATGTTCTTCTTGATCTCGGCCATGGTGGCGCGGACGTGGTCGGAGATCTGCAGGGCATTGGAGCCCGGCGCCTGGAAGATCGGGATGGCCACCGCCTGCTTGTTGTCGAGCAGCGAGCGCAGGCCGTATTCGGAGGCGCCGAGCTCGATGCGCGCGACGTCGCGCAGCCGCACCACCTCGCCACGTGCGCCGGTCTTGACCACGATGTCGCCGAACTGCTCTTCGCTTGCAAGCCGTCCCTCGGCATTGACCGAAAGCTGCAGGTCGATGCCCTTGACGCTGGGCGAGGAGCCGACCACGCCGGCTGCGGCCTCGACGTTCTGCGCCTGGATCGCCTTGACGATGTCGCTCGCGGTGAGGCCATGCTCGGCCGCCTTCTGCGGATCGACCCAGACCCGCATCGAATAGTCGCCGGCGCCGTAGAGCTGGACGTCGCCGACGCCGTCGATCCGCGCCAGGCGGTCCTTGACGTTGAGCACCGCGTAGTTGCGCAAATACGTCATGTCGTAGCGGTTGTTCGGTGATAGCAGGTGCACGACCATGGTGAGGTCGGGCGACGACTTCTTGGTGATGATGCCGAGCTGGCGCACCACGGCCGGCAGCCGCGGCTCGGCCTGCTGCACGCGGTTCTGCACGAGCTGCGTCGCCTTGTCGGGGTCGGTGCCGAGCCGGAACGTCACCGTCAGCGTCATCGCGCCGTCGGTGGTGGCCTGGCTCGACATGTAGAGCATGTTCTCGACGCCGTTGATCTGCTCCTCGATCGGGGTCGCCACCGTCTCGGCGATCACCTTGGGATTGGCGCCGGGATAGGTTGCGCGCACCACGACGGAGGGCGGCACGACGTCCGGATATTCCGAGATCGGCATCGCGAACAGCGAGATCAGGCCGGCGAGGAAGATCAGGACCGAGAGCACGCCGGCGAAGATCGGCCGATCGATGAAGAACTTTGAGAGATTCATGGCTTTGCCCCTGCGCGAGAGACAGCTCTCCCGTCATTCCGGGTTCGCGGGCCGAGGCCCGCGAAGCCGGAATCCAGAAGTAATGTCTTCGGAGTTCAGTAACTTCGAGAGTCCGGGGGCCCGCCGCGCGTGCCCCCATTGCGCAATTGCGCAATGTGGAATGACGCAAACGCTAGCGCTGCACGATGTCCTGGTTGCTGTGGTTGGAGGCCTGTTGCGGTCCGCGCGCGCCCATCGCGGCGACCTCCGTCTTGAGGAGGGCGCCGGGACGCACGCGCTGCAGGCCGTTGACGACGATGCGCTCGCCCGACTTCAGCCCCGAGGTGACGATGCGCAGGCCGTCGACCGCGCCGCCGAGCGTGATCGGCCGGTAGACGGCACGGCTATCGTCACCGACCGCCATCACGAACTTCTTGTCCTGGTCGGTGCCGATCGCGCGCTCGTCGATCATCACCAGCGTCTGCTGCTTCGGCTGGCCCATGCGCACGCGGGCGAACTGGCCGGGGATGAGGCGGCCGTCGTCGTTGCGGAACACCGCGCGGACGCGGATGGTGCCGCTCTGGCCGTTGACCTGGTTGTCGATGAGCTGGATGTGGCCCTTCGCCGAGAGGCCGCCTGATGTGGTCATCTCGACGGGAATCTGATCGAGATTGCCGCGCTTGCCGGAGGCATCTGCGATCGAGTTGAGCGCCCGCAGCACCACCTCTTCATCCGCGTCGAAGGACGCGTAGATCGGATTGACCGAGACCAGCGAGGTCAGGACGGGAGAGGCGGTGCCGGCGGCAACGAGATTGCCGACGGTAACCTCGATCTTGCCGACGCGACCGTCCACGGGTGCGCGCACCTCGGTGTAATCGAGATTGAGCTTTGCGGTCTGGAGTGTCGCCTCGGCCGCCTTCACGTTAGCGACGGCTTCGCGATTGGCGTTCTCGCGCTGGTCGAAATCGCGCCGCGTGACCACGGCGTTGCCTACGAGCTGTGCGCCGCGCTCGACCTCGCTGGTGGTGAAGACCACGCGCGCTTTGGCGGCCTCGAGCTGGGCCGCGGCCTTGTCGACCTCGGCCGCGTAGGGCGCCGGATCGATCTTGAACAGCACGTCACCGGCCTTCACCAGCGCGCCTTCGGTGAAGTTGGTCGCAAGGATCGCGCCGGCGACACGCGGGCGGAGCTCGACGCGGTTGATGGCCTCTAACCGTCCGGAGAAATCGTCCCACAGCACAGTCTGCCGCGGCTCGATCATGGCGACGGTGACCGACACCGCCTGCTCGGGCGCCGCCGTCGCGGTCGCCTGCGCGGCATGAAAATAGCGGCCGGTTGCGATCGAACCGGCCGCCGCGAGGGCGCCGACGATAGCGACACCGCCGAGAAGGCGGCGGAAACGGCCATTACGGGTATTTTGGGATGGGGGCATTTGCGCGCTCCAGATATGTAGTGTTCACTACAGATGTGGAGCTGGACGCCGCAGTGCAAGATACTTATGTACCATTCACTAAGAAAATCGTAGCCACTTACCGCAAGAATTGGAAGCCGGCACAGAAAAGAAAGCTAGAACAAATAGATAGGATCAGGCGTTAGAGCGATAGGCGACGCCGATTCCGAGGAGACAGGCACATGGGCATGGGACGCCCCCGTGAATTCGACGCCGACACGGCGTTGGACCAGGCGATGGAAGTGTTTTGGCGCCACGGCTACGAGGGCGCCACCATCGCCCAGCTCACCGAGGCCATGGGCATCAATCCGCCGAGCCTTTATGCCTGCTTCGGCAACAAGGAAGGGCTGCTGAAGGCCGCGCTCGACCGCTATACCAAGCTGCGCGGCGCCTGGATGGAGGAGGTGGTGGCAGCACCGACCGCCCGCGAGGTCGCCGAGCGCATGCTGATGGGCATCGCCGAGAAGCAGACCGATCCCGCCAATCCGCCTGGTTGCCTGCTCGTGCAGGGCGGCATCGCCTGCGGCACCGGCTCCGAAAACGTCCCCTTCGAGCTCGCCGCCCGCCGCGCCCAGAACGAAGACCAGCTCCGCGACCGCTTCATCCGCGCCAAGGCCGAAGGCGATCTCAACGAGACGTCAGATCCCGCAGCCCTTGCGCGTTACGTCTCGGCCGTCTCCGTTGGCATGGGCGTGATGGCATCGTCAGGCGCGGACCGCGAGGCGCTGCGGCAAGTGGCGAGCGTGGCGGTGCAGGCTGTTGAGGCGCAGTCGCGCCGCAAGTAGTCCGCGGCCAATCAGGACAAAATCAAGCTTCAAAGCAGCCTGTGCAACAGCGGCGCGCTGTCGCCCGAGTCAATAGCGATAGTCCCGGCCGCGACGTTGCTGGCCGTACGCCGCGCGGGGGTTCAGGCCGCAGTAGACGTTGCGTCCGGACGCGGATGCCAGGCATTGTGCGCGGCTGCGATAGCTGCAATCGCCGGGATAACCCAGGCCTTTGCCCTGGACACACCAGGGATAATCCTGGGCGCGGGCTGGCGCCGATCCGGCGAACGCACTGATCGCGATGATGAAGGCAGCGAGGAATGACAATCGTTGCACCGACCACTCCTGTAGTTTGAGGAGATCGCGACGCATCAACCTCTTCCCGTCTGGCTCGTTCCCCGACCGCACGGCAAGTCAGAGGTCGCCGAGATCCGGGATGCCGTTCATCTCTGCATCGACATGCCGAACATCTTTGCGCCCGGCGGTCTTTGGGCAACCCCATGGATGGAAAGAGTCCTGCCGACGATCGTTGCGCGGCGATTCACATAGCCTAATGCGCGCGGTTCCCCCAACCGTCAAAGTGAGCGGACTGGAAAGGGGGCTGCGATGGCGATGGATCGCATCGAGCAGGCGTTTGTCGCGACCGCTGTCACGGGCTTTATCGTGATGACGGTGGCAATCGTGTGGATGATGCTGGACTGACCGGCGCGGGGAGACCAATCTTGCGCATCGCGCTGCCCTACGCCGCGGTGATCCTGTGCCTCGCGGTGACCGCTTGGCTTGCCTTCGCGCATCTGTTCTGATCGTCAATTTGCCGTGAACCTCGAGGCGTCATGTCCGGACGGTTGATCTTCGTTGCGCGGAGTTTCGCGACTTAACTCATCGCGTAGGCGCTGCCCGCTCACGAGATGATCGCTGTTGCGGAGCAGTTTCAGCGCCTTGAAAACCAGCTCGCGCGAATGGTTCAGGAGCTGTGCGTCGAGCGCGGAATTCGGTGAGTAGATCATCGAATGCCTCTTCAGTTTCATTCAACGGGTCGGTGAGGGCGCCTCGCGTGTCATGCCTGCCGATTGTCGATGATCGCAGCGAGCTTCCGGGCCATTGCCACAATGTCGATCGGCTTTTCCCAGAGGGGCACGTCCTGGAATTCCGCGCCGATGGCAATCTTCTCGTACCCCGTGGTGAACACGAACGGCACCTGGCGCGCCCTCAGCTCGCGGGCAACGGGAAAGATCATGTCGCTGCGAACGTTCACGTCGAGCACGGCCGCATCTAGACTGCCGCCGTCGTGCAGAAGTTCGACCGCGCCTTCAATATGGCCCACCGGGCCCGCCACGTCGGCGCCGAGCGAGCGGAGCGCCTTGTCGATGTCATCGGCGAGGAAATATTCGTCCTCGACCACGAGAATACGGCGACCCTTCAGCAGAGTGCGTTCACGAGGCAGCGTGGGCGATACGGACATGATCCCTCCAGGGTCCTCCAGACAGGAACTTAAGGCGATCGGCCGCCTTGGTCCAAACGATGCAATCGAAGGCGGGTTCCATGAGCAACCACGACATCATCGTCATCGGGGGCTCCGCCGGAGCGACCACGCCCTTGAAGCAGATCCTTGGCCGCCTGCCGGTGGACCTGCCGGCCGCCATCTTCATCGTGCTGCACATTCCGGCGCAAGGTATCGGCATCCTCTCCACGGTCGCCAGCAGCGCCGGCAAGCTTCCGGTCCGGCAGGCCGAAAACGGCATGAAGATTGAGCCCGGCCAGGTCATTCTGGGAGCGCCGGACCACCATTTGCTGCTGTCGGAGGATCGTGTGTTCCTCGGGCGTGGTCCTCGCGAAAACATGGTGCGGCCGGCGATCGATGCGCTGTTTCGCTCTGCCGCTCTGCATCACGGCCCGCGCGTGATCGGCGTTCTCCTCAGCGGCCTGCTGTCGGATGGTGCCGCCGGCCTCAACGCCATCAAGCGCTGCGGCGGAATGACTGTGGTGCAGGATCCCATGGATGCCATTTCCGATGAGATGCCGCGGCGCGCCATGGAGGCGACGACCATCGATCTCTGCGTGCCCGGCGCCACCATGGGAGACGTCCTGTCCGAACTCGTCAAGGAACCGCCCGGGGCGGCGCTGCCGATCCCGCCGGAGATCAAGCTCGAGGTCGAGATTGCGGCAGGCGACCGGGTCGGCAGCGACAAGCTTGCCTCCTTGGCCGATCCGGTCGCGCTGACCTGTCCAGGCTGTGGCGGCGTCTTGTCGGAGATCAAGGACGCGCGGCCGATGCGCTTCCGTTGCCAAGTCGGTCACGCCTACACGGCCGATGTGCTCGCCAAAGAGCAGGAGGGGCGCGTCGACGAAGCCCTGCGCGTCGCTTTGCGCATCATCGAGGAGCGAGCCGAACTGGTGCAGCGCATGGCGTCGGACGGCCGGCGCAGCGGCCGGCTCGCCGTCGCCGAGATGTACGAGGCGCGGGCCGCCGAATATCGCGAATATGCCGATATGATCCGGCGCGTCGTGCTACAATCGCTCGATCCTCCGGTCCGAAAATGGGAAGCTTGAGGCACCGCCATGGCCCCGTCCCTTGCCGAATGTACCGAGCAGCTCCATGCCGAGCAGCGCCTTCTGATCAAGGCCGACCAGGATATACAGGAGGGCTCTCAGCGCATCCGCGATCAGGAGGAGCGGGTCCGTGATCTTCAAGCCGGCGGCCACGACACGCGCCAGGCCGAACGGCTGGTTGACCTGCTCAGGCAGACCCTGATCGAATGGCAGCGTCACCGTATCCTGATCGAGCAGCGCGTCTCTTATCTTCAGCAACAGGTGGATGCGGGTTAGCCGGGAGGCTGACCGGTGGCCGCGCGAATTCCACGCCGATTTCGAACATATGGTCGAGCTGCCGCTCGATGTTGCGGCGCAAGCGGTTGTTCTCGTCGACAAGTAGGCGGGCGGTCGTGATCGCGCTCTCGGCGCGCTGGATCAGGGCCGCGAGTTCATCAGAGATCTGCATCGCGGGCTCCTACGGATCCAGGCGACTATGGACCTTTCGCAGCGGGCTGACAACGGCCGGTTCTCCGCATGGAACGTAGCATCGCATTTTCGCCGTTGGCCTCTTGGGATAACATCGATTTCTGCTATTTGCAGGGAGCGGGCCCGTCGCGCCCGGCCAGCCCGTGAGAGCTAACGGACCATGAGTAAAGTCGGCGAACAGCCCATCGAGGGAGAGCGTCAGGTCAAATCCCCGCTCATCATCGGGGTGGGTGCATCGTCCGGTGCCCTCGACAGCATCGAGCGCTTCTTCGCCAAGCTGACGTTGGCAGCCGACCAGGCCATTGTGCTGGCGCTTCAGCATCATGAGGCCTTTGACGGGAATCGGTTGCTCCAGATTGTCCAGGGCTCGAACGGCGGCAGGGTCGCTGATATCGGCGATGCTCAGGCGATCGAGGGCGGCACGATCTATTTGTGCCCGCCGGCGATGATCACGACCATCCAGGGCGATCGCTTTACGCTTCGCAAGGCCGAACAGGCGCCCGGCGAGCGGGCCACGATCGACAGCTTTCTGGTCTCCTTGGCGGAAGAGCGTGCCGAGCAGTCGATCGGCGTGATCCTGGCCGGCACCGGCGGTGACGGCACGCTGGGCACCGCGACGCTCAAGGACCATGGCGGACTCGCCATCGCCGAAAAAGTCGAGACCCACAAGGCCGAACATCTGCTCGACTGCAATACGCCCGCCGCCATCGCCGACTACGTGCTGCCGCCGGAGGAGATCCCCGAGCATATCCAGGTCTATGCCCGCCACTTACGGCGGCTCGAGGAGAAGCACGGTTTTGACGAGGTTCTGGCCGCCGCCGCGACCTCGCTGTCGCGCATCGCCGACATCCTGCGCAACAAGACCGGCAACGATTTCCACGGCTACAAGCAGAACACGTTCTTGCGTCGCGTGCAGCGGCGCATGCAGGTGGTGCAGATCGACGCTATCCCCGCCTATGTCGATTTTCTCCGCAATGACAAGGACGAGGCCCAGCATCTCTTCAATGACCTCCTGATCGGCGTCACCGAGTTCTTTCGCGACAAGCGCGAATTCGAGGTGCTGGAGACCCAGATCATCCCGAAGATCTTCGAAGGCAAGGGCTCGGGTCAGCAGGTTCGCGTCTGGGTGCTCGGCTGCTCCACCGGCGAGGAGGCCTACTCGATCGGCATCCTGCTGCGCGAGCACATGGCGCGGCTGGATTCCGCGCCGCTGGTGCAGATCTTCGCGACCGACATCGACGGGCGCGCGCTGGCGGCCGCGCGCGTCGGCCGTTACCGCACCAACATCGAGGCGGACATGACCAGCGAGCGCCTGGCGCGCTGGTTCGTGCGCGAGGGCGACACCTATTGCGTGGTGAAGGAGCTGCGCGAGATGTGCATCTTCTCGCAGCACAACGTCATCAAGGACGCGCCGTTCTCCAAACTCGATCTCGTCTCCTGCCGCAATCTGCTGATCTATCTCAATAGCGAACTGCAGAACCGCGTGATCCCGCTGTTCCATTTCGCGCTGCTGCCTGACCGCTTCCTGTTCCTCGGCAACTCCGAGAACGTGACGCGGCATCCAAAGCTGTTCGCGCCGATCGATCGCCGCGCCCGCATCTTCAAGAGGCTCGAGACCGGAACGCGGCTGCCGCCGGAATTTCCGATCACGACGGCGGCGGGCAGGGCGCCGGTCGACCTGCGGCCGGTTCGCTCGTTCGGTCCGGACGTCGGCCTGGAACGCCGCGCGCAGCGGATCGCGGAGCGCTATGCACCGGCCTATGTCATCACCGACGACAATTTTCATATCCTGCACTTCTCGGGCCGCACCGGGCGCTACATCGAGCCGACGGCGGGGACCGCCACGCTCGACCTGCTTCAGCTCGTGCACCGCGATCTCAGGATCGAGCTGCGCACCGCGCTCGCCCGCGCGGCCGAGACTAACGAGCCCGCCCATGCCGATCATGTGCAACTCGGTCTGAACGGTCACCGCGTGCTCGTCGACATCACCGTCGAGCCGATCCAGGAGGGCGCAGGCGGCCACCGCAATTTCGTCGTGCTGTTCAAGGATGGCCCCGTCCGCGTGATCGAGGCCAACCAGAGCAATGCAATGGTGCGAACCGAGCATGTCGAGCGTCTCGAGAGCGAGCTGCGGGCGACCGGCGAGCGCCTGCAGGCGACCATCGAGGAATTGGAGAGCACCAACGAGGAGCTGAAATCCTCCAACGAGGAATACCAGTCGCTCAACGAGGAGCTGCAGTCGGCCAATGAGGAGCTCGAAACCTCGCGCGAGGAGTTGCAGTCGGTCAACGAGGAGCTGACGACCGTCAACGGCGAGCTGGCGCATCGCGTCCAGGAACTGACGCGTGCCACCAGCGACCTCAAGAACTTCCTCGAGAGCACGCAGATCGCGACGGTGTTCCTCGACAACGATCTCAAGGTGATGAATTTCACGCCGGCGATCACGCAGGTTCTGCACCTGGTGGAGACCGACGTCGGCCGTCCCGTCGCCCACATCAAGGCGCGCATTCCGATCGAGGAGCTCAATGATGACGTCCGCCGCGTGCTGCGCACGCTCGCAAGCGTGGAGCGCGAGCTGAGCGCGCCGGACAGCGGCACGCGCTACATCGTGCGCATCTTGCCCTATCGCAGCATCGATAATTTCATCGCCGGCGTCGTCATCACCTTCATCGACGTCACGGCGGTCACTCGCGCCGAAGAGCGGCAGCGGCTGCTGCTCGCCGAGCTTCAGCATCGCGTCCGCAACACGCTCGGCGTGGTGCGCTCGATCGCCCGCCGCACCGCGGATTCGAGCGCGACCGTCGAGGAATTCGCTTCGCATCTCGACGGCCGCCTCAATGCCTTCGCCCGCACCCAGGCGCTGGTGACCCGCGATCCCGAGGGCGGCGTCGATCTCGAATATCTCGTCGTCGAGGAGCTGTTGGCCTATAATGCCAGGGAAGGCGAGCAGGTGCGTGTCTCGGGTCCGCGCGTGCGCTTCCAGCCGAAGGCCGCGGAAACCTTTGCGCTCGCCATCCACGAGCTCGCGACCAATGCGCTGAAATACGGTGCATTGAGCCGGCCGACGGGGCGGATCGAAATCTCCTGGCGTATCGATGAGAGCGCCGCTCCCGCCGAGCTGCTGTTCGAATGGCGCGAGCGGGGCGGGCCGCAAGTCACGCCGCCGCCGCGGAAAGGGTTTGGCACGGAGCTGCTGGAGCGCACGCTGGCGTTCGAGTTCAAGGCGCAGACGACGATGTCGTTCAATTCATCCGGATTGACATGCACGATCATCATTCCTGTGAGCAAGCGTGCGTTCCATACACCGGGGGGCGGTAATTAATGCCCTTCTCAACCCTCGATCGAAGCGTGACGGAGCCAGCGATCCGCCGCCTGAATGCGCTACGGCCGTTGTCAGCCGAAGCTTCCGCCGCGCTCGAGCGCGCCATGCTCGAAGGGATGCAGCGCGCGGGGTCCGGCGAAGACCTGATCTCCGAGGGCGATCCCATCGACAGCGTTCGCATCGTGCTGTCCGGCTGGCTGTGCCGCTATAAGACGCTGGAGGACGGCCGCCGCCAGATCGTCAATTTCATCTTTCCGGGTGAGAGCTGCGACGCGCATGCGTTCCTGCTGTCGCTGATGGATCACTCGATCGCGACGATGACGCCGGTCGTCTATAGCGAAATCAAGCGCGCGCGCTTCGAGAGCCTCCTGGCGAACGATCGCTCGCTCACGGAAGCGTTCTGGTGCGAGACTCTCGTGAGCAACGCGATCCAGCGCGAATGGGCCATCAATCTCGGCCGCCGCGTGGCGCTGGAGCGCGTGGCGCATCTGTTCTGCGAGATATTCGAGCGGCTTCGCCCGGTCGGGATGGTCGACGGAAATTCGTGCGTCATGCCGGTCACGCAGATGGACCTCGCGGATGCCACCGGCCTTTCCGTCGTGCATTTGAACCGAACGCTTCAGGAGCTCAGGGCGTCCGGCCTGATCGTACTGCGGGAGCGCACTTTGACCATCAGCGACCTCGGCGCGCTGAAAGACGCGGCGTTGTATTCGCCGAGCTATCTCCAAGCCTATCGACGCGGCTGATCGCGCTTCGTCGCGTTTCGTCGATCGCAAGTTTTGCGCGGACGAAGACGTGACCTTCGGCGTCTCGTTCTCTCGGAAACGGCTCGTAGGTTTTTCGGCCGAGGAAGGTATCGGGTTGAGGAAGGGCAAGGACCTTCCACGAACCCTGAATGGTCTTGCGTATCTGCTCCGCGTGCTCTGCGTCAGATTGCAATGGATAC